>NZ_FNAL01000003.1:0-89775 GCF_900101915.1 Psychrobacter pacificensis | reverse complement strand
AACCATCGTCGTCTACCCTTTATTCGCTCTTGAATTTTCAAGCTCGCTATCTCTACAATCAAAGGCATCTCTGATCACGTAAATACTCGTGATTGGTTATGCTTTTTTTTATGCCATCCATCTACTGAGACAGCCATGTATGCTCTTGTTGATTGCAATAGCTTCTATGCCAACTGTGAGAAGCTCTTTCGCCCTGATCTAAGAGGTAAGGCAGTGGTCGTACTGTCTAACAATGATGGCTGCGTGGTCGCTCGCTCCAGTGAGGCAAAACAGCTCGGTATCAAGATGGGCGTACCATACTTTCAGGTCAAAGAGTTTTGCGCGCAAAACGATGTTACCGTCTTTAGCTCTAACTACACCCTCTATGCTGACATGTCTCACAGAGTCATGAGCACCCTTGAGAAGCTGTGTCCTACTGTTGAAGTCTATTCTATCGATGAAGCCTTTTTATACTTAGCTGATTATCCTACTGCAATGACGGATCTTGATAGCTATGGGCGTAAGCTCAAAGCTATTGTCGAGCAGTATACTGGCATTCCAGTATGTGTGGGTATGGGCAGTACTAAAACCATGGCAAAGCTTGCCAATTATGCTGCTAAAAAGCACCCCGCTACTAAAGGCGTTTGCGTGTTAGATAATCTTCGATGGATAAGACGTATCATGCAGATCACTGATGTTGGTGAGGTATGGGGTGTGGGTCGTCGTTATAAGGTCAGACTTAATGAGATGGGTATTCATACGGTTTATCAGCTCGCCGTCTGTGAGCCTGCGAAAATAAGACAGCACTTCGGGGTGGTACTCGAGCGCACCTGCTTAGAGCTTAATGGTCAAAGCTGTCTTGGTATTGAGGCGGTAGAGGCTAAGAAGCAGATTATCTCTTCTCGCTCTTTCTCCACTCGCATTAGCTGCCCCGATGAGCTGAGTCAAGCAGTCTGTAGTCATGCGGCAAAAGCGGCCAGCAAGCTGCGTAAACAAGACAGTGTTTGTCATTACTTAAGCGTCTTTGCTAAGAATAGCTCGTTTAGTCAAACAGAGAGTTATACCTCTATATCCGGACAATGTCAGTTTATAACCCCAACCGCTGATACTAGAGTGATGGTAGCCGCTGCTCGGCAGATATTGACTCAGATCTTTAAAAAAGATGTTCGCTACGCCAAAGCTGGCGTCATGCTCTTCGATATCTGCCCGCATGATGAGGTACAGCCTGACTTGTTTGCAGACGATAGTAGCGACAATCAAACCAACCAACAAAGTGCCTCAAAGAGCGCAGAGGTTATTGCCGTTATGGATCAGCTCAATAAAAGATATGGTCAAAACAGTAATCAGCAGTCTGCTGTGTTTATCGCAAGCGAAGGCATTAAAGATAAGCAGTCATGGAAAATGAGCCGCGACATGCTATCGCCGTGCTATACCACAAATATCAACCAAATACCCAAAGTAGATTAAATCAAAGGTGGACTCAATGAGCGTTAAGATAATAGGAAGGCTGACTGACGAAGGTGAGACGGTATTGCTATCTTTATACAGCGATAGAGTTAAAGCAGGCTTTCCAAGTCCAGCGACGGACTATGTGCAAAACCGCATTGATCTAAACACACTACTTATTCATAGCCCAACGACAACCTACTTGGTAGAAGTCGAAGGCGATAGCATGATCGATATGGGTATCTATCCTAATGATATCTTGATTGTGGATCGCTCATTAAGCGCTAGGAATAAAGATATCGTGATTGCACTAGTCGATGATGGCTTTACGGCCAAGCAACTGATACTCGGTGAGCATATTATCTTACGAGCTCATAATGAGAACTATGCCGATATCGTGGTGAAAGGGTCGCTTGAGCTGTTTGGAGTGGTAGTGAGTAGTGTTAGGCGGTTTAAGAGGTGAGAAATAATAAAAAATTCTTTTTATGTCCTAAGATCACATACCAATCTGCATCCATGTCATATAAGCTCTTGATCCTAATATTTAAGCAGCATACCGGTAAAGCTCTATCTAAGATCCGTAAGCCGTTGTCCTAGAATTCCACTCTGTCTACCCTATCCACGTGCTTGCTAACTCTAGCTCATTTCTAAAGCGCTTCAGAGCAAATTATCATAGCTCTTCTATAAGTAACCCTGAAAGCAAAAGGATGCGTCACCTTCTGTCGTGTAGTTGAAAAATTGAGACTTAATTGCTCGCAAGTAATAGTAAGATAGGAGTAGATGTCAATAGACAGAGCTTATCGACCATATAAACTATTAGCTTTGCGAGGTATGCATGAAGCCATCAAAATCATTATCAGTTGCCAAGCTGCAGACAACTCCTGTGCTCATATTTGAAGGCGTCCTTGATCTATTTAATATTTATACTTGTCATATCAGACCGTTTATTACTGATGCCCTTAAAATTGAGCGTAGCGCTGCTTTGACTAGACCTACATTATTTATCAAGGAAGATAAGAAGCAGTTTATGGTCAACAATTTTGAGCTTTTTCACCTTATTAAAAGTCCTGATGTTGATTTTAATGTACTCGGTCAAAAAGTATCTGTGAGCTTTATTCCAAAAGATGATTTTGATTTTGAGCTTAGTTTTTATGAGCTGATTGAATTGATTGCTCAGCATAACAAGAAGCTAGATATCAAACTCATTTATAGACAGCTCAAAAGTAGCTTAGATAAACAGAGGAATCAGCAGCTGTTTAACAAAAATATTTTTGCAGTTACGAAGTTTTGTGAGCTTCTGCATATTACTGAGCAGACTTATCATAAACGCCGCTCTGGAGTATTATCATGAGTCAAAATAATAACGCCTCATATAGCTACAGACAGATGCCATTGGAAACTTTGACAAAGACTATTGACGCTTTAAAAGAGGATAAAACATTTGATTACCCAAAAACTGTCATAGACGCTATTTCCACTATTGTTAGCACAGTACATGATAGTTATCAGGCCAATGAAAACGCGATTGAAGGTTTTTCAATAGCGATTGTACAAGCCCTACAAGCCAGACCCGTTTCCGATGAATATATGCAGATCAATCGTACAGATTTGGCAGAAAAACCACTGATTCTGCAACTGCTTATCCTAATGCAGGATATCGTCATCAAACAGCAGTTAAATCAATCAGTGCAACAGCTCGTTTGGTTATCCATAGCAATGCACACCGCAGCTTTACTTATCACCCTTGACAAAAAAACTGACACTAAAAACATACTCATGCAATTTAAAATGGCGCAGTTCTCAGCATCTACTAGACGCACGTGGCTGTGGCAGGCACTTCCTGATATTGCTCAAACTGAGATCAGTATAGAGCGTATATTGTCGGTATTTAATACTCTATTACAAAAGCGACAATCCGCGTTAGTAGCGCTAAAAAACAACCCAGCTACTGATACTGAGGAAGTAGCAAAGGATAAATCTGATGCAAAAGCAAAACTCAGCCAAATAGAGAAAATAACGACTGCCTATCAACACGCGCACGTGCCACAGAAGCCAAAACCTAAGCGTAAAAAGCTACCTAAGAACATTAAAGTTAAAGCTATCAACCTAGCAGATAACACATCAAAATATCCTGTAGACACCATTGCAACTAGGCATAACTGGAATACTACGTCCAGCAATGATGCATGGGGTAGCACACGTGACGATATAGAACACAGCGCTATCGCCATAGATCTTGCATTTTTAGAAGCTAATATTGAAAGCCATAACGGGTTAACCACCAGCTTTGAAGAGCGTATTGATCACCATGAGGCACCCTATGTCAGCTATGGCGAATATCCAAACCCGTTAATCAAATACTCTATACCGCTCCAAACTATAGATTTATCGCTACAGCAAAACTATATGTCTCAGCGCAATCTTGCGCTCAACTCTAACACGCGCTTACTCTCCCTTGCCGGCTACCAAGCATTATTTGCTGCGCTCAACCAGGATGCAAGCACCTTATTAGAAACAGAGACTGATACAACCTGTGCTGGTATTTTATTGTTATCTATGATTACTGGGTTGCCAGTCAAATCCTTACTAATACCCGGCTATATCGGTCATCCTAATATTTTCAAAATCAAAGGTAAAAAATACTACATTGAACACAGTTTAGGTATTACTAAAAGATCGACAAGCCAAACGCTGGCCGAAGGGGATTATGAAAATCATTCTGATACCATCAAAGTTCCACTGCCGTCATGGCTGATAGACAACCTGCTTGCTTGCGAGTTGCCGGTAAAAGAAGATTTTACAGCTTATCTTGCCGCCTTACGTAGTAGCATTGGATTGCCTTACCTGTCTGTCAATCGTATAGAGACCGCACTACATGTCGTGCTCTCTCGTTATACACCTGATTGTCATGCGCATATCGCCGATATCATCTGTCGCACGCCTGCGCCCCATGCTCCTGCGATGTACTATAGTAGCCACACTAGCGAAGCACTTATGGCTCACTATAAATCAGCACTGTGTATACTTAATAGCAACAGTGATTTTGACTTAACTTATATCACCGCTTGGCATAAATATACGGTGGGCTCAGGGTTTGCGTTGAAGATTGAAACAGTTTGCGACATCATAAATGAGATGAAGTACTGGACCGATCAAAGTTCAAACGATGAGGAGCACTTTAACAGAACCAGTATTTTTGTATGGTTTGTCTTTTGCCTTTTAACCGGCGTGCGACCAAACAACGGTCTTGGCAGAATGTACGATATTGATCTTGATATGGGTTGGCTGCTCATCAATGACAAGCCTGTTAAGAAGGTCAAAAGTGATCGTCTCATTCCGCTATGCCCGACACTGATACGCCATCTAACAGACTATAGAGCGTATTTGATTAATTATCAGGCAAAGCATCAAGGTTATCATGACATCAGCGCTATCATTGACAATATCCGTTTGGGTAATGATGAAGCACTATTAAAGCTGTTGTATGAACGAGCTCCTACTGCTAAATCCCCTACTCTTAAAGACATTAAGCGTGGCGATGCTTATCATATGACCAAACACATCATTGACGCCAATCCCTATTGGACACGCCACTTTGTTCGTACGCAGCTTGAAAATCTTGGCGTTTCCTTATCGCTGATTAACACAGTTATTGGTCATGAAAAGGCTCGTCAAGAAGTATTGGGACGTTTCTCATCAAGTAGTAAAGCAGATATTAAGCGTGTGGCGTCCGTGTTTGAAAAGATCGCAGCACAGCTTGGGTTATCAGATATCACAATCAATCATTACCCTAAGTCAAATCATGTCGGCACAAGCACTGCAGAGGTTGATCATGCTAATAAATGAAATACAGCTGCCAAAAATCATTGATGGCTTAGCAAAGTTTGATGGTAGAAAAAAACGCTACGTGCCTTACCCATCTATACTCAAAAACAGTGACACGGCAAGGACACGTGAGATACAGCTACTCGCCGACTTACAAACCGAATGGGAGTCATTGAAAAGGATTCATCCTGGAAGTATCGGATTCATACAGTCTTTCAATAAATACTACCAACAAGCGCTTTGGCCCAATGAGCGCATCTTTTCATTTTCGCCAAGCTCTAGCGATTATTTTGATTTGTTATGGCTATCTTGGAGTCAATCTTTAAGCCAGTTTCAGATAGAGCTTTACAGGCAATTGGAACCATTGTCCCAAGAAGGATTCGATGAGTTTCAGTCAATCATTGAAAACAAAATTGCAAAAGCTTACGAGTCATCTAGAACACTCAAACATGTTTGGCAAGTCATCGTTAAGTTCATTGACTATCAAAATAAGCACTATATGTTTGCTGAGCATCACTATCCTAAGATAATCGCGCCACAGCCTACTAAAACTAATCCACTAATTACAAATACAGCTTGGTTAAAAGACGGTAAGGCGCTGGTCAAAATTATTTGCGCCGTAGAGCATCATTGGGAGCAAACAGCCGATTATAGCCAAGATCAGATTATAGGCTGGTTGATATTCTCAGGGATTGTGTATGGCGGTATCAATGAGGTACAAATGCTTCAAGGGTGGCTTATCTCATTGCTCACCAAAGAATATCAGCCATTTATCAAAGAAAGGATAATGGTCTCGCCGCGCTTTGTGCAAAAGTGCTTTGGTAACGAGCGCGAAGAAGGTAGTGACAAGCTTTATAACACCAAGCAAATCGTTGTAGATATGGTCAGTCAGTGTTGGTTGATGAATTACCATAAAAGCAGCAGTCCAGCAGAGACCACACATATCATTGCCAAGCTGTCAGAAGATAAGATCAAACAATACTTGACCATGGTTTTGTCTGATTTGATCAAGCCTTTAAATATTGACTTGCCTCCCTTTCTAAGGTTTCTACGTTACGCCAGTTATTACTGGGAGGGTCTCGATGACGCTGATATTGATCATGCCTCAGTTGGGGTACTGCAAGGTATGCATAACACTGCAGGACTGAGTACGCAGGACTTTTATTGGTTTTTGAATCAGAAATATCAGCATACAAATGAACCTTATGATCTAGAACATATTTTAACGCTGTCTATCAGCAAAAACTCTACTAATCAAAAAGAAAAAACTAACCTTTCTACCAAAAAGATAGAGGTTAGAAAGTCTGATTTAATTATGAATCTGACTAAAGACTTCAAAATGGATGAAAAACAGAAAAAGCAAAAAACCAGTAAAAAGCCGCCTACCCTTATCGAAAGAGTACAAAAACGTTATAAGCAATACGATGACTTAAGTGAAAAGATTTTATTAGATTGGGTACTCAGTTTGCTAAGCCGAAAAGGACCACCGAACAACGTAACTATTTTGAAATATCTTAGAGCTATAGGCTATGAATGGCTATATTTTACAACAGCGCAGCCGCTTGATATTTGGTCAGAGGAAGAGTTTGAAGAGCTCTATGAAGATATTTTAGAGTACAAAGCTGTCGTACGTAACAATACTGACATTGGATACTCTGCCAATTTATTGAAGAGTATGCACAATTTCGCTAAGGACAAATACAACCTACCCTCCGTGAACTTCCAACACTCCAAAAATGGTCGGCGTGTACGTGCGGAGCTGATATCACCGCAAGCGTACCAAGCCATTATTACGCAGATACTGGGTTCTGTAGATATATTGGAGCGGGAGATGTTCGCGCTTTTATTTATCTTAGTCTATCGTACTGGGATGCGCAAAAAAGAGCTGTTAGGACTTAAGTATAATGACATCGAAGGTCTAAAGGCAGCCACACCCTCAGTGGTGATCAGGCCCAATAGCTATCGTCCCACTAAGACTCAAAGTAGTATTCGCCGCGTTCCCTTATTTGCCCTCTTAAAGCCTAATGAACTGAGTTTTTTTATTAACTTTGTGCAAAGTAATATCGGCGGCAATTCAAACAAATTTATCTTTACCTTATCATCAGAGCAACGCCCTATTGATGACCATGTTCCGTTAAAGTTACTCAAACGAATCTTAAAAGACATATCGGTAGCTGATAATGTTACAGACCATACTTTTCATGGGTTTAGGCATACGGCAGTGAGTAACCTATCTCTGGTGCTAGTAGGCCATTCAGATCTCGTAGAAGCCCTTACCGATTATGACGAAAGCGATGTACTTCGCATCAAACAAGGCATACTCGGAGAGCATATCAATGCACAAGATCGCTGGTATGCTCTCTCAGGTATTATGGGACACTTATCGCCTGAGCGGAGCTTTGAGTATTACAACCACTTTGCCACACTGATGGCGACCTATGCGCTTAGTAAAGCAGATATAACATTGCCAGAGCGGACGCTGTATAACGTAACAGGGTTTACAAACAAAAAGCTTAAGGAAAATAATGCGAATGTTCGTAATAGTAGCGTCAGCATACCTAGTATTCGTACACTTTTATTTAAAAATATTATAGAAGGCAAACGCAAGTCACCAAAATTTACGATAGAGAACTGTGATAAGAAATTTCTCTTGAGTACCAATACGCCAGCCAATAATGAATTGTTTGGTCGTTATGGTCTAAATCGAGTACAGCTGCTATTACAGGCCTATGATGAAGAGCTGCCTTTAAGTAAAGCAGCCCAGTTAGCAAATATCTCTATTCACGATGCAAAGGTTCTAATAGAACGTGCAAGCGAGGTTGCCGCTATCACTACCAAACGCGGCAAACCTCGCTTTGTTAAGCTATCAGATTCAAATACCCCTGTACTGAGTCCACTGAACATTCAATACCAAAGTGATTTAAGATTGCTCTCGCTTTTGTTAAGTAATGCCTATCGTCTACGAGAAAAATCAGAGACTGACTGGACTTGGTTTATTGAGATATGTCGTGAAAAACTGTCTGTTAGCAGAGCATACCTACCATTTGGAAAAAGAGATGAAAAAGAATTGCAGCGTTTCATTGATATTGCTGAGAAATTGCTGCCTTTGAAACGTTGGCTGGTAAGTAGCAACGAAGATCTATTGATGCAAACTATGTCATCTACTGATTATCAAGACATTAAGCAACAATCTAATGAGTCGAAAAATGCTCTCCATATCGGTATTGCTAGTCAAGACCATAGAGAGCAGATGAACAAATGGCAATACTCACCGCTACTACGGTTTTTTATTCATATGATGCTCATTACAGATGAAAAGCTATCTATTTTGAGTTAAGTTTCTTACATTAAATTCTTTTAAAATGAGCTTGGTTATCGGAATAAATAGATTTGCTAGTTTAAGGGAAAATATGAGCTTGCTGGATAGTGGTGATTTAGAAGAAAAACAGAAATTAGATAAGAAGCTGACACAGCAAAAAATACTACTGGGTGCTGTTCTTGTAGATGCTTTAGAGAAGGATTCATTAGACGGTTTAAGGGAATATACAGCCGATAATCTGTTGGATTTTTTGAGCAGACAAACGGATAAGGATTTAATGGCAGATTTGGTAAAAGGGCTTGATACTGAGTGAGACACTTAACAAGACGACTGAAGCAATTCAAAGTATTAACATTAACTAGAAAAGTTCAAATAGTCATTCTGCTATTAACTTGGATATCGCTAATAGCTTGGGCAATACTGAGTTGGCAAGGTAGAGACTTCCCTTTAGAGTCTGAGCTTAATTATAGTGAAGGTATTGTAGGTAGTTTGAATGTTGGTGAGGGAAATCACATTTTTATGTTATTAGATCTCAATGACCTTAACCGTAAAGAAGTATATGGGTGCAGCTACTCAGCTTTTGACACTGGCTCCTCTTGTTTTGGCAAAAAATGATCCCTGCTGTCAATTCCGTACAGTTAAACTTGGGAGATTTTAGTTACGCAGCCTGACGATAATAATCAAACCACACCTGTCTTGGCGATTTATAGCCCAAGCCCTTTTGAATCCTTGTTTGGTTGTAGTACAGCTCGATGTATCTAATGATATCGTTGATAGCTGTAAATCTAGTCTTATAATCCTGGTGATATACCAGCTCATTCTTTAAGACGCCCCAGAAGCTTTCTATTGGAGCATTGTCGAAGCAATTACCTTTAGCGCTCATTGAACCTGTAAACTGATGCTGCTTAACGATCTTGTGGTAGGCATGGCTGCAATACTGGCTGCCTCTGTCAGAGTGAACGATTAGCCCTTTGCTGGGTCGTTTATTTTTAATTGCCATATTGAGTGCACGGCATACTAAATCAGCAGTCATGCGTTTGTTGATCGCATAACCAACAAGCTCTTTGGTGTATAAATCTTTAACGCCTGCCAAGTACAGCCAGCCCTCAGCAGTCCAGATATAAGTAATATCGCTTACCCATACTTCATTAGGACGGTTTGCATCAAACTTCTGATCCAGCACGTTTGGATAAACCAGCTTGTTATGATCGGAGTCAGTGGTGACTTTAAAGCGCTTGTGAAGACGGCATTTAATGCCGTATTCTTCTTTGATGCTCCTAACCATATATTGGCTGATATCGTACCCTTGCGCTCTTAGGTGGGCATGCAGTCGATCTACGCCATAGCACTGCTTGGTCTGAGTATGAGCGACTTTAACCAGTAGTTCACACTGATTGCGATGTATCTGTTGGTCGCTGAGATTACGACCCAGCCAGTCGTAGTAACTTGAATGCTTAACACTTAGCACGCGGCACATAGTGGTGATGCTAAAGAAGTGCTGGTTATCTTTGATAAAGGCGTACCTGACTAGCTGTGCTTTGCAAAGTACGCCGTCGCCTTTTTTAGAATTTCGCGCTCCTCTTCAGCTACTTTAAGCTGCCGCTTGAGCTGCTTTATTTCTTGAAGAGCACTCATAAGATCAGGATCATATTGCTCTGTGCCAATAAGCTTGCCTTGATTGGCTTTGTTCTGCCAGTTCGATAACGTTTGCATCGCTATGCCAAGTTGCTTGGCTGTGGCTGAAACATTACCGTTATTGTCTGCTATCTTCTTAACGGCTTCTGCTTTAAATTCGTCACTGTAGGTTCTTACTTTCTTGGTCATGGTAAACTCCAGTTAATACGCTTAGTTTACCAAGTTTAGTTGTACGGTTTCTTCAGCATAGCTCAAATATTTAGAACCTATTGAAGGTAAAAAAGCCGTGATAGGGTGGTATATACAGAAAGATTTTCTAGGGTTTCATAATGGAATTAGACAGATGGTAAGTCTTAATGTGGAAGATGTCGAAGCTGAAATTAATGAGGTAATCACTTATCAGGGGACTTTAGACACTATAAAGGGTATGAATACGTATATGAATACGGGTTTTATTATATTTATAGCATTCTTTTATTACTGGGTTTGGCGTTTTATGGATTTTATAGAGTGAAAAGGATACAGTACCCTAGTGAGGACTTGAATATTTGGCTGTGGGCTAATGGTATCAACGTTTTAACTCGCTGAAATAGTCACAGTGTACTTCATGGTGTACCTACCATACATATTCTATTCGTGATCGGTGCGCTATACAGGCATCGAACTACTATATGATGAAAATTTTTCAAGTTACTTCCTACTAGATTAACGGTAGGGTCAGATGTAAGGATAGTTATAATGAAATACATCAAACACTTTGTAAATTCTTATGGAGAGCATACTTGGGATTTTACGTACTACTATCATGAAGTAGTTCCTAAGATACTTAAACATAGGGATGAGTTAAGCCCGATTTTATCAAGTGATTTAAACGGAATAGATAATAGAGAGAAGACGCTTAATAAAGGCATAATCCAGACGATTTATTATGATTTAGAAAATGATAGGATTTCGTTGAAGATCGAGCAAAGACAAGGCAAAGATTTAATAGAAATCATCTATTTCGGTATTGTGAATGTTAATATCAATTGTTGTATATTACCAATCACCATAATGGTACATGAAGTAGACGTAATGCCTGATAGTAATATCATACATTCACTATTTTTATTAGGTGATACAGAAATAGTTTTTGAATGCAAAAAAATAGAATTAAAGACTATACCTCTTGAAAAAGTCACAAGTTAAGCTCAAAATCAACCGCACTGTCTAATTGATTATGTCAATATCAAAGCATATATTTTAGGTTCAACTCATCAAAATATATAGCAAGAAACTTTGACTATACCCCAGCAGAACCAGCTATTTCACCCCAAAAACCTATTAACAGACTACTTAAAACAGACTGATATAATGGAACCATCTATAACAGACTTTTGAACTATGAGACTAGACGCTATGCTTTTTTCTATCAATAGCCTATAGCTATAGTTGAGTTTGATAGTTTCTTTTAGCACATTGTAAAAGATTGAGCTTACCCTGATATATCACGCTTTTTATCGGATAGACTTTTTAATACTCATCAGAATTTTTTGATATCTCTATAAAAAGTTAATGAGTAAGTCATGCTTTTCAATTATCAAAGCTATTTGAACCTAACTCTCAATAAAAAGACAGCTTTACTATAATAAGAAAATTACTTTTCTTATTATAGTAAAGCCGTTGGTATTGCTAAGTATTCAGCACACAACTTATTAATTTTTATGATCTTAAGATAAGTTGTTATCCCTACTTTAAGTTTAATCCAAATATAGGTCGATTCTACTCTGACATCTACGATTTATTGAGCACTTTCTACTGGGTCTTGATTGAAACTCGTATTGTCTTCGTCTACCATTGTTGTATCACTAGTGACTGAGCCATCCATCATTTCATCGGTAGTGGTACTATCCATCATTGTGTCGGTAGTGGCTGTACCAGCTGGATCCATAGGACTGTTTGTATCGGCCATGTCCATATCCGTGGTTGTTTCACCCATAGTAGAGTCCGTCCCTACTTCAGCAGCAGTAGCTTCAGTCGTGTCCATCGTACTATCTGGAGTCTCTTCCACTTCATTACTACAAGCACTAAGTCCTACAACGCTGACCAGTAATGCCATCCATAGTTTACTTTGAAGTGAATGGCTAGAGATTGTTGTCTTCATTTTAATATCCTTAATAAAGTTAAGATAAACCATTAATTATGGTATTGAATATTTCTACTTAACTATTACTTTAAATGAATTCCAATATTAATACATATGCCGACTAAGATGTTTTTGTTAAATTTTAATAGCTTTTTTAAGTAATATAGTTATATCGGGCTATTAAAATAAAATTTATTACAGTATTTTAAATAAGCCTTAACTTAAAAATAAAACTGTGTAATAAATTTAATTAATTACAAAAGTCTAGTAATTTTACTATAAAAGCTGACAATGTTTGGCTTTTTTTATGACTATATTATTAAAAAACTTACTGATTATCAATTTTTATCTATAAGCGTTTGGAATCTATAAGCTAAAAAACATATAAGGAAGTATTACTTCAGGAACTATTTTTAGTATGGAAAGTCACCCTATATATATGCAACCGAATTTACTAGTAGATTATCTAAAACATCAGAAAAATTGCTATTTATTTTTAGATATAGACGGTACGCTTTCATATTTTACACTAAACCCTAAAGATAGCATCGTACCATATTCAACTTTAAGTATATTACGGGAACTACAAAAACATGGCATTGTAGTCGCTATTGTAACGGGTCGCAGTCTTGTTGAAGCTAGAAGTTTACTGGCACCTATAGAGTTACCGATTGCAGCAACTCACGGTCTAGAAATAGCATTAAATAGTAGTTTTAGTAAATTCGAAGACGAAGATCTGAATGAGGTAAATACGCTTTTTATTGATACCTTAGAACTAGATAAAATAAAGCAAGATATCCTCCGCTCTTGTGCCCTCTATGACGACTTCTTCGTAGAAAGTAAACCTTATTCCGTCGCTTTACACTTCAGAAAGAATCCCGTTTTGGCTGATGAGGCTTATCGCCTGATGAAGGAAGTATTAAAACCCTATCCTGATTGGGTGTTAAAACCTGGAAAATATGTTTGGGAAGCGGTACCAAAAGGTGTAAATAAAGGGACTGCCATTCTATACCTACTAGGCAAAATAATGAACAAAGCTAGCAATGATACTTGTGCAATTTTTATTGGTGATGATATTACTGATGAAGCCGGTTTCAGAGCCATACAAGATTCAAAAAAGATAGTAGAAGGCTTAGAACAACCACCAAAAGGGCTAGGCATTAAAGTAGGAAGGGAGTCGACCTGTGCTCATTATTATGTCAACGATATTAAGGAAGTAACAAACTTACTCCGTAACCTTCTAAGTTTTTGCCAAACACGTGATAGGTCACTATCTGGAGTAATAAAAGTCAATTCTCACTATTAAGGAAAAGTTGAGGTCAATTTTATGAGTCGTTTAATTGCCTTATCAAATCGGGTTAAGGTGCTCGACAACAAACCGATGGCTGGCGGACTGGCAGTAGCTCTACAAAACGTATTGATAGGGAACTCAGTGGTTTGGATGGGTTGGAACGGTAAAGTCGTAAAGAGCGGTGATAATGCTAACGGTTCTACTGGCTCATTTACTAGCCAGCCAGCCAGTTTGACAGGTGAAGGCACTTGTATTACTTATATGACCACAGCTCTTACCACTGAGCAATATAATCAATTTTACTGTGGTTTCGCTAACAATGTCTTATGGCCACTATTGCACGAACGAATCGACTTAATCAGTCAAAAATCCCAAGATTACGCAGGCTATCAAGACGTAAACCAGCTTTTTGCCAAACAATTAAAGAAAATCCTTAAGCCTGACGATGTGATTTGGGTTCATGATTATCACTTTTTAAGCGTGGCATATCATTGTAGACAGCTAGGTATCACCAATCGTATCGGATTTTTCTTACATATTCCATTTGCCTCATTACGTTTTTGGCAATCGCTTGAACAAAGTTCTGAGGTCATTAATCACTTGGCCCATTATGATTTGTTGGGTACGCAGACTCAGCAAGACAGGACTCATTGCTTGAATGTCTTGCAGTATTACTTAAAAGACCATTTTATACAGGACCAGCTTGTAGCAAGCGCACCGATAAATGTGTTAGACATGAAGCGAAATTTTGCTCAGCCCTATACCTATACTAGAGCAAAAATGACGCTCAATTTAGCGCTGAAATCTCAGCACGCTTTAATGGTTGATGCTTATCCAATAGGCGTCAATGTGACACAAATTCAGCAGCAGGTTAAACACTTATCTTCCGCTATCCCCTTGCACTCCACCCCACTTTATAAAAGTAAAAACCTTACTTTTCAACAGATTATTGCAGTTGATAGGATTGATTATTCAAAAGGGCTGTTAAAACGCTTTGCAGCATATCGTGATTTTTTAGCGCAAAATCCATCGTATCAAAATCACCTGCAGTTATTACAAGTCGCCTGCCCTAGTCGTTTAGATTTGCCGACGTATCAAAGTCTTTACGATGATGTCAAAAAAGAGGTCTATGACATCAATCAGCAATATCTGTCTGAGAATAGCAATTGGCAAGCCATTAACTATAGCGAAACCGCATTGAGCCATGAGAAATTGATGACGATGTTTTGGCAAAGTAACGTCGGTTGGGTGAACTCGCTTAAAGACGGTATGAACCTGGTGGCCAAAGAGTATATCGCTGCCCAAAATCCTGATAATCCTGGTGTTTTATTACTGTCCCGTTATGCTGGAGCCGCTGAACAAATGCAGGCTGCCGTCATCATAGATTCCCATCAGCCGCAAAGCATGATAGAGGGCTTAAAAACGGCCCTCAAGATGCCGTTGGAAGAGCGTCAGTCTCGTTATCGGTCATTATTGCAAGGACTACAGAAAGACAATTTGCAGATTTGGCAGCAGAGTTTTTTGGATGATTTATACAATGAAAGCAGCAGTCAAATAAGTAGCATGGAGCCCGCCAATGTTCAAATGTCTGACTCATAAGTATAACTAGGAGACTCTGATGCGATCGACAAATATAAAAAACGATTTATTAAAAGATATTAAAGTCGCTGTCGATAAAATAATAGCTACTGACACCCAAGCAATGAGTACGCTTAATCTTACCGCTGCATTACGCCATAAAATTTTAGATATATTAGTGTCTTATAGCAAAGATATCCCTCATCCCGCAAGCGGTATGGCTGAGCATAGCGGGCTTTCAAATACTTTAATACGCTGGCAAGTTTTGGCGTATGTTGCAAGTATTGATCTAACGATTGTCAAATGGTTTGAATCGCATTTAGACGCTTTAAGTATTTTGAATGAAATTGGGTATGGCAAGGTAGCCAAAGGTTTATGGGCCGTTTGGGCAGCAGAAGGCCATCCCGACCCTCTACGTTATGAGCAAGGAAAGGCCATTGGTCACAAAGCATGGTGTTCAGGAGCTGGCATGGTAGATTACGCCCTTGTTAATTATCGCAATAGCAATAATCAATCACAACTAATGATTATAGACATGCATCAGGCAGGTATTGAAATTAACAATAGTGAATGGCAGGCAGTAGGAATGCAAGCCACAGATACAGCTACTGTGAAATTTTGTGGCGTATCAGCGAGTTTGGTTGGAAAAGAGAATGCCTATCTAGATCGTGCGGGGTTTTGGCACGGGGCTGCAGGGGTTGCTGCGTGTTGGTATGGCGCATCAGCTTGCCTAGCAAGCTATTTGACCACTGCTTATCAGCAAAAACCGAATGACTACAAGGCCATGTATTTAGGTGAAATTGGTACTGCATTGGCAATTACTCAACAATATCTCTATTACGCCGCCGATCTGATAGACACAGAACCGTCACTTTGCCATGAGCTTGCTATACGTCAATTGAGAGCCCAAATTGAAAAAGTCGCTCGCCATACAGTAGAGATAGTGGGTCAAGCATTGGGAGCCGCACCATTTTGCCGTAATGCTCATTTTGCAAGACTATCAGCAGATCTTCCCGTGTTTATTCGACAAAGTCATGGTGCTTTCGACTTACAAAAAATTGGTGAGTTGACCAACCTTTTACACAGCAATTCAACTCATGGACAGGCAAACGTATGGCAGCTATAGAATTAGATAAGAACATACAGCTTATCTTTAAAGATAATAACGTTAAGTCTACTACCCTGCTTCGATATCCTCATCCAATCGTAGGAGACCGTATTATTGAAGGATCTGGTACTAGTCCAGACACATGGCAAAACTGGATGGGATTACGAAAACTGCCTCAATTAAATATTCAGACAAGCTTTAACTCCCATCAACGCGTCTGTATCTTTGCACCGCATCCTGATGATGAGATATTAGGCTGTGGTGGATTATTGCAGCAACTAGCAGATAACGGCAATCCCATAGTTCTCATCCACGTAACTAATGGTACCCAAAGTCATCCCGACTCGAAGATTTATTCTCCAGAACAGCTTAACACCCTCCGTCCAAAAGAAAGTGTTGAAGCTCTAAAAACGTTGGATGTGAGCCATCAGGTTACGACACTTGCTTTAGATTTAACAGATGGGGATGTATTCGCGCAACAAGCTCTCTTTCGTCAGAAATTAGTGACTATCCTCCAGCCTAACGATATTTTAGTCACCACCTTCGCACGAGACGGGCATCCTGACCACGAAGCCACAGGGCGCGTGGTCACCTCATTTGCCAAACAAAATCGCCTGCCCTGCTATCAAGTACTGATATGGGCATGGCATTGGGCAACGCCTGATGACAGTCGTATCCCTTGGCAATATGCCGTGAGAATGGATTTAACGCCTGAACATTTACAGAAAAAAATCGATGCTATCCATTGCTTCAAAAGCCAAACTACTGAAGATGTAAGTACAGGCAACTCGCCCATTCTAACTAAGCAAACGATTACTCGAATCAGCCAACCTTGGGAAGTTTATATATATGAACCATACCTCTAAAGAAAGCTTGGCTAATTCTAGTCAGTACAGCGCCTATTCGGATTCATATTTTGACGAATTATATAATGACAATACCGACCCATGGCAATATCAAACTCGTTGGTATGAAGAGCGAAAACGTAATACTTGCTTGGCGCTACTACCCCAACCACACTATGAACGTGCGATTGAATTGGGCTGCGGTAATGGCGTACTAAGTGAGTTATTGGCTCATCGTTGTCAGGATTTAATCAGTATCGATGGCAACCATCAAGCAGTGAAACTTGCTAAAGAGCGTTTAGCAGCACTACCTCATGCTAGAGTCATACAAGGTATTGTTCCCGATAAACTATTTTCTTTAAAAGAGTTATTGGAACAGAGGAAACCTCTATCAGAAAATACTTCGATCAATCAACCACCCTTTGATTTAATCGTTATTAGTGAGATTTTATACTATTTGTCATCCAGTGATATTGATGTGGTCATCAACTGGGCACTACACAATCTTGCCCTAAATGGTACTCTGCTGTGCTGCCACTGGCGCTATGCTATTGATGGTTTTGCAATGACAGGTGAAAGCGTACATCAGCGTTTACATCAGGTATTTACTAACAACAACAAAAATCAGCACTCATTTAACCACCAGAGCCAAATGATAGATAGCGATTTTTTACTAGATATTTGGCAACGTTCTTCCACGTCAGTTGCTATGCAAGAAAACTTAATATAGAAAACCAAAAATAATCTTAAATTATATCGGGATTGGTAGATATTATGAAAATTAGTATTGTGATTCCTGCTCATGATGAAGCAGAGACTATCGCCCAGTGCCTGGCGTCTATACAGATTGCAATCGAGCAGTTACCTTCAACTTTCACTGCTTCTGTACTGGTAGTACTAGATAGCTGTACTGATGACACATTGAAAATTGTCCAAGCGACAGGGTTTGATTACTTATGCTGTTATTATCAGTGCGTGGGACAAGTGAGAGATCTTGGCATTCGTCATGCAATTGCTCATGGGGCAACATGGCTTGCCTGTACCGATGCTGACTCAACAGTGCCTATGGATTGGTTAGTGCAGCAAATGGAACATCTTGACCAGCAGAGGGCCGATATGATTTGCGGCGTGGTGTCTATCAATAACTGGGGGCATTTGTCATCACAAACACAACAAGCTTATATTACGCATTATCAAGACAAGATGGGGCACCGACATATTCATGGGGCAAATCTGAGTTTCAGCAGTGACGCTTATTTAGCCACTGGTGGCTTTGCGCCTTTGACTTGTCATGAAGATGTGGACCTGGTCAATAGATTTAGAGCACGGCGCTATACGATTACTTGGAGCAATCGCGTCCGTGTATTGACCAGTAGTCGATTGCAAGCTCGAGCAAAAGAGGGTTTTGGTGCATTTTTAGCAAACCTTGAAAAAGTCAGCTGGTCATAGTCATATTAAACCTATTATGATTCAGAGCTACTAAAAACTGAAATTAAAAAATATCTCTTTCGGTTTCACTAGGTTTATCTACCCTCTCTATAACAGGTAACACCTTATAAGTACTACTGTTGCTTCTCTTTTCTATTGTCTTTCCCTTGTCATTATTCTCGACATGAATGAGATCAGAGGCAAATGCATACTCATTCGATATTTCTGTATTGTCACTATCGCTAAGCAAGATACTCTCCGTAGACTTGTCAAAGTTTAAGAGCAAAATATTATTTTTTTGAATATCATTTGTATGAAACATATCAAATAAAAAATATAAAAAAAATGGAATAAGAAAGAGTGCTATTAATAATCTTTTAGTCAGTGACTTAGAAGGTTGGTATTTCCATGAAAATAATGGCGCTAACAACATTAAGATGCAAACACCTAAAAGTAAAAAAACACACAAGTTTTTTATGTTTGAATCGAGTGCGCTTATCAACATAATAGACCAGTCCCAAATTTTTTAAAGTGAGGATCTAAAGTTCTGAATAGTAATCAAAAGCTACGATGCGTTATGTATCGTAGCTTTTTTCGTATCTCAAAATAAGACATCGCTACCTACGATAGCAAGCAGAAGATCCTGGGCTTTAATGCTGATCTTGATCTAAAAGACGCAGGCTCTAGCCTCTCCGTCAATGGTGGCAAAACCACACTCATAGGCGGAGCAATTACCAAGATTGACTATACGTTACAAACGGGATTCAATAACTATGTCAGCAAAGGCGGTATAGAAATGCAAGATATCGACACCAATATCAAATTATATAATCAAACTATCTACAAGAAGTTGAATGCTAGTGTTTAACGCATCATTAGCGAATTTCTTATTTCTTAAACTATGATTACAAATAGCTTCAGTTTGCGTAGAAAAGTCAGAGTAGTGCTGAGTGACTGCCCAAATATGGAAAATTAAATGGATCGCAGAAACGGACTTAATCTTATTGTCCGCAATCCACCCGTCAATCACTGCCACCTTTTCTCGCACCAAATATCTTAAAGGCCCCTTCAGCACCCCCATTAAGTGAGGCGCTCCTTGCATAATCTCTAATGCATATAGTCTCGATGCTGCAGGTGATTTCTTTGAAATCTTATATTTTTCTTCGATATAAGTTTTGAGCGCATTTCTTGGATCTTGGTTGACGTTAATATTGCTCAAAGGGGACAACCATTCACTCAGCACCGCTTCCAAAGCAGCAATATACAGAACCTCTTTACTGTCGAAGTAATAAAATATATTTGATTTAGAAATATCAGCCTCTTCCGCAATCCTCTCCATTCGTGCCCCATTTAGTCCTTCTTGTGAAAAGACGATCAATGCAGCTTTGATGATATGTGCTTTTTTCTTTAGTACTTTTGAACTCGTTTCTGCCTCTTCTCTTAGCACGCTGTCTTTC
This sequence comes from Psychrobacter pacificensis, assembly GCF_900101915.1. GTDB lineage: Bacteria > Pseudomonadota > Gammaproteobacteria > Pseudomonadales > Moraxellaceae > Psychrobacter > Psychrobacter pacificensis. The sequence goes on along the minus strand of NZ_FNAL01000003.1, from coordinate 69,739 downwards.
ACTGTCATGTCCTTCATTATAAAGTCGTGTAAACCTAATTTTAGATGATCATTGATTCAATTTAAAAATGGTCAAGATAATTAATTACAAGCGCCATTTATTGACCAATATTGATCGCTCAGCAGCGATCAACACCTTATTGTCTATGGATTACTAATCGTAGCGACAATCCTCACCAGCGTCCTTTTTACCACTGATTTCACTCACTCTGTTCAGATTACCATCAAAATTCCTTACTCAAGTGTTTCTGCACTATTTTATAACAAACCGCACCGTTTTATAACAGTCCGCACTATTTTTATACATTTTTTTAAACCATATGGTCTAAAAAATTTAGGGTAAAAAAAATATAAGTTATTGATAAATATAAATAAAATTACATGGCATGAGTTTTGCTCTAATAAAAACATAAAAGAATTTTCATCTCTTTTATATTTTTCTTCTTTTTTCTCGAAATCTATAGGTGACCTCATGGAAATAGGAATTTTTTGTCCGATTGGTAACAATGGCTGGTTAATCTCAAAAAACGCGCCGCAGTACAAGCCAACATTTGAGCTTAATAAGCAAATTGTGCAACGTGCCGAGCATTACGGTTTTGATTTTGCGCTCTCAATGATTAAGCTGCGCGGTTTCGGCGGTGAGACTGAGTTCTGGGATTATAACCTTGAGAGCTTTACTTTAATGGCAGGACTCGCAGCAGTCACGTCCAAAATAAAAATATATGCCACGTCAGCAACGTTAGTGATGCCGCCCGCAATCGTAGCCAGAATGGCATCGACGCTTGATAGTATCTCGAACGGACGCTTTGGATTGAATGTCGTGACTGGCTGGCAAGAAGCAGAATACGGACAGATGGGCATGTGGCCAGGCGACGATTATTTTGGTAAGCGCTATGAGTATTTATCTGAATATGTCCAAATCCTAAGAGACCTTTGGGCGACAGGCCAATCTGATTTGAAGGGTGAGTTCTTTCAGATGAATGATTGTCAGGTGAAGCCTATTCCACAAGCGGATATGAAGATTATTTGTGCGGGTCAATCAGATACAGGTTTGGCGTTCTCTGCAAAATACGCTGACTATAACTTTGTCTTTGGTAAAGGGCTAAACACGCCAACTGCCTACGCTGGTATTAATGACCGCTTAAAAGTACATACAGATCAGACAGGCCGCAATGTTCCCACTTATGTCCTCTTTATGGTCATTGCAGATGAGACTGATGAAAAAGCGCAGGAAAAATGGCAATCATACAATGATGGTGCGGACTTTGAAGCCATTGATTGGTTGCAGTCGCAAGGTGGTAAGGACAAAACCTCAGGCAAAGATACCAATATTCGTCATATGGCCTCAAGCGTTTCACCAGTCAATATCAATATGGGTACGCTGGTCGGTTCCTTTGAAAATGTTGCCAGCATGTTAGACGAAATCGCTGAAGTACAAGGTACGGATGGCGTCTTATTGACCTTTGATGATTTCGTGCAAGGCGTAGAAGATTTTGGCAGCAAAATTCAACCTTTGATGAAAAGCCGTATCAATGTTGATACCCCAGTGGCCAGCCAAGCCATGAGCGAAGCCTAATAAAAGGAGCAGATATGAATTCGGTTAATACTATTTGTGCAGACTTTACCAAACAATCCTCTCCCGTTTTAGAGTCGTTGCCTGAACCTATCAAATTAGATCCATCGCAAACCGCATTGATCGTCGTGGATATGCAAAACGCGTATGCCAGTCAAGGTGGTTATCTGGATTTGGCTGGGTTTGATGTGACGTCAACCAAACCTGTTATTGATAAAATCAAGCAAGCCGTAGATATTGCACATCAATCTGGCATACAAGTCATCTATTTCAGAAATGGCTGGGACAACAAATATGTAGAGGCTGGTGGTAGCGGATCGCCTAATTATCACAAATCAAATGCCCTAAAAACCATGCGTAAAAACCCTGAACTTGAGGGAACTTTATTAGCAAAAGGGGGCTGGGATTATGAGTTGGTCGACGAGCTTACCCCTGCGCCGCAAGACATCGTTATAGACAAACCTCGATATAGCGGCTTTGCGAATACCAACTTCGATAGCGTATTGCGGTCACGAGGCATACGCAATCTACTGTTCACTGGTATCGCGACCAACGTCTGTGTTGAAACGACGCTTCGAGATGGGTTCTTCCTTGAGTATTTTGGAGTTTTGTTAGATGACGCGTGTTATCAAGCAGGACCAGTAGAAGCTCATGAGGCCACACTCTATAACGTAAAAACCTTTTTTGGTTGGGTGTCTGATGTTGCCAGCATGCAGCAGTGTTTTTTAGATACTTAATCTTTTCGATATCTGGCTTTTTAGGAGCCTAAACCAAGCGCTTCGTACTTAAATCAAATAGGAATGTAGATATGTCTAAACAAGTGATTATACCTGAAGGTACCAGCAAGCCATTGGCACCCTATGTCCCAGCAACTAAGGCCGATAACATCGTTTATGTATCAGGCACTTTGCCCTTTGATGAAAACAACAATGTCGTACATGTGGGTGATGCCGCCGCGCAAACTCGCCATGTATTAACAACGATTCAAAACGTTATTCAAACCGCTGGTGGCGATATGGATGATGTGACGTTTAATTCAATATTTGTCAAAGATTGGGCAGATTATGACGCGGTCAATCAAGTCTATGCAGAGTTTTTCCCCAATGAAAAACCAGCAAGATTTTGTATCCAATGTGGATTGGTAAAACCAGACGCTTTAGTTGAAATCGCGTCCATAGCACACGTTGGATAAGACAGCCTATTTAAAAACTGCAGTTAGTGAATTTAAAGTTACCTGACATTGAACCCCCTAGCATTGGACTGTAGTAAGGCGTTTTAGTTGACTACACATGTGGCGGAATATTGTTTAAAAGGAAATGACAGATGAATACAGTAATTAAAGAAAGCCAAGCAACGCAATCCTCATTAATGAAACATAAGTCTAAAGAATCATTCACTTCTACGGCAGGAAACTTGACCGACATACAGCAGTCTTTTAGAGATGCGATGAGTAAGTTAGCTGCTGCCGTGAACATTATTACCACTGAAGGTCCAGCAGGGCGGGCAGGGTTTACCGCCTCAGCGGTGTGCAGTGTCACTGACGAACCGCCAACCCTATTAGTGTGTTTAAACCGAAGCGCGTCTGTATACAAATTTTTCAAAGAAAATATGGTGCTATGCGTCAACACACTTGGTCTTGAACACCAAGATTTAAGCGGTGTGTTCGGCGGCAAAAAGGCATTAGAAGAAAGGTTTGAGCAAGGCAGCTGGTCTACGCTGTCAACAGGATCGCCTGTATTAGAGGATGCCAGTATCTCTTTTGATTGCAAGATTAAGCTTATTAGCTCGGTAGGAACTCACGATATTCTCATTTGTGAGGTATTGGATATCAAACACAAGCCTGATTGTGAAAGTCTCATCTATTTCAATCGAGGCTACCATCAATTGAGTAAGTGCACGAACTAAGTATCATCCCTCTACTTTTTAAGGATATTTAAAATGGATAAATGGTTTGTTAAATGGCGTCCCTACACTGGAAACCTAGAAACGACACCGGTAGGTATCAATGAGTATTTGCCGATGGGTAAGAGTGTGGTATTAGGCGCACAGCACTCATTCGCCATGTTCGGTGCGACAATCTTAGCTCCCTTGCTGATGGGCTTTGATCCTAGCTTAACGATGCTTATTACTGGTATAGGTACGATACTTTTCTTTCTTATCACGGGCGGTCACGTACCCAGTTATTTGGGCTCAAGCTTTGCATTTATCGGAGCGGTCGCAGCAGTAACAGGCTATAGCGGCACGGGTATCAATCCAAATATTGGTATTGCGCTGGGAGGTACCGTCGTCTGCGGGATTTTATACGCATTGATGGGTCTGCTAGTGATGAAAACAGGGACAGAGTGGATTGAGAATTTGATGCCACCTGTAGTTACTGGATCCATTGTGATGATTATCGGGTTGAACTTAGCGCCGGTCACCATACAAAGCGTCATCGGCAATAGCTTTGACTCGTGGATGGCATTAGTTACCGTATTATGTATTTGTTCAGTCGCCGTATTTACTAAAGGTATGGTCAGACGCTTGTTACTGTTAATAGGACTGGTCGCTGCATATTTGATTTATTTCCTATTAACGAATGTCTTAGGCATGGGCAAGCCTATTGATTTTAGCCCAATTGCAAATGCCGCGTGGTTCGGTATTCCAACCCTTTATTCTCCTGTCTTTGAGACCAGTGCCATATTAGTCATTGCCCCTGTTTTTATCATCTTGATCGCTGAGAACCTTGGACATTTTAAAGCAGTAGAAGCCATGACTGGCAAAAGCATCTCACCTTATATGGGTAGAGCATTCTTCGCTGACGGCCTTTGTACCACGCTTTCAGCCTCGGTAGGCGGTACTGGTATGACGACCTATGCAGAAAACATCGGCGTGATGGCCGCGACCAAAATTTACTCTACAGTCGTCTTTGTCATAGCAGGTGTCTTTGCAATCTTATTGGGCTTATCTCCTAAGTTTGGCACCTTGGTCAGCACCATCCCAGTACCTCTTTTGACCGGTGCCTCAATCGTTGTCTTCGGGTTAATCACGATCGCTGGTGCGCGTATCTGGATGAATGCAAAAATTGATTTCAGTAAGAATGGCAATATGTTAGTAGCCGCTGTTCCAGTAATCCTAGGTACTGGCAACTATTCACTAAACATTGCAGGCTTTGATTTAGGCGGTATTGGTACTGCTACTTTTTTAGCCATTCTTATGAACCTCGTTTTCAATTTTAAAAACAAACAAAAAGAGATGAGCGTGACCACTGAGAGAGAAATCGCTACATCAGAGCCGCTCTTAAAACTTAGTCCATAAATTTAAATCCCTACTTGATATTACCTTAAGGAACCGTGTCATGAATACAGAACCACGCAGCGTACAGCAATTAATCAATGGCGAATTTACCGAATCAAATACCACAGAGTGGATTGATATTACTAATCCAGCCACACAAGAAGTGATCGCCAAGGTACCACAATCAACACCTGAGGAAATCGAGCAAGCGATCAAAACGGCAACTGAGGCCTTTCAGAGTTGGCGTGTCACACCCATCAGCAAACGGGCCCGTGTTTTTCTAAAGTATCAACAACTGATACGTGAAAATATGGATGAGTTGGCAGCGCTACTGACTGAAGAACAAGGTAAGACACTGGCAGATGCTAGAGGTGATGTATTTAGAGGTCTTGAGGTCGTAGAGCACGCATCAGGTATCGGTAACTTGCAACAAGGTGGCTACATTGAAAACGTCGCCAGTAGTGTTGATATGTACACCGTTCAGCAGCCAATAGGTGTCTGTGCAGGTATTACTCCCTTTAACTTTCCTGCCATGATACCGCTATGGATGTTTCCAATGGCCATCGCCACAGGCAACACGTTCATCTTAAAGCCATCTGAACAAAATCCAATCGTTACCATGAGATTGGTCGAGTTGGCGCTTGAGGCAGGTATACCAAAAGGGGTGTTAAATGTGGTTCATGGTGGTAAAGATACAGTGGATGCGCTGTGCGATCACCCTGATATAAAAGCGATATCTTTTGTAGGTTCAACAGCAGTGGGTAAGCACGTATATGATCGAGCCGGTCAGGCTGGCAAACGTGTGCAATGTATGATGGGTGCAAAAAACCATGCCGTTATTATGCCTGACGCTAATAAAGAGCAGAGTTTAAACCAGTTAGCAGGCGCAGCATTTGGTGCAGCAGGGCAGCGATGCATGGCACTGTCTGTCGTGGTATTGGTTGGAGAGTCTAAACAGTGGGTCGATGAGATTGTAGAAAAATCAGCACAGCTGGTAGTGTCTGCTGGAAAGGATGATAAAGACTTAGGTCCGCTAATATCTAAGCAAGCCAAAGCCCGTGTCGAGCGCTTAATTCAAGCAGGGATAGACGAAGGGGCAACTATCAAACTAGATGGTCGTGGTTGTCAGGTAGAAGGTTATGAAGAAGGTAACTTTGTTGGACCAACTATTTTGGACAATGTAACCACTGATATGAGCTGCTATACCGAAGAGATTTTTGGCCCTGTATTATGCATTATGTATGCCGACACGCTTGAGGAAGCCATTAAGATTATCAATACCAATCCAAATGGTAATGGCACTGCAATTTTCACCCAGTCTGGCGCCCATGCACACAAGTTCCAACAAGATATCGATGTCGGACAAGTAGGTATCAACCTACCGATTCCAGTACCGCTACCGATGTTTTCGTTTACAGGGTCTAGAGCGAGTAAGCTCGGTGACTTAGGTCCTTATGGTAAGCAAGCGGTACAGTTTTATACGCAGACGAAAACGGTGATATCACGCTGGTTTGATGAGGATGCTAGTGAAGGCGTAAATACCACTATTTCTATGAAGTAGCTATGCAGCCGTATCAAAAGTAGGAGGTTATGTAGAGCATGTGATTAATTGACAATAGGCTCTACATAACAACATACAAAAGCAAATATAAGTACAAATGGTGGATTTTATGAATATCAATACAATACCAGAAATCATTGAAGATATTAAAGCTGGCAAGATGGTCATAATCATGGATGATGAGGATCGGGAAAATGAAGGTGACCTGATTATGGCAGCCACTTTAGCCAAGCCTGATGATATCAATTTTATGATTACACATGCCAAAGGCTTGGTTTGTTTGACCTTGACCTCCGAGCGTTGCAAAAAATTAAAACTACCTCTCATGTGCAAAGACAACCAAGCACCTTATAGTACAAATTTCACTGTTTCCATTGATGCGGCAAAAGGCGTAAGTACCGGAATATCAACGGCAGACAGAGCTCATACTATTAGAACTGCGGTGTCTCAAGACGTTACTTTTGATGATGTCGTAACCCCAGGTCATATTTTTCCATTAGTGGCTAAAGAAGGCGGTGTTTTAGAACGCGCCGGTCACACTGAGGCAGGTTGCGATTTAACGAGACTGGCTGGCTTGGAGCCTGCTGCGGTTATTGTAGAAATCATCAACCAAGATGGTGAAATGGCTCGGAGAAATGATCTGATGAAATTCTCCGATACTCACAACCTAAAGGTCGGCACCATAGACGCGTTAATTAAATATATTAAGTCTCAAGAAACTGTCGAAAATTTCGAAGAAACCGTAGCATATGACTATGATGAAAGCGATGAGCGTACTGTTGAATTGATTTAGTAGATTTAATTTAACTTGATTTTATAAGCTACTAGATATTTTTACCGCAATTTGAATTTTACTAAAATTGGATGAAACCCTATGTTAGTTGAAAAATATCCTTGTAAGAACGACACGTCAGAAACGGTCGTATTTAGTTCAGGTTTAGGCGGGCATGCTGATTTTTGGTCACCTCAAATTGAGAGTTTTACCGAGCATTACAATGTGATTTGCTATGAACAAGAGGGGGTATCACCTGATAGTGATCTCTTACCCGATGACTATTCTATGCAAGATTTAGCGGATCAATTAATTGAAATCTTAAAACAAGAAGGGCTTTCTAACTGTCATTTCGTCGGTCACGCACTTGGCGGATTTATCGGTATGGAAATCGCTTATAAAGCGCCAGAGTTGTTAAATAAACTGGTCATCTTAAATGGTTGGGAAAGCCTAGATCCTCACACTATTAAATGTTTTCGTATGCGAACCAGTTTACTACAAGATACAGGTGTAGAGGCATTTGTACGTGCTCAAGCGATATTTTTATACCCGCCTATATGGATCTCAGACAACATAGAGGCACTCACGCAAAAAGAAGATAAAGCTATTGCTAATTTTACTCCCATTGAAAACGTCTCAACGAGATTAAAAGCCTTGCAGTCTTATCAGCCCCTGATAAACGCTAAGCATATCAAAAATAAAACGTTAGTTTTAAGCAATCTTGATGATGTGTTGGTGCCCTGGCAACGCGGTCTGGCTTTGGCCAATAATATGCAAAATGCACAGTTTGAGTTAATGGTGACGGGTGGCCATGCCAGCACAATCACAGAGACCTGCCCAACCAATAGCAAAATTCTTCAATTCTTATCCAAAATTTAATATCAATAAGGAAATGTTATGACTAACTCCCTATCGTTATCTTCAGCAGATCTCGATCAGCTGTTTGGTAAAGCCAGATCCTTTAATGCTTGGCAAAAAAAAGACGTACCAGATGCACTACTTGAAGAGATCTATCACCTGGTCAAAATGGCGCCTACCTCGGCTAACTGTTCACCTGCACGGTTTGTATTTCTGAAGTCTGATGATGCTAAAGCGCGCTTAGAACCAGCACTATCTTCAGGTAATATCGAAAAAACAATGACAGCACCTATCACCGTTATTGTCGCTTATGATAATGAGTTTTATGAAGAGCTTCCTAAATTATTTCCACATACGGATGCCCGGTCATGGTTTAACTCTAGTCCTGAACTGATAAAAGAAACGGCGTTTAGAAACAGTTCTATGCAAGCGGCTTATCTAATCTTGGCTTGTAGAGCCTTGGGTTTAGACACCGGCCCTATGTCTGGATTTAATAATGAACTGGTAGATAAAATTTTTCTTAAAGACAGTAATTGGACTTCAAACCTGCTCATCAATATAGGTTATGGTCAAGAGGACCAGTTATACAGCCGTCTGCCAAGATTAGACTTTGATGAGGCTTGTCAGATCTTATAAGGACAAGTATTCATCTACTGTGTCATTTTATTTTAGGAGTAATGGACTGAATTAAGGCTATGTGGAGGGGTGGTTGTTTTTGGCTCCTTCACTTAATAACCAAGTAAATGATAAGAATTATTGACCCCTGCCGTCAAATAATTGCGCCTCAACATTCAGATCGAACCCTAGTGTTAGTAGCTTTCCTAATAAACGGCCTTGTAATATCCGCACACGACTGACGAGTGGCAATAGCTTCTTGTCCGACCATTGCCATTCAGTCCAATTTGAGTGCTCATGAATATAAGTAGTATGCTTCATACGTTCCCCAGAGATATGCAGAGATTAGAACAGTAACCTCCTTATGTTATGCAGAGAATAAGCAGTAGGAACAATACGTAGAAATTCAAAAACGACAATAGCTGACGTAATAAGAATAGATTCTCAACGAACAAACATAGTTTTTTTGTTCTGAGAAGGGCTTGAGTAGAGGTAAAAACACTATAAAAATACAGTGCCCAAATACGAGTTAAATTTTATTGCATTATAATTTACATTGTGATTATTCAATTGAATAATATTTACAGGCTAACAATATCAACGTGTGTAAGATATTGTCAGGATATGCACTTTGGTCGACCTACCTTGACATGGTAGAGGCTGAAATTGCAGCAGATGATGTCTATGCTGGTATCGGCTTGCAATATACAGGACCGCGTCCGACTGCACCTTTAATTAAACCAAAGCACACAGGGCAAATTCTGAATGAAGATGGCACTCAGCAATAATTTCACGTATTAAACCCAAATAAAAAAGAGGTCTGTGTAGATCTCTTTTTTTTTGGTAAGCATCTGCTGAACCCCACTTCTTTAGTGAGCAGATAATATTTATTATTCATTATTTAGGAATTATTAAATCCTATAAATATCATTTATTGGATTAATTTACTTTGGTATTGTGCATCTCATCCCCCAGTTAAGAATAAGGAACAACTATGAGTAAGATGATGAATGCGCTTATCCTAGAAAGTTTTGGTGATCATGAATTTAAACGTGTAGAACTCCCTATACCTCAACCAGAGGCTGGGCAAGTTCTAGTACGTATTCATGCGAGTGGTGTAAACCCTATTGATTATAAAATTCGTCTTGGTGAAGCACCATATGCTATGCCAGAGCTTCCTGCCGTGTTGGGAACGGATATGGCTGGGGTTGTAACTGCTGTTGGTGAAGGTGTCACTCACTTCAACGTCGGAGATGAAGTTTACGGTCTGATAGGTGGCGTTCGTGGTCTTCAAGGATCTTTAGCAGAATATGTTGCAGTAGATGCTGATCTGATCGCATTAAAGCCACGGAATATCTCTATGCGCGAGGCAGCAGTACTACCATTGACGTTCCTCACCGCTTGGGAAGGTTTAGTGGATAATGCGAAGGTCCAACCAGGGCAAACTGTACTGGTTCAAGGTGGTGCTGGTGGCGTTGGTTATATGGTGGTTCAGCTTGCAAAAGCACTTGATGCAAATGTTTGGGCGACTGGTCGTACAGCTGATCAATCACTGATTTCAGAACTCGGTGCAACACCTCTCGATTACACAACAGCATCTTCCGATGACATTATTGCTGCAAGCCCTGAGGGTCAAGGTTTTAACATTGTTTACGACACTGTGGGGGGTCCAGTACTCGAAGCGTCACTTTCCATGACGACTCACTATGGCCACATCACCAGCTGTGCTGCATTTGGCAATCATAACTTAGCGAATTCATCTCTACGGTGTGCCACAGTGTCTGGCGTATTCGTCCTAATGCCGACGTTAACAGGGAATCGCCGTTCTCATCATGGTGATATCCTTAAGACCGCGACTCGTCTCGTTGAGGAAGGTAAACTGCGTGCTATTGTTGATCCTCGTCATTTTACTCTAGACCAAGCGATTGAGGCTCATGATGCTGTTCAAGATCGCTCTGCCAATATTAAGGTAGTTATCGATGTCATTTAACGCACTTCAGGCCAAGACTTGGCGCTTCAATAGTATTGGAGATACAGATGTTCTGACATTAGAAACTCTTCCTGTTGCTTTACCAGCCGCAGGAGAAGTTCTAATCCAGATGAAAACGATCGGACTCAACCGAGCCGATGTAATGTTTCGGCGTGGTACTTATATTCAAAAGGCAGTATTCCCTTCTCGTCTGGGATATGAGGGAGCAGGCATAGTTCTTGCGGTAGGTGAAGGTGTACGCCAATTTTCTCCAGGAGATGCAGTATCGATTCTTCCGACTGACAATCTAGCCAAATATGGGACATATGCGGACAAGCTTCTGATTCCAGAAAATTTTTTAGTTCACAAACCCGACAGTTTAAGCTGGGAAGAAGCTTCTTCAATCTGGATGCAGTATTTGACGGCTTGGGGTGGTGTCATCCATGCTGGTGGATTATCGAAAGGAAAAACGATCTTGATCACAGCAGCTTCAAGTAGCGTAGGACTAGCTGCGATACAGATAGCTGAAGCAGCGGGTGCTAAGGTCATTGCAAGTACACAGACGATAGAGAAAAAGCAACGTTTACTGGATCTCGGTGTTAAAGATGTTATAGCCAGTGAAGATGAACCAGATTTGTATGAGGCGCTTGTTTTACGTTTGGGTGGAGAACATCTTGATGTCGCCTTCGATGCTGTAGGAGGGCCACATATTGAACAGATTGCAAAAGCGATGTCTGTGGGAGGAACTATGGTTATGCATGGTGCACTTAGCCCGGAGAACACACCATTTCCCCTTAAAATTGCATTACGCAAGAGCTTAACCATGCGAGGTTTTTTGTTCCTTGAGGTTCTCCATGACTCTGTTCTAAGGGAGCAAGCCAGACGATTTATTCTGAGCAGTATAGGTGCAGGATATCTTCGTCCAGTGATCGACCGTTGCTTTAACTTTGAGGACATGCATGACGCTCAGCGCTATCTTGAATCAAATCAGCAAATAGGAAAAATTGTAGTTACTCTAGGGCGTGTTGAACATTCGCAAATAGGCACTGCTGATCGCTAAAATTGTTCCAGACAAGGCACAAAGCGACGATAATGCAGATGCCTTAGCGAGATTTGTAACGCAGTATGGGGCAATTTTAGCATCAGCCCCAACGATAAAAGCAGGGGACAGGACTCTTTTTTGCCGCTTCATCGTTAAAAATAAGCGCTTAGAATGACTAAACTTATTATTTTTAACATCGAATCGCCTAAAAAATAGTCGCTGTCAGTGCCATGGTCGAATGTTCTACACGCCCTAGATACATGATGGTCTTATCTAATTTAGGTTTCTATACGGCCCAGCACTTCCACTAAGTAATCAAACAATGCTCGGATTCGCAAAGGTGTCGGGCCCCGCTGTGGACGATATAAATACAGGCGCCAAACGGGAGAGGTTTCCTCATGAAGTATATGAATGAGCTTACCACTCCTAAGCCACGGCAAAACTAGAAATCCAGGCATGTGTCCAAATCCAACTCCAGCGAGAATAGCTTGAAATTCAGCTTCTAGATCATCTGTAATAAAACGGGGCTTTGATGGCGTAAAGCTTCGACTTTCGGTGAATGTCCATGGCCAGTAACGCCCTGTTTTATGATCGAATAGTGCTGTTAGAGGGTATTTATCAAGGTCAATAATTTTTTTGGGCATTCCAACCTTATCAATTAACTCTGGCGTACCCACAGAATAAAATTTCACTTTAGCCAATTCCCTTGCCACATATCGATTGTCCGGCAAAAATCCAAATCTGATCCCGATATCTATCCGCTCATCGATCACATCCGAGTGTGAATCTGTTAGCACACAATCCACGACAATATCTGGATAACGTATGGCAAATTCTGCTAGTGCAGGTACTACCACTTTACGCCCTAACACAGACGACACAGTAAGACGGACAGTCCCACGCATTTCATCTCGTTTTTCCTTGGTGTCTTTTACAAGCAAAGCATCGATCGATTCCACCGCAAGACGTGCTTGCTTTGCCAGACGCTCACCATCAGCAGTAATTTTAATTTGTCGAGTACTCCTGTAGAACAGAATCTCTCCGCGCTGCTCTTCTAGCTCTTTTATTGCCCGTGTCACTACCTGTGGGGAAATACCCAGCTGAGTTGCTGCCTCTTTAAAATTTCGAGACTCTGCTGCGACACAAAAGATACGCATCATTTCCAATTTGTTCTGCATGTCCAATCCTGTGTTATAGTAATTATTCCGTAAATAGGAATTCTGAAAGATAATATTATTCATTTATTATACCTAACAAGGCTGTAATACTTAACCCTCAAATATGATTGACAAATAGGTTGAAGGTTACTTGTATGAATAATATAGAAAATAAAGTTATTGTTATCACTGGTGCAAGTAGTGGTTTAGGTGAAGCTACTGCTCGCTTACTTGCTAAAAAAGGTGCAAAGGTTGTAATTGGTGCTAGACGTACTGAAAAATTAGAGGCTATTGTTCACGACATTCGTGCTGAAGGTGGTCAAGCTGAATTTATTGGTGTGGATGTAACCAAACCACATGAAGTGCAAGCACTTATTGAAAAGGCATTAAGCGCATTTGGTCAAATCGATGTATTGGTAAACAATGCTGGATTAATGTCTATTGCACCATTAAGTGAGCTAAAAGTTGATGAATGGGATCGTATGATCGACATTAATATTAAAGGTGTTCTTTATGGAATAGCAGCTACCCTACCTGTTTTCCAAAAACAAAACTTTGGACACTTTATTAATCTCTCATCTGTTGCAGGGGTAAAAGTATTTAGTCCAGGAGGTACGGTTTATAGCGGTACTAAGTTTGCTGTAAGAGCCATCTCTGAAGGCCTTCGTCATGAAGTTGGGGAAACAATTAGAACGACTACTATTGAGCCTGGTGCAATTGAGTCAGAACTAAAATTCGGTTCTTCTCATAAAGAGAGTTCAGAGTTTGTTACTGATTTCTACAAACAAGCCATACCAGCTGACTCAGTCGCTCGAGCAATTGCTTATGCAATTGAACAGCCTGCGGATGTAGATATTAATGAAATTGTTTTGCGCCCAACGAGCCAAGAGTTTTAATTATTGAGTAACATAAAATGGGAGCACTTCGCTCCCATTTTTACTAGGGCGTGTTGAACATTCGCAAATAGGCACTGCTGATCGCTAAAATTGTTCCAGACAAGGCACAAAGCGACGATAATGCAGATGCCTTAGCGAGATTTGTAACGCAGTATGGGGCAATTTTAGCATCAGCCCCAACGATAAAAGCAGGGGACAGGACTCTTTTTTGCCGCTTCATCGTTAAAAATAAGCGCTTAGAATGACTAAACTTATTATTTTTAACATCGAATCGCCTAAAAAATAGTCGCTGTCAGTGCCATGGTCGAATGTTCAACACGCCCTATATTTTTTTAAAGTTGAGGACAAATCTATGAAAGCCGTATCGTATGTTATAGACAACCATGATGATTTTAAAAATTCATTGGTAGATATTGAAAAAGCGAAGCCTACGCTTAAAGAGCGTGATGTACTGGTAAAAGTTCAGACAATCTCTGTGAATCCAGTTGATACCAAAGTGAGAAAAAATTCGTCTGAAGCAGACGATCGTATTTTAGGTTGGGATGCCGTTGGGGAAATTATTGAAGTTGGCTCAAAAGTTACCTCGTTTAAAGTAGGAGATTCTGTTTGGTATGCTGGCGATTTAACCCGAGATGGTAGTAATGCTGAGTTTCAAGCAGTCGATGAACGAATTATCAGTCTTAAACCAATTACAGTATCTAATGCAGAAGCAGCAGCATTGCCATTAACTGCAATAACGGCATGGGAAATGCTGTTTGATCGGCTTCAAATTTCAGAAACAGAAGTTGGCAGTATTCTAATTATTGGTGGTGCAGGCGGTGTAGGATCAATCGCTATTCAACTCCTAAAAGCAAAAACAAATCTGACCGTTATAGCAACAGCTTCACGTGAAGAAACGAAATCATGGGTGGAATCACTTGGTGCCGACCATGTCATTGATCATAGCAAAGATTTAAATGCACAAATCGAGACACTAGGCATTGAAAAACCAAAATACGTATTCTCTACCAATCATACAGAAACCTATATCAAGCAAATAGTTTCTCTGATTGCACCACAAGGCAAGCTTGGATTGATCGATGATCCACAAACATTTGATATTATGCCGTTTAAGACTAAATCTATTTCTATCCATTGGGAATTGATGTTCACCCGTTCAATGTATGAAACCGATGATATTGAAAAGCAAGGTGATCTGTTGCAACAGGTTGCCAAATTAGTTGACCAGCAAAAAATTAGAAGTACCCTCAACCAAAATCTAGGCAAAATTAACGCTGCAAACTTGGAGAAGGCGCATAAGTTGCTTGAATCAGGTAAGTCAAAAGGCAAAATTGTACTAGAAAACTTCTAGGGCGTGTCCCTAATTCAAGCGTTTATGACTAAATGGGCTAAAAATGGCTAAATCTTTGGCAAACGGTGTCAAATAGCTGACCAATATCTTGATATTACCTGCGTTATTTTCCTTGTTTGCCTGCGATTTATCTCATTTTTATCACCATTTTTAAAATAGGGACAAACCCTAAAACAAATTCAAGGTGAAATAATGACTATTTCAATAATTGCGAACTTTAAGGCAAAATCAGATCAAAAAGAGACGTTAGAAGCGCTTTTAAAAAGTGTAATAGAGCCTACGCTTCAAGAAGAAGGGTGCTTGAAATATGAGCTTTATATTAGCGAAAATGACTCGAGTGAATATTTCTTTTTAGAAGAATGGCGTAGCAGGGAGGATTTAGATATCCATATGGCCTCTGATTATATTCAAAGTTTATTTGGTAATATCCAATCGCTCATTGAATCAAGTGATATTGTAGAAATCAAAAAAATATAGCTGTATTCGGATATTATGATGAAGTATTCTTCAAATTAACATAGAGACTTAGCAAGCTAACATAAAAATGGGAGCTATAAGCTCCTATTTTTTGAGTGAAACGCCCCGACTATATCGGAGAGTGGATTGCCTGAGTCAGTCAGCTTTGTCTGACTCACTAAGACTATCATAGTATCGTCTCTCAAACTAAAAAGGCGACACATAACCAATTTTACTATGCAAACGGGTTTTGTTAAACCAATCGACCCATTCAAGGGTTGCCAGTTCAACACCGTTCCCACCAGTCTAGCTCTCTTTTAAATAATGTATTACCTCAGACTTATAAAGCCCATTGACTGTTTCAGCCAATGCGTTGTCATAAGAGTCGCCTTTGGTACCAACAGAGGCAATGACGCCAGAATCCGTCATCCTAGAAGTATAGCGAATGGATAAGTACTGAGTCCCGCGATCACTATGATGAATGATATCTTTGGGATGGTTTCTATCTGCTATTGCTTGGTTCAATGCCGCCATTACCATATCAGTATTCATACGATTAGAGACTTTCCAGCCCACAATAGCGCGGGCAAACACATCAATGATAAAAGCGGTATAGACCCAGCCGCACGTTGTTTTGATATAAGTAAAGTCAGCAACCCACAACTAGTTAAGACGATAAGTGCTAAAGTTGCGATTGACTAAGTCATCAGCGCGTTTTTGGTCGTCACGGCTGTTGGTGGTAATCTTGCCTTTGCCACGCCAGATGCCTTGTAGGCCATACTGCTTCATTAATCGCTCTACGGTACACCGAGCAACCTTTAACTCGTCAGCTTTCATCTGCTGCCAGACTTTACACGCACCGTAACGGCATTTGCTGTCCTGCCAAATACGTTTAGTCTCATTAAAGTAGAAATCGTCATGCTGACTACGCTGTGAACGTTTTTCAGGCGTTTCTCCTAGCTCTTTAGCCCGCTGATAGATAGGTTTGTCTGCGTCCACCGATACTACTGCTGACATATAAAAGGGAAACCAGCTCGATGCTGGCATAACGGACAAGCCATGCTGCGCCAATAGGATCTGAGATGGGGGTATTCATTATGAGTGGCTCAATCGATTATAGATAAGCTATTTTGCGTAAAAACAATTATGAATGCAATATAATGATTATTATCACGCCTTATTGCATTAAAACGATTTTTATATGACGTTGTGATGCCTTTAGATAAAGCCCAAAGGTCACGTTGAGTCGATATTTAAAACACCTCAGCTATTAACCTGCTTTAAGACACGATAAACGGTAGCTACGCCAACACCAACCGCCTTAGCGATCTCTTCTTTTGTCATATTGTTTTGACTGGCCAATGCTTTAATACGATTGTGTTTTGCGGTATTGGCTTTCTTACCAGTGGGTTTATAGCCACTGTTGGCCAATCCTTGTTTAATGCGCTCTCTACGCTTGTCATTATCAAGCTTTGCCATGGTCGCTAATAAATCGATCAGCATATCGTTAATCACTTTTAGGATCTCACCTGTCATACCGTCACTCATCGTATGAGTGGTTGGTAGATCAGCCACCACCAATCGTAAGCCTTTATCTTTAATACGCTGCTTTAGAATCGCAAAATCATCTTGAGATAGCCTGCTTAACCTATCCACGCTTTCAACCAATAAAATATCGCCTTGCTCGGCGTCCTTTAGCAATTTAGCTAATACTGGTCTATCAAGCTTTGTACCACTGAAGTGCTCAACGTAATCAACATAGCTATCACCATAGCGGCTACTGAAGGCAACCAAATCTATTAATGCTCTAGTAGCGTCTTGGTCCTTAGTGCTGACTCTCACATAAATACGAACGGACATAATGCCCCTCTATTACTTAGACTTAATAATTGATGTTCATTGATAATAGCAAGATATTACTATCATTTAAGATCAAAAAAAGTCAAATGATAGCTAGGTTATCGTTTAGAGGTTTTATGTTTTGGGTATAGTGCAATGGGAAGATAGAACTAAGACAATTAAAGAGCTGATTAAAGAACTCCAAAGTTTTGGGGATCAAAACTTGATTGTTATGATAACTAATGATGAAGGTGAAACATTTAACTCGGTAAAGTTGGTTAGCAAAGGGTTTGTAGCTAATAAAAATGATCCTGATAAATATAAGAAAGTTTATTTTGCTTTACACTTCTAAGCTTTAAGACCATCTAAGACAGTTAGTTAGTTTTTTTAATCCCTAAACCCATGAAAATCGGTTGGGGGATGATTTTTTTGCCGTGTGCAGAGAAAAGCAAGTCAAAGATTTTTTTACTAGCTGCTTTAGCGATAACCATTATTTAAGACAATCTCGTTAAAGCAGCTATGACCTAACCTTTAAATGTTAAAAGTAAAGGGTAAATTTGAAAAATTAAGGAGTTAAAATGACTTTACGACATTCTTCTTCACGCTTTTCGAAAATTTCATAACCTTTAGCAGCGTCAGACAAATTCATACGGTGAGTAATAATAGCTTCAGGTGATAAATCACCATTTTCAATATACTCTAATAATTGTGGTAAATACTTATGTACATGGGTTTGGCCCATTTTGAAAGTAAGCCCTTTATCAAAAGCGTCACCAAATAAGAAACCATGAATGGGTCCTGCATACACACCAGGAACACTAACGACCCCGCCACGACGCACAGCTGCCATACATTGACGTAAAGCTGCACCACTTGACCCTTCAATTTTCAAATTGGTCATTATTGTTTCTAGCATACTGCCTTTGGCTTCGAAGCCAATCGCATCAATAACACCGTCAACGCCGCGATGTCCTTTGGTCTGTTCAATGATGAATTCAGCAGCATCTACCTTATCGAAATTAACCGGAATAGCCCCGTACGTATCTTTGGCATACTGCAAACGGTAGTCATTATGATCTACCACGAAGATCTGCTCAGCGCCTAACATTTTGGCACAAGCGGCTGATAACAACCCCACAGGACCCGCACCATAAATAGCTACGGTTGAACCTTTAGTAATATTGGCATTTGTCACGGCCTGCCAAGCAGTTGGTAAAATATCTGATAAAAATAAAACCTTCTCATCTGACAGTGAGCCATTTACTTTGAACGGATTAAAATTACCTTTAGGAACCCGTACAAATTCTGCTTGTCCACCAGGAATCCCACCATATAAATGGCTAAAACCAAATAAAGCAGCCGGTGGCGGAATTATTTTTTTATTAATAGCAGCGCCTGGGCCTGTATTTGTAGTCTCACAAGCGGACATTAGGTCATGCTGACAGAAAAAGCAGTTACCACATGCAATAACAAAAGGAATAACAACTCTATCGCCTTTTTTAACAGCAGTGACTTCAGATCCTACTTCTTCAACCACACCCATAAACTCATGACCGAAGATATCACCTTCCTCGGTTGCAGGCATTTTGCCACGATATAAGTGTAAATCTGAGCCACAAATTGCAGTTGCAGTCACACGTAAAATAACATCATCTTTTTCTTGCAGTTTAGGTTCTGGGACATTGTCCACTCGCACATCTTTAGCACCGTGGTAAGTTAAAGCACGCATAATTTCTCCAGTTAAGTAAAGCTTGCAAAATCTCGATAAACTATAATCTGTGATAATACAAGATGAAAGTTATTAGAAACAGTGGTTTATGTTAACTAAGCTAAGTATTACTCAATTAGATTAGCACCTTGAAAAACAAGATTTATAATCAACGTGTGTTAAAAAGGTTGCGTGTTGTAAGTAAAAAATTGTAGTGGTCAACTAATTTAGGACACTAATAAAATTCAAACATACATCGCCATTCCTTATAACCCTAAGTCGAGAACGGATAATAATTATAAGCGTTGGGGCAACTTTTATGACCGCCAAGATCTTGTAGCGACATAATTAAATCGGCCCATGTTTAAGAGGTTATACTACCCCAAAGAGGATAATTAGTATGACGACCAAACGCCGCGCATATACCCGAGAATTCAAGTTATAGTAGAACCTCAATAAAATTGATACAGCATAGGAAACGCGCTCGATTAAATGCTACTTTTCTTGCTTGCTGTGACTGCGTCTCCAGAGGCTGCGAAAAATAACGTTGAATCTTATTGTATCGATTTTATAGTAATCTAACTATATGGTATAAGATCTAAGCCTATAGATATAAACTCGTTAAGTTAAAAACCCTGATACGTCGGATATTCAACGATTCAAAGCAATCGGCTGGCGCTCGTACCATTATCGCCATACTGTGGAATGAACATGGATTCAGTTGACGCGCTACCTAGCGTCTAAGTTTATAAAAGGCATGGGACTAATGAGCTGTCAGCTCAAGACGCATAAATAACAGCAGGCTGATCAAGAACACAAAACCCATGACAATATCTTAGATCGCAACTTTAGCCCAAAAGCGCCTAATCAAGTCTGGACAGGTGATGTAACCTATGTCCGTATCAAAGGCGGTTGGTGTTACTTGGCTGTCGTTCTAGACCTGTTTGCACGGCGCGTGGTGGGCTTTAGTGTCTCAGACTCTCCCAATAGCACTTTGACCGCCAAAGCGCTACAGATGGCGTATCAGACTAGACTCAAGCCTAATGGAGTGCTGTTTCACTCTGATCAAGGCACGCATTACACCAGCAAACAGTTCGCTGAGTCAGTCGCAAGTTGTCACGGTATGGTTCAAAGTATGAGCTGAAAAGGAAACTGTTGGGACAACGCCCCAACTGAACGCTTCTTTAGAAGCTTCAAGACGGAGTGGATGCTAAAGGGCGGCTACGAAGAGATTGCTGAAGCATCAAGTGCTATCATTAACTATATTTGGGGCTATTATCAAGCTGTGAGACCGCACAGCTTCAACAACTCTTTAACACCATTAGAGACAGAGAGACGCTACCTTAATCAAAACCTCTTATTAGTCCTAAATTAGTTGACTACTACAGTCTATATCCAAGAAATAGGTTTAGAACGGCTTAAAAATATAATTCCCTAGTATCGACTATATTTATAAACATTTTTTATCCCCTCGTTTTGTGTACTTGTAGGTATACTTTGCGAGCGTCATTCGAGGTTTTCCATGGTTAAACAACATCGACAAGCACTGGTGGTTGAAGGCGGCGGCATGCGTGGCGCATTTAGCAGTGGTGTCTTAGACGCCTTTTTACAACAACAATTCAATCCTTTTGATCTGTGTGTGGGCGTCTCTTCAGGTTCAACTAACGTTGCTAACTATTTGGCCGCACAACAAGGCCGCACCCTGCATATTTACTTGGATCATTCCCTTCGATCTGAATTTATTCATTATGGCCGTTTCCTTAGAGGCGGTGACTTACTGGATCTAAAGTGGATGTGGGATATAGTGGAGCAAGAATATCCACTGGATCAGGCACAGTTATTTGCCAATCATGCTGAATTTTACATGGTGTTAACACATGCTATTTCAGGACAAGCAACCTACATCAAAGCGGCTAAAGACAATATTTTGGATGGATTAAGGGCATCAAGCTCTATCCCAGTGCTGACCCGCCAAGCGGTCGAGATATTTGGTGAGCCTTATTTTGATGGTGGTGTGGCAGATGCTTTGCCCGTACAGTGGGCGGCTGGGCAAGAGAGTATTGATAAGCTCATGGTCATACGTACTCGCCCGCAAAACTACGCTAAAGCAAGCAGTAAAGGCGATCAGCTATTGGCTAAATATTATACTAAGCAACGATATGGTTTTGCCCAAAGCTTGTTGACGCGAACCCAACGCTACAACGACTCGGTACAATTTTTACAGACGCCATCATCACAGAAAATTTTAGAGATTTGTCCACCCGACTTAAAAAACATGGCGAGTCGATTGTCCAAAAATAAAGCCAAAATCCGTTATAGCTATGATGTGGGACTAGAAATTGGACACAAGGCGATTGAAGATTGGCATCAGCTTTAACCTTTTTATTTTGTAAAGAAGAGATATTAAATAGAAAACACGGGCTTCAAATATAAGAAATTGGCTTAAATAATCTTAGATAACCTTTGAATCAAAAAGGTTAGTAACTAAGCTAAAATAAGATAAGTAATGATATAATGACCCGATAATTGATACTCTATGAAAGGTTTATACGATGGCTCGTACCGCTAGCGCATTGCACATTTTAGTCAAACAAAAAGAGTTGGCAGAAGATATTATGGCCAAGCTCAAAAAAGGCGCAGCATTTGATGTGCTGGCCAAACGATACTCAACCTGTCCATCAGGCAAAAAAGGCGGTCATTTAGGTGAGTTCAAAAAAGGCCAAATGGTAGGACCTTTTGATAAAATCTGCTTCAACGGTGAGCTTTTCACCCCTCATTTGGTAAAAACCAAATTTGGCTGGCATGTGGTCAAAGTGCTTTACAGAACGTAAGCGTTAGACTGTAAAAACGCAAGTCGCCGCTTTAATGACAAGACGACTGAACCATTCAATTTAGGCTTTTTTCTTAGCAAAAAAGCTTTTTATCAGGTAAAACGGTGCTTTATGTATAACAATTCCTCGACTCGTCTCAATAAATACATCAGCGAAAGTGGGATTTGTTCCAGACGCGATGCTGACCGCTTTGTTGAACAAGGTAATGTATACATCAATGGCAAGCGTGCATCGGTGGGTGATCAAGTGGCTGCTGGAGACGTAGTAAAAGTCAACGGACAGCTGATTGAGCCACGCGAGCCTGATGATTTTATTTTTATTGCCTTAAATAAGCCAGTGGGCATTGTCAGCACCACGGAAAGCTCTGAAAAAAACAACATTGTCGATTTTGTGAGACACTCGGTACGTATCTTTCCGATTGGGCGTTTGGACAAAGACTCTCAAGGATTAATTTTTTTGACCAATAATGGTGATCTGGTCAATAAAGTATTGCGTGCTGGCAATAACCACGAAAAAGAGTATCTGGTCACAGTAAATAAGCCAATCACGGATAGCTTTATTGAGGGTATGGCGAGTGGCGTGCCAATGCTGGGCAAGATGACAAAAAAATGTCCCGTTACTAAGGTAGCACCCAACGTCTTTAACATCACACTCATTCAAGGTTTGAACCGTCAAATCCGCCGTATGTGTGAGCATTTTGGTTATGAGGTCGTCAAGCTTGAGCGTACGCGGATTATGAATGTAAGCCTTAAGGGGCTTCCTGTCGGCGACTGGCGAGACCTGACACCAACAGAGCTATCGACCCTACTAAAGGCAGTAGAAAAATCCTCGTCGCAAGACAATCATTCGGGCAAAAAATCGCGCAATGCACCACGAAAAAAACCGCGTACTGACGCTCAATCAAAGTCAAAACCCTCTGCAAAATTAGCAGGTACTGCAAAGGGGCGCAATAAGTACGCCAAGGATGATGCCAGAAAGCCAGCAGGTTCTAAAGGTAGAGATGGGCGTCCGTCCAGTCGTGGCAAAAACGCTGCAGGCAATGGTAAACCCACTACAAACGGCAGACGCCCCTCAAAAGGTCGAGGGTCTAAGCGATAATAATTGTCTAATTTCATCACATCGCTGTCATAGTGATCAAAACGATGAAGATACGACACTTTAAAAGAATTAGGGCGATATCCGTTGATAGATATCGCTCTTTTTTGCTTTGTTCAATCCAGTTTATGTGCACAAATCTATATACTACTGACCATCGTGTCAGGTGATAAAATCGCTGCAAGTTCCTCATCACTGAGCAGCTTTTCTTGTTTGACCAGCTCCGCCACGCCTGACCCACTCAGCAACGCATTTCCTGCGATACGACTGGC
Organism: Psychrobacter pacificensis; assembly: GCF_900101915.1. GTDB lineage: Bacteria > Pseudomonadota > Gammaproteobacteria > Pseudomonadales > Moraxellaceae > Psychrobacter > Psychrobacter pacificensis. The sequence continues at coordinate 46,469 of NZ_FNAL01000003.1, read as the reverse complement.
ATTTTCATAACCGATATGTGGTACCAGTGCTGTCACGATACCGATACTGTTTTCGACATGCTGCGCACAGCGAGCTTTATTGGCGGTTATACCTTGAATACAGCGCTCATCGAGCATACGAATCGATTTTTCTAACAGGCGCGCATTGTTTAGTAGGTTATAAACAATCAGCGGCTCCATTGCATTGAGCTGCAGTTGCCCTGCTTCTGCTGCCATGGTAATCGTCATGTCCGTCCCCATTACCTGAAACGCAGCTTGGTTCATGGCCTCAGGAATCACAGGATTGACTTTACCCGGTATAATAGACGAGCCAGGTTGCATCGCTGGCAAGTTAATCTCGCCCAAGCCCGTACGCGGTCCACTCGACAGTAGACGTAAATCGTTGCTCAATTTAGACAGCTTAATAGCTAGGCGTTTGAGCGCACTCGAAAACGTAATAAACGCACCCATATCGGCACTGGCGGCGATCAAATCCTCAGAGAGCGTCACTGGCAGACCACTGATATCCGCGAGCTCACTAATCGCTAAGCGGGCATAACCTTTGGGCGCATTGATGCCCGTACCAATCGCCGTACCGCCCAAGTTCAACTCACATAACTGTAAACAAGCATCTTCGATTCGCGCCGTTTCACTGCCTAGATCACTGGCGAAAGCGTTAAACTCTTGCCCCAACGTCATCGGTACTGCGTCTTGCAATTGAGTACGACCCATTTTTAGAATGCTGCTAAATTCTTTACCTTTGATAGCTAAGCTGTTTTGTAGCTTGATAATGGCCTCTTGCAGTGGTTTTGCCGCAAATACCATCGCCAAACGTGCCGCGCTTGGATAGACATCATTGGTCGACTGAGAGCGATTGACGTCATTGTTAGGATGGAGATGACTATACTGACCATACTCAAACCCCATCTTTTTTAAGCCAATATTGGCAATCACTTCATTGGCATTCATGTTGGTTGACGTGCCCGCCCCGCCTTGGATGAGATCAACAATAAACTGCTCATGATGCTCGCCTTGTATCAGATCGCTACACGCATCAGTGATGGCGCTAAGCTTCTCTTCACTGAGTAGACCGTGTTGATAATTGGCTTTGGCAGCAGCCGCTTTCACCATTGCCAGTGCTTTGATCAAATCAGGAAAATGGCTAATTGGCATGCCAGTAATATCAAAATTTTGCGCGGCGCGTTGGGTTTGGATTCCGTATAGTGCGGTTGCAGGAACGGCTTGCTCACCCAATAAATCTTTTTCAATGCGAGTATGGGCTTTATTATCGATAAGGTTATCTGTATTTTCCATATTTTTATAACTTCTTAGACATAAGAGAGATTTAAGAAGTAGGCCGACAAAAATGACTCTGTTAAGTGTTTTGTCTTGGCGCTACTCAATATGAGCGCCATCGTAACCGAGAATTTAGTACAAGAAAAACGCAAATATTTCGCTCTCAGCCCCAAAAATTTTGCTGCTTAATAAAAAATATGACAGATTAGGTTGTTCTATAAAAAAGAATGAGCACTTTTACAGTAGTTCTTTTGGAAAAAATTTATATGGCAAGAAAAATTTTATGAGAAAGCTTATTGGTTGAAAAAGTGGATTAATCGCTAATTATACGTGCCGAAAGTAAAAACCTAGCTTCAGTGACAAAGGTTTATAAGACTCTTGACTCACTTACAGCCCCAACACCTGCTTTAGAGCATTGATTTGTGGCTGCTGACGATCGGTATAACGATATGCCAATACAACTTCGCGCACCAAACTGTTATCCCCTAAATGGTGAATTTGAACGGGCGGCGTACTTCTAATCCATAGCCCAGCATACGGAATCAAAGCCACCCCCAGCCCCGACTCCACCATGCGCACGATCGCATCCAGATCATTAATCTCCATGATCGTATTTACCTTGATGTCCTGTTGTTTAAAGAACTTGTTTATCTTTGCGCCTGCTGAGGACTGTAAGGTGTAATGGATAAAAGGATGCTGCTCAAGCGTTTGTCTGAGGCTATGAAAGGGCCATTTTTTAGGGCTGATGAGCACATAAGGCTCGGTCATAATGGACTGCGTGACAATATCTTTTGGCAAGGCAAATGCTGGCTGTATGGTAATTGCCGCATCTATCTCCCCAACTTCTAGTTTCTCAAATAACTCTACGGCACGCCCGGGGACAATTTCCGTCTGCATTAAGGGGGCAAGTAACGTAATCGCCTTTAGTGCCTCTGGCAAGATACCCACTTGTACGGAGTTTATCGAGCCAATCCTAAGCTGCCCGTAATAGCTTGCAATATCGGTATCTGAGGACAACTGCATTGTTGAATAAAGCGCCAAAATCTCTTTGGCGATCGGTAATACGCGCGTGCCTTGCGGGTTTAGGGTAATGGCACGAGCAGAACGGGTAAATAAAGATAACCCTAGATTGTCTTCCAAGGTTTTTATTTGTGCACTGACCGCAGACTGGGTCAAGTTGATGTGCCGAGCTGCTGCGGCAAAACTGTCTAACTCGCAAACAGCGACGAAGGTTTTAAGCTCTCTTATCATTGATATCACCACACTTATATATTACGTCTTATGCTTGAATACGCGCGTTACGTCTATTAAGCTCATTCATTTCAAAGATGACGGCTTTCTGTCCAAAGTAGCTCATTAAGCCTTCGCCGTGACTCTTAAGGTCTGCTGATTGACCTTTGTTTATTCCTCTGTTATATTTTAAGACGATACATAATGTATCATTTTATTTGACCTAAGTTTGATTTAAGTAAGCTGTTATCTCTACGTGATTACCCTATCACTATACTTTTCTCATCACTTTTTTTCATCGTTGGACTGGTGATATTGAGTTCATGCTAACGATAGCTATTATGAACAACCGTTTACTGTATTTTTTTCATTACTAGATATTTCTCAAGTACTGATCCGGCAGAAAGCACTGATACTTAAGGGCATTATCCTACCATTTAACTAAAAAATAATAAAAACAGTCCATAAAATTTTATTGGACAGTAAACCACCTAAATCCTATTTATAAGAGACGATCCGCTTCACAAAGTATAGTTCACCGCCTATTTTCCATGGAAGGAAATCAAAATCATGAGCATTTTTGCTATTTTGTTGTCTTTGTTCCTCTTAATGTATTTTGCCTATCGAGGCGTGAGCGTCTTAGTTTTGGCACCTCTACTCGCTATCTTGGCAGTGGTATTAAGTGGACAGAGCAGCCAAACGATGGGGATCTATACTGAAGTCTTTATGCAAGGTCTTGGCGGCTTTGCGGTCAAATACTTCCCCCTATTTATCTTGGGGGCTATTTTTGGCAAATTGATGGAAGATTCTGGTTACGCCTGTAGCGTCGCCCGCAATTCTTAACGCACTAGAAAATTACTGGTTGTTATAGTGATGTAATAATAGAAGGTCTAGGATGGTTAGCAGATGTCATTGCTAAAAAATTCGATTATAGTAGATATTCCTTATAATAACTGCTACTTACAGTAGCTACTAATAGTATTCATCCAAATAGACTGAGGGATTAAATCATGAAAACATTAGGATTATGTATTGCCGCAGGACTGGGCTTAAGCGCTTGTGCGAGCGGTGGAACGATGGGTAACACCAACTCAAACAATATCGTCACTCAGTATCCTGTTGAGACTGCCATGCTCAATATCTATACCAAACAACGTAGTGAAAATTTGGTTGCCACTATCGGCAATCAAACGGCCTCAGCAGATATTCAAGTCACGCCTAAAGGCTACATGGTTTTCAATAATAAAAAGGTACAAGGTACTGAGATCAACACGATCAATAAAGTGAACAATCAAATCACTGACCAGTCAGTCGCTATCAATTACTTCACCTTGAACCCTTTGGTATTTCACGGTTTTACAGACAGCACAGGCAAATACTCGGTCTCGAACCAAACAACCACTATCCCAAAAATGGCGACGGTGGGCGACTCAAACAAATTGATTACTGAAAATGTCTATAGCGATAGCAGCATGCGCAAAAAAATAGGAACCTATAACCAAAACTGGTCCCTGACGCGAGACAGCAATCAGACCGCATGGTTCTGTATCGAAACCTCAGACAACATGCTTGCTGGTGGCACCTCTGAAGGCAGTTCAAAAGAATGCTACAAAATCAATGCCAAAGGCGACATACTTGCGAGCAAAGTTACTATCGCATCGCCAGCTGGTAATGGCGGACAGACGATTACGTTTAATAGCAAGTAAGCAGTTCTATGTATCAACCATTTCTTTCATTGGTCGTTCATAGAGTCAGGTGATAAAAAGTATGAAAAAAGGAGCTGAATTATCAGCTCCTTTTTTATAGCTTATTGAGCATAACTTAACCACTGCCCTCGCTAATGGTGAAATAGCCAATGGTTAAATAATATTGACCTCATAACTAAATTTTTCTGCCAATCCATAAGGTTCTCTATATTCGATAGGGTCCCCTTCTATGTTTTTAGCAACGCGGCATACTTTTACCAAGTTTTCTTGTTCGGTATTGTCCAAATAAGGGTCTATATGATTGGAGATAAAAAACAGCATTTCTACGGCAGATGAGACAAACTGACCGCACTTTTTGTAATAAAAAGGATCCTGTGGGCTTTTTCATTGCCTTTATGAGCACGTTGGTGGATGGCCTAGGTCCCATTCTTAACCCTTTTTATATGAACGCAGGTCTAGAAAAAGAGAATCTTATTGCGACCAAAACGGCGAATTCTTTTTTGTCGGTATTGTACAAGTCGTCAGCTACGCCTTTTTTGGCATACTCACAGTCAAGATCTGTGTGTATGGTCTGGTATTAGGACTGGGTGCCGTTATTGGCAACGTCATTGGCAAGCACTTTTTGGCTGGCATCAGTATTAGTCAGTTTAGAATAATGCTGCTGATACTAATGGTGATTAGCGGTCTAATAATGATCATAAGAAATATTGATATATTGCTATAAAGAACTTCCAACTCTGTACCGTCAGTGTTCACAGTAAATTCGTCTAAAGAGTTAGGCGTATTAATTTTGAGCAATCAATTACCGCGACTTTTGCGCTAAGCTACTTAAACTTAAATGCTATATCAAAGATACGTTATCTGACCATGCGCCAGCCTCTAAACTTGGCAAAGAAACCCTTCAATCTTTCAGAAAAATTAAAAGTCTCAGCTTCTGGTACTTCTTCAACATGATGACGCGTTGCTAATATCGGCTGCTGTACCAGTTTTTCGTGATGCTCAAACGCGCGGTTCAGACTGATACTCATGATAGAGAAGTTGGTAGGACGTGGCAGACAGCGATATACCTGCCCTTTATTGATGAGATCAATCACCATGTGAGCGTCTTTAAATTCAGTCAACATCAGCACCATCAGATCGGGCTGGATATTTTTTAGAGCGTAGACAATAGGAGTAATATTTTCTTCGTTGAGCGTCGCATCCGTGATGGTGACACCAAACTTATTTTTTTGTAATAACTTCGCAGCCTGCTCGAGGTTGCTTGCCCAGCTCACTGTATAAGTACTTTTAAACTGATTTTTTATTTCTTGATAAATACTCTCATCATCATCTAATACCAGTATATTCCTTTTGCTACTAGCATTCATAAAACTCTGAGATTCATCACCTTGCTTCATATTTTGGGTAATATCTTGCGTTTGCTGAGCAATCTCTGTGGCTTTATTTACGATCTTTTTGAGCTCATCATTTTGCCAAGGCTTGGTGATATAACGGTAAATCTCTCCGTCATTGACCGAGTCAATCACCGCATTGAGATCCGCATAGCCTGTTAACAAGATACGAATGGTATTGGGTGACGCTTCTTTAATATCACGCAAGACTTCCGTCCCTTGCTTATCAGGCATACGTTGGTCACTGATGACCACTTGTACATCGTGCTCGCTGACATATTTCATAAGCTCAGTGGCATCCGTGGTGGTAAATACATCGTGCGACTGGCGAAAATGCATTTTTAGACTGCGTAAAATGCGCGGCTCATCATCGATAAAGGCAATTTTTGGTTTTTGCATGAGGCTCTCTTTAGGTGAGTGGTGAGAAGTCTCTCAACCTTCAAATAAGGCTTTGGAGGGTTTATTTTCATAAGTTTTCGACTGTATTGGCAGCATAATGGTAAAAGTTGTGCCCTCGCCGACGATTGAGCTCGCTGCAATACTGCCGCCATGCTGCTCAATAATTTGCGTGCTGATCGCCAGCCCTAAACCCGTTCCATCGCCTGCTTTTTTGGTGGTAAAAAACGGCTCAAAGATACGCTCTAAAGCCTGCTCGTTGATACCGATACCATTATCTGTGACCTGCACCACTACCTGCGACTGCGTCTCATCGACAGCTGATGTGATATGCAATTTGCCTTTTTGATCAGGCGCTATGGCTTGAGCGGCATTATTGAATAAATTTAATAGCACTTGATTGATTTGCGAAGGATTGCATTGAATCAGTGGCAGTGTCGCTAGGTTGGTCGTAATATCTAGGGTTTTGAGGTTATTGCGCGCCATGACCAGCGAGGTGGTGATACAGTCATTGATATCGACGTCTTTTACTTTTGATTCATCAATTCTAGAAAAGTCGCGCAAACTTACCACCAACTCAGCTATCTGATCGACCCCGTACAAGCTGTCTTTGATCAAATCGGCCAAGTCCTCACTGACTTCATCTTCTTTGATCTCTTCACAGCATTGTAGAGTTTGAGCCGTCAATTGTGCTACTTGCGCTCGGTCAGCACTGGAGTCTTTTAGCGCCTGCAATAGCTGGTCAGTATGGCTGATCAGCTCATCGAAACGCGTCAAGTTATCACCGACCAGTTCGATATTACTGCGTACATAGCCCAGTGGTGTGTTGACCTCGTGCGCCACGCCTGCCACCATTTGACCCAAGGTTGCCATTTTTTCAGAGCGCACTAATTGTACTTGTGAGGCTTTTAGCTCATCCATAGCTTGCTGTAGATCTTGGGTACGGGCAGCGACTTGTTTTTCTAGATGGACGTTGATTTCGGCAAGCGCGCCTTCGTTTTCGACCACACGATCAATCAGTTGGTTGGTCTGCTCACTTATGATCTGAATTTCGCTCACGCTTGAGCTGGGCAGCTTATGTGCGAGCAATTTTTGATATTGTTTTTGTTCAATCAAAGCACCCATCTCAGCCACCAAAAGCGACATACGTTGTAATGGACGAGTAAAATACTGACGGAACACCCATGCCGTTAATAATAAAATAGGGATAAAGCCGAGCAACATGGCTTGAATCAGCTGATTGGATAGAGCATTGGCGACACTGAGCAAGTCGCTATTGGGTTTTACAATCACCATTTTCCAGTAAGTAAATGGCATTCGAAAGACGAAGGCTGTGGCTGGCTGCTGTAAGACAAAATCATTGGGCACAGCGATGGTATCGACCAGATGGCTGTCGACTAAATTGAAAGTTTGATCGATATTTAACAAAAGCAACGCTGAGAGCAACTCAGACTCTTGCTCACTTATTTTGCCCAGATTGGTTGTGCTCAAAATACTACGCGCCGCCAAGGTAAAACGGCTTTCATCTTTGGCAGTGGCATCATCAATGAGCGTATCGTTAATGCGACCCAAACTGTCCGCGATAGGCGCAAAACTCGGATTGATAGCCGCCAACTGACTGGCGTTCATCATCTCACCTTGTGGATTGTTGGCGGTGGTTTGAGTGACGAGCGACTGCTCAGGAAAGGTCAAAAATCGATTGTCCAAATCAACCAAAAAGACATAGCCGCCTATTTTTTCTTGCCACCTCTTCATGGCAGCATCAAGATTGTCCAATAATAAGTTAAAACTCACCACGCCATCAAACGCTTGATTAGTACTGTTGTACAATGCTTTAGCACAAGTCATCATCGGCTGATTGCTGGTGGGATCGATGTATGCCCGACTCCAGACACAATGATCATGATTGGCGTACAACGCTGGAATATACCACCAGTCTCGATAATAAGCATTGGGCGTTTGACTTACTTGGTCATAGCGCGTCACTGACTGCATGCTGCCTGACTCATCGCGCGCCCATACAAACGACTGACGCTCTTGACCTTGGGCATACATATTTGGGTCAAACCACACCCCACCACCCACGATTCTTTGATCCATCTGTTGCATGAGATTGCCAAAGGTTTCTTGGTAAAGTGCATCCTCTTTAGGTAGACCGCCCGCCATCGTACTGCTTGCTTTTGCCAGCCCATCGACATGGTTGATACTCACCATGATGCTGTTGATGACTTCGTTGCCTGTTTCAATCACGGTCTCTGATGTCATTTCCATAATCCGCGGCTTGCCTTGGGTTTCAATGACCAAATACACCATGAGGATAATCAGCAAAAAAGCCAACGCTAAAATAATCAGCATACGGGTAGAGATACTACCAAGCCTGCCAGCAACGCTCATACACACACCTTTTATCTACGCATCAACTGCTATCAATGAATCGCTTAATGGATATCAATCTCTGTGACACACAGCAACTATTTATAATGGGCATAAGAATACGGCCGAGTTGTGAACATATGATGACAAAGAAGATACTGGTTAATAAAAGTTGGACTATTGAAAAAGGCTTGTAAAAACGGAGAATGAGAGAGGTTGAACGATAGGAGTTTTGAGGTATTTATAAAACAAAAAAATGCAGCGCACCGTTTGATGCCCTGCGTTTAACGACCCTTGGTTTGCTGACTTGCCAACCGACGTGCAAGCGCTACTAGCGTATAACGCTGTGCTAAAGGTATACCAAAAAAGCCAAATGATTCATGCTATTGGTGACAATGATGATGCGGCGCTGCACTTTGTCGTATCGGGTACGATTAGAGTCTGCAATGTGAGCACTAGCGGCAATGCCATGACCCTCGCTCACCTATCTAGTGGCGAATGGTTTGGTGAGATATCTATCATAGATGATAATCCTCGCACCCACGATGCATGGACGATTAATAAGGTTACGTTGATTTCTATCCCCAGAAAGGTGGTGATTCAAACGGCGCAACAGTATCCAATTTTATACAAGCACCTCGCGCTCATCACTTGTGCGCGTATTCGTAGAGCCTTTGATTGGATTGATGATGCCACCTCACTCAATATATCGGCGCGACTGGCGAGCATGCTCATGGGATTCATCGGTACTTATGGCAAGCAGATGGGTGACGATATCAAAATAGACTTACGCTTGTCGCAAGAAGAGCTTGGCTTTATGCTCGGTACCACCCGACAAACCATCAATAAAATCATTCAGTCTTGGCAAAAACAGGAATTCATAGATATGCACTATGGTTTTATTACCATAAAGAATCAGTCTGAGTTAAAAGCAATCATGAATCATGAATCCTGAATAATTTGAATATCTATGAAATTTTTCCGTAAAATTTTATATAAATCACTCAACACCTCGCAAACTAGCATCAGCATCAGCATCAGGATCAGCATCAAAGCTGCCACCTTAACATCTTCTTAACAGCACACTTGTTATGGTAAGGAATGACGTTTCCTACCATTCTGTTGAGAAGTATTTATATGTCAATATCTCAAACTGCCAAAATCGATGCGCCTAAAGCCAATAAAAAAAACAGCTATCTGAGTCAGCTCTACGATCATGAGGTAAATCTCAGTTATCTTATTATCATTGTTGCCTTATATTTGGTGGCGACTGCCAATATTGGCTTTTTTGAGCAGGTGCTAGATGTCTATCCATTTAGCAAAAACGTCGGCTTTATACTGTCTATTACTGGCTTGTTGTTTGGACTGATGTGGCTGGTATTACAACTGCTTTGCTATCGTCCGATTGCCAAACCAGTATTGATTGCGCTACTGATCACTGCTGCCATCTGCGGTTATTTTACCGATGCTTACGGGACGATATTTGACACCAACATGCTGATCAATAGTCTGGAGACCGATCAAGCAGAGGCGATGGGATTGTTTGCCCCTAGTATGGTCATTCGGGTGCTGCTACTGAGCGTGTTGCCAGCAGTTATCATTAGCAAAATTCGTCTAAAACGCTTTACTTGGCAACGCAGTATTCTACAAAAGACAGCTACCTTGATATTGTCTATCGCAGTTATCGCGGCGTGTCTTTTACCCTTTGGTGACCAGTACGCCAGCTTCTTTCGTCAGCATAAAGAGGTGCGCTCATATGCCAACCCAATCACGCCTATTTACTCTACCATCAAACTTGGCGAAAACTATGTCAATGAGCTGGGCCATCCTGATACTTTCACCCTACATGCGACAGATGCAAAGCGCGTCGCTCCTACCAGTAGCACTACAAACAGCAGCGCTGCAAAACCCAAGCTCATGGTGTTCGTCGTTGGCGAAACGGCTCGCGCTGATCACTTTGGTTTAAACGGCTATACACGCAATACCACGCCACTACTCTCAAAGCAATCAAACCTTTATAGCTTTAAAGATGCCGTCTCTTGTGGCACTTCGACTGCCTACTCAGTGCCCTGCATGTTCAGTTATGCAAATCGGGAAAATTATGATATCGATACCGCCAAGTACAATGAAAACGTACTCGATACGCTCAGCAAGCAAGGGGTCAATGTCGTGTGGCGAGACAACAACTCTAGCTCTAAAGGTGTGGCTGATCGTGTCACTTTTGAGGACTACAAAACGGCTGATACCAATCCGAACTGCGATGTTGAATGCCGAGATATTGGTATGCTTGATGGTTTTGATAAACTGGTTAAGTCAGGCAGCTCACCGAAAGAGACGCCTAAAGACATGCTTATTTTGTTACACCAAATGGGCAACCATGGCCCCGCTTATTACCAGCGCTACCCTAAAGAATTTGAAACGTACAAACCTGTCTGTATGACCAATGAGCTGTCAAAATGTGATACCCAGTCTTTGATCAATGGCTATGACAATGCGATTCTGTACACCGACTACTTTTTGAATAACGTGATCGATACCCTAAAAACTTACGAACAAAATTATGATGTAGTCATGGTTTATATGAGCGATCATGGCGAGAGTCTTGGTGAAAATAATATTTATTTGCATGGTCTGCCCTATAAGTTTGCCCCGGATACTCAAAAGCACGTGCCCGCAGTCATTTGGTCACCAGACAGCAATAACATCGATGCGGATAGTATCTCTAGTATGAGCAGTCAGCCCGTGTCACATGATTTTATTACGCCGACGTTGCTTAGCTTTTTTGGCATCACGACTGATGCGGTCAAAGGCGCGCCAACCTTTTTTAAAGTGAATAACTAAATCCATTTTTATATTGCTCCATCCTTTAAGCCATCACTATCTTTTAGGTAGCCACTATTTTTTAGGTTAACATCATGTATAAGATACTCGTTATTGAAGACAACCCCGATATCGTGGCCAATATTTATGCGTTTTTTGAGCCAAAAGGCTTTGAGCTGGACAACGCACATAATGGTTACAGTGGGCTAACGCTCGCCGCAAGCAATCATTATGATGTGATATTGCTCGATGTGATGCTACCAGGTATGGATGGCACCAAGCTGTGTAAGAAACTCAGAGAAGAATTGCATGACAAAACGCCTGTCCTCATGCTCACTGCTCGCGATACGATTTTGGATAAAGTGGCAGGCTTTGATAGCGGTGCTGATGATTATTTGGTCAAGCCATTTTCGTTGATTGAGCTAGAGTGCCGTATCAAAGCACTCATACGTCGTCATGAGGACGAACATTTTGTACACAGTATCGCTGTGGGCGCGCTATCGCTAAATAATAGTGAGCATACTATTATGCGCGAAGGAAAGTCGATTAAGCTCACCCCAACTGGATTTAAGATATTACATATCCTAATGAGTGCCGCACCGCGAGTCGTCAGCAAAACTGAACTTGAAGAAAAGGTTTGGGGTCTAGATATACCGAGCAGTGATGCGCTACGTACTCATATGCATAGCGTGCGGGCGCAGGTCGACAAGCCCTTTGACAAAACCATGATAGTGACAGTGCCTGGTGTGGGTTATCAAATTATCGATCCCAATAAATCAGAAGACGCGGTAGTATGACTGAGAGAGCAGCACCTCATACAGTCTACTATCACGCACTATATCAACCGCCTCCTTCGATTAAGTACCTCTTTACTATGTTTAATATAGACTCGATAGCCAATAAGTTTCGATTGTCATACTTTATATTCGCGCTGTTGCTATGCGGGGCTTTCGTCAATATTTTTCTGTACGCAGAGAGCAGAATAGAACAAGAGTTGGTTAAGGGTCGGCTGTTGCAGCAGCTTGATATCAGCCAAGAAAAGTACGGTGATCGCTCTATTTATACTGCCGACCCAGGCATCAAGATCTATCGCTACGATAGTGCCCCTACCAACCTGCAAATAACAGCAACGGCAACGGTGCAAGAGAAGTCTGTCACTATAGACGGTGAGTCTGGCAAAACCCACGGCAACCTTCATTTTTTCGCCTATCAACAAGACAATCAGACTTACATTTTGACGTACTTGGAAGGGGTTGAGATGGTGATGAGTCACTACCCTGTTTTAGAAATCTTTGAAAACTTAGAAGATATATTTGCGGATACACTAAAAGTGGCGGTCATTTTAAGTTTGCTTATCGCTGCCATATTCTCTCATTTGTCCTCCAAACAAATCATCAAGCCTTTACTCGATTTAAAAAAAGCCGTCGAAACGGATCATAGCAACCTAACGGAACTCACGCACTTGCCCTCTGAGGTGGGCGTATTGGCGCGAGCTATCGATGAAAAAAACCATAAACTTGAGCAGTATCTAAAGCGCGAGCAACTGTTTACTGGTGATGTCAGCCATGAGCTGCGCACGCCCTTAACCATCATCATGGGTGCCTTTGAAGTGCTGGCCTCGCAATTACCAGCAGACAGTCATCTGAACGAGTTTACCAATCGGATTGGCACTACCGCCCGTGAGACCTCTGAGATTATCACCGCCCTGCTCTTACTTTCGCGCGCCCCTGAAAAGCTAGATGCACCGCAAACTTCTATCAATAGCATTGCCTTAGCCGAGGTGCAGCGATTGACCTATTTGCTGCGCTATAAAACGGTCACGTGTCAAATAGTCGCTGAGCAAGAATATAGCGCCTATGTGCGTCCTGAGCTATTAAAAATGGCACTCGGCAATTTGATAAAAAATGCGTTTCAGTATACCGATGATGGCGAAGTCACCGTCACTATCGATGACGAAAAAATCATGGTAACTGATACTGGTCTTGGGATTCCTGAGGCGATGATGCCGCTGCTGTATGAGCGCTTTGAGCGCCTAACTCATGACTATCAAGACGAGGGTACAGGCACAGCCTTGTCACCAGAAAATGATATCAATCACAAGGTTGAAGGCTCAGGTTTGGGGCTAAGTATCGTACAACGCATCATGTCTCATATGGGCTGGCAGCTGACCCATCAAGCCAATCCGTCTGGCGGCAGCACTTTTATTATTTATTATAAATAACCGTACTTCGCTTACTATCACCACAATTTCTATTTAACCGTTGCCCACTGAACTGGCGGGCAATGCCATTTGTGCCATTTGTCCGAATCATTCTTTATTCTCATTCCTGCTTACGCTCTTAACGTTTTCTTAATCTCGCTCGTCTTATACTTAGGCTATATCGACTTTGCTTGACTGTTTTTTTGGTCACGCAAAACCGAAAGCGCATCTTGATATTAATAGATCATTAAGAATTCTATATGAATAAAATTACTCCTATTAATCTTGAAGACGAGTCAGCCAAGCATTGCTCTATCAAGCAGGCAGCACATCACAGTGCGCTCACGCCTGATAGCTTTGCAGAAAGCGCAAAAGGCAAAACGGGCTTTTACCGAATTATAAAAGCTGCTGGCTATTCAATGGACGGATTTAAGGCAGCATACAAATTTGAGGCGGCTTTTCGACAAGTCGTGTGGCTCAATGTTGTCCTGCTTGCCGCTGTCATTATGATGCCTTTTACGCTTGGTATAAAAATGATGCTAGTGCTCGCGTCTTTTTTATCTTTAATTGTTGAGCTGATTAACACGGGTATCGAAGCTTGCGTCGATCACACATCAACCGCCAAGCATCCACTCGCAAAAATCGCAAAAGATGTTGGCTCGGCGGCGCAGTTCGTGTCGTTATGTCTATTAACAATTTTATGGCTCATGGCGTTGTCTGTCTTTTTATAAAGACATCTATCACAGGCACTGATCAATAATCACGCTAGAAGCTATCCTATTTATTATACGTTCTTACTTACTATACATTGCCAGAGGTATCCATGACTTTAGAAAACCACTCAATGGCTTGGGACTGGCTAAAATTACTGTGTTTGACCATCCTCGCTACGTTGGTGTTTGAACATAGTCAGTTAGACATACGCATCAGTGAGCTTTTTTATAGCCATGGACACTGGCTACTAGAAAAAGGCGCGCAGCCTTATGCGTTTATCTTTTATGATTTGCCCAAAGCCCTACTGATCCTACTGGCGGTCTACCTCATAGCAGTGTTAATTATAAAATATCAACAACCTTTGCCCGACCTTGCCTCACAGCATCGCCGTAAATTCGATAAATTTCTGCTTCCTTTACCAATTCGGGAGATCGGCTATCTACTGCTGGTATTAGCGATTGTACCGGCTACCATTGCCACATTAAAAGGCGTCACCCATGTGAGCTGCCCGAATGACTTGGTAATTTTTGGCGGTGAGTTGCCTTATCTCAATCTGTGGCAAAACATGGTTGCCGCAACGCCTGCCAAATGTTTTCCTGCCGCTCACGCCAGCGCAGGATTCTCCTTATATGGATTGGCTTTTTTGCCAACACTCAAAAAGCACCGTTATCAAATACTAAAAATAGTCACGCTCTTAGGCTGGAGCATGGGGCTGTATAAAATGCTATTTGGCGATCATTTTTTTAGTCATACTTTGGTCTCGATGCTGCTATCACTGACGATAGCGTGTGCGCTTGCGACGCTATTCTTTAAAGATTCGATAAAGGCAAAAGCCAAAAGCGCCAGTAAAAAATATGCCGACACAGCCACTAGCTTGCTTGGTACTGAAACCTCAAGCACTTAGAATGATAGATATCACGTTGCGTTATTTTGCTAGACACGACTGGCGAATTGCAGGCATATTAGGATGAGCGATGAGGGATGATTTATCAGCACTATAAGGACGTTATGAAACCACTTTGTGCCGTTATGCCAGCATTGACATTGATATTTGGACTTAGCGTACTCTCTACCGCTGCGATGGCAGAGGCGGTCAGTTTGCCAATGGACACTTTGCCTAACAGAATAACCCTACCAAATGTCAGCCCCGCTAATAGTGCGCTTGCCAACCGCAGCGCTTACCGCTGACTGTATGACCTGCCACCGTGAAGACTATAGTGGCGGCGTGCCGATTGATACGGCGATTGGCAATATCTACTCGACCAATATCACACCATCGACGCGCTATGGTATTGGCAACTATAATGAGGCCGATTTTAAAAAAGCCTTACGCAAAGGTCGGGCGCCAAATCATCAGATTTATCCTGCGATGCCTTACCCGTCCTATCATGGCCTGACAGATGACGATGTCAGTGCATTATTTGCTTATTTTCAGACCGTACCTATCGTAGACAACCCCCCTGAAAAAAACCACACACCTGCCTTTCCCGTTGAATATCCGTAGCTTAATGCTGGCATGGAATGTCATCAACGTGCCCTCTACCGAAAACCGCGCAGGACTCAAAAAACGCTATGACGACTCTTGTGCAGGTTGCCATATGCAAAAAGGTGACGGTGCATACGGCGCTGGCTACTATCCGTCGCTGGCCAACAACAGTAAAATGCAATCGAAATACTATATTATTAGGGTGTTAATAAATGGTCTGCGCGGGATACCATCGTTCCATAGTATGATGAATGATGCACAAATAGCAGCCGTTACACAGTACGTACATAGCGATTTGAACAATTTCACTGACACGGTTACGACTGCTAATGTGGCGCAGCTACGCCATGATTTTCCACCAGGGTCAGACCCGAGCGATTAGAAGACGCTCGCTATCTTATAACGTACCCAAGCGCTTACATAGCGTTTTAGATACGCTTGGGCGGTACAGAATAGGTGCCGACGACATGAGCCACGACATCGTCTGAGCCTTCTGAATACAGAGAGACCTCGCCCACTATTAAGGCTCGCCCTACTTTGAGTAAGGTACATTCAGCGATAATACGTGCATCTGCTGATGGTTTACGCAAAAAATTGATAGTCAGACTCGTCGTCACTGTCAATGGCACGATACCGATTTTCCCGAGTATCGCAACATAGATGGCGACGTCAGCGACGGCCATCATGACAGGTCCTGACACTGTGCCACCAGGACGTAGCTCATCGATGCCAATCTCGTGTGATAAAGTCGCACCATTTTCACTGACTGCTTCGACGATGCATTTGGTTTGTGGAAACTCTAACGCCATAAAGGCGCTGATTTCTTCTTTGGTTGCAGACATAACGCTTCCTTGAATTGAATTAAATTAAACTTTCCTTGTTATTTATTACTTCACTGAATACATTCCTTTAATGTATTACTGGCGTACCTTCTGTACTAAAGGCAAATCCTTTATTACTAAAATTCCCAATCATGACCGCCTCAATCACTGGTCTGACGGTTTCATCGACACCTTCAACCTCGATAATGAAGTTAGCACCCGACCCGCCTTTATCTTCTTCTTTTTCGACGATGTAGTTGAGCGTGGCCATCGCTGATAGCTCGATGGGTTTGCTTAGATACGACTTTACCAATGCCCCATCCGTATCATAATAATCAATTTTATTAATATACAGTGATTTTTTCAGCGTGGTATTGCGCACACTCAGCGTTGCTGACAGTAGTACTTTGCGATTGTCTCTATCGGTATAGATATCAGAATAAATCGGTACATAAAAGGTTTCTTTGTAATTAAACTCGCTACGATCTACATCGGAGGTCACCTCTAACGCTTCAATCGGATCTTGTTGGTGCTCGGACATAAGAACATTTGGATCTTGCGCAGACGGATCACAGCCTGACAGCAAGACGATAACAGCGACCAATAGAACGGACATACTGCGCTTATTCATAAACTTCCCCTGTCCCTTTTCATGTCACTGCGATTGCAAGCCGTTATTTGATTTTCACACCCACGCTACGTAAGAACTGGTTGATGTATTTGTTTGCGCCATAAATGACCAATACATCACGGTCTTGCAATATTTGATCAGGCGTGGCCAGACCTTGCACGCTAGGTTTGGTCTGGGTACGACCAAAGCTGTCTTCATAATACTCATAGCGCAAGGTACTAAGCAATCGGATATTGAATTTTTGCTCCAACCGCAACTCCTCAACCGTCTTGCCGATCAACACATTTGGAATTTTAATCTCAACCATACTAAAGTTATCGCTTAACTCAAACGAATCAACAAAATGACTTAGTGACAGTCGTTTGGCCCAGCGATTGGCTGCTTCTTTTTCAGGGTAAATAATGTCATCGACACCAATGGCTTGTAAGACTTTTTTATGCAGCGGATTGATGCTACGGCTGATCAAACGTTTTGCTTTTAGCGTCTTGAATAACGCCGTTGCCATCACGTTGGCGCCTTGATCCTCTCCAATAGCGACAATGACGGTGTCGGTATCGACAATCGGTAATCCGCTCACGGTATACTCATCCGTGGCATCCATACAGAGCGTATGAGAGATGACCTCCTTATAGGCTTCTACTCGTTGCATGCTGCTGTCAATGGCAATCACTTCGTGACCTTGGCGGGTCAATGCTGCTCCCAGTGACGCCCCAAAATTCCCCAACCCTACGATGATATATTTCATAAATTTTATGACCTTTTTTAGTATCTTTTACTCTAAGTTTCCCTGTTTTTGCACATAAAACCGTCTATTTATCATAAGTTAGTTAATCGTGATTTCCTCAGTCGGATAGCGATAATTGCGTTGGCGCATGTTTTTGAGTAGCGCAATAAATATCGTCAGCATACTGACCCGTCCAACAAACATGATGACCGACACCACCACTTTACTAAAATCCGATAAGTCTGCTGTCAGGTTTAAACTTAGCCCAACCGTGCTATAAGCTGAGAAACATTCAAATACCACTTTGATCAAATCAAGCTCTGGCTGATCATAACTAATCAGCGTCACACCCGTACCGATGACCAATAATGACAACCATATAATAGAGAACGCGCGGCGGACTGAAATATCCGCAATCTGACGCTTGAAGACTTCTATCTTTGTTTGTCCGCGTGCTAAGCTCAGTGTATTTAATAGCGCAATCGCAAAGGTACTGGTCTTGATACCTCCACCCGTTGAGTTGGGCGACGCCCCAATCCACATCAAAAATATCGTTAGCATGACCGTTGGAAAAGTCAGTTCACCCATATCAATGACATTGAATCCTGCGGTTCGCGGCGTGGCAGCCGTAAAAAACCCTGTGATAAGCTTACCGAAAAAGCTGGTATGGTCAGCGAGTACATTGTTGTATTCAAATACCATCACCCCAACCAGACCAGTCAACAATAACGCCCCAGTCGTAATCAAGGTAATACGGCTGTTGATATTCAGCAACCAAGGCTGATAAATATGGTGCCGGTCATTGCGATATATCAGTCGCTCAGCGCGATGACGCAAATACCGCAGCACATTGACCACAATGGTGAAGCCCATACCGCCAAAGATAAAGGTCATCGCAATGATAAGCTGCAATGGATAATTAAAACGTAGCGAATCGTCATACATGCCAGCACTAAAGGTCGAAAACCCAGCATTACAAAAAGCGGATATCGCATGAAAGACCGAAAAAAACAATTGCTCAGACCAGTTCATATCAGGCATATCATAAATGCTGATATAAATGAGTGCCGCCGCCACCGCCTCAACGGCGAATGTCACGTATAAAATAGACTTAAGTGTCGACACCACATTGCCCATGCCGCGCATATAAGACATCTCGCTAATACTCGCTTGCGTCTCGTAGCTGACGCCGCCCTTAAAGAAGTAACTAAAGTAAGTCACAAACGTCAAAATACCCAAGCCACCAATCTGTATCAGTCCCATAATAATGACTTGGCCAAACGTCGTAAAATAGGTTGCCGTATCCACCACAATAAGCCCTGTCACACAAACCGCACTGGTCGCGGTAAAGAGCGCATCAATAAAGGATAAAGGCTGCGTTGTCGCATTGGGCATCATTAGGAGCAAAGCACCAACCAGCACAACGGCTAAGAAACTTAAAATAAAAAACTGTGCAGGATGCAAAAAGGTGCGATTGAGATTGAAATTATGATCAGAGAGTTCACGGATAAAGGTGACAAACACGGCGATTTTTATCGCGACAAAACCATCAACGGCGGCGTCCAAGCCAGAACGCACCAAATCAGTGAAATGCGCGGTAAGTAAAATGACAATCGCGATACTGGTAAAAGCATCAAAAATAGCAACTTTATTGAGCGTTCGCGGTTTTTTTGTGTAGAGATAACGGCCAACCGTCACCACAAAGCTGAGCAAAATAACGACCAAGTAAAAAATATGAAACACTTGTTGGAGCCAAATGGGCAACGTAAAGCCACTATCCAATAAGGCAATAGCTACCGCGATGACACTAATCAGAATCGTAACATTATTCAATAATCGATAACGTGCGGCTGCATTCATAGCTTGAACCCATGACAACAATAACCACGATACTTATACTCCTTTTTTGCCCTATTCACAAAAACTGATTTGAGAGAATCGTAACTAGTTATTGAATCAATATAGATCCTAAGAGTCATTCAGATGAGATATCAAATACTTGCAAGATCATACAATACTGACTGACGTACTGACTCTTTTTCCCACTTGCTAAGCTGTCTCTCATTCTTCTTTTGTTATTATTATCGCCATTTTTACGCCGCCCCATGTCACCAGCCCCACGCCGATAGTTATCAAAGATGCCCCCAAAAACAACCCCTCAGGTGGACGCTCTCCCTGCAAAAATATCGCAATCGGTACACCAACGACAGCCCCAACCGCCCCTAGTAAACTGAGCAATACAGGCCCCCCTGTTTTTTGCAAAAGAAATAATAAGAAAAACTGACCAGCAAACACCCACGCTTGTACGACTATCAATCCTAGCAGCAGCCAAGCATCCAAAGATATCGCGACAGAAAAATCAGAGAACGCACTAAACAAACCTAACAACAGCGACGCCGCAACTAGCATGCCGGGTGCAAGCGCACTAGATGAAGCATTGTCAGGCCAGCGTAATGTCCGATAGATATTACCAATGGCGAGTAGCACTGGCCCGCACAGCGCGATTAAAATCCAGAAGACACTAGATTCTGGCGCAGAAAGCTTATGAATAGCCAACACCCCTGCGCCAAGAAGCGCCGCCACTACGCCAAGCGCACGAATGAGATAAAAACGCTCCATACGTAGCAGCAGTGCGCCAAGATACGTTAGCAGTGGGGGTAAGCAAATAATGAGGGCAACAAACCCTGCCCCAACATGAGGAATGGCCGAAAAGAGCAGTAAATTGGCAGCCGCCACGCTAACAAAGGCGGCGACAAAATAATACTCGATACTACGGGCACTAATAGGCGGTATCTCTTGTTTGATAAGAGCAACGATTAGTAAAATAATGGCCGCGCCAGTGATCGACCAAAACAAAAACGCGAGTGGTGTTAGACCGATATTGACAGCATATTTTGCCAAGTTGGTCGAGATACCAGTAAGCGCACCCCCTGCTAATAGGCAAGCAACAGGCACTAGCCACGTGTTTTTGTGAGTATTTTTATTGAGTAAGTCATTCATCCATTATCCTATTGGACAAGGTCGATCATTCAGTCACCAGTTTCGCAAGCAGCTCATCTATCTCAACCTTAAATTCTTTGTCTTCGATTTTGTTGGCTGCAACTTTGGCATTTTGTAGATGTTGGCGCTTAAAATGACTAAACTTATTATTTTTAACATGGAATCGCCTAAAAAATAGTCGCTGTCAGTGCCATGGTCGAATGTTCAACACGCCCTAGTATTGATCATTTTTTTCTCTATTTTTCGTGAGATAACAAAAAAATTGTGTCTCAATTTATGATTTGGCAGTTAAATTTTTAGTACAGGCAAGCTTAGCACGGTTAGCGATAACGTTGAGCGTTTTCAGACGGTGGCAAAGAGATGTTTTGACTTTATATTGCTGTCCAATCATTGCTCTTGCCAGTGCAACCATAAACGCATATCTAATTCGAGCTGATGATAATCAGGTTCCATATGACAACACAGTTGATAAAACGCCTTGTTATGATCATGTTCTTTAAAATGCGCCAGCTCATGTACCACAATCATCCGTAAAAACTCTGGTGGTGCGTCTTTGAATAGACTGGCAACCGTGATACTGTTATGAGATTTAAGCTTGCTGCCTTGCACGCGAGACTGGGTAGTATGGATACCTAGCGCATGCTTTAGTACCTTTAACTTACTGCTATAGCTGACGCTTGATAGCGGGCCAATCTTGCGCATGTATTGGTTTTTTATCTCATTGACATAGTGATAAAGCGCCTTATCACTTTGCACTTGGTGCTGGGTGGGATATTTTTTATCCAAGTACTCACCCATCCGACCGTCGCTTATCATTTGCGCCGCTTGCGTTTGAATCTGCTCTGAGTAATGCGCTATGTATTTTAATCTGCTCACAACGATATCCTTTGTCTATGTGTTAAAAGCGGTCCGCTTGTTTGATGGATTTTACCTTATATTGGCTATATGTTATCTCAAGCTTGTTTTACTTCCCATTTACCTTATTTGCCACAAAAAAACCCCATAAGCGGTAGTCAACTTACGGGGTCATTGCTTATAGCACTTTCTTATAAAGACGGTCACTTATCGGCTATCGTACATATAGATTGATAGCGCGATATAGCGCGATAGTCTAGGCCATTAACGCTCTAGATGCAGATACTGCAAATGACGCTCGTACTGATTTAGGATATCGACCAATACCTGCTCTTTGGTATAACCGACCAAGTCATACTCTTGCGAGCCTTCACTTAAGAACACCTCAGCACGATAATAATGCTCCGCCTGCTTGTTTGATGTATTCAATGTAAAGTTAGGACGTTCAGCTTTGATCAAGTTAACTTCATAAACAAAGTCATCTTCATCACCATGACCGACGCGCAGTTTTAGACCGTCGACCTGAGCACTGTCTTGGCCCATGCCTGCATCGATATCTTCACCGATACTGGCAAGATTATGCGCATCTAAAGAGGTTTTGAGACCGCCTGCTTTGAACTCTTTTTCGACCTCAGTCATCGCTGGCATCACCACTGTTTTTAAGAACTTTTCGACCTGCGCATGTCCTGGGAAGCTCACAATACGCTGCAAACGTGCTCTCCAGCTCTTACCGCTGTCGAGCACATTGGCAGTACCAATCGTGCTGGCTTTGCGCTTATTGCCCTCTTCTTTTAGTGACTTCCACATGGACATCATGTAGAGCACTAGAATCAAAGAGAACGGCAAACCTGCAATCACAGAGACCGATTGTAATGAGGCAAAACCGCCCGCAAACAATAATCCTAGTGTGATAAGACCTGTTGCCGCCGCCCAAAACAAACGCAACCAAACCGGTGCATCCGTGTCATTAGTCATGCCTTTTGAGCTTAGGTTGGCAAGTACCAACGCGCCTGAGTCCGCAGAGGTGACAAAGAACACCAGACCGATGATTACACCTGCAAATGACAGCACTTCGCTATAAGGGAAATATTCAAATAGCGCAAACATGCCCATCGCGGCATCATTGACGGCAGTTTCACCAAGCGCCGTTGCGCCATTGGCGACCAGATCTATCGCAGTGTTACCAAAGATAGAGAACCATGCAAAAATAAAGCCCAATGGAATGAACATTACGCCAAAGACAAATTCACGTAGCGTACGACCACGGCTGATACGCGCGATAAACAGACCAACAAACGGTGCCCAAGCAACCCACCATGCCCAGAAAAATATCGTCCAACCTGATTTCCAGTCGGCACCGGCAGTACCGTCATAGGCATAAACATCAAAGGTTTTATAGATAATGGTTTGGAAATATTGACCAATATTTTGCGTAAAGGTGTTTAATAAATATACGGTATTACCCATCACGAGGATGGCAAGCAATAGCAATATTGACGACAACATATTGAATTCAGACAGACGACGTACGCCTTTTTCAACACCTGTCATCGCAGAGACAGCGGCAGCGACGACCACACCGACAATGATCAGCGCCTGAACCATCTTACTAGATTCAATACCAAAGACATGGGTCAAGCCAGCATTGGCTTGTAGCACCCCAATACCTAGGCTCGTCGCAATACCCATCAACGTACAGACAACACCGAAAGTATCAATCCCATCACCTAGCCAGCCTTTGATCAAGCGTTCACCAAATATTGGCGTAAGCGGTGAGCGTAGCGCAAGTGGCATGTTTTTGCGGTAAGCAAAGTAAGCCAGTGCCATACCAATCAGCGCATAAATACCCCAGCCATGCAGACCCCAATGCAAAAAAGTCTGAGCAAGCGCTTGACGCATGGCCTCGGCGCTCGCAGGCTCTAGGCCCGTATGCGGCGTTAAATAATGCATCAATGGCTCTGATGCCCCAAAAAATAGCAGATCAATACCGATACCCGCTGAAAACAGCATGGCTGCCCACGCTAAAAACGGAAACTGCGCTTTTTCGTGGTCTTGACCCAGCTTAATATCGCCATATTTAGAAAAACCGACAAACAAAGCAAAAATACTATAAGCAGCAACCACCAACATATAGTACCAGCCAAACTTATCTGATACCCACGCCATACTTGAACTCAGTAAGGTCTCACTATAATCTGGAAAAGCAATGGTCCAGATGATCAATAAAATAGAAATAATAGCCGAACCTAAAAACACAGTTTTGTTTAGGCTCAACGGTTTCGTCACCTCTTTTGATGGCGAACTGTACATAAAAGACCTCAAATAAGTAAATTAAACAGTGTCCGATATTGCTTTGTCCGGCATAGTATTATGACTTTTGACCACATAACGTATACTTAACCGCATGACGCACAAAGCAGTACCAATGAATAAAACCGAATAAAATGATAAATAGCACCCATATATGACATACATTGCGCTCATATATTGACGCTGATAAAAAAGGCCTTTACGTTGAAAGGCCATTATTTTGGAGTTATCTGATATCGTTCTTTATTTAGCAGCATATTTTATGCTGACTTATTATTTACACTGTTGAGAGATAATCGCGCATTGGCTCAGCGCGTAGCGGCGCTCCATTGGCCACATAATAATCTGCCGTAGAGCGCGGCAATTGTACGCCTTTCATTTTATCAACGATTTTTTCGGCCAGCATGATGGTGGTGGCATTGAGATTACCACTAATGATATTTGGCATGATAGAGGCATCGACGACTCGCAAGCCATCAATACCATGTACCAGCCCTTGACCGTTGACGACCGAATCATTATCTTCGCCCATCGCACAGGTACATGAGGGATGGTAAGCCGTCTCACCGTGCTCGCGCACATAGTCATCTAGCTGCTGATCGGTCACCAAGTCTTCGGTGGGTGAGATGGCAGCACCGCGATAAGGGTCCAGCGCAGGTTGATGCATAATCTCACGCGTGATACGCATCGCCGCGCGGAACTCCTGCCAATCTTGCTCATGTGACATATAGTTAAATAAAATACTTGGATGCGCACTGGGGTCTTTTGAGGTCAGCTTGACGCGACCACGACTTGGCGAACGCAATGAACCGACATGGGCTTGAAAACTGTGCGAATCACTGGCACTACGACCATCATAACGCACGGCAAGCGGTAAGAAATGATACTGAATATTTGGGTGAGTGAATGTCTCGTCCGTACGGATAAAACCCCCGCCTTCAAACTGGTTAGAAGCACCAAGGCCTGTACCATTGAACAACCACTCCGCACCAATGGCAGGTTTATTCCACCACTTATTGGCAGGCGCAATCGACACTGGTAGCTTACATTCGTACTGCATATACAGCTCTAAATGATCCTGTAAGTTATTGCCCACACCCGGTAAATCTAGTATTTCTGTCACGCCAGCGTCTTTTAGCCACTGACCAGGGCCAATACCAGAGCGCTGCAATAATTGCGGCGAAGCGATAGCACCTGATGAGACGATCACTTCACGAGCGGCATAGAATTTTTTGCTTTGACCTTGATGCTCAACTTTAACGCCGATCGCGCGCTTACCATCGAATAAAATCACATCGGTCAAGGCACCGGTCAAAATCGTGATATTGTCACGCGGCTTGGCGCGATCTAGATAGCCTCGAGCCGTAGATGCGCGGCGACCATTAGGCGTCACGAAACGATCCATCGGACCAAAACCTTCTTGCTGATAGCCGTTCAAATCTTCGGTACGCGGATAGCCTGCCTGCACGCCCGCTTCAATCATCGCTTCAAACAGTGGATTCACCCCTGGTTTTGAGGTGGTCATCTCGACAGGACCACCGACGCCATGATAGTCATTTTCGCCAACATCGCGGTTTTCTGACTTTTTAAAATACGGAAGGCAATCCAAATACGTCCAGTCTTCCAAACCTTTTATCTTTGCCCAGTCGTCAAAATCGAGCGCATTGCCACGTATATAGCACATACCGTTGATAAGCGATGAACCGCCCAGCCCTTTACCGCGACCACAGTCCATGACACGGTTGTTCATATATGGCTCAGGATCTGTCTTGTAGCCCCAGTTATAGGTCGTTCCTTGCAGCGGCATTGCGAGCGCCGCTGGCATTTGGGTACGAAAATCCAATCGATAATCTGGACGACCTGCCTCTAGTAATAACACGTTGATATCGGCGTCTTCGGTCAGACGCGTGGCCAGCACATTACCTGCTGACCCTGCACCAACAATAATATAATCGTACTCAGGGGTGGTTGATGTCATAACATGCTCCATAATATGGAAAAATATAAATCACTTGGTAGCAGCAAGGTCAAATGCACAGCGTTATCAGGCCCAAACTGCGCTCACTTTCTCAATACCACTCGTTAAAAGACCGATTCAAACGCACCCAACTCTACTTGGATAGATTTGGTCTGAGTATAATGCTCAAGCGCCTCGATACCATTTTCACGGCCAACGCCTGAGTGCTTGTAGCCACCCACTGGCATCTGTGCCGCTGACTCACCCCACGTGTTCAACCAGCAAATACCCGCTTCGATCTGAGCAATGACGCGATGCGCACGCTTTAAATCAGTCGTCACCACTCCAGCTGCTAAGCCATAATCGGTGTCATTGGCGCGGCGGATGACTTCTTCTTCGCTCTCATAAGTCAATATTGACATGACTGGACCAAAGATTTCCTCACGGACGATGGTCATATCATCGCTACAATCTGTAAATACGGTCGGCTCAACAAAAGCACCATTAGCCAATGCGTCTGTTGTGACGCGTGCGCCGCCCGTTAGCAGACGCGCGCCACTCTCTTTCCCTTGCTCGATATAGCCAAGTACGCGCTCCATATGCGGGAAGCTGACCAATGGACCCATGTTGATGTTCTCGTCCATTGGATCACCCAGTTTGATACGATTAACACGCGTTAAGATGGCTTGCTCAAACTTGGCTTGTAGCGCTTTTGGGACAAATACTCTCGTGCCGTTGGTACATACCTGACCGGTACTATAAAAATTCGCCATCATAGCGATATCAGCCGCGGTATCGATATCAGCATCATCAAATATGATCAATGGTGACTTACCGCCAAGCTCTAAGGTCACATCTTTTAGCGATGAGCTTGCCGCGCTCGACATGACCTTTTTACCCGTCGGCACACCACCAGTGAATGATACCTTGGCGATATCTGGATGATTGGTCAGTGCTTGGCCTACTTCGTAGTTGCCTTGCACGACATTGAACACACCATCTGGTAGTCCCGCTTCTGTCAGGATTTCTGCCAGTTTTAAGGCGGTCAACGGCGTGACTTCTGATGGTTTAAAGATCATCGCATTACCAGCAGCCAATGCAGGCGCGGCTTTCCACATCGCAATCTGAATCGGATAGTTCCATGCGCCAATACCTGCGACCACACCCAGCGGCTCGCGGCGAGTATAGACAAAGCTCGTGTCACGCAGTGGAATCTGACGACCTTCAATCATGGGCGCAAGTCCTGCATAGTACTCAACCACATCAGCACCCGTGACGATATCGACATACTTTGTCTCAGAGTAGGCTTTGCCCGTGTCTTTGGTCTCAAGTAATGCGAGCACATCGTTGCGCGAGCGTAATATCTCAACAGCTTTTGAGAGAATACGACCACGCTCAACGGTGGTCATCGCCGCCCAGATTTTTTGACCTTTATGAGCCGCTTTGACCGCATCATCAATCTGCTCATTGGTGGTTTGCTGAATGGTTGCCAGCACTTCACCTGTCGCTGGATTGATGTCTTCAAAAGTGGCGAGCGTGTCATCGACCGCTAAGTAGCGACCATTAATATAGGCAGTTTGCACTTGTTCTAAATCGATAATGTCTGTCAAATTGTTGATATCTGTCATAAATACTCCTTGAGAGGATTGATAAAAGCGGCAACAAAACGCCGTTTTACCAAATCATATCGTCATTGTTAAAATTCTAAAGTTGGATGGTTAGCAATCCGGATATTTATTGACCCGAACGATTGTCAAAGTCAGGTTGCGTCATTTTTATCAATCGATCATGTAGCGATTTTTTATCTGATATGTTGATACCTGAAAAGTCGGAGAGCCAAATTCCATCAGCGACCAGACGAGCCATACATAGGGTTTCAGTATCGTCAGTGGCGGCATGTTTTTCTAACTGCGTGTTGGCCCATTTGGCCCACAGCTCACGTAGTTCACTATCACCTAGCATCAATACATATAAGGTGGCTTGGTTGTCGTATTCTTCTTGCGCTTTTTCGCCCAGACTGATGGTGGCATCGATATAAGCACGGGTAAAAGCGCCATGACTCACAGGATCTTTTGCCATAGCGGCCTCGACTTCTGCCTCAAATTTCGCCATGGCATCATCGAACACTTCAAGCACAAGGGCATTTTTTGTTGCAAAATGATGCATCACACCGCCCTTTGTCACGCCTGCCGCATCAGCGACTGCCTGAAACGTCACTTTAGATAGCCCTTGCTCAAGCGTGATCCGTGCTGCTTGATCGAGCAGAGCACGGCGAACCACTTCCGGCTGTTTTTTACGCTTATAAGGATTTTCTATTTCTACACTCATATCAATGCACCACAGAATTAGACAATAAATTCATTACAACGACACCGCCAACGATCATGGCAATGCCAACCACTGCTGCCGTATCAAGGGTCTGCTTAAATAGCACCAAACCTGCAAGCGATGTGAGCACAATGCCCAACCCGCCCCATAACGCATAAGCAATGCCTAGCGGTATCACCTTGAGTGTCTGTGCCAATAAATAAAATGAGAGTGCATACAGCGCCCCCATCATCAGCGTCGGCCCTAAACGGGTAAACTGCTCTGATTTCACCAAAAATGTCGTCCCTACCACCTCACATATAATGGCAATGGTTAGGCAACCGTAGGCAATCGTCGTAGAACTCATCTTTTGCGCACCGCCTTTATTTAAGCAACTGCTAATAAAACATAGCAAAGAAACCACATGGTCGGTATTTTATAGAGTTCTGTTACCAATGTGAAGGGCTGTCCTGCAACTTTATTGTGTCAAAGCATGTCGTAATGGCTTTTATTTCAAGATAGAACTGTTTTTATTACCTGCTGTGTCTTACGATCTAAATACTCGCGTGCGCTTTTTGCGCATTCTTCTACGTAACGTCTTTTATTTTTATAAGTGTACGTATCATTGTGAGCAAATCGGCCTATTTACGCCCCTATTGAACGAGCAGAGGCGCTGAAACGTCCTATCTGATAAGGGATAAACGCCTATTTATAATAATTGCGATAATATTTATAATTTATCTCAGAATAAGGTTGACAGCCTTTAACGACTTGGCTAAAATGTGCCCCACATAACGCGAACAAGCCAAGTAATGACTGTTTTATAAAGCTTGAAACACTTGCAGTTATGACAGCTTATTCTCCAATAGCTCAGTTGGTAGAGCAACGGACTGTTAATCCGTGTGTCCCTGGTTCGAGCCCAGGTTGGAGAGCCATATACGAAAAACCTTCATCACTATTTGATGAAGGTTTTTTTATTGTTGCCGTTTTCATATTGACTGATCATAATATTCGCATGGCAGCGGTGTTCTTTTTGGCATTTTTGTTGTATGGTAAGATTAGTTTTGATTGGGTTCGTTTTTGTTTGAGTGTTTTACCCCTACTCACTAAAAATAATGGTTTATTATGATACCTGCACGTGTAAAAAATAAATTCTCTGATCATCCGCAAAAAATCATGCGCCCGATCAGTATTCGGTTGTCTGAAGAAATGATTGCCCTATTAGAAACAACCTCCTCAGAATTGGGTTTTAAGCGCATTCAAGGGCTTATCCGTCTTTATATTCGTCAAGGACTCGATCGTGACCATCAAGATTATACGCTCGCTCATGACGAAGTATTTATTGAGACGTTACGTAAGCGCGGTGTGAGCCAGCGCATCATCGATGAGGCAATCGTTGTGACCCATAACAACAATATCTCTCACTCTTTATCTGAATTGCAAGACAGCGATCAATAATATCCTTCATCAGTCGTATTAATCATAACGATCTGGCTGAGATTGACTGAGACTCTAAAACGTTGTCACTATTTTTATCAAAAAGACCAAGTCTGCTCACGCAAGCTTGGTCTTTTTTGTGGCTATGATAAAGGTGAGATTGCAATTTATAGATCAGCCTTGCTCTCTGAACTCTTTTTTGCCTCATACCGACACGCATTTACTCTTTGACCTTATCGTACGTTTGCGACTGTGGTTAGCGATAACTAAACAAAACCTGTTCCCAAACACGGTATATTAAGAAAATAGTCGCAATGATTGGAGTGCATCCTCAATTTCAATATGAGGATGAAAATGTATAAGGAGAGGTACGATGATGGGGTTACAGCAGCATTTTTATAAAACGTTGTGTCTGACTATGGCAGTCGCCATGCTAGCGATAGCACCGGGTTGCTCGTCGCCGCAAACGAATCCAGACCAAAAAACCATACCGACTGACTCTGATCAATGGCAAAAAAAACTGGGACAGACTTTTGAGCAATTACCTGCCGACGATCAGCAGCTACTCAGTCGATATATGCTACGCATGAAGCTTAGCGATGCGTATGAATCGGGCGCCATGCCGCGCACCACTATCAAGCAGGCCCTCATACAACAGCGTGAGTACGAGCGGCTGCATCCTAATAATCCAACAGGCAAGAAAAGTCCTATTGTGACAGGTCAAACAGCAAATGCGACGGCACAGACGTATTCTGTCGCTCTCTTACCGATTAAGACCAGTGATAGCGATAGCTTAAACCAAGTCAAAATGCAGTTTATGCTATCCAACCATGGAGACGTTGCAATACAAAGTTTTAAAGGCACACTAACGATGAAAGACGCCAACCTGAAACAAGGCAAAGACTTCAATGTTCCTCTCATACAATTTGATCCAGCCATCGAGCCAGAACAATCTGGCAAGATCATCATCGAGAGTAGTATTGAAGACATCAATGTCATGCGCGCCATTAAAAACACGAAGGATATGACGATCGAGATTAAAGAAGGCACACTTATATTGGCAGATGATCAAAGCATTGAGTTTGGCAATTCATTAGCTAAACAGTAGGACTGCGCATCATTTGATCTTTTATGAGATTTATAGAGCCTGTCGTCCAGTATTCATAAAATACACCATAAAAAAAGCCCCAATCAGTAATGATTGGGGCTTTTTAGCATTTGGCGGAGACGGAGAGATTCGAACTCTCGAAGGGCTATGAACCCTTGCCGGTTTTCAAGACCGGTGCATTCAACCGCTCTGCCACGTCTCCATTGGTGCATCATTATATAGATATACTTTTATAATGCAAGCCCCTAATCTAAAAAAATTCAATTAATTTGCAAATACCTTTGAACCACTGGTTTATCGCTTGCTTGAGGCCAGATGCAGGCACATATCGAGCAGCCTGTTGGCATAACCCCATTCATTATCGTACCACGCAAAAACCTTGTACTGCTCGCCTACTTGCATGAGCTGCTGACCATCTATGATAAGCGACTCAGTTTGATGAATAAAATCACTAGAGACCAACGGCTCATCCGTATAAGCCATGATGTCACATAAATGCGTCTGACTGGCAGATTGAAGGGCGTCACGGATAATATCAACGCTGACCTCTGGCGTATCAAATACAAAGGTCACATCAATCGCTGCCACATCGATGGTGGGCACCCGTATTGAATGTCCATTTATTTTGCCCGCCATCGCTGGCAATACCCGCTCCGTCGCAGCAATACTACTCGAGGTCGTTGGGATAATATTGTAGCCAGAAGCACGCGCCCGTCTGGGATCTCGATGCGCTTGATCGAGCACCGTCTGATCGGCGGTAACCGCATGAATCTCTGTCATCATAGCGGACTTGACGCCGAACGCTTTATCCAATGTGTCAATCAGCGGCACCAGTGCCTGCGTGGTACAAGAAACGCTGGAGATAATCGGTAAATCCAGCATGAGCGCATCTGTATTGACCCCCATAACGATACAAGCATCCACATCATCGAATGGCGCAGCACCGATGATCACCTGCTGTGCGCCTGCATGGATGTGCAGCATCGCTTGCTCATACGAGCGAAAGTGACCGGTGCACTCTAGTACCACATCGACCCCTAGCGACTGCCAAGGTAGGTTTTGTGGATTGGGTTCTGAAAGCATATTGATACAATAAGTCAAAGTGTTTTTGGTGAGACAGAGCTGAGTTTTATGCTCGTTATCGGCCCCGCTCTCGATAATATCAGCACTGACCCCCAAGCGGCTTAAGCGACCATGCGTGCTATCAAATTTTAATAAATGCAACAAAATATCTGCTGGTGCCAAGTCATTAATTGCGACGACATGGATTGCACGTCCTAATACTTCAAAGCGCTCTAGCAAGGCGCGCAGTACATTGCGCCCGATACGACCAAAACCATTAATAGCCACTCTCAATGGCTGTGAGTGCTCACCAGTGGTACGATAGGTCGCCGCTATCGGGTCAGAGGTCAATTGATAAGTGGCGCTAGAAAAATCAGGCATAAAAGATATCACTATAAAGGGATATAAAGAATGGGCGTTGTCGCTTTAGACACGCTCTAACAGTTGGTTCAATATTTTTTGTTCAAAAAACCGACAATGCCGTAAAATCTATCTTGTCATAACAAACTATCTTGTCATAACAAACTATGGCGTGATAAAAATCAATGCCAAACGAATGGTGTTGTAGTCAATGCTTTGCTTGAGATGATCGAATATCGGACGCAGTTTGATACTGCCATCATCATTGAAGTCGTTTGGGTTATTGGCAACTTTGATGGCGACATAAGCGTTGCCAACCGCTGTCATGATCTCATCCTCTGGACGCAGATGATCGCAGGCAAGGCTTGGATCTTGTGATTTTAGCTCGCCGATGTGGCGCATGATGGTGGACTGTGATAGTTGACGCGCTTGTGAAATTTCCGCAATAGTCAAGCTCTCTTCTAATAGCACTCTGGTTGCAAGCAAAGTGCTCTCTGATTTGTCAGAGACTTGATTGCCTAATTTCTGTTTTTTATCGATTTGCGCTTGTTGCTGTTCGCGGCGCTTTTTTTGCAGCGCGGCATAGGCGTCAATCACGGATTGACTGAGCGTACCACCTGACTTTAAAACAAACTTCTCATGCGCCTGCTGCATACTTTCTTCATCCAGCATCGCATAGTTGGCATCAGCCTCTTCAGACAGGACCAAAAACCGCTTGTCTGCGCCGCGTGCCAGTGGATCAAGTTGCAAGCTCATGTCATTCATACCCAGTAGCTGCAATCCTGCCAGCGATTTGAGACGTGATAAGGCCACATAACCTTGTCCCAACTCAAAGGTACGCGATAAATCAATCTCAGCGGCATCGAGGGTCATGCCTTGCGACTTATGAATGGTGATCGCCCATGCCAGACACAGTGGCACTTGTAAGTAACTTGCCAGCACCTCACCCGTCTCATCTTCGATGATCCACTCCTCAGGCTCAGCGATGACTTCTCGTCCTGAATTAAGCCGCACGACAGGCATTTTCTGGGTCGTTGGTTTCTTCGACTTTGGCTTTTCTTTGTCTTTTTTAGCAGCGGACTTCTTAGCTTTTGCCGTTTTTTCGCCAGCAGCTTCCTCATCAATGTCATCGCTGCTATCGTATTCGATTAACGCGTCACTACTTTCCTTATCCTCTATTTTGACCGCAGCAAAACCAATCAGCTCACCCATCGTCCCGTTGGACACCCCAAGCTCGGCATTGTTTTTGATAAACATGACCTTGGCGCCCACCTTGAGAACCAACTCGTCTTGAGTACGTACGGTCTTTTTTAAGGTTTCAACCAGCTTACTATCGCCCGTGGTAGTGGCTTCAAAACGCATCATCTCACCGTCTAACAGTGCCAGCTCCTTGTCATTAATCTTATTGACATTGAGATTGTGCGTGTACAGGCGAGTACGCTTGATATCGACGCTTTGATCGTAAGTATTCTCTAAAGCGGCAATCGCCTCAAAGGTCACTTCCTGACGACGGATTTGGTTGAGAATATCATCTAAGTCTAAACCGCCATTTGCCGCTTCGCTAACCTGTCGATGCTGCTCTGACAGATAGCAAATATGAAATTTGGCATCGAGCCACGCCTCAGACATAAAGGCGAACTTTTCACGATTGCTCTCGCCTTTACTACCTATTGGTGGCAACTGAAAAAAATCTCCTGCGACCACGACTTGGATGCCGCCAAAGGCTTTGTCGTTTTTGCGAATATACTTGAGCACTTGATTGACCAAATTGAGCTGCTTGGCATGTAGCATCGATATCTCATCGATGACCAGTACTGCCGTATCTTTTAATCTGTCTGCCAAAAACTGCTTACGAGATAAATTGGTCAAATCACGATCAGACAGCTCATCTTTGATACCAATACCCGACCAACTATGAATCGTCGTGCCGTTCATGTGGGTGGCAGCGATACCGGTACTGGCTGTGACTGCAACCGGTACACGGCGAGCGCGCAGATAATCAATGTATTGATTGAGGGTATAAGTCTTACCTGAACCTGCTGAGCCAGTCAAAAAGACGTTTTGACCTGTTTTTAGAATATCAAGAGCAGAAGATTGACGCATAGACCCAAACCAACCAATATTATGAAAAGAAATAGTATAAAAAAGAAAGCCGCTCTGGTTAATTAATTGACCAGAGCAAGCCAAAGTAGATGCTCACAATTATAACAGCTGCATCCGCTTTGCGAACCACTTTAACCGTCCTATATCGTATAACTGAAAGTTTTGTGATACAAATTATATCATTATAAAAAGTCATTATCGTTCTGTACAAAAGTTCAGTACGATAGAATAATAAATTGGTTAGGAAGATCAAGGATTTATTTTTCAATGGCTATCTCTAAATAGTCATATTTTAAATAACCAACATACACACCAAGGAGTGGTTAATGTTATACGCTTATCCCAACACTGAAAACAGTCCGGTCCAATTCCGCGAAAAATACGATAACTTTATTAATGGTGAGTGGACCCCTCCTATCGATGGAGAGTATTTTGATAACACAAGCCCCATCGATGGTAAAACTATTTGCCAAGTCGCCCGCTCAAAAGAAGCCGATATTGAAAAAGCCCTAGACGCGGCGCATGCTGCCAAAGATGCTTGGGGCAAGACCAGTGTTACTGAACGTGCCAACTTGTTACTCAAAATTGCTGACAGCATGGAAGCCAATCTAGAAGCGATTGCGATTGCCGAATGTTACGAAAACGGCAAGCCTGTTCGTGAGACACTCGCAGCCGACATCCCTCTAGCCATTGATCACTTCCGTTATTTTGCCAGCGCCATTCGCGCACAAGAAGGCGGTATCAGTCAGATTGACGAAAACACTGTGGCTTATCATTTTCATGAGCCACTTGGTGTCGTCGGTCAAATCATTCCTTGGAACTTTCCTATCCTAATGGCCGTATGGAAGCTAGCACCTGCCCTTGCTGCTGGTAACTGTATCGTTCTAAAGCCAGCCGAACAAACGCCAGTTTCTATTCTGTTTATGTTAGAGACCATCGGCATCGCTGATATCTTGCCAAAAGGCGTGCTAAACGTCGTCAATGGCTTTGGTGTCGAAGCGGGTAAACCACTTGCCTCAAATCCTCGTATCAATAAAGTTGCCTTTACAGGTGAGACTACCACTGGCCGCCTCATTATGCAGTACGCGAGCGAAAACATCATTCCAGTGACGTTAGAGCTTGGTGGCAAAAGCCCTAACATCTTCTTTGCCGATGTTATGGATGAGGACGATGACTTCTTGGACAAAGCTGTCGAAGGTCTAGTGATGTTTGCACTGAACCAAGGTGAAATCTGCACCTGTCCATCGCGGGCACTCGTTCATGAGAGCATCTATGATGAGTTCATCAAACGCTGTATCGCCCGTGTCGAAGCCATCAAGATGGGTAACCCATTAGATACCGACACCATGATTGGCGCGCAAGCCAGCTCAGATCAATTAGAGAAAATTTTATCTTATCTTGATATCGGTAAAAAAGAAGGCGCAAAAGTGCTCGTCGGCGGAGAGCAAGCTAAGCACGATGGCGACTTGACAGACGGTTACTACGTCAAACCAACTATCTTTGAAGGCACCAACGATATGCGCGTGTTCCAAGAAGAGATCTTTGGACCTGTCCTTGCCGTGACTACTTTTAAAGACGATGACGAAGCAATGCAGATTGCCAATGACACCTTGTATGGTTTAGGCGCGGGCGTATGGACGCGTAGTGTACACAAAGCTTACCGCTTCGGACGTGGTATTCAAGCTGGACGCGTATGGACCAACTGCTATCACATCTACCCTGCGCATTCTGCATTCGGCGGTTACAAACAATCTGGTATCGGACGTGAAAACCATTTAATGATGCTCGACCATTATCAGCAAACCAAAAACATGCTGGTGTCGTACAGCCCTAAAAAAATGGGCTTCTTCTAAACCATCATTTCTAATTATGGAGCGGGTTATCACAAGTGTTACATAGCCCGCTCGCTACAACGATCTAAATAAAAAAACTGAAACGAATTTTTATATCCTCTAATGCGCTTAGGCGCACAGCAGGAAAAATTTGTAGCAGTCTTGCGTTCAAAATACGGTGTTTGCATATTTTGAATGCAATATCGCAACAACTTTTTATATCAACATTTATCAATCACCCATAAAAGAGAACTTAT
The DNA here is from genome assembly GCF_900101915.1 of Psychrobacter pacificensis. Classification (GTDB taxonomy): domain Bacteria; phylum Pseudomonadota; class Gammaproteobacteria; order Pseudomonadales; family Moraxellaceae; genus Psychrobacter; species Psychrobacter pacificensis. The sequence goes on along the minus strand of NZ_FNAL01000003.1, from coordinate 10,114 downwards.
CATGACTAACAAAATGAAAGCCGCTGTATTACATGAGTTCGGTCAAGACTTAAAAATCGAAGAAGTCGACATTCCAACCGTAGGTGCTGGTCAGATTTTAGTAAAAATGGAGGCCTCAGGCGTCTGTCATACTGATTTACATGCGGTTGAGGGGGACTGGCCTGTTAAGCCAAACCCGCCATTTATCCCAGGCCATGAAGGTGTTGGCGTGATCACGGCGGTCGGTGACAACGTCCATCACGTCAAAGAAGGCGACCGAGTCGGTGTGCCCTGGCTATACTCTGCTTGTGGTCACTGTACGCATTGCTTGGGTGGCTGGGAAACCTTATGTAAAAAGCAAGAAAACTCTGGTTACTCAGTGAACGGTAGCTTTGCAGAATACGTCCTTGCAGAGGCCAACTATGTTGGCATTATTCCTGAGAGTGTCGACTCCATCGAGATTGCCCCTGTTTTATGTGCAGGCGTCACGGTATATAAAGGTCTTAAAATGACCGACACCAAGCCAGGCGACTGGGTTGTTATTTCAGGTATCGGCGGCCTTGGTCACATGGCTGTACAATATGCCATTGCCATGGGGCTCAATGTTGCTGCTGTTGATATTGATGACGAAAAACTTGAGTTCGCGAAAAAGCTGGGGGCAACAGTGACGGTAAATGCCAAAAATACAGACCCAGGCGAGTTGCTACAAGAAAAAATCGGTGGCGCTCATGGCGTGTTAGTCACTGCAGTATCATCAAAAGCTTTTGATCAAGCCTTAACCATGTTACGTCGCGGTGGTACTTTAGTATGTAACGGGCTCCCCACTGGCGACTTCCCGGTGTCAATCTTTGATACTGTACTCAATGGTATCACCATACGCGGCTCTATCGTTGGCACACGTCTTGACTTACAAGAGTCGCTAGATATGGCAGCGGCTGGCAAAGTCAAAGCGACCGTCAAAGCTGAGCCGTTAGAGAACATCAATGATATTTTTGAGCGGATGCGTAATGGCAAAATCGAAGGTCGTATCGTCATCGACTATAATCAATAACGGATAGTAAAATGACAGTGTTATAAGCTTATTACATAGTTATTCCAACTGTCAATTATCAGCCGAAGGTCGTATCTTTTTAGTCATATGCCAGTTGTGATGTGTCTGAAGATGATGCGACCTTTTTGATTTGACTGTGGCATACTGATACTAGAGAGCAATTATATAAACCATGGATGGGCCATAAGAAGGAGTACGATATGAAACTGGCAGCAACAGAGTCGTGTAAGGCGTTGATTGAGCTACTAAAGTCCAAGCATGGAAAGCTGATGTTTCATCAGTCAGGTGGCTGCTGTGATGGTAGCTCGCCGATGTGCTATCCATTAGGAGAGTTTAAGGTAGGCGGTCAGGATGTGCTGGTTGGTGAGCTTGTTGGCTGTCCATTTTATATGGGACGCGCACAATACAATCTATGGCAGCATACCGATTTGACCATTGATGTCGTCAATGGTCGCGGTGCGAGTTTTTCGTTAGAAATCCCTGAAGGCAAACGCTTTATCGTACGCTCAGAAATCTGTACGATATAAGGACGTTTGACGCAAAACTAGGTAGCATTAATCTTAAATAATGTACCCCATATGACAGTCTTAGCTTGTCCTATGATATTGGGGAAAAACTGGCTGATTTAATAAAAACAAATCATAGCAGCACCTAATAACCACAGCATCTAATAGCTACCGCACCAAATAGTCAGCAGCTGCTCAATAATCCACTGATTTTTAAAAATCATTGTCATTTATACGCTTGTCTATCATCACAACAATAAAAATATTTGTATCCGAAAAGTAACTAATTTATTAATATACATGTATACTAATAACTTTTTATTATGAATTTTACTGTCGAAATTCGTAAAAGTTACCTTTTTTGGTTGTATTAGCTCTCTAAAATAATAGAAATCGTCTTTTTTATTAAATTATTTCAAAGATTTCTTGCATTATCGCTATTTATGAGAGTATATTCAAACGACTCATTTATAACGATATGTTCTACATTATATAAATTAAATCTTTCTCAACTTTATATATGTATCTTTTTGTAAATAATATATCTTCAAAATAAATATACCAAAAGCAGTTGAAAGTTTGCTAATTCCTCAGACAGGCATAGCAATTTATAAGCAACTACCTATCATTACATGCGACGTAATAATGCAAAAATCACTCTTTAAACTTACGCTGTTGGCCACGCTTATCTTGGGTGTAAGCGCCTGTAGTGGCGACAATAAAACCACTGACGAGTCTGCTGCCAGCTCAGATGCAAAAGCCGCTAAAACCCTACTTTATTGTTCAGAAGGCAGCCCAGCTGGTTTCGATCCCGCACAGTACACCGCCGGCACCGATTTTGATGCGAGTGCTTATCCTATCTATAACGGTTTGGTACAGTTTAAAAGAGATGGGACTGAAATTCAGCCAGGACTCGCTGAAAGCTGGGATATTAGCGAAGATGGTAAGACCTATACCTTTAATCTTCGAAAAGGCGTCAAGTTCGGTAAAACCGATTATTTCACACCAAGTCGCGATTTCAACGCAGACGATCTGATTTTTACATTAAAACGTCTCACCAACCCAGACTTTGAATTTAACAAAGCTTACCCTGCAGAATTCCCCTATTCAGTTGGCATGGGATTACCTGATATCATCTCAAATATCGAAAAGGTCGACGACTATACTGTCAAAGTCACGCTTAACGAAGTCAATGCCCCATTTTTACAAAACCTAGCGATGCCATTTGCTTATATCAACTCTGCTGAATATGCAGATCAGTTGATGGCCTCTGGTAATGAGCCTGATATCAATAACAAACCTGTTGGTACTGGGCCTTTCGTCTTTACGTCCTATCAAAAAGACGCGCAAATCCGTTATACCAAAAACCCAGACTATTGGGACAAAGACAACATCTACATCGACAACCTTGTGTTTGTTATTACTAAAGATTCAGCTGTTCGCGCCCAAAAGGTACAAGCGGGTGAATGTCATGTGTCCGCTTATCCAAAGCCTGCCGAAATTGAATCGGTCAAAAAATCTGGTAAAGCCACCGTTCTTGATCAACCAGGTTTCAACGTCGGTTATGTGGGCTACAACGTTGAAAAGCCAAAGCTAAGTGATCTTAAAGTACGTCAAGCATTGGATATGGCGATCAATAAAGACGCGATCATCAATGCTGTCTATCAAAGCGAAGGTCTCAAGGCAACCAACCCAATGCCGCCTACGCAGTGGGGTTATGACGACTCTTTAAAAGATGCACCTTATGATGTTGAAAAAGCAAAAGCGCTGATTAAAGAAGCTGGCGCGGACAATATGAACATCGACTTATGGTACATGCCTGTTCAACGTCCATATAACCCTAATGCCAAACTCATGGCTGAAATGCTCCAAGCAGATTGGGCAAAGATTGGCGTCAATGCCAAACTGGTTACTTATGAGTGGGGCGAATACCTAAAACGCGCGGCAAAAGGCGAGCCTGATGTGATCTTGGCAGGTTGGACGGGTGATAATGGTGATCCGGATAACTGGTTGGGCTCATTACTGTCTTGTGACGCGGTCGGTGGTAATAACTACTCACGTTGGTGTAATAAAGACTTTGATAATTTAGTCATGAAAGGACGTCAGGTCACCAATCAAGATGAGCGTGTGGATGACTATGTACAAGCTCAGCAGATCTTCAAAGAGCAGCTTCCTTGGACGACTATGGCGCATTCGGTAGTCACCGTGTTCACTGCACCAAACGTTGTGGATTTCAAAATCAGTCCACTTGGTGCTGTACGCTTCGATGGCGTGAACGTTGAATAGCCTTAGCTAATTACGTCCGGTACGACATGCACTATTATTTGATTTGTATTCGGCTGGCTCAGAATCTCTGTTCCAGCCGTATTTATATGAGTTGATTGCTTTTTGACTCACATACTTTTCATTTGAACACCTTTCACTTGAGTACTTTTGATTTAAGTGCTTGGTCATTTAAGGCATGGTCACGGACGACCTCATTCATTGCTACTACTCCACTCATTGAATCACAACTATTGAGCAGCCCATGCTACTTTATATTCTGCGCCGTATCGCCATTCTTATTCCTGTCTATCTTGGCCTCACGCTATCGACTTTTACTCTGATCCGTCTCGTACCAGGCGATGCAGTCGAGATCATGATGGGTGAGCGTATGGTGGATCCAGAGCTACATGCTCGTGCCCTAGAAAGACTGGGATTAGACAAACCCCTTATCGTTCAATACTGGGATTACTTGACGGGTATATTGACGGGTGACTTTGGTCAATCCTTTCGTACTCGCTCTCCTGTGTTACAAGACTTTTTTGCGCACTTCGTTCCAACGTTAGAGTTGGCGCTATGTGCGATTGTCATTGCTAGTGTGATTGGTGTGAGCTTGGGTATCTTTGCCGCGCTACGCCGTGGTACTTGGATTGACTATACTCTGATGTCAGGGGCGCTGGCAGGATACTCGATGCCGATCTACTTACTAGGCCCTATTCTGACAGGTATATTCGCTCACTATCTTGGCCTTTTACCCGTTGCTGGTGTGATCTCTGTCGCACAGTTCTTGGATGTCCATCCCCTGTACGGCTCATGGTTGCTTGGCTCTCTCACCTCAGGGGAACCAGGCGCTTTTTGGAATGTGGTCAAACACTTTATCTTGCCATCAATCGCACTATCGACCATTCCACTCGCGATGATCGCGCGGATGACACGCTCTGCGATGCTGGAAGTTTTGGATGAAGACTATGTGCGTACGGCTCGCGCCAAGGGCTTATCGCCACGCCGCGTGATCATGGTACACGTGATGCGTAACGCGCTAATCACTGTCGTCACTGTGGTTGGCTTACAAATGGCAACCTTGCTTGCAGGCGCGATTATTACCGAGACTATCTTTAGCTGGCCAGGTGTTGGTAATTGGCTTCTCGATGGCTTTTTTACTCGTGATTACCCCATTGTGCAAAACGGTATTTTGTTGGTCGCCACTGCCTTGATTTTGGTCAGTTTATTTATTGATATTTTGTATGGTCTGATCAACCCGCGTATTCGACATACCTCTTAATGTTGCAATGTCACACAATGTCACATTGATAAATACTTATATTATAAATAGTGATGATTGGCGCTGAAGTGATGTTTTAGCAATGCTTAGTACTTTTTTATGGACAAAATTCTAAAAAATGTCACTGCGCTAGCCACTATAGGAACTGCTCATGAAGCCTTCTGTTCTCCCCTCTGATGTCAATCTGATGGCTGCCACACCGCCATCGTCTTGGCAACTATTTTTATCGACCTTTTGCCGAAACAAGGGCGCGGTGTTGGGTTTTATTATTCTCATGCTAATGGTTATTGTTGCCATACTCGCGCCCGCAATTGCCCCCCATGACCCTTACGAGTTGTTTACGGGCCAAGAGCAATTGCCGCCAGCCTTTTTAAGTGGTGGTGATGCGATGTTTTGGCTAGGCACGGATGATGCTGGACGAGATACCTTGTCTCGGGTGATGTATGGCGCGCGTTACTCTTTATTTATCGGTCTGAGCGCGACAACCCTTGCGATGCTAGTCGGTATTTCACTAGGACTTAGTGCCGCATTTTGGCCCAAAGTTTGGGGCAAAGCGGTCATGTTGGTCAATGATATTTTGATGTCATACCCAAGCTTACTACTAGCGATCATCATTGCCGCTATCTTAGGGCCATCTATGACCAATACGATTATTACGATTGCACTGGTCTGTACGCCGCCTTTTATTCGTCTGACTCGCGCCACCGCGATGGTGGAGTTGCAACGTGAGTACTTTATCGCTTCGCAGGTGATGGGTGCTGGTGTGCTGCGTTTATTATTTATCACGATTCTACCCAACTGCATGGCACCGCTCATCGTACAAGCAACGATGATTTTTTCCTCTGCTATTTTAGAAGCGGGTGCGATTGGTTTCTTAGGCTTTGGGGTACAGCCACCTGATGCTGAATGGGGCGCGATGCTCGGTACGGCTCGTCAATACATTCAAAGTAACGTTTGGCTCGCTATTTGGCCAGGTGTCGCTATCTTCTTGGCTGCATTGTCGATTAACTTGACGGGTGATGGCCTGCGTGACGCGCTCGATCCCAAATTAAAGCAGGTGACCTAAGATGACTGATACTTTAATTAAAACGCCTACCGCTCATACTTCTATGAATGGTGCATCAACAACAGACGCGCCGCTGTTATTGGACATCGAAAATCTGTCGGTCACTTTTGGTCAAGGAAAGCGTGCCTTTCGTGCTGTCGATGATGTGTCTTTAAAAATCACACAAGGTGAAGTCATCGCTGTCGTTGGTGAATCCGGCTCAGGTAAGTCGGTCACTATGATGGCGCTAATGGGACTATTGCCGCCGTCTGCCACCGTCCGTGCCAAGCGAGTGATGTTTGATAATAAAGATATGATCAGTATGCCTGCCAAAGAAAAACGCGGCATCATTGGCAAAGACATCTCCATGATCTTTCAAAACGCGATGTCTTGCCTCAATCCAAGCTTTACCGTTGAGATGCAGTTAGGTGAAGTGCTGCGTAAGCATTTGGGCTTACGCGGTGCAGCAGTACAGGCACGCATATTAGAGCTGTTAGAGTTGGTCGAAATGCCTGACGCCAAAAACCGACTCAAAGTGTATCCACATCAGCTCTCAGGCGGTATGAGCCAGCGCGTTATGATTGCGATGGCGCTTGCGTGTGAACCAAAACTGCTCATCGCAGACGAGCCAACGACCGCACTTGATGTCACCGTACAAGCGCAGATCATGGATTTGCTCGGTCGATTGCAACGCGAAAAACAGATGGCAATGGTACTGATTACCCATGATTTGGGCCTTGTTGCACAAAACTCGCGTGATGTCGCGGTCATGTATGCTGGACAAGTGGTTGAAACCAGTACCGTGCCAGAGGTTTTTCAACATCCTGCACATCCTTACACAGAGGCGCTTTTACAAGCCATTCCTGAGCTGGCTATCGGACAAGATCGATTGAACAGCTTGCCTGGGGTCGTACCAAGCCAATATGATCGCCCAAGCGGTTGCTTATTGTCTCCTCGCTGCCCATACAAAGAGCCTGCTTGTGACGTGCCGCCGCCTATTTTGGACACACCAAATGGCAAAGTGCGCTGCATTCATGCCGATCCTACTGCTCGCACCCCCATCTCTCACGCTGCTATTTTGGAGTCACAAATATGAATAATAAAGTGGTTTTAAAAGCAGACAATTTACACAAGCATTACCCAGTATCGCAAGGATTGGGTAAACCAAAAGCGCACGTCAAAGCCTTGAACGGTATCTCATTCGAGCTTGAAGCAGGTAAGACACTGGCAGTCGTCGGTGAATCCGGCTGCGGCAAATCTACCCTTGCCCGCCAGCTGACACTCATCGAGCAGCCGACGCAGGGCGAGCTTTTTATCAACGACGAAGCCACCACTGGCTATAGTAGAAAGGCGCTCAAAGACTTACGTACCGAAATTCAAATGGTCTTCCAAAACCCTTATGGTAGCTTGAATCCGCGTCATACTATCGCCTACCAACTGACAGAGCCTTTGGATATTCATACCAACCTGTCTAAAGAAGAAAAGCGTGACAAAATCAATGAGATGATGAGAAATGTCGGCCTACGTCCTGAACATGCTGGGCGTTTTCCACATATGTTTTCAGGGGGTCAGCGCCAGCGGATTGCCCTCGCCCGTGCGATGATGCTCAATCCTAAAATCGTCGTCGCTGATGAGCCGACCTCTGCACTTGATGTGTCGATTCAAGCGCAAGTCTTAAATCTGTTTATGGATTTGCAGGATGAGTATCGTACTGCCTACGTCTTTATCTCGCACAACTTGTCAGTCGTACGTCATGTCGCTGACGACGTGATGGTGATGTATTTAGGTCAAGCCGTCGAGCACGGGCCCAAAGAAGCCATTTATAATGCGCCAAAGCATCCTTATACCATCGCATTACTGGCGGCTGCACCCACAGTAAATGGCCAAAAGAAAGATTTGACGCTACAAGGTGAGCTACCAAGCCCGCTTAATCCGCCAAGCGGGTGTGCTCTACATAAACGCTGCCCATATGCGACCTCGCAGTGCAGCGAAATTGAGCCACAACTGCGCGAATGGGATGGTCGATTGGTGGCTTGTCTGCGCTTGGAAGAGATATACGGGTAATGTGACTAGTAGTTAATCAATATTTACTACGCCGCGGCATTTAGGAAATTGGATACAACCAAAAAAGGTCTGACCTTGATTCTGGCCTTTTTTTGCTACTCTCTTAATCATCTCGCCGTTGCATCTTGGGCAGGTTGGCGCTTGATCGATATTAGCGTCATGAGCTGTTGCTTTAAGTATCTCAGGTTTATTCACTTTTGGCTCAGATTCTACAATCTCAAATGGCGTCAGAAACACTTTATTGGCCATGTCATGCGGTTTGATTATTTGCTGAGCATTTAGACTATCAATTGGTGGTGCGGTAGATTCAATCTCAGTTTGACCAGACCATCGATGCACTTCTCTACTCTTTAGGATAGTTCTATCAACGGTTTCTTTTATTATAGACTTAGGTGTGGGGTTATCAATATTCTTACTTGGGTTGCTATGCTTGTCTTTTAGATAGGCTTTATGCTGCCGATTGGCACGCCATGAATTGCTAAATTTATTGCTCTCGATCTGCTCGACGATAGATGTGACCTCATCTTCAGTGAGTAGCTTATCTTGTTTTTTCTTTACATACGACACCATACCACTGGTCAATACATGTTCGGGTAGCTCATCGTGGGTTTTTAACTCGCACTCACCGATAAAAGCAATCATCGAATGGAAGTAGCTCAGCTCCAACCCTAATAAATCTGCGAGCGTCTTAATGTGCAAGTAGTTCTGGCGCAATGGATTTTGGAATTTGAATTTACTTCCATTTTGGAAAACTTGTGTCCACTGCTTTTGCTTCTCGCTACCGTATATCCAACCTTTATAGTTTTTGGTTTTAATCACAAAGATGCCGTATACAGAAACGATGACGTGATCGATTTGTGTACTGCCGCCATTGGCTAATGGCAAAGTGACATTGTTTAGCCGATGATAAACGTCTTTTTCAAGCTTGAGCCACATGGCGACGTTGATGACGGTTTCACCGAGGAAACCTTTAAAGGTGGATTTTAGGGACATAGTTTTTTACTCTAATTTTTATTTTGTGCTATACCCATAAGAGCTGTACTACAAATTTTCTGTAGATTCTCAATAAACAATTCCGTATCCAAAAAATAATTCGGATATGCTTTCTCTATATCTTTTACATTACTCATTGATATTAGAACGATATCAACTTTAGGTTCATCACGTAGTGTAATTTCTCTCCTTTGATAATGGCTTTCAGCCATATCTTTCATCTCTTTATTAAAACCTGTAATATTCACTTGGGGATTTTCGTCTCTAAGGTTTAGTTCAACTAAAAAATATTCACAGTCTCCAGTAACTTTATTATTGGTTCCGATATACTGAGATGAGATTGCTACTCCTTGTAACTTCTGGAAGATATTCAATTTTTCTTCTAATATTTTTAATTCTTTAGCAAGCTCTATGACCGAAAAACCCCTTAACTCTTCCGAAACTGGCTGTTTCTCATAATGCGCGAATAAGGCGCTACATAATTTGAAAAAATCTTTAAACTCAGTGTCGCCCTCTCCTGTTTTAAATGATGATTTCTCAATAAGACCAAGTGTTTCAACTGCGGTTGCCCAAGAATGCTGTAACTTAGTTCTAATTTGAAGCTCTGAACCGCCCCGGTATTGTCGGAGACTTAACATTCTGAGAGAATACGACAATGAAAAGACAAACCTACACTCCTGAGATTAAAGAACGCGCCGTCCGTATGCTGATCGAAGCAGCAAACGACTATCCCTCCACATGGGCAGCCATTCAAGCCATTGCCCCTAAGATTGGCTGCACGCCTGAAACCCTGCGCTCATGGCACAAGAAGCATATAGATCAAACTATCCCTGCATCGGTACAAGCTCAAAGCCAAGAGCAACGTATTAAAGATCTTGAACGTGAGAACAAAGAACTCAAACAGGCCAATGAGATCATACGTAAGGCAGCCG
>NZ_FNAL01000009.1 GCF_900101915.1 Psychrobacter pacificensis | reverse complement strand
AAAAACATATACGTTTAACATTGTTCATTGTATAAACACAGATAAAGAAAACAACTATGACTGAATCTACCGACAGATTAGATAGTACTAAATTGAATAGCGTTGAATCGGCTAGTACTAATATTGCTGACAATAAAGTACCTATAGCTGTGAGTAGTACTCATCAATCGATTGACTCTAAAACCATGAATCATACGCCTAAAGCTATGTACGTGACTTCAGGCAACTCGATAACACCTAAAGGTAAGTTGGATAAAATGCCAAAAATGGTTGCCAATGGCAGTCGCGCTTTTATCTGGTATTTGTTGGCGATAATGGTGTTAATACTTGATCAATGGACTAAGTGGTTGGCCCAAACCAAATTAGCGTTCAATGACCCCGTACCGGTCATTGAACCATTTCTCAACTGGACACTCGCTTATAACTATGGGGCAGCATTTAGCTTTTTAGCCAACGCTGGCGGTTGGCAGAAATGGTTTTTCTCAGGCTTAGCTTTTGTAATGGCTATCTTTTTAACGGTTTATTTAATCAAAGCGCCACGTGCAGCCAAGCTATTATCTATGGGGTTGGCCTTAATGCTTGGTGGTGCGATTGGCAACTTAATCGATCGTTTAAGAATTGGTAAAGTGGTTGACTTTATCCATGTGCATTATGCTGATGTCTGGAATTATCCTCTTTTCAATGTTGCAGATATAGGTGTCTGTGTCGGTGTCGCATTGATTATAATTGACATGATATTTTTAGAAAGTAAGCGTAATAAATAAGCACATTGATGCCGATTATCACAAACAAAATGAACTAGCGTCGTAGTCACTCTATACGGAAAAATACTTTTTATACTTGAGTATGTTTATAAAATGTGAACTGGAAGGTAATGTATGACTGGTATAGGTACTCACTCATTTTAGGTCTTAAAACCCAATACTTAAAAGCTCTGCGTAGAGCCATTATTATAGAGACATTGAATAATCCATAAATTCTTTATTGATAATAACAAAAGGAAAATATAGTGTCACAGGCTCAGCCAACTATTGAAAAAATTCACAGCCTTAGAAAAAAACAAGAGACAGCGTTAAAAAGTCTTACCCTTATATAGTCGATACACTCTAAAAATGTCATAGCACTACTGGGATGAATTTTGCGCAGCCTCCTATCGTGCGCTCAAAGAAATTTGAAGCGGACTATAATAATTACCATCGTTTGTCAGGCGAGGGTAAGCGGGATACAGACACATTCAGAAATGAAATGAAGAATTTTATTACTATGTATCCTGAAGATTTTGAGAAAAAACCGCTAGAAAATTATTTGAAATAACAGCTATTAATGGCACTCCATTAACATTTCTGTAAGTACATTACCGTTAAATGATTACCCTGCGCAGCAAGATAGCTCTTTAACGTCTTTGCTAAAGGTTTGAGCGCATAACTTCAATCCTTCAACCATCGTCAAATACGGAAATAGTTGACCTGCCAATTCTTCGACTGTCATTTTATTATGAATAGCAAGAGCCGCACTTTGAATCAGTTCTCCGCCTTCATGGGCTAAAATTTGTGCGCCTATCAGTTTTCCCGTGGATTCTTCAGCTACCAACTTGATAAAACCATCCGTTTCAAAATTTGCTAAAGCTCTTGGTACGTTTTCCATATCAAGTACACGACTTATCGTATTTATTCCTACCGCTGAAGCTTGTACTTCGGTTAGACCTACCGTAGCAACTTGTGGGTCGGTGAATATAACAGCAGGCATGGTAGATAAGTCGAGTTGCGCATTTCCACCTGTCATATTAATTCCAGCCCTACTTCCGGCAGCAGCAGCAACATAAACAAATTGTGGCATATTGGAGCAATCTCCAGCGGCATAAATGTTAGCTGTTGATGTTTCCATCATACTATTAACAACAATGGCACCACTTTTATCTGTTTCAACACCAACATTTTCTAAACCAAGCTTTCCAGTATTTGCATGGCGACCCGTAGAGATAAGCAATTTTTCAGCGATTAATGTTCCTTCGTTAGTTTCCAATGAAAAACCATTGCTATCATAAGAAACATGACTTGCTTGCGTATTATTAAGTACCCTAATACCTTCTTTTTCAAAGCACTCTGCCAGTTTTTCACCTAATAACGGATCTTCAGCATATAAAAGGGTATGTCTGGCTAGAATTGTCACACGGCTACCTAAACGGGCATAAGCTTGCGCAATTTCCAGAGCAACAACGGAGGAGCCGATGACAACTAGACTACTCGGTAACTCTTCTGCAAATAAGGCTTCTGTTGATGTCCAATAAGGTGTATCAACTAAACCCTTAATTGGCGGAATGCTTGGTGTAGAGCCTGTTGCAATTAAAATGCGATCTGCAACCAGCTCTTCTTCACTACCATCAGACTTGTGAACTAGCAAGGTATTTTGATTTTTAAAACGTGCATAACCTTTAAGTAAAGATAGCGCGGGATTACTCTCTAAAATACGTTGATATTTAGCATCGCGTAGTTCTTCGACGCGAGCGTTTTGCTGATGTGCTAATAAGGAGCGGCTAAGTTGTGGCTGAATATTTTCTAAACCATCAAACGGGTTAGTACGTTGCTGATGCGCTAATTGCGCAGCACGGATCAATATTTTTGAAGGAACACAGCCGACATTTACACAGCAACCTCCGATTACATCGGCTCCTTCAATGATAGTAACTCTTGCTCCGCCTTCTGCTGCTTTAATCGCACTGGCAAAGGCCCCTGAACCACTACCAATAATGGCTACATGTAATTGTTCTGGCTGGATGTCATTTGGCGAGCAACAACTATTCGTTGACATATTTTATTCCTCTTAAAAAGTTAAGCGGTACAAGTTTCATCATCACAGCATTTATTCGCAGGAGAAACCATGTCCCAAATTGATACAGCAACCATTAGTCCTAGCCCCGTATAAGTAACGTATGAACTCCACCCGTACTGGAACCAAGGGTATAAAGAGAGTAAAACCAAAATGGGGCCAATTGAACCGATAAAACTACGGTGCCATTGACGATGGCTAAACCAGCCTAAGATATTCATTGCCAGCGCTAATACTGCAAACAGTGGTAACAACGTATTGATAAATACCCCTTCCCACTGACTAAGAAATCCCATCCCAATTGCCGCACCAAGACTAGCTATCGCGGGAAAACACATGGCGCATCCCATTGCCGAAACAAGTGCACCTATAGAGCCTGCTTTATCTCCGATACGCGTAACTAGTTCTAAGGGGCTAAATATTACTTATTTTCACTTTTTAAATTTGAAGGGTAGCCAGCGTTGGTAGTCGCTGCAATTAATGCATTGATGTTGGTTTTAGTGTCATCAAAAGAAACAACAGCTAGCTTAGGCTTGTAGGTAACTTTCGCATTTTCAACGCCATCAACATTTTCTAATGACTTTTTAACTGTGATTGGACATGTCGCACAGTTCATCGTTGGCACTTCCAGTGTAACTGTTTTTACTTCAGCAAAAGCACCAAAACTAGAAAGTGAAAGCAGTGCGGTTAATAATAATTTTTTCATAATTAGCTCCAAATTTTAAAATGTTATAAATTTCTTGATCTGTATATTAAGCAAACAAAAGTATCCAATAATTACTGGTCACTAAAATTGTCGCAACTATAGCGCTCAGCCAGAAAATGACTTTTCGTTGTTGCTGTTTCTTAGGAATTGCACAGGCCGTTCCCGGCTCACACTCTTCTACAGGACGGTAAATTTTCCAACCTGAGTAACCAAACAACAACACTACAAATGCGATAAATAATGGCCTATAGGGTTCAAATGCAGTTAAATTACCAATCCATGAGCCACTTACCCCAAGTAATAACAGGAGCAAAGGACCTACACAGCATACGCCTGCGCCTAATGCTGCTATGATGCCTCCTATCATTGGAAGGTTTGATTCTTTTTGATTCATATAGATACCTCATTAGATAATGCAAGTGTATTGCATGTACCTAAGTACGGAGTCAAGGGTGATTTATAAAAAATTTATCTTTGATAATCTGCTACGACAGATACGGGGAATAAGCTAACTTGAATTAAGGCGCAGAAGTAAAATTGGATATGCTGTTTTAGTGGGAAATGGTAGTTAAGTGAATCATTTACTTCGGTTGCAACGAATCAATTATTGGGCAGTGGCTATCGTCATCATTATTTTGGCATTGTCCTAAATGTTCTTCCAAAGCGTGTTCTAACAACAACAAGTCAGCCATCTTTTTTTGTACTGCGATCAGTTTTTTATTAGCTAATTCTTGTACTTTACTACATGGACTATCGTTTAACGCAAGTAACCCTTCAATCTCATTTAGCGTAAAACCTAATTCTTGAGAACGCTTGATAAAATGTATTCTATTTACCGTTTCTTTCGGGTAATGTCTATAGCCCTGCATAGGCTTTGGTGGTTGTTTAATTAAGCCTTTGCGTTCATAAAAGCGAATTGTTTCGACATTTACACTCAGTTCTTTAGCCAACATACTTATGGTTCGTTTAGACACGTTATCAATTACCTTACTGACTTTTTGTTTACTTACTTTATATCTAATTAAAGTGACCATCAATGAATACCAGTTTAAACATCGCTAATTGATTTTGTTTTTTCTTCTATTAAATAAGTAAAGTTACCGTTGTTACAACAATATTAAACCACAACAATGTATGGTTTATCCTTTTTCATTATCAAAGTCCAAATTAGTGTTATTACATGCAGTTCTACATGAGTATACCCTAGCGGAACCATCTATTTCAGCATTTAAACCTATTAACAGACCACTTAAAACAGACCGGTATAATGGAACCACTTATATTAAGTCGTCTTTGATTATTTATAAATAGGTATTATTCACACTAAAATAATCAAGTACGACGTGAACAATACCTATACGGCGATGAGCCATAACAAATATATCAATTAGTAAGCGACTTATCCGCCATTTCATTAGCCATCTTCAATGCTTGGTATAAACTCGTCGCACTTGCGCCGCCGCGTCCCGCCAAGTCTAGCGCCGTACCATGATCGACAGAGGTGCGAATATAAGGCAGTCCTAAGGTGAGATTTACCGTATCACCAAAGCCGTGTGATTTGAGTACGGGCAACCCTTGATCGTGATACATGGCGATGACTGCATCGCAGTTTGCTAAGTGTCTGGGGGTAAACAGCGTATCGGCTGGCATCGCCTCTGAAATATTGACGCCTGCATCGGTGAACTCTCGTAAGACTGGATTGATAATCTCAATCTCCTCCATACCCAAATGCCCGCCCTCGCCTGCATGTGGATTGAGACCGCACACCAAAATACGAGGCTGCGTGAGGCCAAACTTTTCTCTCATGTCATTGACAACGATTTGTACTGTTTGACGTACATTATCCGCGGTGATGGCAGCAGGTATGTCTTTTAATGGCAAATGGGTAGTGACAAGCGCGACTTTCATCGCTTGATTGGCAAGCATCATCACCACTTTCTCACAGCCACTTTGCTGCATAAAAAACTCGGTGTGACCGCTAAACATAGTGCCATCCAATAGCTTGATACCAGCATCTATCAGCGCTGATTTTTGTAAAGGACCTGTGACGATAGCGGCAACTGTTCCATTTACTGCTAACTGATGAGCAATGTCTAATTGCTGAGCCACCATCGCTGAGTTGGCAATATTGATTTGTCCGCCAGTAACTGGTCCTGCACAAGGGACGTTAAGCAAAATAAAAGCACTATCAGCATCTATATCCTGCTGTGCTATCTGCTCGGCCGCGTCCATATCAAAGTCACCAGCCTCGTTGTCAATGGTTTGCCAAATAGGCACTTCTGTCAACACGCCAGCTGAAACCAACTCCTCTGCACGGACTTGCATCGTGCTCGCATCAGCGGTTACCCAAATGGGACGGTCAAAATCTTGCAGCTTGCCCTCTGCCGCCAGATTCAATACGACATCCATTCCAATGCCCGCAGGTTCACCTGTCGTGATTAATAATGGTCGTTTTTGTTCTGTCATAGCAATAGCCTTATTTTATTTAAATTTTTGATTTTATTATATTTATCGTCAATATTTTCAGTTGTTACGTTTAGACAATGGATGCGGTCTCTTATTTTATGCATAACAATCACTGTAGATTTAGTTGCTTACCCAGCCTAAAAAATCACATTATGTGTTAAACTTTCGCTTCTGATTGTAGCATTTGCAGGCAAATCTAAAACCACGTTTTGGTACATCTACCGTAGAGATGTACCATATCTGTTTTGCGCTACCATCGACATCTTTTTTTATACCCATTTTGACTCATTAGGCACTCATGGCAGAAAACGACAAAACCGACGACTTACTCAATCAGACACCGCCGCACAATATCGATATTGAAAAGGCATTGCTCGCGTCTTTGATGAGTATCGAAGAGGCGTACGACAAGATTGCCGATATCGTCACCAAAGATGACTTTTATGCGGGGCGACATCAATATATTTTTGATGCGATTGCTCACCTTGCAGCCGTTAATGAGCCTTATGATACGGTCATGGTACACGACTGGTTAGAGGCGCAAAAGTTACTCAAAGGTGCAGGTGGGGACAGCTACTTAGCTGATATTTTGAGCCAAAGTCCGGCGACCTTGTTTAACCTGACTGCTTACGCTCAGCGCGTACGTGAGCTCTCAACGCTGCGTCAGCTCATTACCACGGGTAATGACATGCTAGCGCTGGCCTACAATCCAAAAGACCAAAGCGTTAGTGATATCTTGGACAATGTCGAAGGTAAGATATTTAGCATCAATGAGCAGCATAACAAACGCGCGGAACAGCGTGGCCCTGTCGGTATTACTTCGGTCTTAACCAATGTTATCGATCAAATTCAAGAGCTAAAATCCAACCCCGATGGCATGATTGGTTTACAAACGCCATTTGTCGAGCTGAATAATAAAACGCAAGGGCTACAATCAGGCGACTTGATTATCGTCGCCGCTCGTCCTTCTATGGGTAAAACCACTTTTGCAATGAACTTGGCAGAAGGGATTTTATTTAATGAAGATTTGCCTGTTGTGGTGTTTTCGATGGAGATGCCGGCAGAGTCTATTGTCATGCGTTTGCTGTCTTCATGGGGCGCGATTAACCAGACGCATCTACGTTCTGGGCAAATGAATGAAGATGAGTGGGCAAAGATGATGAACGCCATTCAGCATCTACAGTCTAAGCATTTATATATTGATGACAGTACCGCCTTGCCGCCATCCGAGATGCGCTCACGCTGTCGACGTATTGCCAAAAACCATGATGGGCGCTTGGGTGCTATCGTGGTCGATTATCTTCAGCTGATGAAAGTGCCGAGCCTAGATGGCAACCGTGTTGGCGAGATTTCTGAGATTTCGCGCAGTCTAAAGGCGCTCGCACGTGAGCTTGAATGTCCCGTGATTGCGTTGTCACAGCTTAATCGTAGTCTAGAAAACCGTCCAAATAAACGCCCAATTATGTCGGATCTACGTGAGTCTGGTGCAATTGAGCAGGATGCCGATTTGATTATGTTCATCTATCGTGATGAGGTTTATAATGAAAACTCAGACCACAAAGGTGTGGCGGAAATTATTATCGGCAAGCAGCGTAACGGCCCTATTGGTACCGTACGCTTGGGTTTTGAAGGTCAATTCACCCGCTTCATTAATCTAACGCCAGAATACTATCAAGGCGTCAGTTTTGAGAATGATGAGTAATCAGCGTTATAACATTTAAGTCTTAGTAAAATGTAAGCCCATACCGATTTTGGCTTACTCACAAGTTAGTAAGTAGCTTTAACCACATAGCCAGTATAGTATCAACTCCATTGATGCTGTACTGGCTTTATCACTTCATAATTCTACTCATAAAGAAGGCGATTATGCGCACCATTACCATAAAACCAAAAGCCATTACTCATAATCTCAATCAAGTAAAACAACGCGCACCGCAAGCAAAAGTCTTAGCGATGGTCAAATCCAATGCGTATGGGCATGGCGTGGCGGCGGTATTACCAGCCCTGCAGCAAGCAGATGGTATTGGGGTTGCGACTTTAACCGAAGCATTAGAAGCCAGACAATTAGGTTGGGAGAAAACCATTGGTCTAGTAGAAGGGGCATTTAGCGCTGATGAGTGGCAACAAGCCATTGATCATGATATTAGCTGCGTGATTCACCACGGACCACAGTTAGAATGGGCACTACAAAACTTCCCGCCAGCTGGTAGTGCAACTAATGTGGTTTGGCTAAAATATAATACAGGTATGAACCGTTTGGGTTTCAATGCTGAGGGTGTGCTATCAGCAGCCAAGCGTTTGCATGAAGCAGGTTATCAGCTGATCCTAGCCACCCATTTTGCCAATGCTGATGATCATGACCATCCATTAAATGCCATGCAGATTGAGCGCTTCTCAAGCGTACTTGCGACTTTGAAAGATACCATTAGCCTAGATATCAAAGGCTCATTATGCAACTCTGCTGGCATCGTCAACTTCCCAGAGTACCATTATGATTGGGTACGCCCAGGCATCATCTTATACGGTAGCTCGCCTGTCGTCGATAAAAGCGCACAAGAGTTAGACTTGCAGCCCGCGATGGAATTTAGTGCTCAAATTATGGCATTACAAACGGTCAGTGCCAATGATGCGATCGGCTATGGTAGCCGCTGGCGTGCGCAGCAAGACACCAGAACCGCTCTCGTGAGTGTGGGTTACGGAGACGGCTACCCGCGTGTAATAAGTGACGACGCTTATGTCACCGTCATCGATACTAACGACAATCAAAGCTACCGTTGTCCTGTGATTGGGCGTGTGGCAATGGATATGATCGTCATTGATGTCAGCAAAACGCCTGAAAGCCTTGCTTTGGATAGCAAAGTCATGCTCTGGGGCGATGCGCCGCGTGTCGATGAAGTGGCAGGTCATGCTGGAACGATTAGCTATGAGCTGTTATGTCGCCTCAGCATACGTCCAAACCGTACACAGGCATAATCATTAACGGCACAGGCATTAGCATACGAGTACTATGGCTTGCTAATGCGATTTCGGTCTATTTAGCAAGCCATTCGATCTTGATAAAATTGCACGTTTACATTGAAAGTAAATACGCTATACTAAAAGTTTGTTGTCAACCCAGTATACGCACTGACGCGATGATATTGAAGACTGATGACGTTTCACTGACTGCGATCGACTGCTAGGATTACTATGAGTTTGCGCCATTTTTTAACCTTATCTGATTTAACCAAACAAGAACTAGAAAACTTAATCAAACGCGCAAGCGAATTGCGTAAGATGCAACACGCAGGCGAGATATATCAGCCTTTCGTTGGTCGTACGCTTGGCATGATATTTGAAAAATCTTCAACGCGTACCCGTATCTCATTTGAGACCGGCATGGGTCAATTTGGTGGTAATGCTATATTTTTATCACCCAACGATACGCAGCTCGGTCGCGGTGAGCCATTAGAAGACTCAGCACGCGTGATCTCCAGCATGGTTGATATCATTATGATTCGTACCTTTGGGCACGAAAAAGTCGAGACCTTTGCTGAATACTCAAGCGTCCCTATTATCAATGCGTTGACCGATGAATACCATCCTTGTCAATTGCTTGCTGATATGCAGACTTATTATGAGCATCGCGGTAGCATCGAAAATAAGATCGTCACGTGGGTCGGTGACGGCAACAATATGTGCTCGTCATTTATGCAAGCCGCCAATCAGTTTGGTTTTGAATTACGCGTGGCAGCGCCTTATGGGTTCGAGCCTGATCCGAAACTTATGGAACGCTTCTCACATTGCGTGAGCTTGGTCGAAAACGTACAAGACGCAGCCAAAGATTCTAATTTGATTGTCACCGATGTATGGGCAAGTATGGGTCAAGAGTCCGAGCAAAATACGCGCGCACGTCGTTTTGCCCCTTATCAAGTGACGCCGTCTCTACTAGACAAAGCCGACCCTGAAGTGGTGTTTATGCACTGTCTGCCCGCCCATCGTGGTGAGGAGATCTCTCATGATATGCTAAATGATCCGCGCTCTGTTGTGTGGGATGAAGCCGAAAATCGTCTACATGCGCAAAAAGCCTTGATGGAGTTTTTGCTAAAAGACAAAATCAAACTACCTGCCTAACTTACCGTGTAAAAAACAGTAAGATAAGTTATTAGTCCGTTCATAAATAAAAAAGCCGTTCAGATTTGGACGGCTTTTTATCTGTAAAAATGGCTTGAGACTGTATTCTTGAGACTGTATTAGCGCGTAAGCGTTGTTACGCCATCTGCACTGGCTTTTAATAGCACATCCGCTTGGTTTGCCGCAAAGATACCATTACAGACCACACCCACGATATTATTCAGCTCTTTTTCAAGCGCGATTGGATTACTCACATCCAAGTCATAAGTATCTAGAATAACGTTGCCGTAATCAGTGACAAAGTCTTCACGATAGACAGGCTCACCGCCCAATTTTGCTAATTGACGCGCGACATAAGAGCGCGCTTGCGGCAGGACTTCAATCGGCACTGGAAACGCGCGACCTAAGATCTCAACGCTTTTGCTCTCATCAACCATACACACAAACTTTTTGGAAGCAGCCGCGACGATCTTTTCGCGAGTCAATGCACCGCCGCCGCCTTTGATAAGTTGCAAGTGCTCATTGACCTCATCAGCACCATCGATATAAACATCAAGCGTACCAGCAAAGTTTAGATCAACAATTTCGATACCAAGCGCACGCAGTTTGTCTTCAGTCACCTGTGAGCTGGCAACCGCACCAGCAAGCTTCAATTGTGGCAACAACTCAATCAAACAGTTGACCGTACTACCCGTCCCCACCCCAAGTATCATATCATCTTCGATATAGCTTAGGGCAGCGCGGGCGGCGGCTTGCTTTTGTGCTTGCTGATCACTCATCATAAATCCTTGGAAAATAAACGTATGGTCTTAAAAAAAGTAAAAGGCTAAAACAAATAAAATGCGTGGCTATTATAACCGATGATATTGATCGATGTTAGCGCAATCACAATTCTAATTCGGTAGTCATATAATACTTATCTCACAACGTTCTTCACCACACGCTTTCACTTTATATTCATTCAGGCATAAAATCCCAAGAAAACTGCAATTGAGTCTTGCAAGATACTCAAAATCAGCATAGGCTAATCTATTTCATTTTTATATTCATTCTGTTTAGGGATTACTATGCTGTCACACTGGGTACGAGCCATACTACAAGCCACCGTCTATGACGTTGCGATTCAAACACCACTTGAAACGGCGCCCAAGCTGACCCAACGTTTTGCCAATGACATTCGTTTTAAACGTGAAGACTTACAACCTGTCAAATCTTTTAAGTTACGAGGTGCCTACAACCGTATCAGTCAGCTAAGCGATGAGCAAAAAGCGCGCGGCGTTATCTGCGCCTCAGCAGGCAACCATGCTCAAGGCGTGGCTTACTCTGCGCGCAAACTGTCACTAAACAACATCATCGTTATGCCAACGACTACGCCTGATATTAAGGTAGAAGCCGTCAGAGCGCTTGGTGGCAATGTCGATCTGCATGGCGATAGTTTTGATCAAGCAAACCGCTATGCAATAGATCGTGCTGAGCGCGAGGGCCTGACCTTTATACCGCCTTATGATGATGAATTGGTGATTGCTGGGCAAGGAACCATCGCGCTTGAGTTGACCCAACAGTGGCGTAACATGGATTATGTGTTTGTTGCCGTTGGTGGTGGCGGTCTCATCTCAGGTGTCGCCGCATTTTTGGGAGAAGTGGCACCGCATGTCAAAGTGATCGCGGTAGAAGCGGAACAATCAGCTTGCCTAAAAGCCGCACTTGAAACGGGTGAACGTGTCAAACTTGAGCAAGTCGGACTGTTCGTCGATGGCGTGGCAGTCGCGCAAATTGGTGAACTGCCTTTTGACGTCGTGCGTACTCAGAAAAGTGACAATTCAGGCCCTATCGTGGAGCCTAACGTCGTCACCTGTAGCAACGATGAAGTCTGCGCAGCAGTCAAAGATGTGTTTGAGGAGAGCCGCAGTATCGTAGAGCCTGCAGGTGCGTTGGCAGTTGCTGGTATGAAAAAATATATCACAGCGAACAATATTCAAGGCAAAAACTGCGCGGCCATCATTTGCGGCGCTAATATGAATTTTGACCGTCTGCGTTATATTGCTGAGCGCACTGAGATTGGCGAGAAAAAAGAAGCTATCTTTGGGGTTACTATACCAGAACAAACTGGCGCTTTCTTGAACTTCTGCCGCAGTCTGCACGGTCGTAATATTACTGAGTTTAACTACCGTGCCGATAGCAAAAAGTCACCAGACTCAATGGAGCCTGCCTCAATCTTTGTCGGTATTGCATTAAAAGAAGGTGAAAAAGAGCGTCAAACTATTAGTACTCAATTGGCAAATGATGGCTATACCGCTCACGATCTGACTGACGATGATATCGCCAAGTCACATATCCGTCATTTGATTGGTGGTCACGCTAAGGTCGAAAACGAGCAGTTACTACAAGTGATATTCCCAGAGCGTCCGGGCGCCCTGCTGACTTTCTTAGAAAAATTGGGCGATGACTTTAATATCACTTTATTCCATTACCGCAACCATGGTGCCGCTGAAGGCCGTGTACTGGTTGGTCTACAAGCCTCAGAAAGCAACTCTCGTCAGCTACAAGACGCCTTACTAGACATCGGCTATGACTGCACGACGGTCAATGACAATATTGGCTATCAGTTATTTTTGAAATAATGACTTAACGGGATATATTTAGACCTTATTATAAAAGCGACTTGTCATATGATGGGTCGCTTTTTACTTTCTATAATCTGCTACAGACGGCGACGAACACAAAACCTTATTTGTAAATACCAAATATGCCCTCATATTATTTGATATAAAAACAAATACAGAGTGAGCTTTATGAAAAAAAATACTGATGATAACACCCAAGGTTTGGTCAAAATTCGTCTCGATAAATGGTTATGGGCCGCTCGGTTTTACCGCACACGCACCCTTGCCAAGCAAGCCATTGAAAGCGGACGTGTGCATTATGGTGGCAGCCGCGTCAAGACCAGTAAAGAGATTTCAGTCGGCGATGAGCTAACCATTCGTCAAGGCTCAGCGACCGCCATGACTGAAAAGACTGTCATTGTTGAGGCGCTATCTGCACAGCGGGGCAATGCGACCGCCGCTGAGG
This sequence comes from Psychrobacter pacificensis, assembly GCF_900101915.1. GTDB lineage: Bacteria > Pseudomonadota > Gammaproteobacteria > Pseudomonadales > Moraxellaceae > Psychrobacter > Psychrobacter pacificensis. The sequence continues at coordinate 103,647 of NZ_FNAL01000009.1, read as the reverse complement.
TGCTATACTCAGAGACCAAAGAGAGCGAAACGCGGCGTGCTTATTATGCTGAACAGCGCAAACTGGCCAACCTTGCTCGTCCTGATAATAAGCCCAACAAAAAAGAGCGCCGTGACTTACAGCGCTTCAAAAGCAATCAAGATTGATACAGCATTACCCTCGCATCACCCAGTTACCTATAGCATTGTCATAAACCCAGTATTAAGTGACGCTATTGTCTAGTCTCTGTCCTTGCCATTCAAGCGATTAAGCGTTACGCTAGTCGTTGGTTCAATCGATTGCATGCTAATAAAAGCCGCATTAACAGTGCTGGTTTCTTATAGCATGTTTTTTTGTTATAGAAGGTCATATTATGCTGATGAAAGCCTGTACTCCCTCGTCTGTATTATTGGTTTGTTTAGGAAACATCTGCCGCTCCCCTACCGCTGAGGAAGTTTTCCGTCAGCAAGCGGCGATTGCTGGACTCTCAATAAAGATAGACTCAGCAGGTACCAGTGATTCACATGTCGGCGACAAACCTGACCCACGTTCGCAGCGCCATGCGAAATCACATGGCTACAAAATTAATAAATTGGTTGCACGCCAAGTCAGCGCCGATGACTTCCGTGATTTTGATTTGATCTTAGCCATGGATTCACAGAATTTGGCTGACCTACAAGCCATTAAAGACGACATGGCAGAGTCAGAAGAGGACTTGGCAAAGCTGGCCCTATTTAGTGAAGAAGACCCTACCTATTGCGGCAGTGATGTGCCAGATCCATATAAAGGCGATAACGATGATTTCGAAGAGGTGATCGAGCGCATCGAATCAAGCGCCCAAGCTTGGATCGAAAGCTGGAAGGCTTGCTAGCTATAAATTCTATATTTCTGCTACTCTTGCATCCGGTATCCTCTATAATATGGTTAATCCTCTATAAAAGAGCTGCAGCGTTAACCGTGCTTGAAGTAACACAGTTACGTCTGTACTCAACTGCCTTGTATCTCTTTTAAATTGAATCAACTATAGCTACCTTATTATTTATTATCCTTTTGCCCCATAGGCTATGTTATGACCCAAGCTGCACGCCTTGATCTCGACGCTCAGACCATGACTATAAATGACTCATCAGCGACTCTGTTAGTCAGTAATTCAGTCGATTTGGCACATAGCAATACGATGGCACTGTCGTGTGTCGCTGACTCTGTAGTGACGTTGACCAATGAGGCACAGCTTGATGACTTTATGGCAACCTATGCAGAGGATGTAGAGCATCAGCTGTCATTATTTGTCTTATCTGGCGGTAGCAATGTTTTATTACCAGCAGCGTTAAATGCAGTGGTATTGCAACCCAAAATGCGCGGTATTCATTTGACTGCACAAACCGACGATTATGTTGATATCGAAGTAATGGCGGGCGAAAACTGGCATGATCTAGTCGTACATACAGTCAATCAAGGCTGGTATGGGTTAGAAAACCTTGCGCTCATACCTGGCCTAACTGGTGCAGCGCCAGTACAAAATATTGGTGCGTACGGTGTGCAATTAGAAGACTGCTTACAATATGTACGCGCCTATCATTTACCGACACAAACTTGGCACCATTTATCAGCGGCCGACTGTCAATTTGACTATCGTGATAGTATCTTTAAACGCACGCCAAATACATGGCTGATCAGCCGCGTGGCTTTTAGACTGCATACAGATCCCACCCATATTTTAGCCAGCTATGGAGATGTACAGACTGTGGCGCAGCGCTATGCGGAACAACAAGAGCGCGAGCAAGCCAATCCTCATGACGTTATGCAAGCCATTATAGATATTAGACAACAAAAGCTACCAGACCCAAAACAGCTACCTAACTGTGGCAGTTTTTTTCAAAATCCTATTATTGGTCAAGATCAATTTACGGCGCTGCAAACAACTTATCCAGCTATCGTTGGTTATCCGATGCCTGACGCGATGGTAAAAGTTGCCGCAGGTTGGCTCATCGAGCAAGCAGGATTAAAAGGGGGCGGCATCGCACCTATCATGACTCATAAACATCAGGCGCTGGTACTGACCAATCATACTCCTTATCAAGCAACTCAAGAAGATGTGGAAACAGCACAGCGCTATATCGCCAACATCGTCTATGAGAAATTTGCAATTCAGCTATCACGTGAGCCAGTTTGGGTGAATGCTGATGGCTCAATTGGATATCCTGAGCATGTGGTCTAAACAATCATGGTCTAAACGCTTATGGCGAAACTATTTGCGTTCAGCCGAACGAATGGTGAAGCTATTCCGTATCATCAATATTACCTTTGTATTAGGCTCGACGTCTGTTATTTTAGTCCTAATCAGTTTGTTCACACCGCTATTTTCACAAGCCGTTGTCTATATATTTGCGCTTCTTCCTTTACCAAAAATGCCTTCTGCTGCTATGAGCTCTCCGCCGACTGCTTACGTGGTATTAGGCGGTGGTCTAACTAATGATAATAACAATCAAATCATCCTCAATCGCTATAGCCTGAATCGTGTCCGTACCGCGGCTGGGGCCTATCACGATCTTCCCTTACCTATTGTACTAAGCGGCGCTGAAGCCCCTTGGCTAGGTCAATGGCTCATTGAGCATGGTATCGATGGGCTGATAAGCGAAAATGCCAGTATGAATACGTGCGAAAACGCCCGTTTTACAGCCAAGCGTATTCCGCTTCATCACGTTTACCTTATTACTGATAGTTATCATATGGCACGTGCGCGCAGACAGTTTGCCTTGAATGGTATTAATAGCACACCGCTTAGCGCACCATTGCCAGTGAGACGCGACTGGATGAAACCTGCGCAAAACCTAAGTCATTCACGGCGGGCTGTTTATGAAATCGCCGCCTATCTACGGGATGTGATACGTCCGCAAATGAACTGTCGTCACGCCGATGATGTGACTTCACAGCAGCTCCTAACACCGCGAGGCAGTGCCAAAAAAGCATCTGATGAATAGGTTTTTATACTAAACGCGCAGCTAATATCGTCATATGATGCTACGCCTCATTCTAATCGCTACAGATCATCCACTGCATTTGCGATGGGTGTATAATAATAAAAGACACTGCTATTGAAGAGAGTTACCATGCTCAGTATATTTTTATTAATCCCATTAAGTCTCATGCTATTTGTGGTTGCCATCTGGGCGGTGCGTTATGCGGTAAAATCAAACCAGTTCGAAGATTTGGACAATGCATCACAGCGTATCATATTGGATGATCGTCAAGAGCGCAGGCAAACCATGCAGGCTCATGAGCGCGCGGTGCAGTCTCAGCCTTCTGCTGATACCGAGCCGTCAGATGATAACGTTGATAAAGATGCGCTCGTTCGTACTGATGTAGAGAAAAACACAAAAATCTAACCTTTATTCTTCTCTCTTTTCATCGTGTAATGATGAGCTTTCGTTAGATAATAATCGTGTCTATAGATACGGCCTTTATGACTTTTAGGAGATGCATCCATGACCATGGCTTTACTTGCTGCGGCATTACTGATGGGGTTTTTTGGCTCGCCGCATTGTTTGGGTATGTGTGGCGGTCTTGTGACGGCATTTGGTCTGTCTATGAAAGATGTCAGTCCTACTAAACGCCGCGCGCTGGTGGCCACCTATCATCTTGGCCGTCTGAGCAGTTATGCACTGTTAGGTCTGCTGGCAGGATTTATCGGTACGACGGTGTTAGAGCCACTCATGAAAGGCAATAGCTTGCCACGTATTTTACTGGGCGCAGTGTTGGTCTTTGTGGGTGTGACCATGCTTGGCGCACCTTTTTTGAATAAGCTCGAGCGTTTTGGTATGCGCTTTTGGCAATACCTCAGCCCGCTACGCCAAAAGGTCTTTCCCCTAAACACCTTTCCACGTGCATTGACAGCTGGTTTGCTTTGGGGCTTTTTGCCTTGCGGTTTGGTATATGGCGCCCTACTCATCGCGGTGGTGGCTCACAACCCATTAAGCGGTGCAGCGTTGATGTTTGTTTTTGGTCTTGGCACGGTGCCGATGTTAGTTGCAACGCACGAGACAGTCGGCTGGTTACGTGACAAGATTGGTCGTTTTCGCTTAAGGCAGTTAAATGGTGCGGTGATGGTACTCTCAGGTTTGGCAGTTGCTGTCGTTCCTATGGTCATGGCAAACATGCATGGCGGGCATGGTGGTGGACACGCACAGATGGATCATAGTAGCCACTCTGCTATGATGTCTGAGACAGATGCTCATAATATAGATCAGATGAATCACGATATGACGCCAGCTATGGATCATGATATGCAAGACATGGATAATCATATGGATCATAGCATGCATGATATGGGTGATGACGCCACCTCCATGCATCATGGTCAATAATTTCTAACACATAACTCGAGTACTGCGCGGACTTTACCAAGCGTACAAAAACCCCTTAATATCAAAAATGATATTAAGGGGTTTATTGGTTAAGTGTTACCTATTTATAGCAATTATTCCTGCCACTGCTCAAGCGTAAACTTGGTTTCTAAATGCTTCTCTAATGCTGGTATATTAAATGCGTCATCTTCACTGACAAAGCTAATGCTAATGCCTGTTTGCCCAGCGCGGCCCGTACGACCAATACGGTGGACATAATCATCTGGTTGATCGGGCAAGGTATAGTTAACGACATGACTGATATCATCAACATGGATACCGCGCCCTGCAACATCTGTCGCCACCAAGATAGACGTGTGACCATCCTTGAAGCGCTGCAAGTATTTCTCACGTTTTTGCTGAATTACATCACCTGAGAGCATGACAATCTTATGCGCTTGACGCAGTTTATGATAGAGACGCTTGACTTGATCTTTGCGATTGGCGAATACAATGACCTTTTCAACGGCCTCCTCACTAATAATACGCTGAAGGGCTTCGAGTTTTTGATCTTCTGTCAGTAAGTAAAAGTGCTGATCAACCAATTCGCTGGTCTTGTGTTCTGGCTCGATTTCCACAAACTGCGGCTCATGCAACCAGCGATACGCCAAATTCATCACATCTTGGTTAAAAGTAGCAGAAAACAGTAAGCTTTGACGGTCTGTATTGGCGGGCATACGCCCCACAAGGCGCTTGATATCAGGGATAAAACCCATGTCCAGCATACGGTCTGCTTCATCAAGCACCAGCACCTCTACTCGATCTAAATACACCATGCCTTTATTGGCAAGATCAATTAGACGGCCAGGCGTCGCCACCAAAATATCAACGTATTGGCGCTCAAGCTCATGCTGCTGGGTTTCGTAATTGGTCCCACCCATAATACAGACACTGTGTAATGAGGTGTATTTGGTCAGTGCAATGCAGTCCTCAAATATCTGTTGAGCCAGCTCGCGAGTTGGCGCCATAATCACGGCACGCGGCTCACCTAGATAACGCGTTTCATCATGCGTAAAAGGACGTTTGAGTAACGCTTCCATGATTGTCAATAAAAACGTTGCTGTTTTACCCGTTCCCGTTTGCGCCTGTCCGATGGCATCTTGACTTGCTAGTGTATGCGGTAGTATTTTCGCCTGAATCGGCGTGAGTTCCGTGAATCCCAAATCACTCACTGCCCGCAGGGTCGCGGTTGAAAGTGGCAAATCAGTAAACGTTGTAAAATTACTCAAAAAAATATCCTTTTAAATTAGTTGCTTGTATTTTATCAATCACAAATCAGCTCACAATAAAATTTTATACTGACATAAGCGTGACCAATAGTAGTCGCAACATTATATCTATAGATGGCCGCTAGACATACGGGTACAAAAAAAGCCAAGCCCAATACCTGACCTACCAAATATGCTGTTGTTCACTCAACATGGGTAAGACAATACGGGCTTGACTCAGTAGTATATCAGTAGTTCATACAGACATTATAACTAAACTGCTTTAATGTCTGGATAGATTACTCTTCTAACTTTCTGACTTCTTCAGCTTGTAGGCCTTTTTCACCTTCTACTACGCTGAACTCAACTTTTTCGCCATCTTTTAAAGAACGATAGCCATCACCCTGAATCGCGCGGAAATGGACAAAAATATCTTCTCCGCTGTCACGTTGAATGAAACCAAAGCCTTTTGAGTCATTAAACCACTTAACGATACCTTGCTCACGAGCTGACATAATATTACTTCCTAAAAAAGTTCGCTTAGCCCCAAATTCCTTTGCAACATTGCATATAAACGGGATCTAAGATGATGAAATCAAAAACTTAAGAGTACTAATCTAGTCACAGTCATCTTTAAAACGCTTATATAAAAGAAAGCCAATCTTGCAAACTATCTCTCATATCAATGACAGTAACAAACTTGCAATACTTATTGCATAAAAAATATCATAGCACGGGTTTTTAGCAACATAAAGACTTTTAACACGCTTTTTAAGGCATGGGTGAGTTTTTCCTGTAATTTTTTTATAACCCAGCCTACAAGCTGCTATTATAAAGGGATACGCTGGATCAGCGTGTGCAACCTATTTGTCATGCATACCTTATTCATTATAATAAATCATTCACATATTTAAACAGCGATAGAGATTACTATGACGTCCTCTTCTCCATCTACAGCAGCAGAAAATCCTGCTGACCAACACATCGATCAGACCCTCAATCACAAACTGCTATTGGTGAATGGCGTCAACCTGAACTTATTGGGTAAGCGTGAGCCTGAAATTTATGGCCATATGACGCTGGTAGATATCGAAAAACGCTTGGTCGAACGAGCCGCTCAGCACAGCATTGAATTAATTTGTGTACAGTCAAACCATGAAGGCGATCTAGTAGATAAGATTCAATATTATGGTTTATTAGCAGAAAAATCTGCCCAAGCTGATGCCGTTATTATCAATCCTGCTGCCTTTACCCATACCTCAGTTGCCCTACGCGATGCGTTACTAGCGACACAGAAGCCTTTTATAGAGGTCCATTTATCCAATGTCCATGCACGTGAGCCTTTCAGGCATCATTCCTATTTGAGCGATGTCGCAGTCGGTGTCATCTGTGGTTTGGGTCATATGGGTTATGAGATGGCACTAGACTACTGGCTAAGCAATATTTATTCAGTCAATACAAGCACTTAAGGTGTTTTCTAATTTTATAGATTACTAGCTTTGTTAATAAAGTAAAACTTCTTATTTTTCACACATTAGTTAAACAGTAATTGTTTGATGAAAATAATAGAATTATGACTGAGCAAAACAATCCACTATATGGTGATATGAATGGCAAAAACGTCCGGAAAGCGCTTTATGAAACTCGCTGGCATGACAGCAAGCATCGCCGGCAAAGCCGCTAAAAACTCGTTTAAGCATCTCTCGAGTGACGAAGAAAAGCGCCTACAAGCTCGCTCAGACTTGATGCAAGACGTGGGTATCCAGATTGCCGAGACGTTGGGTGAGATGAAAGGTGCGGTGATGAAAGTCGGACAAATTGCCTCACAGTACAAAGACGTGTTCCCGCCTGAGGTCGCAACTGCCCTAGAAAAACTCCAAAAAGATGCACCGCCCATGCCTTATGCGCAAATACGTGCACAAGTTGAGCGTGAGCTTAAAGCACCGATGGCAGAGCTGTTCAGTGAGTTTGACGAGACGCCATTTGCCGCAGCATCTATTGGGCAAGTCCATAAAGCTGTGCTACCTTCTGGACAAAGGGTCGTGGTCAAAGTCCAGTATCCTGATGTCGATGAAAACTGTGATAGCGACCTCAAACAGGTGCGCATGGCGCTAAAAATTGCAGGTGTGCTCAATATGAGTAAGCAGTTGCAAGAGCAGTTATTTAATGAGATTCGACAGAGTCTACACGACGAGTTGGACTATACCAAAGAGGCGCACAATCTGCGTGTATTTGGTGCCTTTCATGCTGATGATGAAGGTCTCATTATCCCAAAAGTCATTAGCAGCCACTCTTCTAGACGGATTTTGACACTGACTGAGGAGATAGGAGAGACATTGACCGTCGCTGCAACATGGGACAATGCCATTAAGCAAAAAATAGCAAAGCGCTTGTTTCATTTTACCGCAGGACAACTATTTAGTCTGTACCGTATGCATTGTGATCCGCATCCAGGCAACTTTGCTTTTCGGCAGGATGGTAGTGTTGTGGCGTATGACTTCGGCGGTATCCGTAGTTACAGTGATAGCGAGGTCCAACTATTCCGTCGTTTTGCCAAGCATGCTATCAAAGGCGATGTGACCGCGCTTGAGCAAGACCTTGTCGCCTTAGATATTCGCCGTGATGATGATAAAAACATCCCTGGCGAGTTTTATGAAAAATGGCTATCTATTGGTCTAAAACCACTATCTATCCGCCCATACCAAGAAGGGCCATTTGATTTTGGTAGCAGTCAAATACACCATGAGGTGATTGCCCAAATGCGCACTTCATTAAAATACTTCGGTCAGTTTCAGCCCTCTGCCACCACCATGATGTTAGACCGTACCGTATCTGGACAGTACTGGAATCTGGTCAATCTTGGCGTTGAGACTGACCTCTCGCCGCTCGTTGATGAGTACATTGACGTATAATAAGCGATCAATTGGCAATAACAGTCAAACCTGTCATTAAATGTGGAGCGCGTGCCCGCAGCGATCGCAAAAGTCTGCGCCCACTGCATGACCGAATTTACCACAGTTCGGACAAGTGACAGGATTAAGCTGCGGACGCATATTACGAGCCAGCTCAGAGGTAAAAATACCTGTCGGTACAGCGATAATCGAATAACCTGTGATCATAACCATGGTTGCAATTGCTTGGCCTAACGGCGTCTTGGGCGACATATCACCATAGCCAACTGTCGTCATCGTGACGACCGCCCAATAGATAGACAATGGAATACTAGTAAACCCGTTCTCAGGCCCCTCTACTACGTAAATGATTGAACCAAAGATGGTTACCAATAGCACAAGCGACAAGAAGAAAACGGTAATTTTCTGCTGACTGGTTTTGAGTGCAGAAGCCAAAAAACCTGCTTGTTGCATATAGGCTTTAAGTTTTAGGACACGGAATACACGTAAGATACGTAGCACTCGTATGACAAGTAGATACTGCACACCTACAAATAGTAAGCTGAGATAGCTTGGCAAAACAGACAACAAATCCACTATGCCAAAAAAACTAAACGCATAGCGCAAGCGATTGGGTGCTGAAAACAACCTTAGTGCATACTCAATGGTAAATAGAATCGTAAAAAACCACTCTGCATAAAAAAACAACGTGCCATATTGCAAGCGCATGTACAACACACTATCAAGCATGACGACAGCCACACTGGTCAAAATCGCAATCAATAATACAATATCAAAGAGCTTACCCAAACGGGTATCTGTACCTTCAATAATAATATGCGTACGGTTACGCAAGTGTGTTAGGGCTTCAGCAGTTGGTCGCTTCATAGAATCAGTAACTTTATAAAATCAATGGCTTGATAGCGTTCCATGACTTAAAATGTGATGGATAAGGGCAAGTTGGTCAAAATAGTTAAAACTGGTTTATAATATTGCTCACTTATCACAGTGAATACAATCTATAATTTGCCACAGTGTAGCAAAAAAGCACTCTCAACAACATACAAATCGTTAACGTGCAAGTAGCGCTATTACCTGATATAGACAAAATAATGATAGTATAAAACAAGGTGATCAGACATCGAAGGCTGTAATTCATCGCCTTCTTGCACATAAAAAATAATACGTAAACCTTAAGGATGTTATATGGCAGGCCATTCAAAATGGGCAAATATTAAACACCGTAAAGCCCGTCAGGATGCAGTAAAAGGTAAAATATTTACCAAAATTATTCGTGAAATCGTCTCAGCTGCCAAACAAGGCGACCCCGACCCTGACAAAAACCCGCGCTTACGTGCTGTTATCGAAAAAGCGCTATCAGTCAATATGACTCGCGACACGATCAACCGTGCTGTCGACCGTGGTACAGGCGGCGGTGATAATGAAAAAATGGAAGAAGTCAGTTACGAAGGCTACGGTGTCGGCGGTGTAGCGGTACTGGTCGAAACCATGACTGATAACCTCAATCGTACGGTCAGTGAAGTCCGTCACGCCTTTACCAAATGTGATGGCAATCTTGGTACTTCAGGTTCAGTGGCTTATCTGTTTACCAAACGCGGCGAGATCACTTTTAATGATGTAAGCCTAGAAGATGAAGTCATGATGGTGGCACTAGATGCGGGCGCCGTTGATATCGAAAACGATGGTGAAAGCTTGCTTGTCATCACTGAGTGGGAAACTTTCGGTCAAGTTCAAGACGCGCTTAACGCTGCTGGTCTTGTCTCTGACAATGCTGAAGTCACCATGTCACCATCTACCACGGCTGAAATCGACAATGTGGAAGATGCTGAAAAAATCCTAAAGATGATCGATATGTTAGAAGATGCGGATGATGTGCAAGAAGTTTATACTAACGTGAACTTCTCTGCTGACGTCATGGCGCAGCTTGAGGGATAGCCAGCTTAATAACTAAATACTGGCAAGAACACCCCCAGAAAAAGCACCAATCAATTGTCGGTTTGGTGCTTTTTTCTGCTCACTCATTCAATAGTTGAAGCGTTATATTTATCTTTACGTTCTACACCTAACCCCTTCAAGCGCCAGCAGATATTCCTTCTTATCTAATCCACCTGTATAACCGCCAAGCTTACCGTCGCTTGCAATCACTCGGTGACAAGGCACAATGATACTAAAAGGATTTTTGCCATTAGCCTGTGCAACCGCGCGGAACCCCTTCGGGCTATTAACACGCTGCGCGAGGGTGGCATAGCTGATGGTTTCGCCATAGCCAATCTCTTGTAGTGCCCGCCATACGCTTTGTTGAAACTCAGTACCCATAGAAAAATCTAAGGGCAAGTCCAATGTCTTGCGTTTACCAGCAGCATAATCTTTGAGTTGGAAAATCGTTTCTATCAGTAAAGCTTGAGTAGGCTCTTTCATGCTTAGGCTATTGCTGTCTATAAAGGTAAAGTCTTCATCTGTCAGGCCATAATATTTTTTAAGCTTGGGGACAGATTTTGAGCTGTGCCAAGTATTACCGGGCAGCAGCCAGTTGGCTTCAACGAGCACAGGCTGGTCATGCTCATCGAGACGGGCAATGAGCGTTAATCGATACGATCCAAAAGATGCTTCGGTCACTATCATGGCTTTGATTTCCAAATTATTTTAAAGATTGTTTAGCCGTTACAAATAGCGGTTCTACTCTTTGTCATCTGTCTCAAACAAAGCGGCGACAAACTGTTTCGGACTAAAGGCGCGCAAGTCATCAATCGACTCACCCACACCAATATAGCGGATAGGCACGTCTGTCGTTTCGGCAATGTTAAACACCACGCCACCTTTTGCCGTACCATCTAGCTTCGTAATGGTGATACCTGTCAATGGTACAATCTTGTTAAATAGCTCAACTTGGTTAATGGCATTTTGACCCGTGCCAGCATCGAGTACGATCATACCTTCATGCGGAGCGCTTGGATCAGCTTTACGCATCACGCGCACCACTTTCTCTAACTCTGCCATCAAATGTGTCTTGTTTTGTAGACGGCCAGCGGTATCTGCTATGAGTACGTCGATATTTTTTGCTTTGGCAGATTGCATCGCATCAAAAATAACAGAAGCACTATCAGAGCCATGACCTTGTGCCACCACTGGGATATGATTACGCTCGCCCCAAATCTGTAGCTGCTCGGTGGCAGCCGCGCGAAAAGTATCCCCTGCTGCGAGCATGACTGATTTACCCTCACCTTGTAAGCGCTTGGCAAGCTTACCGATGGTTGTGGTTTTGCCCACACCATTGACGCCCACAACTAAGATAACAAATGGTTTTTTGCTGGTATCGATCACCAGCGGCTCAACCTTAGGCGTTAGGATATCAACCAGCTCACTTTGCAAGGCTTTATAGAGTGAGTGAGCATAAATCAAGTCACCACGGGCAGTCTGCTCGGTCAGGTTCTTGATGATACGGTTGGTTGCATTAACGCCGATATCAGCAACCAATAACTGATCTTCGACCTCTTCTAACAGCTCGTCATCGATCTCTTTACCACCGATAAGTATGCTGACCATCCCTTCGGCCAAATTTTTACGTGACTTACTCAGCCCCGTCTTCATACGGTTAAACCAGCTGCCTTTTTTCTTATTGTCTTGTGGCTCTGCAGCAGGCTCTTGTGGCGTAGTCGTCTGTACATTACTGCTAGCGGCTGGACTTACGCTTGGCGTGTCCCCGAGCTGCTCTTGTAATGGCATGGCAGGAATGGTTGTCGCAGTGTCAGGTTTGCTCGTAGTGCCTGTCTCTTTAGCACTTGAAAAGCTCTCAGAGGCACCTTTAGGGACGTTATGCTCTTCTGTCATAACAATTGGCGTGGCCAAAGCAATATTTTCTGCTGCCTGATTGTTTGAGACATCTGGATTTGCCGTATTATCCCTTTGTGGCGCAGCACTCTCTGTTTCATCAATAATGGTTACAGATTGCGCCGGTAAACTGGGTAAGGTAATATCATCGTCATCTAAGTCATCAAGACCATCATCAAGATTGATGACCACACGGTTGCTATTGTTTGGGTTATTCATAAGTTTGCCCTAAAAGTTATCGCTATTAATTATTTGTTTATTGTAAATGGATTTTTAGATTGTCATAAGCTTGCCAGCTATATGACCATGGGTTTTAGCCTATTTTAGCATAATTCAAGTCGCGCTTAGCCCTTACCATAGTAGACTGTCGTCAAAAATTATCTGCTCAAAAAATCACATAATGATTTGAGAGAGTTTTGCTTAAGGTTTGGACACAAAATTCTGACTTGTTCCTTGCAAGACTTCGCCTACTCTACCAAGACTCATTCAAAAATCCTTATTAGGAAACGCTTATGTCATCACTCTCTAAACACTATAAAAGCATTGCCAATATCAGTATGGCGATTTTGCTAACGACAACTGTATTATCTGTGGCAGGTTGCAATACGACGCAAGGTATTAGACCGACTGCGAGTGTTATGGTAGGTGCTCAGACATCACTGTGATGCATTGTATTGCTATGATTACGTCCATCACTTCAGTCATTATTTTATATAAGTAGACCATACCATGCCATTGTCTTTACCACTACCTACTACGCCGTTACGTATCGCCTGTGCTCTAACGGTGGCAACATTATTTTCTGCCTGTCAAACCACCGCACTACCTTCTAGCACGACTACCACCACAAAAAATACGGTCACGACAGATGGGTCATCTCAAAGCGCATTTAGTAAAAATAAAACAACTGATGAGGCAAAGCCCTCTGCGTTGACAATGGATATGTCAGGTCGACATGAGTACCAGTTAGAAAATGGCCTAAAAGTGGTCATAAAAGAAGACCACCGTGCACCCGTCGCCATGACCCAGATTTGGTATCGGGTGGGCTCGGCAGATGAGCCGCTGGATAAAGGCGGCATCTCTCACTTACTTGAGCATATGATGTTTAAAGGCACCAACAATGTATCAAGTGATGATTATGAGCGGTTGATTGCCAAGTTTGGCGGGGTTAACAATGCTTTTACCAGCTATGATTATACGGGCTACTACGAGCTATTTCCTGCCAATCGTATGCCGTTGGCGTTAGAGCTTGAAGCAGATCGAATGAAAAACCTCACCTTCAATGACAAAGAGTTTGCCAAAGAGCACCAAGTTGTCATGGAAGAGCGACGTCAGCGTACTGATGACAATCCCCTTGCCAAAGCTTACGAATCCTTTCGCCTGCTAGCATTGCCTAACAGTCCAAAAGGCGAGTCTGTCATCGGACCTATGAGTGAGCTTGAATCTATCAAACTCTCGGATCTAAAAGACTGGTACAAGACATGGTATGCGCCCAATAATGCTACTTTAGTCATCGTCGGCGATGTGCAACCACAAGAAGTACTCACTCAAGTCAAACGCTATTTTGGTGAGCTGGCGCCAAGCAACGTACCTAAGCGTAACGCTGTCACTCAAAAAGGCTTTCGTGGTTATCAAAAAGTAGACTCTGAGCAAGCGGTGCAAGTGCCCGTTTTGCTACTGGGTTACAACGTACCTAGCCTAGTGACAGCAGGCGCAAACAATGAAAAACAGGCTTACGCCCTCTCGCTTGCTCAAGATGTACTCGATGGCGGTCTATCTGCACGCTTGGAGAGTCGATTGATACGTGAGCAAGGTCTACTGACCACGGTTGGTACTTCTTACGATTTGTTAGATCGCGGCGATGGGCTATTTATGATTCAAGCGACAGCGCGCGAAGGTGTCAGTTTAGAACAAGCGCAACAAGCCATAATATCAGAGATAGAAAAACTCAAAACCGATCCCATTGCTGCCGATGAAATCAGTCGCGCCAAGACCAATGCCGTCACTGGCCTAGTATATGCACAAGATAGCATGGAAGGACAAGCACGTATGATCGGCTCATTACAGTCTATCGGGCTGGATGACAGATTACTTGCTAAGTTACCAACCAAACTAGATGATATCAGTGTCGCTGACATTCAGGCTGCCAGTAAGAAGTATTTGGTTAAGGACAACTTAACGGTGATGCATATTGTGCCCCCAAAAGAGAACACTACCAAAGCACAATAAATACTGCCTGTTATCAGAACGTCTCATAAAAGCGACGATATAACCGTATTCTTAATAAGAAGAACATCATGTTTCAGAATAAATATAACTCTCAAGCAACACACAAATCTTTGAGTAATGCTTTGCCCTCTACATCATCTAATCTCCCATTAAAAAAGCTATCATACCTTAGTACCAGCATAGTTTTTGCGTTGAGTATATTGGCTAATACTGCCCAAGCCGACACTACAGGCGCTGAAGATTACCGAGCCCCTACTGCTGTTGATGCAAGTGCGCCGATTGCAGCCTTATCTAAACTTACCAGTATCGATGATGCCAAATCTTTAAAAGTCACAGTGCCAACGATTCAAGAGTTTAAGACCAAAGCTGGCGTTCCTGTCATGTTCGTTCAGACCACAGCCTTACCGATCGTCGATGTGGACTTACGTTTCAATGCTGGTAGTGCCCGTGATGGCAGCATCAGTAAAGACGGTTTTGGCATCGCCAACATGACCGCAACGATGCTTGAGCAGGGCTCCAAAAGCTTAGATGAAGATGCGTTCACGCGTGCTGTTGAAACACTAGGCATCAATCTGGGCAGTAGTGCCTATAAGGATATGTTCATTGTTTCGCTACGCAGCTTATCAGACGATAAACACCTGTTACCAGCTGTTGATTTGATGACGCAAATGGTGAGTGAGCCTACGTTTAATGACGAGGTATTAGCACGTAACAAGTCACGATTACTCGTTGGCTTACAGCAGCAAAAACAAGACCCTGGCAGTCTTGCCAGTATTGCCTTTGATAAGGCTTTATACGGCAGTCATCCTTACGCTCATCCCTCAGTCGGTACGCTAGAGAGCGTGCCAACTATCCAGAAGCAACAGCTGATAGACTTTAAAAATCGGTATTTAGTGGCGGCAAATGCCTCTATCGCTATGACAGGCAATCTGACCTTGGTACAGGCGAAAAAACTGGCTGAAGATATCACGACTAAACTATCTGCTGGTCAAGCTGCCGCTGATTTACCTGAGCCTAAACCTCTCACTAAATCACAGCACATTCATATTCCCTTCCCAAGTACCCAAACTACCGTATTGATGGGACAATTAGGCAGTAAACGTGCAACCAATCCAACAGCCCAGCAGCAGCAAACCAATTTTGCGGTTGGTAACGAGATAATGGCAGGTGGTGACTTCAATGCCCGTTTGATGACTGAGATTAGACAAAACCTCGGCTACACCTACGGTATTTCAGGATCAATGAATCCGATGCTAGCACGCGGGCCTTATCAGATTGGTTTTTCAACACGCAATGACAAAGCACGTGCGGCAATCGATGCAAGCTTAGCGGTTATCGATGACACGTTAGAAAAAGGAGTCACTCAGGACGAGATACGCCTGACCAAAGACAATCTCAAAAATAGCTTCCCGATGGGTTTTGCAAGTAACGCAGGGATCAATGGGTTGTTAGGAATGATGAATTTCTATCAATTGCCAAACACTTACTTGGCCGATTATGTCAACCGTATTGATCAAGTCACGCTGTCAGGGGTCAACAAAACGCTGCGCGATACCTTAAATCCGGATAACTTTTTAATCGTGACAGTTGGGCAAGACGATCCTTGGAAGGGGATAGAAGCTACGACAAAAACGACCAAATAACAAGAGGGAAATAAGCTAGGTTAAATTCACTCAGTTAGATAACAAATAGCGTGAGTGATGAGCGATTCAGTATGCCCGACTCATCACTCATGTGCTTATTATCTTGTGACTGACTTGTGCTATCAAAAAAGACTACGAATACTCTTTATCAGAGTTATCAGAAATGGTCATTACGATGTCGTAATTGAGGTTTTGAGGCTTATAGGTGGCACCATTATAGCTCAGTCGAATGATATGCTTGTCGTAAGACATGACCTTATAACCACCATTAGCAAAGTTATGTAGCGCGGGGACTATAAGTAAGGCTTCGATTTGGCGATTATTTGTGGCGACTGAAATATGCTGACCTTCTCGAGGATATAGGAAATAGTCACAATAATCGTTTACCATTACTTCTGCAACACGCTCAATAACCTGACTACCCTGTTCTTCTATCAACTTTGGGCATACATCAGCGCGCTCTGAGGCCAAACGAGCATAAGAGTTTCTAATACTGTCTTCAATGTTTTCAGAATTTTGTGCGATGCTATCACGTGTTAGCGCAGCTTTATCTGTCACCAGCGAGCTGTTTTCAGGATAGGGTTCTGGACTGCAGGCACTCACCAATAATATGGAAAATGATGCCATTCCTATTAACGTGGTGTAAATATATTTTGAGCGAAAAAAACGTTGTTTCCTTTCATTCGATTTACTGCATCTTGCAACTGCTGAATGCTGCTTTGTCATAAATCCCGCTTATAATAACCATAATCTTCTTCCTTGAAGAGTGATAAGGATATAAAGATAGTAAATGGAAATATTCATATTAGAACATAAATATTAAATTCCAAACAATTTTTTAGTGAACTTGCGCGTCTAGCCAGCTCATCCTATTAATCATTTACCTGTAAAATTTATAAGCGATATTATACTGTTTCTCGTTTTTTTATTGTCACTAATTTGAGTGTGCGCTTGCTTATGACGCGTTAACCCTTAGCTATAGTGAATTCGGTATAAAAACGATACAGTGGGACTGGGATAAATTTTTCGCAGCATCGAGCAGCGTAGGCACAGCACGCAAGGAAAATTTAGACCAGTTCCACCTTGATATATAATGTATCTGTTTTATTTAGGATTGACTATATCTAATAGCGACAAGAAGAGCTACTACTGGTATGGTTAAAACCCCATTTACGATAACCATCGGTATCGAGATGAATCGCACCTGTGGCATATAAACCCAAGCCAAAGTTGTAAGACTGTCCTTGATACTGCCAAAACTGGCACAAGCCATCCTGCATCGTACTGAGGCGCCATAGGTTGTCTTCGTACTCTGGCACCCAAATATCCATGGCACTTGCATTCATATGCTTGCTACTGCCAGCACCGCCAGCACAGTCGTTCAGCCCAGGGCTACGATACACCGAGCGTATCTCAGTACTTAAAGGCAAAATGCCTTGATTTTTTAGCTCACTATAGAGGTGTAGTGTTGGCACGATATTGGCCCACAACTCTCGCGGTGGCAGCTGATAAGGCTCATAACCGCATTTGTCCCAGCTGCGCGCGGTGGTAAGTAGCTGAGACAGTGGTGGTACATTTTGTGCACCCACACGTGCGCTCAAATAGCGCTGATATTCGGCTACTTGCCTAGCACGGTAACTGTTACTGTTGAGCCATGCATTAAAGTCCATGCTCGTAAGATCGTTATTAGCACTATTATAGGTGTTATTCGTTGTGCTGTAGCTGTTATTACGGTAAGTTGTATTATAAGTCGGTCTTCGTTGATTCACATTGACGCGTTTGTTTTCCTCGATAGACAGACTGGCATCAATTTCAAAATCACGCTGCTTTTGTGCAATCAAGCTTTGCATACTATCGCCATTTGATGCATTTGCGCCACTTAACATAGTGACACCAGGGCGCTGACTAGAGACATTGTTAGAAGGCGATATATAAGCATTGCTAGTGTCGCCACTGCCTTGACGCACTTCGATACGGCGTTCACTACTATCAGTTATAATAGCGGCATGAACATTGATGCTACTCATACAAACAACCAGTGCAAGAATAGGCTTCTGGATTTGTCCATAGTTATGGTTTTTTGATTTTATCATTGCAGGAATCTACCGCTAAAAACGTTTTATCGATACTATCAAATTTTCAGCAAGCAGGCTAAACTATCGCCTCTAATCTGAGGCAGGATATTCGTAATTAACACTTATCCTTATCACTTTTATAATTACGTGACTTTATTGCCTAGATGTTAAGTATCTGCTTGTTTTTTTGTCCGTGAGCTTCTATTAGAATAGAGACCGTCAAATACTCATCACATATTTTATATAAGACAGCTTAGAGAACCTCTCCCTTTTACTCCAACTGCTAGCCAAACTTTGCCTATGTCTTCTAACCCGCAATACCGTTTTTCACGTCAGAGCCATCACTTAGGCCAAGGTCATGCACCGACGATCTGGCAACGTATTCACATCGATCCGTGGTTGACCTTGCTTTTGTTAACGGTTTGCTGCATTGGCCTGACGATTTTATATAGTGCTGCCAGTCAAGACATCGGCATGGTCATACGTCAGATGGTAAGTTACGGTGTGGCATTCACCGTAATGTTTGCGATGGCACAAATACCGCCAAGCCTTTACCGTACCTTTACGCCTGTGTTTTATGTATTAGGTCTTATATTATTGGTATTGGTTGATATCATTGGTGAAGTGCGTATGGGTGCTCAGCGCTGGATCAACTTACCTGGGTTTGGTAGTGTGCAGCCGTCTGAGTTTATGAAGCTTGGTATGCCGATGATGTGTGCTTGGTTTTTGTCCAAGCGTGATCTTCCGCCATCACCGTCCAGTATTGCCATCACTCTGGCATTGATTATCGTTCCTGTATTGCTGATTGCAAAAGAGCCTGATCTTGGCACTTCGCTTTTAGTCGCTGCTAGTGGCATTTTTGTGCTGTTCTTGGCGGGCCTATCTTGGCGTCTGATTTCTGCTGCTGTGGTTTTAGCGATACCTTTTATTGCATTTGCTTGGAACTTTTTGTTGCATGATTATCAGCGTACGCGCGTCCTAACCTTACTCAATCCTGAAGCCGATGTACAAGGTGCTGGATGGAATATTATTCAGTCAAAGACAGCCATTGGGTCAGGTGGTCTCACTGGCAAAGGGTATTTAGAAGGCACACAGTCGCATCTGCATTTTTTACCAGAAGGTCATACTGACTTTATTATTGCAGCTTTCTCTGAAGAATTTGGTTTACTAGGTGTCATGCTGCTGATGTTTATTTACTTTTGCCTTTTGTCGCGTGCCTTGTATATCGCTTTCACCCATCCTGACATTTATAGCAGGCTGCTTGCGGGCGCTATTGCCATGTCTTTCTTCGTTTATATATTCGTCAATGTCGGTATGGTTGGCGGTATTTTACCTGTTGTTGGCGTACCCCTTCCTTTCATCAGCTATGGTGGTACCGCTATCGTGACTTTGATGGCAGGTTTTGGCTTATTGATGTCGATTCACACTCACAAATCTGGTTAAAAACACTGATAAACAATACCTTATATATAAAACATCAGTAAATTATCATTGAAATATGACAAACACACATCATTTATATCTCTCAAAAACACTGAGCATAAAATAAAGCACTCTTGCATGACTAATGACAACAAAGTTTAGATTAAATCAAAGTATCAGCGATTTTGCTACTATTAATATTTTGTTACTTTTAATAGATACTACATAACCCCCAGTCATGACCAGACTATCAAAATGCTGTCATGAGACATAAAGTATTGTTATTTAATTACTTGTATCATACTGTCATTAACAGTGATTTTTTTAACCAAAATGAATTGTAAATCAGGGCTGAAATATTTTATTTCTTGTTTTTTACAAAAAATTGCGTTAACCTCGTTTTACTGTACTTTGATACATAACCCGTACATAGCCACTAACAAAATTTGCATTTAATTATACTTTGGTTGTAGATTGGTCGTATAGTTAGCATCTTGTAGATTTCAGACTTTCAAATACACTACTTAATTAACGGTTTAATAACAAAGCATCACGCAAAAACTTTTAAACCCTTCATTACTTTAGCAATATCAGAAAGTTTGTATATCGGAAGTTTTATAGATACGACATATAGTGACATTGGTACTTACTCTCCAAGTTAAAAATAAGTACTCAATGAATATCACTGACTATCATTTAAGCATGTCCTAAGTAACTACGGTCATTACTACCGCTACTTATGATCATAAAATGAAAAATTACCATATATTGAAACCTATAAGAGTCTCGCCCTAAATATTAATCGCTATCAAAACAATAGATTAATATAAAGATTCTAGAGTTTGATTCACTGTTAGATTGGTCTAACGCTGTCATACTTAATCTAAAAATTTAGAGTTAGGTTTTGGTGTATAAGTTATAGAGGTATTTATGAATAAGCGTTTATCTGGTTTACTTACTATGTCGGCAGTTTTATTCGCTGGCTCTGCAGTTGCTACAAATGTAAATGCTGTAGAAGCAAAAACCTCCCTTGCAATGATTTCACAAGATAACGCCTCCCATATCGATCGTGTACTTGGTGAGCTTAGCCGTCAGCATGATGGTGCATCAAGTTTGGTCAAATCAGCACGTCAGCCTACTTCATTAGCACTTAGTAGTTCACTATTAGCGAGTGATACCACTCAAGTCACTAATGATGAAGATGTGTTAGAGCGTCTAACCGCAGTAGCCTCTAATTCTGTTAGTAAATTTAAGCAAACTGGTCTTGCCTCTTGGTATGGTCGTAAGTTTCATGGCCGAAAAACTGCTAGTGGTGAAACTTTTGATATGAATGGTTTGACGGCAGCACATCGCTCACTACCACTCAACTGCTATGTCAAAGTGACCAACAAGACGAATGGCAAGAGCGTTGTAGTAAAAGTGAACGATCGTGGTCCATTCCATGGCAACCGCGTATTAGATTTATCGTATGGTGCAGCTAAGCGCCTAGGTATCACTAATAAAGGTGTCGGTAATGTCGCTATTGAGCGTGTTTCAGGACCTTAGTTTTAAAACTTATAGCATATAAAAAAGCCCTTAACTTATCATGAGTTAGGGGCTTTTTTGATCAAATCTTTTATACTTTTCAAGATTGGTTATAACTCAAACGCACTTTCGATGGCATCGTCAAGACGTTCAACAGCAATCACATTGATTCCTTTAAATTGAGGCGCATCTTTAGCAGGTGCATTGGCCTTTGGAATAATCGCATGTTTGAACCCATGCTTCATCGCTTCTTTTAAACGCTCCTGACCGTTGGGTACTGGACGGATTTCACCAGATAAACCGACCTCACCAAACACTGCTAATGACGATGGTAATGGCTTTTCTTTGATGCTTGAGGCACATGCCAACAACACTGCCAAATCAGATCCAGTCTCTATGACTTTGACGCCACCAACAACGTTGACATAGACGTCTTGTCCACTGGTATGAATGCCACCGTGACGATGCATCACTGCTAGTAGCATGGACAAACGCTGGAAGTCCAAACCCAACGCCATGCGTCTAGGCTGTCCTTGGGAGTCATCCACCAACGCTTGCACCTCAACCAGTAATGGCCTAGTCCCTTCACGGCTAACCATAACAACAGATCCAGCAACGGGCTTATCATAACGGCTCAAAAATATCGCTGATGGGTTGGCAACTTCTTTGAGCCCCATGTCAGTCATGCCAAAAATACCCAGCTCATTAACCGCACCAAAACGGTTTTTGACTGCACGAATCATCCGAAAACGTGAGTCAGACTGACCTTCAAAATACAATACCGTATCGACCATATGCTCAAGTACACGTGGGCCTGCTAAAGTGCCTTCTTTCGTCACATGGCCCACTAAAAATAGCGCTGTACCTGTTTGCTTTGCATAGCGCGTTAAGATCGCGGCAGACTCTCTGATTTGACTGACGCCGCCTGGTGCAGAATTGATGGCGTCAGTATAAATAGTCTGGATAGAGTCAATAATAGCAATGGCTGGCTGCTCTTGGGTCAAGGCCGCACAAATGGTTTCCACATTGGTCTCTGCGAGTACGCGAAGTCTATCAGCAGGTAAATCTAAGCGTTTGGCACGCATAGCTACTTGTGCAAGTGACTCTTCGCCAGTCACATAAAGCGCGCTACCTGCCAAAGAGTCAGCACGTGCCATATTAGTCGCTGTCTGCAACAATATGGTTGACTTACCAATACCCGGGTCACCACCGATTAGTACGACGGAACCAGCTACCAATCCGCCACCCAGCACACGATCAAACTCACTAATGCCTGTTGGCAAGCGTGTGTCTAGCGTCACACTGACTGCGTTAAGTGGCATAACGGCGCTGTGAGTGCCAGAGTAGTTACCAACTGGTGCAGCAGTACTACGAGAAGTGGATCGGCCGGCATTAGGCTTGGCGGTACTTTTATTGTGATGCGGCATACTGACATTTGGCGCTTCTACCAAGCTATTCCATTCGCCGCAATCTGTACACTGCCCTGCCCATTTGCCAAAATGCGCGCCGCAATTCTGACAGACATAACTGCTTTTATTTTTTGCCATAAATGATGAGCCTTATCCAGATGATTAGTCGAGAATAATGAATAAAATATCGTACGCTCTTTGATGAGTGGGAATGTAAGAGTGTTTGTCGCGATCAGCCAGTTGTGAGTATCGAAAGCTGTATTTGATAGAAGGAAGAGCGTTAAGCGTAGGTTATTCTAAATATAATGAAGATGTTGACTGCTGGCTTTATAAGTTAGTTGCAATGCTAAAATCAGCAGTTCGTGTAGATAAGAATATGAGTAAAAAATGATTTAGCACAGCGGGCTATACTTGAAAGTCTTTACCTAAGTAAACAGATTTGACCAGATCATTTTCTAAGACTTCCGATGAAGTACCTTCGGCAATGATAGCCCCTTCTGAAACAATATAAGCCTTTTCACAGATGGCTAACGTATCACGAACATTGTGATCAGTGATTAAGACACCAATACCACGATTTTTCAGTGTCAAAACAACATCCTTGATATCGCCAACAGAAATGGGGTCTACACCAGCAAATGGCTCATCCAATAAGATAAATTTAGGATCCGCTGCTAGCGCACGAGCAATTTCACAGCGACGACGCTCGCCGCCTGACACACTCATTCCAAGTGAGGTACGTACATGTTCTAAATGAAATTCGCCAATCAGCTTTTCAAGCTCTTGCTGCTGCTCAGCTTTACTTAATTCTGTACGAGTCTGCAAAATCGCCAATATATTGTCTTCGATAGATAATTTACGGAAAATCGACGCTTCTTGCGGCAAATAACCAATACCAGCACGAGCACGCTCGTGCATAGCGTATTTAGACAGATCCATTTTTCCTAGAGTGACACGGCCCTTATCCATATTGACCAGTCCCACCACCATGTAAAAACTGGTCGTTTTACCAGCACCATTCGGGCCTAGCAGTCCAACAACTTGGCCTTGCTCAACAGAAAACGAGACATCTTTGACTACCCAGCGCTTGCCGTAACGTTTACCCAAATTTTGCATAGTCAAGCGAGCGACAGGCGCCGTATTGCTATTTGATACTGAAGAATCTATATTTTTATTGTCACTCATAGCTTACTCTTGCTTTCACGATATTCGTATACTACCAAAAACCTATTCATGCTTTGGTTGGCTAGGTTAGCGAACGCCACTTTGGTTGGTATTATTATTTGGTGGAAATACCAACTCTACTCGCTGATTACCACCAGCGGTCGCTTCTACATCACCTGCTTTTAGACTATAACGAATAACATTACCGGCAAAACTTGCCCCATTCTGAACCAGCTTGGCATTTCCTGTTAGAGTGATAATGCCAGATACCGCGTTATAATCAATCTTATTTGCCTGACCTTTTGCCAAGCCTTTTTCTTGCGTCACAACCTGCTGCATAGTTGCTGGACGACCCGTCGCTACCGCTGAATTAATGCTGCGCTGCTGCGAGAGATTGACTGTGATATTGTCCGCAGTCATTTTAAAAGTGCCTTGAGTAATAATGACATTACCTGAGTAACTAGTGACGCCAGTACGCTCACTATAAGTGGCCTTGTCCGCTAGCAGTTTGATTTGCTGATTGGCATCTGATGGCAGTGCATGGCCATACAATGGTAGGGCTAACAACATAAACGTTGGAACAACACGTAGCTTATGTGAGCAGATTGATGCGCATAAAGTAGGCAAAAATTTAGATTTCATATAATAACTCGTTTCATAATTGTTGATAGGATTTGCAAACTTCATGATGGCTGCTGTTTTAATGTAGTAGAAAACGCTAGTTTAAAATAATGCTTTGTCTTGACGATCAGCGGGCGTAAAAGCGACAGCAACTTGCCCAAACTCATATTCACCCGTTTCCAGATTGGCAGTCATGCTGGATGCTTCAAAACGATTCATCCCTTGTTCAATTTTGACGGGCTCATCGCTATACACTTGACCAGACTTTGTATTGCCTTTTAGGGTACTACCAGTCACTTTGATTGGCTCAATATCAGACGCCTCTTTATTACCTTCGCTAACCAGTGTAAAGCCACCTGATAAGCTCAACTCCCCTGTTTGCTGACTGATGGCTGCACTACCTGCTTGAATACGGTAGCGCTGCTCTGTTGACGGCTCCCAATTCATCGTGATGCCTGACATCTCATCCTGATTGGTCTCAGGATTATGCGTTAAAGACTCAGCAGTAAGTTCATACTCAGTTTCACCTTGCTCATTTGTCTGAACTGCTTTGATATCAGTGGCTTCATAATCGACATCTGTCGTCTCGATATTGACTGGTGGCGACACATCCCCTTGTTGCTGGAAAAACCAGCCCGCAATACCAGCAATAATCAACGCTAATATAATGAGAACACGTGTATTCACGACAGTTCATCCTGAGCTTGAGTTTCATCAAGCGTATAATGTGCAATAAAGTCTTGATAATGTCCGTACCCCTTTAAGATGAGATCACATACTTCACGTACTGCACCTGCACCCCCTGCTCGAGTGGTGACCATATCACTGCGTTTTATGACTTCCGCGTGTGCATTGGGTACGGTTGCTGCAAACCCTACCGTTTGCATCGCTTTAATATCTGGCAAGTCATCACCCATATAAGCGCAGTCGGCAGCAGTAATATTGAGCGCAGGGTCAAGAGACGATAATAACTCTTTTAGTGCAATGAGCTTATCATCCCGTCCTTGTACCACATGATTGACACCCATTTCTGTTGCACGTTTATCAACCATAGCGCTGCTACGCCCAGTAATAATAGCAGTTAAAATGCCATAACGCGCTAGAGACTTAACACCGACGCCATCCTGTACTGAAAACGCTTTGGTTTCGATACCATTTGCGTCGTAGATAATTTGACCATTAGATAAAATCCCATCGACATCCATGATCAATAGCTTTACTTGTCCGGCTTTTTTTATTAAATCTTGCATTATTTGTCTCTTTTTGACGAATATTTTTCTAACTATTTTATATGAAAAACCAATCGTTCTATCAACTATTAATGAATTACTTTACACCAGCTTGTAATAGATCATGAACCGTAATGACTGCTTCTAAACGATCTTCATCATCAATAATTAGTAATTGACTGATACCATTTTCATTCATGACACTCAAGGCATCCGATGCGCGCATTGTTTTACTGATATGGCGTGGGTTACTGACCATTACCTCATTCATCGGCGTTTGTAGATCAATACCTTTTTCAAGACCACGGCGTAAGTCACCATCTGTAAATACGCCAACGACTTTATCATTATCATCCGTCACCACGGTCATCCCTAAGCGTCCAGCAGACATCGTAAATAGTGCTTGCTGTAGCGGTGCTTGTTGGTGAATCAAGGGTAAGTCTTCTGACTTGGTATGCATTAAATCTTCGACACGCGTCAATAGCTGACGACCTAATGCGCCCGCTGGATGCGATAATGCAAAGTCCTCAGAAGTGAAGTTACGAGCATGTACCAAGGCGACCGCTAGAGCATCCCCTAACGCTAAGGTAGCCGTTGTACTCGATGTAGGGGCAAGATTGAGCGGACAAGCCTCTTGTGAGTGGCCAAGGGTCAAAACAATATCAGCCGCTCGTGGCAGCATACCGCGTTTATCTCGGCTGATACTAATTAGAGGGATGTTCAAGCGTTTGACCACTGGCAATAGCATCTTAATCTCATCGGATTCACCAGAGTTCGAGATAGCAAGCAGTACATCACCTTTGACCAGCATGCCCAAATCGCCATGACCTGCCTCACCAGGATGCATAAAAAAAGCAGGCGTACCCGTCGAGGCAAAAGTCGCTGCTATTTTACGTCCAATCAATCCTGATTTACCCATGCCCGTTACTACCACTCGACCCTGACAAGCCAAAATAACGTCACATGCTTGTGCAAACCTGTCATCTATCTGCTCCGTCAACAATGCTAATGCAGATATCTCAGTATTAATCGCGTCAATAGCCGTTGTGATAAATTGCTCATGGGTCAAATCAGTTGTAGTATCGCTCATGAATCTGCTCTATTTTTATAATGAATCAACCTAGTATTTTACTATACTCTGTTTCATATTAATAATGGCCTACCATTTATATAATGGAGGCAGCCATTATTTTTTACAGTAACTATCTGCTTATTTATATAAAAAAAACCCACTATAGCAGCAGGTCTTAATCGTATAAATCATGTCTTTTAATGTATAGTTGGATAATATACTCAATGCGTGCAGCTAATTAACTATTGGTATCATTCGATCCGTTGTCCGGCTTTTCTTCAAAGCCCGTACCGTCTGTCGGTGCATCAAAACCACGATCCTGTCCAAAGCCGCCGCGCTCAAAACCGCGTTCCTGACCTTGTCCAAAGCTACCACGCTCAAAGCCACGTTCTTGACCTTGACTAAACCCTCCGCGATTAAATCCACTACGACTAGAGGCAAAACCACGCTCTTCAAAACCGCCCGCAGCAGGATTGCTGCCACGCTCAAAGCCACCCCCTTGATAACCAGTTTGCGCTAAGCCTTGAGGTTGAGCGCCAGTACCTGTAGTGGTTGTACTACTACGCGGGTTACGAGCTGGCACTACGGTTGAGATGGCATGTTTATATACCATCTGACTGACTGTATTTTTGAGGAGTACAACATATTGATCGAATGATTCAATTTGGCCTTGCAGCTTGATACCGTTAACCAAAAAAATAGAGACAGGAATGCGATCTTTGCGCAGCGAATTCAAGAATGGATCTTGTAAAGTTTGTCCTTTTGACATGAAATCTCTCCTAAATATTATATAGTTATGTTTAGAGTGCCAATTATTCTAAGTGTCAATTTAATTATAGTGGCTAAAAGGTAGATACAATAATATGTTTTCTTTATAAAACGTATCTAAATAAATATTCATTGTTCTTAAGTTATTCCACTTTAACGCGAGTACGTTATCATTGTCAGTAATTAGGTAACCACTTGTTTCATCAAGCGTTTTTTCTGTAAAAGTTAATAGCTATCTACTACCAAGATAACTGTATTTAACGGCTACTAGATCTGTAGTAAGCTCAAATTATAACAGTTATCCACGCTAATTTTTGAAACTAATTGTGATTCTTTATTTATATATCAATAACGTGCTTTGAAAACGTAAAGTAAGACGCAAGCCAATAAGATAAAAGTATATTTTCAAAAAAGATAATCTCTTGCTTGTGCCATTGTTGTAAAGTTTTTTAGCACCATCCCTTTGGTGACCGCATCATCAAACTCAGATGCAGCATCAGGCAATTGAGCAACTTTTCTAAGCCATGTATATTGGCGTTTTGCCAGCTGCCTTGTGGCATATAATGCCTTATTTTGCATTTCCTGACAAGCAAGCGCTTCGGTCTCAGCATAGGATACATCTGGCTGAGCATTTGTGTAAACGCCCTCGCCTTGCATCTTATTTATGGCCATTAGGCTTTTAGAGTCTGCAAAGGCTTCATAAAATTGGGCTTTGTCCAAATGGGTTTTATCCAATACTGGATGCTGCGTACGAACGAGATATTCCAATACTTGGCGATAACCCACACAGCGCATCGACGGCATATTAGGGGTCAGCGGGTACTTCTCAAGTAAGCCAACAACCTCTGCCACTAACCCTTCTTGCCACATGATATCAAGGCGCTGTTCGATACGCGCATGTAACCACGGGCGGTCTGGTATCACTGACAATGCATGCCACTGCTGTTCTGGATGATGGGCCAAAGCTTGTTTTGGCTCACGCTGCCAGTCGCTTATGGGCCTATCTGTCTGCAAATAAACCTCAATTGCCCGAGTAATGCGCTGAGTATCCGTCGCATTCAAACGCTGATGGCTAACTGAGTCAACATGGCCAAGATAATCATATAAAGCACTGATACCTTCCTCTTGTCGCCACTGCTCAACGCGTGCACGTACGCTGTCATCGCTATCAGGTACGGGAGACAGGCCATCGAGTAGCGCCATGTAGTACATCATAGTGCCGCCTACTAACAGCGGTATCTTTTTGCGCTCATGACACTCATCAATAAGACGTGCTACATCATCAATAAACTCAGCGACGCTATAGCTTTGCATGGGATCAATAATATCAACCAAATGATGCGGATAACGCGTTAATTCATCTGCTATTGGTTTTGCGGTACCAATATTCATATCGCGATATATCAGTGCTGAATCCACAGAAATCAGTTCAAAACGGCCTGTATCGTATAATTCATATGCTAATGCTGTTTTTCCGCTGGCAGTGGGCGCCATCAGACACACGACACTATTATCAGGCAGATTAGTAGAGACGCTATCAGACGAATATTGCATAGAATTGCCTTTCTCAATATGTAGTTGGCTAAAATAGTAGTCAGCTTGATATTTATTCGGATGTAGAAGATAACATTAGTGTGACTAAACGATGACTGTCTAAGATTCTGATCGCATTTCTTGTCAGTATATCAGCGAGATCTGCGACAAAAACCGCAGAGTCTTGTGCAGTCATTTGCGAGCTTACTGTTGTAAGCTGTTGATTGATCTCCATAGCACTGTTTGACATTTTATCTTTTTTAAATACCTTATTGCTAAATATAGATGATTCAAACAACTGTCTTACCTTTGACTGCCAGTCTTTAGTACTTATTAATAGACATTGCCCTTGATGATAAAATAAGAGCCAAGGTAGGTTTTTATCAGTTGCGGTTGAATCGATAACAAGAGCCTCTGCATCATTAATAATATCCAAGCAGATTGGTAAGGATGAAACTGTAGGCGCTTCGGATGAACGATACGAAGTACGGCGACTTTGCTGTAACGGCTCATCGACATAAGATGGTGCTGGTTCTTTAGCTGGCGACTTATGTGAAAATGATTTGCTTGAAGCAGATTGATATGACTGCCTAGGAGCTTGCACTTGCCTGCTCTGTCTTGTGTGATCTATAGGCATATCATTGGGCAAATGTGTGTCAGACAAATTATCTACAGAGACGTCTTTTTTTGACACTTCTGGATTATCGGGGCTAGCAACCTTTGACGTAGCATTGACTATTTTTAGCTGTGAACGAATCGTATGGCTTAAGTGAGCCATGATATTGTTTAGCGGACTGATTTTGATACGCTGCTTCGATGGATGCACATTGACATTGAGCCACTGGGTTGGCAACTCAAAATAAAGCGCATACCCCATACCTGCTAGCTGAGCGCTCTGAGCAAGTTGACGCATTTGGTTACTGATCAATGCTTCTTTTACCAAGCGACCATTCACATAAATTAGCTTTGGCAATGCTATCTGCTCATCAGTCATCGGCCATAACCAGCCACTGATTGCTGCCTGATTAACCGTGCTATCGCCGTACGCTACAGACGACTGCACAAGACTCGATAAATCTATCGATATCGCTAGCGCATTGTCCGTTAATGGCATACCAGTCGCTTGTTCTAGACGCGGCAATGGTAGACAGTTAGCATCATTATCGTTAACGTTTGTAGCATTTGCAGACAATGATAACCGCTTTTTATTGTCATGAAAAAGTGTCAGTGCGACATCAGCTCGCGCCAGTGCGACTTCACGGACGATGGTCTCGATATGGCCAAATTCAGTGGCAATAGATTTTAAATTACCGCGGCGGGCAGGCACATTGAAATATAAGTCTTTGACTATGATTGTTGTGCCGCGATTATGCACGACTGGTGTGAGCTTTGGGGTATCATCTAACACCCCAGCCACCTGTAGTTGACGGCCTATACCACTCTCATCATGGCTACTCGTCAAGGTCAAACGAGAGACAGCCGCCATCGCTGCCAATGCTTCACCTCGAAAACCGAGCGTCGTAATGCCGTGCAAGTTCGCAACATCAGCGACTTTGCTAGTCGCATGACGAGTAATCGCCATCACCATATCATCAGGATGAATACCCACACCGTTATCCACCACTTCAATCATGCCCATACCACCTTGAGTAATACGTATCTCAATATCGGTGGCACCTGCATCAATGGCATTTTCGAGCAGCTCTTTGACGACCGCTGCTGGACGTGTCACGACCTCACCTGCTGCTAGTTGATTAATCAGCAGCGGCGATAGTTTTTTGATGCGGGTGTTGTGGTGGTTATCTGGCATTGATAGATGTCATATTTTAAAAGAATGGCAAGTGGTGTGATTTAGATATTAAATTTTGATAAATCCAGACCTTGCGCTTGGCCTGCTTTTGATACTCTTAAGTGCACTTGGCGTGCTTCATTACCTTTATCATCGTTTTCAACTTGCGTAATATCGATAAACAAAGTTGGCATCGGTAGATAACCATCAGCACGGCTCGCCCATTCAATGATAACGAGCGCTTCAGGCTCATCTAAATACTCATCAAAGCCAATAAAAGACAGCTCTTCTGGATCTTGGAGACGATATAAATCTGCATGATAAACTGGCTTAGTCGTGCCATTGCTTTGCTCAATGCTATAAGGCTCAACCAAGGTATACGTTGGGCTTTTTACCGCACCAGTATGACCGAGAGCATGCAACCAGTAACGCGTTAAAGTGGTTTTACCTGCACCCAAATCCCCTGCCAGCCACACACTACCCGTCAGCGGCAATGCTGCCAGTTGCTTAGCCAATAACTGAGTGCCTTGCTCAGAGTTCAGTATCAAAGTTTGCACGCTGTCACTGTTTTCTATTGATTGATCATTATGCATCAGTCTGAACCTGCATAGTCACCGTTGGATTGGTGAAGCTTTCACCGCGAATCAGCTTGGCATACAGATCAGAGTCCGTCCACTCAGCACGAACTTGTTCACTAAATTCGAAATCCTCTAAAACCAGCTTACCCATCTGCTCGTTTGCCACATCATCGGCGAAACACTGCGCGTAACCTGTTGCCGTTTCATGAGCAATCACTGAATACACCCTGACATCCGCCTCACCATTTTGCATTTGCGTCTGTCGCAGTATTTCTTGCGCCCAAAAGAAAATCACCCGTGAAAACTGCTCTGCTGACGGAGATACTGGTAGGCTAATCCAGCGTGCGCTAAATTTCTTACACGCTGCGACATATTCAGGATCGTCTTTGTTCCAAAAACAAATGGCATGATCAAAGCTGTCGATAATATCTTTGATAGAAGATTTTAGCAGCCCAAAATCATAAACCATTTGCCCATGGTCTAGACGGGTGGCTTCTAAAATCAGCTCAATCTGATAGCTGTGACCATGGATGGAGTGTTTGCAGCGCTCAGAGCTACAGTTGCGAACGATGTGAGCGTTTTCAAATTTGAATAGTTTACGTATACGCATAATAAGGTGACCAAAACAGTGAGCACAGTGGTGCTAAATGTTAATAAATAAGAGTTTGCCGCGTTTATGAATCGGTTTATGGCTAATTATAGCAAATCGCCATGTATCCGTAAGTAAGCACTTATGAATACCATGATTGATTGAACGAATCAGTTAGCGAATAGCTTGGCTAAAACAATGATTTCGCTAAAGGAAAGAAACAAGAGAACTGAATCGTAGGCGAATTGTGCGAGTGCTATCTATTACCAACGCTTAAACTTATACTCAATTGGGTAAGCTGTTATGTATGTTAGTCATCACCATACTTACCTTAAGTCAGCCCAATTGGCTTAGCAGGTTGTATGCGTTATCTACAAAGGAATTACCATGAGCAAAGTCAAGACAGTAAGAAGAATGTCAAAAAGAAACCACTTTTGACCGCCAAAGAAAAGAAAGCGGCGAAACAAGCGAAAAAAGACGACAATGGTAGCATCTTAGGTAAACATTAATATTTTTCGTATCAATATGCCGATCTGACCTAGTGGTTTGATTGGCGTTTTTTTGAGTTGGCCACTCGTTTTTTTTAGGCACTGCGCGGCGCAAACATAATAATCGCCATTCCTAATAGTGCAACTACTGAGCCCACTATGTCCCACACGGTTGGTCGTATCCCATTGACCGTCCATAACCATAAAATCGCCATACAAATATATACGCCACCATAGGCCGCATAGACCCTACCTGCAGCAGTCGGATGTAATGACAGCAGCCAGACAAACGCGATCAAACTCAGTGCGCCAGGTATTAATAGCCAGATAGATTTACCTTCTCGCAGCCATATATAAGGCAAATAACACCCTGCAATCTCAGCCAATGCGGTCAGCGCAAAAAGCCCAACGGTCTTTAATTCTGTCAAACTTACCTACTCCTCAACGGTGATAAATCCAGTCAGGTATTGTACGGCATTGCCAGAAATAAGCACTCTATCGTCTGCCACGGTACAGTCAAGCACACCGCCGCGACTAGATGCTTGATAAGCGACTAATTCATTTTTGGCTAAACGCTTCGCCCATAAAGGGGCAAGTCCAGTATGAATCGAACCTGTTACTGGGTCTTCATCACCACCATTTGCTGGCCAAAAGTATCTAGAGACAAAATCATAATCATGATACTTCTCTGAGGTTGCCTGACAAGTTACCACCACATCATAGGGCGCTAGCTGCTTCAACTTTTCATTATCACGCGCGACATTCAGCACATCGGATTCAGAATCATAGATGACGAAATACGCTTGAGTATTACGGTAAACTTCAGCAGGCACAATGGATAGACCTGCTAATAAACTATCAGGAATCTCATCGATTCTCTCAGGCATTCTATTGGGAAAATCCATTTGCATTTTGCCAGAATCCGTTTTTGCGACTGTCAAAATACCAACCGCTTTGGCTGAAAAATTAATCGACTGTACGTTTGAATTTTTATTAAACAATACATAGGCAGCGGCTAAGGTCGCATGACCACAGAAGTCAATTTCGGTCAATGGTGAGAACCAACGAATATGATAAACACCTTTGCCATCAGCAACAATAAAAGCGGTCTCAGACAAGTTATTTTCAGACGCAATAGATTGCATCAAAGCATCATCTAACCATGTATCTGTCACAATAACCGCCGCAGAATTGCCTTTAAACAACGTGTCAGTGAAGGCGTCTATAATATTTATTTCTAGTTGCATGGGATGTTCTCATTTTTATAATTTTTTAAAGATTAATCTTGGTCATCATTATCTTAGGAGAAATCAAAATAAGAAATAGTTGACCAAAACTTAATACTTAGATCAATAGGCAATAGTTTCGGTGATGTTGTACTGTAGCTAACCAGTCTTGGCAACGAGCTAATATATACCTAGTTCGCTAATTGTCTCAAAAAATCTCACTATAGCTAGGACAACATAATTATTTTAGCATTTTGACAATATTGAAATAGATAGTATGACACACAAAACCCCAGTAAAATCTATCATGGCAAACAAACTTCTTAAATAACCGCCTATCTAGGCCGTACCAACACTTTAAATTTAAATAGGAAATTAGTGTCATGATGCGTATTGGATTGTTTTTATTGACCAACTTGGCCGTGATCGTGGTCTTTAGCATTGTGTTTGGGGTACTATCGAGGTTTTTTGGGATTGGCGGTGTATATACGGCAGGCGGGCTAAATTATGTCAGCCTTGCAGTTATGTGCGGTATCTACGGTCTGGTCGGCTCAATGATTTCGCTATTTCTGTCAAAATGGATGGCCAAAAAATCCACGGGTACGGTGGTAATAGAATCTGCACGCAACCCAACTGAGCAATGGCTGGTCGATACAGTGGCAAAACAAGCGCAAGCGGTAAACATCGGTATGCCTGAGGTTGGTATTTTTAATAACTCGCAGCCAAACGCGTTTGCGACTGGCTGGAATAAGAATAAAGCGCTGGTAGCGGTATCCTCTGGTCTACTACAAAATATGAATCAAGATGAAATCGAAGCGGTACTAGCGCATGAGATTGGCCATGTAGCCAACGGTGATATGGTAACCCTCGCCCTCATTCAAGGCGTGGTCAATGCGTTTGTGATGTTCTTTGCGCGCATTGTCGGTAGTTTCGTGGACCGTACTGTGTTCAAAAACACCAGTGATCGCCCAGGTATCGGTTACTTTATCACCAGTGTTGTGATGGATATTTTGCTTGGGTTTTTGGCGTCTGCCATCGTGATGTGGTTTTCACGCTTACGTGAATTCCGTGCGGATCAAATGGGCGCAAAACTTGCCAGCCGCGAAAAAATGATCAGTGCGCTTGATGCGTTGCGTCCTTCTGCACAGCGACCAGATCAAATGCCTGAGAGTATGAAAGCATTTGCAATCTCGTCTGGACAATCTCAAGGCTTTAGTATTGCCAACCTGTTCCGCTCACACCCAACATTGGATGATCGTATTGCGGCGCTACGAGAATATAATCCTAGTGAAGGGTGATGAAGAAAACATAATTACGCTGTCATAAAAACGCTTATATAGCGTACAGTGTGTATTTCACTACTCTAGCTAATCCAATCTATTTCCATGAGTTTATCGATTTCTTTTCTATACTTTGGCTCTACATAAATAGGAATATACTTCTCCCCTATTTCTTTTGCAATAGCATATCGGTGATGTCCGCCCATTAACATAACCTCTCCCATAAGGTGAGGTTTTACCAGTGGCGGCGATATAGGTCTTTTTTCAGATAAATAGACAATCAAATATGCCAAGCTACTTTTACACCCTACCGTCCACAGCTCGCCTTTATCCCTACGGCTAAAATGACATAGTTTACTATTTAAGGCATGCAACTCTACTTTCCCTAATATAAAACCTTCTGGATAGTGAGTTTTAAAATTTGATTCATTTTCACCATCTAGAGAGAAGCGTTGACCTTCTTTTGATAAGTCCCAATTAAAGGTGATAGGTGGCCAATCTGAAGAATCTGTTTCTATATACTGATTTGCCTCGCTGGATATTCTTGAATGTAGTATCTTTTTAGAACGATAACTTTCTAAAGTTTCACCTGCGTTATCGGCAAAAATATTGTCAATGATCTCATCCATATCCATATTTAATTCCATTTCTCAATGCCAGACGAGCTGTCATAAATTTTGTTCATTATATAGATCAACCTTGAAAATACTCAGCTCTTGTTCCTCTTTAGTAGTATCTAATCATCCCCTAGAAATAGTGAATCCAGCTCCTCTTTTTTACAATACAATCAAACACAAAAAAGCCTATCTAAAAAAGATAGGCTTTCTATTAAATAAACTTACTGACTAAATATCAAACTCAAGCGCTCTATCACCTTCGCTATCTTTGATACGCGTTGGCAGACCAATCTTATTCAATAGATTGATAAATGGCTTAGCGTCTAGCTCCTCGACATTGACCATCTTACCGGTGTCCCACTCCCCAGTCGCGACAAGCATAGCGGCTGCGACGGGTGGCACGCCTGCAGTATAGGAGATACCTTGGCTGCCCACTTCGTTATAAGCGTCTTTATGATCTGAGACATTGTAGATAAACACTTCCGTCTCAACGCTATTGATTTTACCTTTAACTTTATCACCAATGCAGGTCTTGCCTGTATATTCTGGTGCCAGCGAGCTTGGATCTGGTAGTACCGCCTTCACGACTTTTAGCGGCACCACTTCTTGGCCTTCAGCCGTCATCACTGGCTGCTCAGACAGTAGGCCTAAGCTCTGTAGGACAGTGAAGACATTGATGTAGTGCTCACCAAAGCCCATCCAAAAACGAATGTTTGGTACATCTAGGTTGGCTGACAATGAATGCACTTCATCATGACCACTCAGATAGCTGTTCTGCACACCCACAACTGGCAAATCATCCGTACGTTTGACTTCAAACATTTTATTAGACTGCCACTTGCTATCTTGCCAAGAGTAAACTGTCCCTGTGAACTCACGGAAGTTAATTTCTGGGTCAAAGTTAGTCGCAAAGTATTTGCCATGACTGCCCGCATTGATATCAATGATGTCAATATCAGTCACAGATCCTGCATCCATCATGTCATAACCCAAGCGTGCATACGCATTGACCACACCGGGATCAAAGCCTGCACCTAAAATAGCAGTGACATTATTGTCTGCACAGCGCTGTTTGCGTTGCCACTCGTAGTTGTTGTACCACGGCGGTGTCTCACAAATCTTGCGTGGATCTTCATGAATAGCCGTATCTATATATGCCGTGCCTGTTTCAATACAAGCTTCTAGTACGGTCATATTGATAAATGCCGAGCCAACATTAATAAGTATCTGTATTTTTGTGTCTTGTATCAGCTGCACGAGTGCTTGGCTGTCCATGGCATCGACCTGATGCGTATGCAAGACTGCAGCCTGCTTAAAGCTGTCTTTTTCTTTTACGCTCTGCGCGATGGCATCGCATTTGTCTTTGGTACGTGAGGCGATATGGATCTCGCCGAGCACATCATTGTGCATCGCACATTTATGCGCGACCACTTGAGCGACACCACCTGCTCCGATGATAAGTACGTTTTTTTTGTTAGATTTGGCTGGTTGTTTTGTGTTCAATGAACAATCCTCCTTTGTGTCCCTGTCGATACCATTGATTGTGGCTATGCAAAACAGAAACGAGTGAATGATATGCGTGAATTAAAAAGGAAGACCGAGGAAAACCCACGCACCCGTCGGGCAGATAATACTCCATTATTTGCCCGACGCGATTATAACAATTTTTATTCCCTTATCGGTAAAAAATATGTATAAAAAGTAGAGATATTAAAATGCATACTAATACAGGTTAAGCCTTTGTTTTTTAAACATTAAAATACAAAACCCGACAATAACATAGTCTTAAAAACTAAGGCTACTAACGCTACTAAGGCTTAAGATAGGCTGGCTTTATATTCCTCATAGTCAAACTCACGCTGGATATCAGTACTGCCATCCAAACGGCGGATCACTATCGCTGGCATATTAACCCCATTGAACCAGTTTTTCTTGACCATCGTATAACCGGCCGCATTACCAAAGGCGATCTTATCGCCTATCTGAAGATTACTCGGTAATGCATACTCACCAAAGATATCACCTGCCAAGCAAGAACGACCATAAATAATGGTATGGTCTGCCGACTCAGCATTGGCTTCAGACGGCGCAGCTTCTGCTGGATTGCCAGTAGGTGCAATATTGCTAGCAGTATTATTGATCGCGGCAATCGGTGCGGACTCACGATAGATAAGCAAGTCGAGCATATGTGCTTCAATCGAAGCGTCGACGACGGCGAGATTTTTTTGATTGTGCATGGTGTCTAACACTGTCGTGACCAACGTGCCCGCGCCATGGATACTTGCTTCGCCTGGTTCTAAATAAACTTGCACGCCATAGGTCTCACTAAATACTTTTAATCTGTCAGCCAGCTTTTCTAATGGATAATCAGGCGCGATAAAATGAATGCCGCCGCCTAAGCTCACCCATTCAAGTTGCTGCAAAATATCGCCAAATCTAGATTCGATATCTGCCAAACTTTCACTAAAGGCTTCAAAACTGTCATTCTCGCAATTGTTATGAATCATAACGCCTGTAATATCGCTTAGTACCGCTGCGATTTTATCTTTATCGTGCTCACCAAGGCGGCTAAATGGACGTGCAGGATCAGCAATCAAAAATGATGAGTTGCTGGTTTTTGGATTTAATCGTAAGCCTACTGGAACACCTTGCGCTGCCGCTTGATTTTTAAAAGCAGTTAGCTGTGAGATTGAGTTAAATATAATCTTATCAGCATAACTGAGTACTTCAGGAATTTCATCTGCACTATAGGCGACGCTATAAGCGTGGGTTTCTTTTTTATCGCTGCTACTGGCATCAGCGTTATTACCAAAGGTCTCATAGCCCAATCTCACTTCGTTAAGTGAAGACGAAGTCGTGCCATGCAGATAAGGCTGCATCACATCAAAAACACCCCATGTGGCAAAGCATTTTAGTGCCAATAATGCTTTTGCACCAGACAGCTCACATAGCCTAGCGATGATTTTCATATTGGCAACGATCGCCGCTTCATCAAGCACGTAGTATGGCGTTGGTGGCAACGATACGTTGATAGAATTCTCTAGATTTTTTGCATTCATAATAGGTTACCTAATAGACACTCTGCTGTTGGTATCTTGACAGACAGATATAAATATTTGCGCTATAGTAGACTAAATCCATCATAATTAGAATATCTTATGGCACTCTCAACCGATTATTCCACCTCTGCCAGTCGATCCCATGCCTCTCAATTAGACCCAAAACATATAGACTTGACGCACCTCCACCCGGATGCGCGTGCAGTATTGGATTTTTGGTTTGATAAAGATAATGAAGCGTGTTGGTTTGAACAAAACGATCGTTTTGATAAGCAGATAAAGGACAAGTTTGGTGACATTTGGCAGGCAGCAAAGCAAGGTGAATGCGTTAAATGGCGCCTCGCAGAATCTTCTCTAGATGGCAATAGTTCAATAACAGCGCTAGCAGGACGATTGGCAGAAATCATTGTCTTAGATCAGTTTTCACGAAACCTGTGTCGCGAACAAGCCTGTGCTTTTGCCCAAGACGGTATGGCATTAGTTTTAGCACAAGAAGCCACTCAGCAGCCCTATTTTGACACTTTACCGATGCAATGGCGTAAGTTTATGATTATCCCATTTATGCACTCTGAATCTGCCTTAATTCATGAGCGCTATTTGCCATTATTTAGACAGTTAAATGATGCCACTACGCTAGATTTTGAATATCGTCATAAAGAAATTATTGATCAATTTGGGCGTTACCCACATCGTAATGAGGCACTAGGGCGCAAATCAACTGAGGATGAAAAAGCCTTTTTGCAACAGCCAAATTCTTCATTTTAAAGTAGGTTTTATCCAGTCTGCTTACTTTGTCACATTCTTATAGTGTCTTTATATAAAACAAGGACTGAGCCAGTTATCTGGTTCAGTCCTTTTGTTTGTACAATTGATTAAACGGCTTAACTAATAATTTACCTTACCCGTCGTAAAAGTGAATGACTTACTTTCTAAGTTTTTATCATCAATCAAGATATCAAAGCTTACTTGATACTTTGTATTGCCATACAGACCACATTGCTGGCTTTGATTTGCCGCGCGATTAACTTCGCAGCTCTTTAGTGCATCTGTTAATGGCAAAATAAATGCCTCATTCGCTGGTAATGCGTAGTTGGTGTTCACATACGGATCGTTATCAAAGTCGATCAATTGAATCGGTATATTAGTATTTCGCTGAGTATCTCGGAACTTGATGTTGCTGACTTTGATTTTGTTTGCTGATGGCATACTCACATAAACAGGCTGTCCGATAGGATCGGTACGTAAATCGCGACCTGTTCCTTTAACAGGGTTTGGCGACTCACTATACAGAGCAGTTACTGTATCAGTCACACCTTGACAGGGATAAGTAAAAACACCTGACACGGTTGTATCTTTGGTCGCTTGTGTCGCTGAGGCATGGCTAACCAAGACATAACCTTGGTTAAGAGCTGGATTTTTGGCATCCGGTTTATATAAAACCATGCCTGAGCCAACAGCGCTTGAGGTGGGTAGCATCAATGAACGCAAATGATAGGGTGCTGCCAACAACGACTTGGCCATTGATGTTGCCACCACATCCGTTTTCAGAAAGCTTCCTGCTGAATTGAAGTAGACAGATTGAGCAATATTTTCTGTGGCACCATATTGTGCGTTGCTGTATTTTGCGTTTAATAAGCGATCTGAGAAATCTAATCCACCGAAGAATGGGTTATTGCTACCTGTCAAACTAGCAATATCGCTGATTTTATTTTCGACATGGGCATTAAAACTGGTCGGCGTGCTATTAGCAAAGACGTATTTGATATAGTTTGCGTGCTTAATCGCAATATCATCAAGCGCGGTATCAACAGATAAACCACCTAAGCCACAGCTGGTTCTTGCCAGACTAAATTGATTATTAGCACTTAAGGCTGCTTGCGGATTATTCTCAGTAGGATTACTATCGCTTGGCTCACTATCTTGCTCTTCTTGTGTTTCGCTCTGTGGATTATTGGATGTAGAACCATTATCAGAGTCACCACCACCACCGCAGGCCGTTAAAAATACCGCTAAGAAAAGCACTACAGCAAGGTTCTTTTGAGGGGGATGAGCCATCATTTCTTATCCTATAAAATAGTAATATATATAATTCTAGTGAGAATAAAATTCAAAATAAAAGCTTAGTCATTGATTTAACAGCACTTTATACCAAGAGCAACATATTGTATTACATTTTATAAATTTTCGCTCGTTATTTTTCCGAAAATTTGCCTGTTTGTTAACATAGGTATATATCTTCTTTCTGCTGGTACATTAAATCTTTATCATTAGACGATTTCTAGACGAGATATTGTCGTTTAAAATTAGCTCTCTAATGCCTTTCTCACTGGCGCAAAGCTGCGCCTATGTGCTGATAAGACACCATGTCTCTCAATGGCTTCCATATGTGCGCGAGTTGGATAGCCTTTATGTTTGGCAATACCGTATTCTGGATACTGCATGTCAAGGGCATACATGGTCTCATCACGGCTCACCTTTGCCAATATACTAGCCGCTGCGATACTGGTATGACGTGCATCACCCTTCACCCATGCTTGGCAATCAACAGAAGATGGCGATATGCCCAATTCGTGAAATGTAGCATGGCTCAAATCAGGACAGCGATTACCATCAAACAATACTTCAATTTGTAATTGTTTAAGCAATGTATTCTCATTGTTTTTAGTCACCAAGCATGTAAGAGCGGCATCTAGCAGTGCCTCCGTACACAAGCGCATACCGAGCATGGTAGCCTGCAAAATATTGACTTGATCGATGACAGCTGCGGGTACATCAGCGATGATATAACTGACTGCATGCTGTTGTACCAATGGATAAAGAAGATCGCGCTTTTTTTCGCTCAGCTTTTTGGAGTCTGTCAGTATCGACAATGGTGTGTCTTTGAGTGGTTGTTCTTCAATCAATCCTGACCAAGACGCAGGCAATATCGCGGCGGCCACATTGACACTACCTAGTAACGGTCCACGTCCTGCTTCATCAACGCCAATTTTTAATATTGACTGTTCTAAGCGTTGCGCTTCATCGCGCTCATATTGAGCAAACAGCTTAGAGGTATTCAACTGTCCATATAAGCGTATAGGCGCCGCCAATTGAATATACTGCCCTTTGACATCAATATGATCAATACTGACGTCAATTATCTGGGCTAGGTTTTTTGTGCTAGGTTGAATTTGCATAATATTAGAAAGTCTTTCTAGGTTAGGTAAGATTGGAGGCATTACTATCGCTCATAAAATATTGTTCAATCACGCTATTCGCTGGCTCATGATTGCTTTGCTGCTGCAACGTGTGCTTTGTCGCTAATAGATCTTTTAATTGCTCAGCATAAGCACGCGGTTGTAATAGACGCATCACCGTACGGCAAATATTATCCCCACTTGCCTGCTCTTGAATAAGCTCAGGCACAATCGGCGCATTAGCCAAAATGTTAGGCAGTGCCACATAAGGCACTTTTACCAGACGTTTGGCAATCTGATAAGTGATCTGATTCAATTGATAAACCACCACCATCGGACGCTCAAGCAGCATTGCCTCCAATGTTGCTGTCCCAGAAGCTAGCATCACGATATCTGACGCTGCCATCGCATGCTGACTAAACTCTGGCTGAGTATCATCATAAACGACGACAATAGCTGCCCGCAGCTGCTCTGAGCATTGATCAATGACTTCTTGCACAATATATTGGTGATTTTGATCAACCGTTGGAATGATAAAACACAGTTTTGGGTCTAATAATATGAGCTTTTGAATGCCGTCAAGCATCAATGGCAAGATAGCGGTAATCTCGCCACGCCGAGAGCCAGGCATCACGCAGATAAGCTGGCTGACATCATCAAACCGTTCAATAAAAAACTGCTGTAAACCATCATTGTGCCAGACCAGCTCGCTACGGCGCTGATTGATTGGCGTGTCTATCAATGCTTGATCAATGGTTCGTAGCAACGGATGCCCCACACAGATCGCCGGATGATTATGACGCTCATAAACCGGTAGCTCAAATGGGAATAGGCACAATACCAAATGGGTTGCCGCTTTAATATTATGGATACGCGACTCACGCCATGCCCAAATAGAAGGACTGACATATTGCACACAGAACACGCCTTGTGGCTTGAGTTTTTTAGCGACCCGTAGGTTAAAATCAGGTGCATCGATACCAATAAACCAATCGATATTGGCTGTCTTAAACGCACTCAATAGCTCGCGGCGTGCTTTGAGCAAATCTGGTAGCTGCGCCATGACTTCAACCAGACCCATCACTGCCAAACGCTCTAATGGAAAAATGC
This sequence comes from Psychrobacter pacificensis, assembly GCF_900101915.1. Lineage (GTDB taxonomy): Bacteria > Pseudomonadota > Gammaproteobacteria > Pseudomonadales > Moraxellaceae > Psychrobacter > Psychrobacter pacificensis. The sequence goes on along the minus strand of NZ_FNAL01000009.1, from coordinate 60,716 downwards.
TTTGCAATCCTTGCGCTTGCATCTTAGTGCCGCCCACGCCTACCCAAACGATGTCATCACGCAGATTATTCATCTGTTGCATAAAATCTGCGCCTAAACTGTCACCTGACACTTCACCTGCGACAATGGCTATCACTAGCGGTGTGGCAGTCGTTTTAGGTTTATTAAAATCCGTCTCTGTTTGGCTGATGGAATCAGTATGTGGATGAGACGTAGCAGAATCTGTCATGACAAGCTCTCAATATTGAAGATATACAAATAAAATAAATCGTTGTTGTAAAATATAACACAGTCAGTCAATGATAGAGGTTGATGACATACACATTTTATCTGTGTCTATTTTTTGGCATTCATGTTTTAGTGTGCAATCGTTTTAGTGCGCAATCATAAAGCCATCGCGGTCGCTATCATACGTGACGATGATACAAATAGCTAAATTCACGCATAAAGTCTGATCGTTGAACACCCAGCACTTAATTCATCCTTATTAATAGACAGAAAAAACGAAATACCAAACGTGCATTTGCGAATTCAAATATAACCTTAATCATGTGTAAGTATAACTAAGTTTTAGTTTCCTCATTCCAGTTATCAGTCAATTAACTACCGGACTACCCTTGTCAACCAACACTTTTGTCCGCATAATGAATATTCCTATAAATCAGCTAGACGATATATAACCATGACAACATCAGTTACCCATAATGCAGACATTGACGACGTGAATATTGAAAAATTTATTCCTTTGATTACTCCCGCTGAGCTAAAAGCTGAGCTACCTCTGTCAGACGATGCATACAAAACCGTACTAAACGGTCGCCAAACGATCCAAAATATCTTGGATGGTAAAGACAAGCGTCTGTTTGTGGTCATTGGACCCTGCTCTATCCACGATATTAAAGCGGCCCATGAGTATGCCGATCGCTTAGCCGTATTGGCAAAAGAGATCGAAGACAGCGTATTTGTCGTCATGCGTGTTTATTTTGAAAAACCTCGTACCACAGTCGGTTGGAAGGGTATGATTAATGACCCTGACATGAATGACAGCTTTGATATCGAAAAGGGCTTGCGTACGGCGCGCAAGTTATTGCTTGATTTGAATGAAAAAGGCTTGCCTTGTGCGACTGAAGCCCTTGATCCAAACACGCCGCAGTACATTCAGGATTTGATCAGCTGGTCAGCGATTGGCGCCCGTACCACCGAGAGCCAAACACACCGTGAAATGAGCTCAGGCTTATCTTGCCCAGTTGGCTTCAAAAACGGTACTGACGGCGGTATGACGGTTGCTGTCAATGCGATGCAAGCCGTTAAAGAAGGGCATAGCTTCCTAGGTCTATCCTCAGATGGTAAGGTCTCTATCATCAAATCGAAAGGCAACCCTTACGCACACGTGGTACTCCGCGGTGGTAATGGCAAGCCTAATTATGATGAAACGGCAGTTGCTCAAGTTGAGAACGAACTGGCAAAAGGCAAAACCAATGGCAAAATCATGATTGACTCAAGCCATGCCAACTCAGGTAAAGACCCTTACTTGCAGCCGATGGTTATCCAAAACGTCGCTGAGCAAATTCAAAATGGTAATAAATCAATCATTGGCATGATGATTGAGAGTCACCTAAAAGGCGGCAATCAAAAACTAACCGCCGATTTAAGTCAGCTTGAGTACGGTAAATCTATCACTGATGGCTGTCTAGACTGGGATAGCACTGTCACCGCATTGCGCGGCTTGCGTGATATGGTAAAAGATGTGCTACCAAACCGCTAATAGCCATTAACGATAGTATATCGTCAAGCAAAAACTAAAAAGCCCTTTTCGTACTGACACGAAAGGGGCTTTTTATTGGGAGAATTTTAAGAAAAACATTTTCTTGAGCAGCTTAATTCTTAATGACAATTAATGCTATACGCTCAATTAAATAAAGCCAACTCTAGTTTGAGGTTGGCTTTATTTTAAAGTTAATACTACAGCTAAATTATTTCCTAGCTATTATCAATCAGCTATTTGCAGCACCTAATACACTCTCTAAGCTTTCAAGCACATGCTTAGATGAAACGTTCTTGCGCAAGTCTGTTAGCTGCTCATGTGCCATTTGACGACGTGGTTCAGCCAACGTATTCCAGCGTGCCAGCACTTGTAGCAGTCGCGACGCCAATACAGGGTTGGCATCATCGAGTTTTTTGATCACGTCTGTATACATCTTCAGACCCTCTGCTGTCCATAGTACTGTTGGTTGTGAGCTAAAGGCGCCGATAACTGAACGGACACGATTAGGGGTATTCCAATCAAAATCGGTATGCGCAATTAACGACTTGATAACATCAGGTGTCACATCATCAGCGGCGGCTTGCACACTGAACCACAAATCAATCACCAGATCATTTGCTTGGAAACGCTTATAGAAATCGGTCAAATAATGATTGGCTTTTGGCAGCTGATGGTTGACCATCGCCTTCAACGCACCAAAACGCTCTGTCATACAGCTAGCATGATCATATTGCTGTTGTGCCCAATCGGCTGCACCTTCAACGTTAGCAGTCAGTGCCATATCAAGCACCACATTACGCAGCGCACGAATGCCTCGAGCTTGAGCACTGTCTTCATAAGACTGCATTGGCAGATCATTGTATAACGTAGCCCATTGATCTTTTAATTTATCTGCTACTTGCTGATATAGTCCATCGCGCTGCTCTTTCACTAGTACCGGATCGTAGTCTTGAGGAATAGCAGAAGCCAGCTCTTGCGCTGATGGAATATCAAGTAATCGTGCGGCCAGCATCGCATCATCAGCTGCTAAAACGGGCAACGTCTGTGCCAAGGCTTCTAAATACACATCAGGACTGCTCTTCGCACCTTGGCTTTGCAGTAAAATACGGTTGACCAGCATTTGGGTGACTTGCCAGCGGTTAAACCCATTGGTTTCATGCTTGAGCAAAAATGCTAAGTCTGCATCTTGGTAATCATAGTTGAGCTGTACTGGCGCACTAAAATCACGCAGTAAAGACACAACAGGCTCACTTGCGACATTTTCAAACACAAACGTTTGCGTCGCCTCGTCAAGCAATAACATATGCTCAGCGACGATAGCGCCTGAGTCTTTATCAAACAGTGCGGTTGCTACAGGTATCGGCAACGGTTTTGGTGCATCAAAGCCTTTCACATGACGTGTTTGCTGATTCAAGGTAATCGTTAATGTCTGCGCTGCACTATCATAAGTTTGAGAGCCCGATACCACTGGCGTACCTGGCTGACGATACCAGTCGATAAAGTCCTCGATTTTGTCATCAGTGATGCTAAGGGCTGATAAAAAGTCTTCTACCGTGACCGCTTGTCCATCATAACGACGGAAATACTCGTCTGTTCCTTTGCGAAAATCATCCGGCCCTAATGTGTTCGCAATCATTCGTACGATTTCAGCGCCTTTCTCATAGACGGTCGTCGTATAAAAGTTATTAATCTCAACAAAGCTCTCTGGACGTACAGGATGTGCTAATGGGCCTGCATCTTCTGCAAACTGATGCGCGCGTAGTGTCGCTACATCATCGATACGCTGTACCGCACTTGATTGTTGATCTGCTGAAAACGACTGATCACGGTAAACCGTAAAACCTTCTTTCAAACACAGCTGAAACCAGTCACGGCACGTGATACGGTTACCCGTCCAGTTATGGAAATATTCGTGAGCAATAATGGCTTTTACGCTAAAACTGCGCGCATCAGTAGTGGTCTCAGGGCTCGATAACACGCAAGCGGTGTTAAAGATATTAAGACCCTTATTCTCCATTGCGCCCATATTAAACTGACTGACCGCCACAATCATATAGCGATCTAAATCATAGGCTCGGCCGTAATTGACCTCATCCCACTTCATGGCGTCTTTTAAGGCTTGCATACCAACATCGCATTTATCGATATCGGCAGATTTTGCGTAAACCTCAAGTAATACGTCCCGACCTTCGCTGGTCGTATAAGAGTCTGTCAATACATCCAAATCAGCAATAACACAGGCAAATAAATAGCTGGGCTTGTTGGTTGGATCCTGCCAAATCGCATAATGACGCTCTGGCGCATCAGCAACCTCGCCTGCTTCAACTAAATTACCGTTAGCCAATAACGTCGGATAGCGCTTATCGGCTTCCAGTCGAGTGGTAAATATCGCGAGTACATCAGGGCGATCAGGATAAAAAGTAATCTTACGGAAACCCTCTGGTTCGCACTGAGTCACAAACATCGTGTCGTCACCACTACCTGCCATGTATAGACCTTCAAGCGCGGTGTTAGTTTGCGGGCAGATACGTACCTGAATGTCTAAGGTAACCTCATCAGGTGCTTCATAAATCGTTAGCTTGCCATCTTCTTGCTGGTAGTGCTCAGATGTTAACGCTTTATCATTCATGATAATAGACAGCAGCTCTAACGATTCGCCAAATAAGACAATATCCCCTATGGTTTGGCGTACCATCTTAAGCGTACTATTTACCTGAGCATAATCTTCAAACAGCTTAATGTCCAAATGGACCGTTTCCACATCAAAACTTGGTTTTTGGTAATCCTTTAGATTAATTTTACTTGGTGCATGTGGGGGTACATCTGGCATTTCAGGGTTGATGATCTGAGCATCGGTTTCAGCAGTAGACATGGTAATTTCCTATTATTATTGATGATATGTTATGAGTGTTATTGTTTTGCTATTCGCATTATAGCTTTCGTCTTGATAGCAACGTTTATGGCGCTCAAAGTCACAATGAAAGTCACAACGGGCGCATGTTATATATGGTTTCCTGCTTATAGGTAGATTGACCTAAATCCTTATATTTCAAGTACGAGCATCGAGATAACTGAGTTTATCCTTCATATACATTCATGCTTGTTAATAAGCTTCTATATGAATGATTAAATCAACAATTGGCTCACGTTATCAATTGGATAATGCCGATGAAAATGATTTAATAGGCGCACTAATAACTCACCTTTCATAAACGGCTTATTATATGACAACACACACTGCCAAATACTCAAAGATCACGTTACCTCTACTGATAGAGTATGTTGATGCTCTCATGCCTTCGCTTGATAACTCACTTGATAAACAAGCACAAACGATGACTAGACAGACTGATGACACTACTCAGCTGTTATGGGTAGCACACGACAAAACAGAATTATCAACTCTGCAAACACAGCTCAAGAAAACTACACATATTAAAGATACGAATGTTAAAGATGATAATAACGTATCAGCTGAAGCATGGCACGTCTCCACTTTATCAGAGCTTGCTAAACAGCCTGTGCTTGAACGATACGAGCTTGCTTGCTTTTGGCTACCCACCCTCTCACAAGAGCTGTTACATCAATACATCCCTGCCCTCATGCGTTATCGTGATCTTTATGCAGCACACTTGCTGGTTGCACTTGATAGTTCCATTGATTTGAAACCTTATGGATTTACGCCATTTGATATCTTAAGCGAGCCATCTTTAGATATTAGTGATATTGAATCCATCACGTCTTCCACTGTATCAGCGGCGCTTTGGCAGTTCAATTTATATGATTATAAACAGCTACCGAATTGGCTCAATGCTGATTACTGGGCCAATCCTGAAAACTGGGGCAAATACCGCTGGTGATATAGTGAATTCAGTATAAAAGCGATACAGTGGGACTGGGATAAATTTTTCGCAGCCTCTGTCTGCGTAGGCACAGCACGCAAGGAAAATTTAGACCAGTTCCACCTTGATATATAATGTATCTGTTTTATTTAGGATTGACTATACGTTACATATCTATCGTTATTTACAGTAAAAATACTTACATAAATTAACAGTTAGTATATGATGTCTAAAGATTGCCTGAGTTTTATCGTAAGCAGTTTAAAAAATAAATTTAATTAAAATTTTAGGAGCTCGTCATGTCAATCAGTTTTTCTAAGATCGCTGTTTTAGCTGTACTATCAAGCGCCGTTGCACTCACTACAGGTTGTGCGACTAAACGTGCTACCTCAGAGGTTGTGGTCGCGCCGCTAGGTATTCCAGGTGGTCAAGTTGGCTATAATGGTGCCGTCATCGTTGATAACTCAGCCGCTGTCATTACTGGTGCTGAAAACTTACAAGCGGTTGTCTACTTTGCTTTTGATAGCAGCGAAATCACTGCGCAAGCGGCGAGTGTCCTTAACCAACACGTGAGCCTATTAAACTCAAACCCAGCAGCTGGTGTCGTTATCGCAGGTCATACTGATGAGCGCGGTAGCCGTGAATACAATATGGCACTCGGTGAGCGCCGTGCCCAAGCAGCACGTAATTATCTTGCTGCTCAGGGTGTCGCCGCCAACAACATCCGTGTCATTAGCTATGGTGAAGAACGTCCTGCAGCGGCTGGCAACACCGAAGATGCCTATGCACAAAACCGCCGTGCTGAGCTGTCTTACTAAGCGTCATTAAAAATCATTTGCTTTAAAAAAGCCCAGTAATGTTATATTACTGGGCTTTTTATACTCTATTGAGCTAAGTAAGATATAAATATTTCAAACTCAAATGTAAGATACCTAATTTTAAGTATATTATTTACATTTCTAAAAAAACTTCGTTTTCAATTAAAAATACTAATGACCACTCATGATAATACCAGTACTAAATATCACTAACGTCCAACTTACTCAACTCGACCATGAAACTTGGTGCGTGACTGCTCAAGTAAGTGATTTATCCAGTCCTGTAGGAATGAGCAACTTTTGGAACGACTCATACTGGTTATCAGTATATCCATCATCACATATAATCTTTACTGAGCTTCGTCATTTCAAATGGCATTATCATGCAGTACAAAAACCAATATCAAAACGTAGTATTGCTCATAGGCAACGTCAACAGCAGCGCCAAGGTGTGAGACAGTTACTACAAGCGCTACTCAATAAGCTAGAAATCAGCGATACCTTAGATGAGTCGAGCTTCCCCTATCGCCTTAGCAAAAGCAAGTATTACGTCTGTTTTAGCCATACAGCCGCTCATAACAAAGACGAATTCAATAAAAAATCTCATCAAAATATCCCTGCTATTTCATACAGCAAAATAGCAGCGGTCATCAGTCGTCGTCGCCCTGCTGGCATCGATATCGAGCACAATAATGTTGCTTGGCATATCGTCAAGCGTTTTTACTCAGATAATGAAGTTACTATCTTACAGACATTACCAAAAAATCAGCGTGATTATATTGCAAAGTTACTATGGCAAATCAAAGAAAGCTTTATCAAGATCCATCAGTATACGTTGGCACAAGGTTTAGGTATAGATTACTCTAATGTCATTCCTGCCTTGACTGATGATATAAATAAAGACCTTATTACTATCAGTCATACTAACGATCAATCCAATCACCAAATTGCAGTATTGCAAGCAGATCAAACAGTCGTCGTTTTTTGATCATATCTGGCAATGCTCTCGTATTTATTATCTTCGCTTTCTTCTAGACATAAAAAAACGACCCTAGAAAGGGTCGTTTTTTTTATTCTCTTCTAATAACAGTATTTACACTGTGATTAGATTAAAAACGGTAAGTTGCACCAAGTTTAACGATTGGCATCCACTCTAACCAGCTTTTATCTTCTAGATCTTTTTCAGCTTGACGCGCTGCATCTTGCGCCGCTACTACATTTCCGCCTTCACCAGTGTAACGAACGTTTGCATCTACTTTGCCCATATAAGCTGCACCTAGTTCACCAAATAAACCAAAGTTATTAGTGATATTAGGACGGAAGCCTACAGTTAAGTAAGGGGCTAACTTGTTACGGTGCTCAATACTACCTTCTAGGTTACCAACGTTATCACCGCCAAAATCTTCAGCTAAAGATTGGTCAAGAGTTGCATTACCAGCATAGAACTTGTTGCCATCAATACTGTAGTAACCTTCACCTTCAGCATTTGCACGAACATCAATATCGTTATCAGGAACGATGATACCAGCGCCCATTGTGAACCAGTTACCAGTAGGACGTAACTGTACACCTAAGTACGGGTTGCTAAAATCTGTATCTACGTCATAGTTGATGTCATTTGCATCGAAGTCACCGCCGAATAGGTCGGCAACATCGCCACCTGCCCAACCAGCTTGTAGTTCAGTTTTCTCGTTTAGAGACCAACCGATGTTAGCGCCATAACCTAAAGTACCAACTTCAGCACTAACAGATGCTGGGTTAACAGCTGTTTGGAAGAAAGTTTTAGTACCACCAACTACAGCACCAGTAGTGTTGCGTACGATACCAGCATCAGAGTTATATGCATAAGCAGGTTCTGCTTGGTAGGCAACAGCCACTGGTTCAGCTTTGTATACTACCGCATCGTTATTATCAACAACGATAACCGGATCAGCGGCTAATGCAGCAGTTGATGCTAGAACAGCAGCAGAGATAGCTGTAAGTTTAATAAGTTTCATAATTATTCTCCTAAAGTGTAAAGTAACTCGCCCGTAAAAAATGATAATTTTGCTCTTTTTAAACCACCATTTTGTTGAGTTGAAGAGATTAAAACAATTTTGACTCAAAAAGTCACCCCCATGGATGCGCTTTTTATTTGCCGTTATGTAAAGATTGCATAGTTACTGTAATAATTGCTACACCAACCTGCAAAACTTTGAATTCCTGTTACACAACTCTCTCAAAGCAATTAATCAGGGTAGACATGAATACTGATCCGCTTAATGTTCATGTGAGGGTATTACAAAATGTTTCATCATAATGTCTGAGTAAGCCACTCAACTCAACAGCAGTTATATAGCTTATTACTACAGAATATTGCAACGTGTGAGTTGAGGTATCTACTGTTTCGCTTAGAAAAAATTGTAAATATGGAAGCTAACAGTACAAATGTTCTTATATAGTGTCACCAAGCCTTGTCTCAGCTTGATATTGTGCTAAATTAGACATAGAAATAGATCTATTGTGGGAATGCAGATTTATTACTATTTATCTTCGTTATGAAAACATTATAGTCTCGTCAGCCTCACCCCCTTTTACTACTACTGAGCCTTTTATATGCCTAAAGTATCCTCGATCACCCGTGTGTTAGAGATCATAGAAGCCGTGTCATATGCTTCTAAACCTCTCTCTCCACTTGAGCTATCGCAAGAGTTGGATATTCCTAAACCGACCATACACCGTTTAATTCAGAATTTGGTCGACGATGGTTTTTTGACCGTTGATATCGGTGGCGGTATTGTTCCTGGTAAACGGGTTCGCAATCTGAGCGTTGAGCTTTGGCAGCAGCGCTTATTATTTAATGAGCGCCAGATGATTTTGCAAAAACTGGTTGATGAGCTTAAAGAAACTTGCGGTATCGGTGTTCCTTATCATATGAATATGATTTATACCAACCGCGCACAAACGACCTTACCATTGCAGATATACCTCCCAGTAGGTGCAAAGTCGCCCATGTGGTGTACGGCAACTGGTAAATTGTATTTGAGCCAACTGTCTACCACCAGTCGTAATAAAATATTGCAGGGTTTACCATTAGACAAATTCACCAAAAACACCATCACCGATATTGATGCTTTGAATGCCGAGCTCGACCGTATCGCTACCACTGGCATTGGTATTGATAACGAGGAGTTTATCTCTGAAATGGTGGGGGTGGCGGTGCCTATATTAGATAAAAAGTCGCGCTATCTGGCCTCATTGTACCTGCATGCACCAACGATACGCGTATCGCTCGACGAATTACTGACTCATGTACCTCGACTACAGCAAGCAGCGCAAGATATTCAAGCTCTCGTGTATGACTTACAAAGCTAATAGAGTCATTGCTCATTCATTACTATGATCAAATAAAAAAAGGTTCATGCTATAAATGTAGCATGAACCTTTTTTCATCTAACAAGCCCTCTTTAATCAGTCCTCACTATTCACGATAGTAAGAGTGATTGAGTATATGAGTCGTTATTTCTAAGGTAATTCTAAAACAATACCGAGGCATCATGACGGCCCATAATACTAGAGAAGTCTTTATCACCGTTCTCAAGCGTATGCGTGGCATATAACTCTGTTGCCTTGGCACCCATTGGCGTGTCTACATGAGTATCCTTTGCCGTTTGCATAGCAAGATTGAGATCTTTTTGCATCAGCTTACTCATAAAGCCACCTTGGTAGCCATTGCTAGAGGGAACGTTTTCCATAACTTGCGGATAAGGGTTATAGACCTCTAACGTCCAGTTACGGCCTGAGCTTTGTAGCATAATATCTGATAATACTTTGGGATCTAGACCGTTCTTCACCCCTAAATTAATCGCCTCTGCCGTGCCTGCCATTAGGATACCTAACAGCATGTTGTTGCAAATCTTCGCAACTTGTCCTGCACCATGTTCGCCTGCATGAAAAATATTTTTCCCCATTACAGCGAGTATCGGCTCAGCTTTGGCAAAAGCGTCGTCATCACCACCAATAATAAAGGTCAAGCTACCAGCAATCGCCCCGCCTGTCCCGCCAGACACGGGGGCATCCAAAAAGTCGATGCCAAGATGGCTTGCAGCGTCTGCCACTGTCCTAGCATCAGCAGCCGCTATTGTACTACTATCAATCACAAGCGTGCCTTTTGGTAATTCTGCCAGCAGACCATTAGCGCCACTATCGCCCAGATACACAGAGTGCACATGCTGACCCGCCGGCAGCATACTAATGACAACTTGAGCATTGCTCGCCGCATCTTTAGGACTCTGTGCCACGCGAGCACCTGCTTTTTCTAGGCGCTGGGTTGCTGCATCAGACAAATCAAAGACAGAAAGTGTATATCCTGCCTTTAATAAGTTTTCTGCCATAGGCGCACCCATATTACCAAGCCCAATAAAGGCAATATTTGGTTTAGAGTTATTATCCATCATCACTGTATCTTTTGTACCCATCTCATCACTCCTTGATGATTTATGATATAGTAGAACCTCAATAAAATTGATACAGCATAGGAAACGCGCTCGATTAAATGCTACTTTTCTTGCTTGCTGTGACTGCGTCTCCAGAGGCTGCGAAAAATAGCGTTTAATCTTGCTATACCGTTTTTATAATGGTTTCACTATATAGCCATTGCTACATACTATTTGACAATATTTGTTAGTAATATATTTACGTTATGTTTTACAATGCTTTTTTAAAAGTATTAAAAAACGCTGTCTGTCTTACTTTTTGAGTTGTCTGTAAATAATTAGCGCACATACTGACTGCCCAAAGCTTCCTCACCCAACCAATCTTCTAGAGGGTGCTCACCTTTTGGATAAGGATTGGCAAAGTGCTTATCGATATACGCTTGGCCTTCTACACTTACGCAGTCTGCCAACGAGCGCGACCACTGCGGATCTTTATCTTTATCAATCAATAATGCACGCACACCTTCTTTGAAATCAGGATTGGCTGCACAATGTACCGCCACGTTGGCTTCTAAATATAAAACTTGTTCTATCGACAAATCAGCGACTTTGTGATACAGCGCGTAGGTTAACGCTGCTGTCACTGGGCAACCATGACGATAGGTTGCAACTGCTCGCTGAGTCCAACTGTCTTCTGAAAAGTCTTTATTTAACTGTACTAGCGCTTCATCACTTTGTAGCAATGCATCGATATCTGCCAAACCGCCACTGTTCATCAATTTTTGGATAGGCTGCCAGTAGGTCGCAAGCTTACTATCAGACAACTCGGCTACTGGCAGCTCAGCAAGTGCACGGCCGACGATACTATGCGCACTATTATGATGGAACTTGTTTGAACTACTGGCACTATCGAGCGTTTGCCAGTCGCTCTGCTTAAGACGTTGTATGACAGCATCATAATCATGACTTGCAACAGCATACTCTGCTAGGTTGGCCAACAGCGCGTCATTGGCGTTACACATCGCGCCAGTCAAGCCTAAGAACAAACCTGTTTTGGCGGGCATTCGCTGCAAAAACCAACTGCCTGAGGCATCAGGAAATAAGCCAATGGTAATCTCAGGCATAGCAAAACGTGTGCGCTCAGTGACAATACGATGACTGCATCCTGCCATCAGCCCCATACCGCCGCCCATGATAATGCCATCACCCCAAAGTATTAATGGTTTTGAGTAAAAGTGCATTTGACGATATAGACGATACTCGTGACTGAAAAACTCAGTGGCATAAGGGTTTGGTATCGGCGCACTAGTAGACATACTGTCATAGAGCTTACGAATATCACCGCCTGCACAAAAGGCCTTATCGCCTGCACCTTTTAACACAATCGCCACTACTTGGTCATCCGCTTGCCACTCCTCTAACTGCGCTGCTAGCAGTTGACACATATCAACACTGAGCGCATTAAGCGATTTTGGGGTATTAAGTGTCATTATCCCGATTAGATGTCCGCAATCTGTTGGTTCAGTATTGAACAATACAGATGCCTCTTGCTCGGTATTGTTCGAAGAGTTTTGGGTGTCGTCGGTAGCTGCTGTCATAAAAGTGACCTACAAAGTTAAAAAGTTAAATAATGTCATGAGTGTTATGACCCAAGCATGTTAAGCAATGCTTATTTGTTTTGCCAATTGGGTTGACGCTTTTCTAAAAAGGCTTGCACCCCTTCACGCTGATCCATTGTGTCAAATAGCTTAACGAAAGCTTCACGCTCATGAATAAGATTTTGTGCAGGTGGCGTGTCTCTAGCCGCTTGAATCAGCGCTTTAGAATAACTGACGGCGACGGGTGATTGCTTAGCGACTTTTTTTGCCAAATCTTGAGCGGCTTGCAAACCTTCACCTTTTGCCGTGACCTCTTCAACCAGACCGATACGCAATGCGGTCTCTGCATCAACGCGCTCACCGCACAGTATCATGCGCTTGGCCCAACCTTCACCCACTAGCCAAGGTAGGTTTTGCGTACCGCCTGCACAGGGCAGTAATCCCACACCTGTCTCTGGCAGTGCCATCTGGGCGTGCGCTTCTGCGATACGGATATCACACGCGAGCGCACACTCCAGTCCACCGCCCATCGCATAGCCGTTGATGACGGCGATACTGACACCACGATAGGCAGACAGGGCTTCGAACGCCTCACCAAATGCAATCGCCATACTTATCGCACGGCCTTTATCACCATCTGAAAAATTGTTTAAATCTGCACCAGCCGAGAAGAATTTTTCACCATCTCCATGCACGATTAATGCGTAAACATCGTCATTGGCATTGAGATCTGTGATGAGCTGCTTAAGCGCATGCAGACTATCCATCGTCCACGTATGTGCAGGTGGATTGTTCAACGTCAATGTTGCGGTATGACCATCGATCGATAGCTGTAGATTGGTATAATCTGTCATAAAACATCCTTGTTTCAGTAGATCGAGATAAATTAGCGAAGTTGGCTTAGCCCTTCATCTTGCAAGACTTGACGTGAAATAATCACGCGCATGATCTCATTGGTGCCTTCTAAAATTTGGTGCACACGTAAGTCTCGTACATGACGCTCGAGCGGATACTCGTTTAAATACCCATAGCCGCCGTGCAATTGCAGAGCTTCATTGGCAACATCGAAACAAAGGTCGGTGGAGAGACGCTTGGCCATTGCGCAGTAGGTAGACGCTTGCCCATCATTGTTATCGACTTTACTCGCTGCAAGATACAGCATTTGCCGTGCAGCGATGGTCTGAGTCAACATATCAGCAAGTTTAAACTGTACCGACTGTAAGCTAGCAATTGGACTGCCAAATTGACTGCGCTCTTGTACGTAACTGGTTGCCGTCTCTAATGCAGCCTGCGCCGTTCCTACCGCGCAAATACCGATATTGATACGACCACCGTCTAGACCTTTCATCGCGATACGAAAACCTTGACCTTCTTCGCCTATCAGGTTTTCTGCTGGGACTTTGACATCTTTAAAGCTAATCGTTCGTGTCGGCTGTGCTTTCCAGCCCATCTTATGCTCATTTTTGCCGTATTCGATACCAGCACTATTGGCATCTACAACAAACGCTGATACACCTTTTGGCCCAGCACCACCAGTACGCGCCATCACCACCAATACATCGGTCGAGCCTGCGCCAGAGATAAAGGTTTTTTCACCGTTTAATACGTAGTAATCGCCTTGCTTCTCCGCTTTGGTACGGAGTGAGGCCGCATCAGAGCCTGCATTTGGCTCTGTTAAGCAATAGCTGCCAAGCCACTCACCGCTGACCATATTGGGCAAGTATTTTTTGCATAAGGGTTCGCTACCATACTCACCGATCATCCAGGCGGCCATATTATGAATGCTCATATAAGCCGCCACGGACGTATCACCCCATGCCAGCTCTTCGAATACCATTGCTGAGTCGAGTCTTGGCAGGCCCAAGCCATCATATTCTGGATTGGTGTATAGTCCCAAAAAACCAAGCTCACCCGTTTTTTTGATGATGTCCACTGGGAAATGCGAGGTGCGATCCCATTCAGCAGCGTTCGGTTTAAGCTCTTTTTGCGCAAACTGACGGGCTGTTTGACGAAAAGCAACTTGGTCATCGGTCAATGAAAAATCCATAGGGTCATCCTTGTTCTTATAGATCAAATAGAGGGCTTAAATCTCAGATAAACGTCAATAAAAACGCTGGTCAGAGATTTTATAGGACATTAGCGCTATATGATAACGGCATAACGATAATAAAATTGCGTTCAATAGTACCGCAAGTCGTATTAACGTTATACCGAAAATACAGTAATCCGACGATTAAATCGAAATCGTCGTGTTAACACCGCGGCTCGCTTCATCATCGAACCAACGTGCCGTCACTGTCTTCGTCTGAGTATAGAACTGTACGGCTTGCTTGCCATAAGGACCTAGGTCGCCAAGTTTACTGCCACGTGAACCTGAGAATGAGAACATTGGAAGTGGCACAGGAATCGGCAAATTAATACCGATTTGACCGACTTGGATATCTTGTTGGAATTTGTGGGCTGCCGCTCCTGACTGGGTAAATATCGCGGTACCATTGCCATGTGGATTGGCATTAAGCAGTGCAATTGCTTCGTCCAAGCTATCAGCGCGCATAATACATAGTACGGGACCGAATATTTCTTCTTTATAGATTTGCATGTCGCTTGTGACATTATCAAAGATAGTCGGCCCAACAAAGTTACCGTTCTCAAACCCTTCAACAGTAATTCCGCGACCGTCAAGTAGTAAACTTGCGCCCTCTTCTACCCCAGTTCCAATCAAATGCTCGACACGGGCTTTTGCAGCAGGAGAAATCAATGGTCCTAAATCTTTGTCATTTTTACCTGCTGAGACAACTAAACTTTCTGCTTTGGCTTTAATCTCGTCAATCCATTCACCAGCTGCGCCCACTAGCACGACCACTGACAATGCCATACAGCGTTGACCAGCGGCACCGAACGCCGCGCCCGCTAGCTGATTGAGCGTTTGCTCTTTATTGGCATCAGGTAAGATAACACCGTGGTTTTTTGCACCCATCATGCATTGGGCGCGCTTACCTGATTGGCTGGCACGCTCATAGACATGTTTACCAACGTTGGTAGAACCCACAAAAGAAACCGCTTTGATATCTGGATGATCACAGATAGCATCAACGGTAGCCTTGCCACCGTGCACTACGTTCAGCACGCCTTCTGGTACTCCCGCTTCAATCGCTAGCTCAACTAAGCGCATAGTCACCATCGGATCTTGTTCAGACGGTTTTAGGATGAATGTATTACCCGTAGCAATCGCCATTGGGAACATCCATAGCGGAATCATCGCGGGGAAGTTAAACGGCGTAATACCAGCACAAACACCGAGTGGTTGCCAAATACTATAAGTATCAACGCCTGATGCGACGTTTTCTACAAAGTCGCCGATTTGCAAATTGGCGATACCAGCGGCATGCTCTACCACTTCTAGACCGCGGAACACATCACCGCGCGCATCAGCAATCGTTTTGCCTTGCTCTGCGGTCAAGATTTCTGCCAACTCATCCATATGCTCGCGAATAAGTGTTTGATAGGTCAAAAAAATACGCGCACGTGTGGTGATTGGCGTTTTGCGCCAGGTTTCAAACGCTGTCTGTGCGGCGGCAACCGCTTGATTAATCTCATCATTGGTGGTTTGAGGGACTTTTGCGATGACTTCTTGAGTTGCTGGATCGGTGATATCAATCCATTCGTCGGTATTTGATTGTACGAACTGACCATTGATGAGCTGCTGAACGTGGTGCATAAGATATCCTTATCTTTTTTGCGAGACTACCGTGTGACGGTATCTGAGTATTCATTAAAAGTTAAGCGCTATAAATAGTTATTTGCAAAATATTTATAGAAAACCAAATTTTAAAATGATTTATTTTGTATCGTTATTGACTATAACAATAAATCAATTTTACGGTCAAGCGCTTTATCAAAATTTTCGCTAAGTTTGTTTTGTTAAAGGGGATTTATCCAAATAGTAGAAACAAAAAGCCCATGATTGCTCATGAGCTTCTAATAAGATCAACCTAGTTTTTAGGCGGAACCAACATAGTTGCTAGCCTATACCAACTAATAATCCTTCATTGATTGCTTAATCGCATCAATAGCGGCTGGATTATCAAGCGTCGACATGTCGCCGGTAGGCCTGTCCTCTGCTAACGCCCGAATAGATCGGCGTAGGATTTTGCCAGAGCGCGTCTTTGGCAATGCCTGCGGGAAATAAATGGCCGCCGGCCTTGCAATACCGCCTAAGGATTTGACCACAGCGCCTATGACTTGCTGCTCAATGCGGAAGCGGTTTTCGGTGGTTTCGACTTGCGATTGATCTTTTAGGACGCAGAACGCAATTGGTAGCTCGCCTTTTAGCTCATCTTGGATGCCTACCACAGCGCATTCTGCCATCTCTGGATGAGTACTAATTGCTTCTTCTATCTCTTGCGTACCTATTCGATGGCCTGCGACGTTTATCACGTCATCGGTACGCCCCAAGATGTAAAAGTAACCGTCTTCATCTGTCACTGCATAGTCTGAGGTAGAATACTGCTGGCCATCAAACAGACCAAAGTAGCTGCTGACAAAGCGCTCATCGTTACGCCATACCGTGGTGAGACAGCCAGGTGGTAGTGGCGCTTTAATCGCAAGCAACCCTTTTTCACCCGCCCTGCAAGGTTCACCTGTTTCCTCATTGAGGACTTTCGCTTCATAGCCATACATAGGATAGCCGGGCGAGCCCTGCTTGTGCGGTTTATGATTGAATTTTGGTGTATGGCTCAAGATCGGCCAGCCAGACTCTGTCTGCCAATAGTGATCTAGAATCGGTACGCCTAAATGCTGAGATAACCAATTAGCCGTTGACTCATCAAGCGGCTCACCTGCCAAAAAGAACGACTTGACACTAGACACATCGTAGCGCGTCATCCAGCTTTCATCTTGCTTTTTGAGCATACGTACGCCTGTAGGCGCCGTAAATAGAATATTAACTTTATTAGCTTCAACGATACGCCACCAGATACCTGGGTTCGGTAAGTGTGGTAAGCCTTCGTACATAACACTGGTCATACCCGCTAGCAGTGGCGCATAAATCGTATACGAATGCCCAACCGCCCAGCCAATATCTGATATCGCCCAGAATGTCTCGCCTGCCTTACCATCATAGACATAATCCATCGATGTTGTCAGCGCGACTGCATAACCACCAGTATCACGTTGCACCCCTTTTGGTGTGCCAGTCGTACCAGAGGTATAAAGCAGATAGGACGGTGTGTTGGATTCAAGCCAAACTGGTGCCACAACTGCATGGGCCTCGCAGCTGTGACGTCGTTCAGTCGCATAATCGACGTCGACACCTCTCGGCTCAAACGGTAAAATACCACGATTGACAACTAATACATGCTCAGGCTTGGTTGTTGCTTGTTCAACGCCTTGATTGACGAGATTTTTATAGTTAATAACCTTACCATCACGCAGACTTGCATCCACTGTAATGACCATTTTTGCCTCAGCATCATCCATGCGGATCGCCAAGTTATGCGCGGCAAATCCGCCAAATACGACTGAGTGTATAGCACCAATGCGAGCACAAGCCAGCATGGCATATGCTGCTTCTAGAATCATTGGCATATAGATAATGACACGGTCGCCTTTGCCAATACCATGACGCTGTAGCACGTCTGCGAAGTAATTCACTTCTTTGTATAAATCATTATAAGTCAGGCGGCGCTTGGCATAATCTGTATAAAACTCAACGTTATTGCCCAGATCTTTAAACGAATCAACGACCGCTGGAAAGGTTTCTATTAACTCTTGATTGATCTCTGATGACACCCACACAAAGGCATCTTGCTCTGCACGGTCTGGCAGATGACGATCGACACAGTTATAGCAAAGATTGGTTTCACCGCCAACAAACCATTTCGCAAAAGGCAGATTGCTGTCATCGAGAATCTGCTCAGGCTCTTTATGCCAGTAGATGCGCTTTGCTTGCTCAGCCCAAAAATTCTCTCGAGCCATAATGGAATCATGATAAATATCCGCGAACGTGGGCACGTCTGCCGCTAGAGTAGAGACTGGGTGTTGGGCGTGGTCGCTCATAGTAGCTGTCCTTAGCATAAACGAGAAATGGGATAAGAATTTTTTATAATCGGCGCATTGGTAAGTTGTTATTGCACTTGTATCGCGTGATATGATCTTTGTACGCGATTGGCTTTATCAACGCTACACTGTTGTGACTGCGGTAAAAAATGTCCTGATAAATACTGGTCATCCTTGCCAGAATTAAAAAACCGATACGTTATGTATCGGTTTAAAATGTAGCAGAGCCCATCACAAAGGTCAACTGTTAAGCGTGCAACACGCATTACATTTTGATGAGCACAAGCGTTTTGACATTCAATCGATAGATAATATTATACTTGAGTTTGATTGGCATACATCTCACGCATGACTTTTTTGTCATGCTTGCCAACAGAGGTTTTTGGCAGTTCATCAACGAATTTAAATTGACTTGGCACGCCATATTTAGGAATGATACCGCGCTCTACCGCTTTTTCTGCAATGGCTTTAATATCGTCAGCACTGGTTTCTTGAGCATTTGGTTTTAGTACCACCAAAGCCAACGGACGCTCGCCCCATTGCTTATCCCGAACGCCAATCACTGAGACATCCGCTACGGATGGATGCAGTGATAAAATCGTCTCAATCTCAAGCGATGAGATCCACTCGCCCCCTGATTTGATCACATCTTTTAGGCGATCAGTGATTTTAATATAACCATCAGGACGTATGTAAGCGATGTCTTGAGTGTGCATATAGCCACTCTCCCACAGCTCCTTACCAGCGTCGTCATTTTTGAAATAGCTTTGGGTCAACCAAGGTGCCCGTAGCACCAGCTCACCCGTATTCTCTTGACCCTTACCTACTGGTTTGTTGCCCTCACCCCATACTTGTGCATCGACCATAAGCACCGGCTTACCTGTCATACAGCGACGGGCGATGTCTTCATCTTCCGTCATTTCAGGCTCATTGAGACTAAATTCAGTCAGACTGATAAGCGGTGCCGTCTCTGACATACCGTAGCCGGTGTAAACTTCGATGCCTTGAGACATTGCTGTTTTTGCTAGCCCTTCGGTCAATCTTGAACCACCAATGATCATTTTTAGCCCATTAAAGCTGGCATCGCGATCTTGCGCCTCTTTGAGCACCATCTGCAAAATCGTTGGCACACAATGTGTGATACTCACCTTTTCATTGAGGATCAAATCCAGCAAGCTATCAGGCGCATAACGTCCTGGATAGACTTGCTTTAGACCCACCATCGTTGCTGTAAATGGGAAACCCCATGCGTGTACGTGGAACATCGGCGTCATCGGCATATAGACATCACCGTAGCTAACACCTTGCTTATTTGGTAGCATACCCAATGTTGCCGCTTCCGCTAGACTGTGCAGTACCAACTGACGGTGACTAAAGAAAACGCCTTTGGGATTCCCTGTCGTACCTGAGGTATAAAAGGTCGTCGCGATGGTATTTTCATCAAAGTCTGGAAAGTCAAAATGACTATCAGCAGCTTCTAGCAATGCTTCATACTCGCCTGTCACGCGGCTTTGATTACTGCCAAAAACCCCTTCAGCGGTCAAACCATTGTCGTCTAGCCAAATAATGTGCTCGATACTAGAATTTTCAAATTGATAGTCTTTGACCAATGGCGCAAACTCAGAGTTTAGCATCAGCACTTTAGGCTTGGCATGGTTGATGGTGTAGAGGACTTTTTCTGGTGATAGACGGATATTGACAGTTTGTAGAATGTACTCTGACATCGGTACCGCAAAATAAGACTCAAGATAGCGATTGCTGTCCCAGTCCATAACGGCAACGATGTCGCCTGCATCAAGGTTCAGGTCAGCAAGTACGTTTGCCAAGCGATTGATACGCTCAAACAAGTCCTTGTAAGTGAGTCGCTTTTTGTCCGCATAGACAATCTCTTGGTCTTGTGACACTGTTTTTGCACGGTTTAAGAGCTGCTTGACCAGTAATGGATAATCATAGGCAGAGGGGGCACCATGGTACATATTTGACATAGACCTAATTTCCTTGTTTGTCGCGCTTATAAGTTATAGATAGTAATAAATAAGTAGCAATAAGACATACTAATACAGAATGAACCGCTATAACCACACTATTTTTATAATATAGAGTCATTATTACTGTTGATAGCGTCCTGCTGAATACCAATCGGTTTTGGCGCAGTAAAAGCAACAAGCTTCACTGACCGCAATAAGATTGAATACCTCTTTGATAGTAAGAAAAAACCATCACCATGTAAAGCGACCTTACATTACGTATCATAAGACGGGTAACCAAACATAGATAATACCTGATATACCGTTAAGTGGCGCGTCTTGTCGTTTTAATCATCCCAAAACTGGCTATCAAGAGTGCCAATACCTGAACAAACAATAACAACCATACGGTAAGAGACCACTGCCCTCGCGCATAGGCTATACCACCCAGCCACGCGCCAAGCGTACCGCCTGTGTAATAGCCCATGTAATATAAGCCTGATGCCAATGATCGACCTTTTTTGACATTAACAGCAATATAGCTGATGGTCGCTGACTGCGTAATAAACACACCAGATGACATAACAGCAAGTCCTATGATTACCCCCCATAGTGGGGTCACCAAGGTCAACAGAACTCCAATCATGGAGATAATGATGGCTACCCGAACCGTACGTGCTGAGCCAAACCGGCGCAGCAAGGTCGTTGATAGTGGCGTAATAATCACACCAAGCAAATACACGGCAAAAATATTGGCGAGCGCACCTGTACCAAGCTCATAAGGCTTATCCGCCAAATGTAAGTTGATAAAAGTGAAGCAGCCTACAAGGGAGAACAGCACACAAGCGCCAAGCAGACAAGCGGTCACCACATAACGATTGGTGACATGCTCACCTAACGTCTGTATCGCTGAGCGAAAATTAGGATTGGCCTCAAAGTGACGAGACGATGGTAGCATCTTGCCAACCCATATCGCCCCCAACAAAGTCATCGCTGTCATCACATAGTAACCGTCACGCCAGCCAATCAGCTCATGCAAATGCCCCATCAAAAACCGGCCCATAAAGCCGCCAAGCACGCTCCCTGACACATAAAAGGACATCAGATCAGTCATTGCTCGGCCCTCAAACTCCTCACCGATATAAGCAATCGTCACCACCGTAATACCGGGTACAGACAGTCCTTGCATAAAACGCCAAATACCGACCCATTCAATACTCGAGCTTTGGGCAATCAGCGCTGTTGGTATGGCCAAAAATAACAAAGCACCGACGATAAAGGATTTGCGCCCGACGGCATCTGAGAGCATACCCAAAAATGGTGACATGATGGCAATGGCCAATACAGTAGCGCCAACGATCATGCCCGCTTGCACTTCCGTCGCAGAAAAGTCCACCATCATGACTGGCAGCACGGCTTGGATAGAGTACACCTGTAAAAAAGCAAACATACCAATCAGGCCAATCGTGAGCTTTAATATCCACGACGTAGAGTGACTGGATGAGGCTACTGTCTTTGGTGCAAAATTTTGATTTTTATCTTTAGAATTATTCACAAGGGCGCTTACTATAATTGATTATGCTATGACAAGGAGGCGTCATTGGCTTGGATAATGAAAGAATATAATGTGAAACTATGAAGGAGGTGCACAGCCATACAGGATATCTATTTATCATAATGACCAGAAAAGCATGTTAGCACACCAACCGATATACTCAGGTTTAAATGTGTTATTGGCGCTTGGTTAGACTCTCCATTTAGAATAAAGAATTGGATCTATACCCTCAATGATGACATTTACCTAACAACTTTTTATTTTTACACATCTACATTGCTTATATCTTTTCTATTACAGACTTTACGCGCTCAAAAATCAATAATCATAGGGTGCTACCTATCAATAAGCAAAATAATTGAACAACTAAATGATTAAGGAGTCATGTCAATGAATGATGAGATTTACGATTTAGGTGCAGGATTTTGGAGTATTCGAGGGTCATTTATAAAAAACGGCATTATGGATATCGGCGTCCAATGTGCGCTTATAAAGCTATCATCAGGCCGATTTATTTTTTTGGACAGCTATACTTTAAAAGACGAGGTTCGTCAGCAAGTGATGGCATTGACCAATGATGGTCAAGATGTCGAAGCCGTCTTAAATGTTCATCCATTTCATACGATACATTGTGCGCAAATGGCCAAAGACTTTCCGCAAGCCACGTTTTACGGTAGTAGTCGACACCCAAAACAAGTACCAGAAGTCAATTGGGCAGAGGATTTGGTCGAAAGTGATGCGGTCGCTGAGCGTTATCCTGAGCTGAAGTTCTCCCTACCTCAGGGCATCTACTACATCGCCCCTGATGAGTCAGTCCATGCAAGCTCATTATTGGTCTATCATCCTGCTAGCCAAAGTATATATGTCGATGATACGTTTGAGATACCACCTTCTAAGCTGTTTGATGCCGTACAGCCAAACCTAGGTTTACACCCCACCACCAAACAAGCACTAAAAGATGAGCCCGACGCTGGCAAAGCCTATTGTGATTGGGCGATAGATCTTGCACACGAATGGCGCAGCGTACATCATTTTTGCGGTGCACATTCAGGATTAGTCGTATTTGAAGAAGGCCAATTTGAAGCAGCGTTATTATCTGCTATTAATAACGCGCGTAGCGAGCTTGAGGCAAAATAACGACTCTAAAAAAAATGTAAAACATAAAAATTTCGACAAGAAAAACAATCACTTGTTGATTCAATATATTACATAAGGAAAACGATAAATGTCAGATGAAATTCATGATTTAGGGGCAGGATTTTGGAACATACGCGGGTCATTCCGTATCGGCGGTGTGATAAACATTGGTACCCAGTGCTCACTGGTCAAGCTATCCTCAGGACGCTTTGTCTTTTTGGACAGCTACGCCTTAACAGGTGACGTTCGAGACGAAGTCATGGCGCTCACCAATAATGGTCAAGATGTCGAAGCGGTGCTAAACGTTCATCCATTCCATACTGTATATTGTGCGCAAATGGCAAAAGACTTCCCTCAAGCCACGTTTTACGGCAGTAGTCGCCATCATAAAAAGATACCAGAAGTGCGCTGGGCTGACGATTTGGTAGAGAGTGATGCAGTCGCTGAGCGCTACCCTGAGCTTAAATTTTCAATGTCAGAGGGCATTTACTATATATCGCCTAATGAGATGATTCATGCAGGCTCCTTGTTGGCCTATCATCCTGCCAGCCAAAGCTTGCATGTCGATGATACGTTTATGAGTCCGCCCATCAAGCTACTAGAAGCGGTATTGCCTGAGCTGATATTGCACCCTACCACCAAAAAAGCACTCAAAGACGAGCCAAATGCAGGCGCACAATATTGCGACTGGGCAACCAACCTAGCACATGAGTGGCGCGACGTTCGCAATTTTTGTGCCGCACACTCTTATCTTGTTAGGTTCAAAGACGGTGAGTTTGAGAAGGCACTGATAAAAGCCATTGATAAAGCTCGACCCAAACTTATCAAAGCCTAATCTCTTCTTATATTGATATCGCGTAATGATAAAAAAGGGGCTAAGAGATAGCCCCTTTTTACCGCATGCTTATTAAGTCGCATGAGAGTAGTCTGGCGGTCGCTATCTGTATACTCTAGTATCGCTATGTTTAATGCAAAAGAGCATGATGTGTCATTGAAGCGCTGCCACGACTAAAGAGACAACCAAGATAGTGGTCGCTTATGATTAGCTGTCTTGTTTTAATACCCCTTGCCACTGATGGATAAACTTACCGTTTGGATCATATTGCTGGGTTTGTTTATCAAGATTGAACTGCCGACATCCTCTTGGATCCGCCCCCACGCCCGCCAGATATTGCCAATTCCCCCAGTTACTGGCGACATCATAATCGATAAGATGCTGCTCAAAATAAGTGGCACCATAACGCCAATCAAGACCTAGCTCATGGATAAAGCAACTGGCGACTAACTGTCGTCCACGGTTTGACATATATCCTGTTGCCTTCAGTTGATGCATACAGGCGTTGACAATAGGATATGCTGTATCACCATTTCTCCATTGTTCTAATTTTTTCTGGTCCAGTTGGGTTGATGGCGTGTGCTGACCAATACCTTTAAACCAGAATAATTTTTGCTGATGGGTGACAGCGTACCAATAAAAATATTCACGCCGAAGCAGCTCAAACCATATCCAATAAGTGGAGTCATTTGCGATTACATCACGCTCATAACGGCGCAGTCGATTCAATATGGTGTTGACAGACAACGAACCATTCGCCAGCCAAGCAGAAAATTTTGTGGAATGCGTCCATTCATCAAGCGCGTTTCGTGTGATTTTATAAGTACTTGGCGCGTCGGAATTAAAATAACTCTTTAAATGATTTAGCCCGTTCGACTCACCACCTTTGAAATTAGAAGATTGCTGTTTTTGTTGGGAGATTGCCTGCGCATTATCTTCGCCTGCTTTAAAGAAGTACTCGTACTCGCACCTATCCACCAGACTCTCAGGTATTGGGGCCAATCGCTCTGGCGTCGCGCAGATAGCGATGTCTTGTGCTGCATGCAATAAATCATAATCTGCTTCAATTTTTTTGCGGAACTGCGTAAAGCTTTTGGGCAAATCATCTAGCGGTAACTCATCAAACAAAGTAGCCGTTGTCTCAATATGCCAACGTATCTGCGGATGTTTATTCTGTAGTCGTACATATATTTGGTTCTGATAATAATCGGCCGTTTGACTCACACAGATATCTGTCACCTGCTGCGCCTCAATGAGTTCATTCAACTGCATGAAGGTATTCGGTGACGTTGGGGTTTTGTGTAGATGTAGCAACTTATTGCCAAGCAGCTCTAATGATGTATTTAAGTCCGCCAAACTCTCTTGCAAAAATTGCTGGCGGGCGACGCCCATCGTGTCATAATGATAAGCAGCCTGAGAGTTTTGATTGTCCAATATATCCATCAAGGATGAGGCATAAACCAGTAATAATCGCCCATCACGCGAGAGCTTGGCGGCTTTCGATAACGTGGCATTGTCCATCACTCGCAGGTCATTATGAAAGAGAATCAATACATTTTTACCAGATAGCTGATGGAACATGGCATAAACCTCTTATTGTTCGATAGCTTTTAATTAGAGCGTGTCGAACATTCGACCATGGCACTGACAGCGACTATTTTTTAGGCGATTCGATGTTAAAAATAATAAGTTTAGTCATTCTAAGCGCTTATTTTTAACGATGAAGCGGCAAAAAAGAGTCCTGTCCCCTGCTTTTATCGTTGGGGCTGATGCTAAAATTGCCCCATACTGCGTTACAAATCTCGCTAAGGCATCTGCATTATCGTCGCTTTGTGCCTTATCTGGAACAATTTTAGCGATCAGCAGTGCCTATTTGCGAATGTTCAACACGCCCTAATCTCAATACTCTTTTTTTATTGGGCTTTATTATAAAATAGCATATCTTGCTTACGACAAGTTTGGTATTGACTCATGGCATTAATAACCTACTAGCAAGGTAGTAATTATCCAAGCTAAAATCTACTTATCGCCATTGACTCTCATGCTCCGGACTGCTTAAATGGCCTACCTCTAGGAGAATACCATGACTGAAAAAAATATCGCTGAAGAGAACAAATCGGATGAAAAACGTAAACTTATCAATCGTTTTTTGATGAGACTGACAAAAGAGCAGCCACAAATGTATTATGCCACCACCTCTGAGATATCTCGGAGCATCCATACCATGATAAAAGAGCATACCAATCGCTTGTCAGTTGAAGAGCAAGCGCTGGTCAGACGTATGACTATCGAAGAGATTGAAGGGTTATTGGGTTTTCATGCTAGATAGATGACTAGACTATAGGCTAATTGTCATATAAGTAGGTTCAAGCACAACCATCGAACATCACAAAAAAAGACCGCTATCGAAGCGGTCTTTTTTTATTATTTATCGTAGTGCAATGCTATTAGAACGGATACTGACGTGGCTCGTTTTGCATTGAAATCCAATGTGTTCTGGTGAACTCTTCTAGTACCCATTCACCATTAAAGCGACCGATACCTGAGTTTTTCTCACCACCAAATGGCGTGTTACTTTCGTCGTTCACTGAGATGTCATTGATATGGGTCATACCAGCTCTGATACCACGAGCGAAACGCAGGCCTTTTTGCATATCAGCAGTGAATACCGCACTAGATAGGCCATACATAGAGTCATTGGCGATTGATAATGCATCATCTTCGTCTTTAGCACGAATGATACCAACCAAGGGTCCAAACACTTCATTACAGGATAGATCCATCTCGCGAGTGACTTCAGTAAAGATATGCGGCGGTACGACTTGGCCTTCAATCTCACCACTGAGTATCATTTTCGCGCCTTCCTCCTGCGCTTTAGCGATTTTCTCTTTGAGCGATTTGAGTTGTTTTTCGTTGATGATAGGGCCAACAGCCGTATCTTGCTTATTAGGATCACCGACATTCAATGTTTTGACATGGGCCAAGAAACGCTCTACAAAGTCATCATATATCTCGTCTTCCACGATAACCCTATTGATCGCGATACAGATTTGGCCTTGATGCAAGAATTTACCAAAAGCAGCGGCTTTGGCTGCTTGCTCAATGTCAGCATCCTTGAGTACCACAAATGGACTGTTACCACCCAGCTCAAGCGCGACTTGTTTGATATACTCACCGCCATTTGCTAGCTCACCGATGTGCTGGCCTACTGAGGTTGAGCCTGTAAATGATACTAAGCTTGGCGCTTTGTGCTCGACGATGGCATCGCCTATCTCACTACCGGAGCCGACCACGACGTTTAATAAACCTTTTGGCAGACCCGCTTCTTCAAATACTTTTGCCAGTAACAAACCGCCAGTGATGGGTGTGTCGCTCGCAGGCTTGAGCACCACTGCGTTACCGAGTGCTAGGGCTGGTGCGATAGAACGCTGGGTTAAATGCAGCGGAAAGTTCCATGGGCTAATGACTGCTACCACTCCGATGGGCTCGCGATAAATAAAGTTTTCTTTGCCAGGAGTGTTAGAGGGACGAATCTCACCGTGTACGCGGTTAGGAAAAGACGCTGCTTCAAGCGTGATGGCACGGGCTGAACTGAATTCGACCATAGCCTTGATGCGCGTACTACCTGATTCTTTAATCAGCCAATCGACGATTTCATCTTGGCGCTGATCTAGGATACTGACTACCTTATACATAACAGCTGCACGCTCAGCTGGCGTCGTTTTTGCCCATTTGGCTTGCGCTTGGTCGGCAGCATCGTATGCTTCATCAAGCTGGTCTTTAGTCGCTTGCTGAATTTCTACAATCGTATCGCCATTGTAGGGATTAGTATCAGTATTAATGCTATCATCTTTACCTTTTTGCCATTCACCGCCAATGAATTGCAAATGAAAATCGCTATAGGCATTACTGTTATTATCATTGCTTGACATAATTATCCTTATTTTTGCTTTGTTATATAAAAATTTATTTTCAGTACTTTGAATAAAATAGTTGAAGCTGTCTTATAGGTAAGATACTCACAGTTATGGTTAAATCACAAATTGACATAAATTAAAATCGAAAATTTATGATAACTGATAAGAACAAAACCTACCTTGATAGACGACTGGTCTAATGCTACCATAGATATTAGTAAAACAGGACTGTTTTTTCAGCCAATATTGTCGATAAAACGTAACACATATAAATATATAGCATTAGAATATGCCATCGACATGACGCTCAAATGAAACCTGACGACCCTATTACTACGATTATCAAGGGAGAAAATTCTATTTATGTCTAATATCACAGACACTAGCACCACACCCGATACCAAAGCTCATTTGCTTGCCACTGGTTACCAATTAATAGCCAAAAAAGGCTTTACCGCTGTCGGCCTCAAACAAATCTTAGATACAGCTGGCGTGCCTAAAGGCTCTTTTTATCATTATTTTGCCTCAAAAGAAGCCTTTGGTGAGGCCATCATCAATCATTACTTCAGCTTATATAAAGCTCGTCTTGATATCATCGATGCACAAAATTTGAGCGCCCAGCAAAAGCTATATGATTACTTCCAAAACTGGTACGACACCCAGCAGAACGGCTGTGATCACGACAAATGCTTGGTAGTGAAGCTAAGCGCAGAAGTGGCTGATATATCAGAAACCATGCGTAAAGCACTTGATACCGGCTATCAACAAACGACCATGTGGCTCGCCGAGCAGATCAAGGCAGGCTGGATAGATGGGTCTGTACCTCGTCACGATAATATATCAGCTGAGAGTATGGCCAAACGTTGGTATTTCGCGTGGCTTGGTGCCAGCCTAATGGCTAAGATCAGCCAAACGAATACGCCCCTAGCGGAAATTTGGCAAATGACGACGACTCAGATGGGACGTTGATAATAAGATAATAAACAGTAACGTTTTCGGTATTAGAGCCCCCTAAATTGGGGGCTTATGTTTGCGTCCACACATCATATTGTTATTTAAAACCCAATGCTTGATAAAAACGTTGTATGAGAGTTTTGTAATCATTTATAAACAATAACTAGACGACTGGTCTAATTGGTGTACAATGCGCATCAAGCATTTAGAGCAAATATAAAATAAGCATTGCTTACCACTCATTATCTAACGTCAACATATTTGACGGAACCATTTTTATCAACATTAGGAATTTTATGAATAACTTTCAATACTACAACCCAGTCCGCATCGTTTTTGGTGAAGGTCAAATCGAACAACTATCAGACCTAGTGCCTACTGACGCTCGCGTTCTTATTACTTACGGTGGTGGTTCAGCACAGCGTACCGGTACTTTAGATGAAGTAAAAACTGCATTAGCGGCAAGCGGTAACCGTATTGTGTTTGAATTTGGTGGTATCGAAGCCAATCCAGAATTCACCACACTATTAAAAGCAGCCGATATGGTGAATGAGCAAAACATCGACTTCTTATTAGCAGTTGGCGGTGGTTCTGTGATTGATGGCAGTAAATTTGTGGCACTCGTATCTTCATTAACTGAAGAAGATGGTACTGTCTCACGTGACCAAGCTTGGGACGCGCTAACAGGTTATTGCAAAAACATCGATTCTGCTATTGACCTAGGTGCGGTATTGACCATCCCAGCAACGGGTTCTGAGATGAACTCAGGCGGCGTGATTAACTATAGCGAACGTCAAGCAAAACTACCATTTGGTAACCCACTGGCCTTCCCTAAATTCTCAATCCTAGATCCATTCAAGACACTGACACTTCCTGAACGTCAGATTATGAACGGCGTTGCTGATGCCTTTGTCCATGTGATGGAACAGTATTTAACTTACCCAGTCAATGCCAAGGTTCAAGACGCTTTTGCTGAAAGCTTGCTCAAAATCCTTATCGATGAAGGTCTAGTCGTTAAGCAAGATCCAGAGAACCTAGAAACACGTAAGAACATTATGTGGACAGCAACTATGGCATTGAACGGCCTGATCGGTACTGGTGTGCCACAAGACTGGACAACCCATATGATCGGTCATGAGCTTACGTCTTTGCACGCTATCGATCATGCACGTACCTTGACCATCGTGTTGCCATCGGTCATGCGTGAGCTAAAAGAAAGCAAAAAAGAAAAACTACTCCAGTATGCTCGTAACGTATGGAACATCACTGATACTGACCAAGACGATGATGCCATCATCGAAACGGCCATTGTCTATACTGAAAACTTCTTCCGCGAACTTGGCTTGCCAGTGAGCTTAGAAGACGTCGATTTGACTGAGTCAGCGATTGATCCAATTATCAAGCAACTTGATGCACATAACATGGTCGAACTTGGTGAGCACGGCAAAAACGATTTGGACGTCTCACGTCGTATCTTACAGCGTGCTGTAACTAGCAAAGCGTCTTAATAAGCGATATAGCAAGAACTGTCAGAAGAATTATAAGAAAAATCGCGACAGTAACAATAACTACATAACGTTATGCTATTTATAGTAGCTATTCAGTTCAATGCTGAGTAGTTACTACCTCTAATACCTCTATAATAATGACAATGAATAAATATAAAGGAGTCCTACTATGAGCTTCGATAAAGAGCAGAATCAACAAACCAACCGTCAAATCAAACTTGCCAGCCGCCCGAACGGCGAGCCAACCGCTGACAACTTTGATCTGACAACCAGCGACATTCCAACGCCAAACGATAACGAGATGTTATTACGCACGGTATATCTGTCATTAGACCCATATATGCGTGGACGTATGAGCGATGCAAAAAGCTACGCTGACCCTTTAGCAGTCGGTGACGTCATCATGGGTGGCACGGTTGCTCAAGTGGTTGAGTCTAATATCGATAAATTTGCTGTCGGTGATTTGGTCGTATCAAATTCCGGCTGGCAGGACTACAGTGTCAGTGATGGCGAAGGCGTCCTGAAACTGGACAAAAACATGGCAAACCCTTCTTATGGTTTAGGTGTGTTAGGTATGCCCGGCTTCACTGGTTACATGGGTCTGACCGATATCGGCAAACCACAAAAAGGCGAAACGTTAGTTGTCGCTGCAGCCACTGGCCCTGTCGGTGCTACGGTCGGTCAAGTGGGTCATCAATATGGTCTTCGCACTGTTGGTGTGGCAGGCGGTAAAGAGAAATGCGATTTCGCGGTCAACGAGCTTGGCTTTGATGTCTGTATCGACCACAGAGCCGATGACTTTGCCGAGCAATTAAAAGCGGCCTGCCCAGATGGTATCGATATCTATTATGAAAACGTCGGTGGGCACGTGTTTGATGCGGTCATGCCCTTATTAAATGATCATGCTCGTATTCCCGTATGCGGTCTGGTCTCACAATACAATGCAACCGATCTACCTGATGGCAAAGACCGCCTAGGTCAATTGATGGGACTCATTCTCCGTCAGCGTCTCACAGTCAGAGGCTTCATTATCTTTGAAGAGTATGGCGACCACTTCCCAGAGTTCTTAGAAACCATGAGCAAATGGGTAGAGTCAGGCGACGTCAAAACCAAAGAATACATCGCTGATGGTCTAGACAATGCACCAAAAGCCTTTGTCGGTATGCTAAACGGCGATAACTTTGGTAAAACAGTGGTTAAGGTCTCTGACGTTCAGTAACTTATGTTAAATAATTGACTGTTAAATAATTGACGATAGGCAATAACTATTGTTAATAACAACTTAACGACACAACTTGCTAAGATCACTACTGAAAGTTACGTCTGAAGCTGGAATAATATTAGCGGTCACCACTTATACTGATAACGTTTTGGTCATCTGGCTTGTCATTTGAATGAATCCCCTATCAATAAAAATGTGGCTGTTAATAATTTGCTTTACTCACATATAAACAATAAATAAGGATAGTTATGAATATTTTAATGGTACTAACCTCACACGATCATCTAGGCGATACTGGTAAGAAAACAGGATTTTGGCTAGAAGAATTTGCAGCTCCTTACTATGCGTTTCTCGATGCAGGTGCCAATGTCACACTCGCCTCGCCTGCTGGTGGTCAGCCGCCGCTTGATCCTAGTAGCGATACCGAAGACGCTCAAACCAAAGATACTAAGCGCTTCAAAGAAGATAGCGAGGCGCAAAAGCACCTTGCCAATACCAAAAAACTTGCGGATATGAAAGCTGAAGATTTCGACAGCGTATTCTATCCAGGTGGTCATGGTCCATTATGGGATTTAGCAGTTGATAAAGACTCGATTAGTTTGATTGAGACTTTTGTACAGCAAGATAAACCCGTTGCCTTTGTTTGTCACTCTCCTGGAGCGCTCAAGAACGTCAAAGTCGATGGTGAGTACTTAGTCAAAGGTAAAACCGTTACCGGATTTACCAATTCAGAAGAAGAGGCTGTCGGCCTAACAGACGTAGTACCGTTCCTAGTAGAAGACGTATTAAAAGCTAACGGTGGTAACTATGAAAAAGCCGCTGATTGGGAAGAGTTTGTGGTCGAAGATGGTTTATTGATCACAGGTCAAAACCCAGCCTCATCAGAAGAAGCGGCTAAGCGTTTGATCAACAAGCTCAAAGGTTAATATCATGATTCGCTTACATCACCTTAATCAGTCACGTTCGTTGCGTACGCTTTGGCTCTTAGAAGAGCTAGGCGTGCCTTATGAAGTGGTCAGTCATCAGCGCGATGCCAAGACTCATTTGGCACCAGATTCCCTGAAGGCAGTTCACCCACTCGGTAAATCTCCAGTTATCGAGATGGATGGACAGATTTACGCTGAGTCCGGTGCGATTACAGAGTTATTGATTGAACGATTTGCGCCCGAGCGTCTGCGCCCTGCTACAGATAGTTCAGATTATGGATATTATCTGCAGTGGATTGACTTTGCAGAAAGCTCGCTGATGTTGCCATTAATGCTTGAGCTATTTACCAAAAAAGCAGGCATTGATGACAATGAGTTTTTGAATGGCTATATCGATACAGAAAAAACCAGATTGTTTGAATATCTGGATGCTTCGGTTGAAGGTAAGTCGTTCATTGTGGGTGATAAGCTAAGTGGTGCTGACTTTATGTTGTCATTTGACTTAATCATTCTCGCTAAGCGTCAAAAACTCGACGCTTACCCGAATATCAGGCAGTATGCTGAAGCGCTTGCCAGTCTCGATAGCTATCAGCGTGCGATGCAGCTAGAAGCAAAGTATGACGAAACCGTCTAACCTGATGCCTTAACTGACAGACCATTTTTTCGATACACACAAACAGCTCTGTATAGAGCTGTTTTTTATGCGTGCTTTATTTTATGATTGCATGAATAACCATCGAATTATAGTCATCAACGTCATATGAGAGCATTAAGCTGTAGAGCAACCAAACAAATTGCTCAGCACCATCCATCAATTACGTGTCGATGACAAAAGCACGATAAAAGTTATGATAAAATCCTTTCTGAATTTTTTGGGTTATCTTTCAGATACCATCAGTGAGTTGACTGGCGTTTCACGCTATAAACACCAACTGCAATGACCTGACTCCCCGTCTGGCATCTGTCCTATTTCACTCTATTTCCTTATATAGATTGTGGTAAGCCCATGAGTAACGAATACCAGTTTAAGCCCCACGAACAGCCAATAATGGTAGGCTCTCCAGCCAATCCTGACCATCCGGCACGCCGTAAAGTGTTTTATTTGCTCATTGGGATTTTTGTGGGTCTCACAGCCAGCTTCCAAAATGGTCTACTTGTCGCCAACCTGACGCAAATTCAGGGTCAGCTAGGCTTAACGCCAGCTGAAGGTGGTTGGATATCGGTCAGTTATAATATGACCAATGCCTGTATCACCGTTCTGCTGTACAAAATTCGTCAGCAATTTGGCATGTCGCTTTTTAGCAAAATCACCCTGTCATTTTTGTTAGCCGCCACCAGTCTACAGTGGCTGATCAGCAGTCACTTGTTAGACACACCTAATATTAGCATTGAGCCCTATTATTTAGAGATTGTCGCTAGGGGACTTAGTGGTATGGTGGCAAGTGGTATGACCGTATTGGGCTTGTTTTATTGTCTTCAGGGTATGCCAACCGTCAAACGTACTAGTGGTCTGATATTGGGATTTGGTCTGGTACAGTTTGGTATTCCATTATCACGTGTCATCTCGCCCTACCTCGCCATCGACGGTCAGCTTGAAAATTTATTTTTATTTCAATTTGGTCTGGCGCTGATTTGTTTTGGGCTGATTAATATATTAGAGCTACCACCAGGGAATACAGAAAAAGTATTTGAGAAATTGGATTTTATAAGCTTTGGTTTTTTTGCTAGTGGTCTGGCTGCATTGGCTGTCGTTTTGGTACAAGGTCGAATTTTATGGTGGACGACACCTTGGCTCGTCTATCCACTGATGATTGCTATCGTCGGGATTAGCATCGCGTTATGGATTGAGACGCATCGCAAAAATCCGATGCTACAAGTGCGCTGGATGCGTAGCCGCAATATTATTGCATTCATGGTGACGGGCGCTGTTATGCGGATTTTGCTATCTGAGCAAAACGTCGGAGCGGCAGGATTGCTCGCTAACCTCGGCTACGGTAACGATCAGCTGGTTACTTTTTATGCTGTTATTATAGCCGCCAGTGCACTGGCTTTGATTATTAGTATTTTTAGTACCAATGCGATGGATTTGCGCCGACCTGTTATTTTTGCCGTGGCATTGATTGCCTTAGGGTCTTGGATGGATGTTGGTGTATCTATTAATTCAGCACCCTATACGTTTTATCTCAGCCAGTTTTTGATTGCCTTTGCCGCGGTGTATTTCATGGGTCCTTTGGTTTTTGAAGGGTTTTTGCGGGCTATTGGCAGTGGCCCTGCGTATATTATTAGTTTTTCAGTGATTTTTGGCATCTCTCAAACAGTTGGCGGACTGGCAGGTGCGGCAGCCATTCAGGCATTTACGACCATTCGTACACAAATGCATTATGCAGATATGGTCAGCTCATTAAATTTGGGCGATCCTGCATTTAGCGCCCAGGTGGTAGGCACTCGTAACATGCTGTCGAATCAGACCACTGACGCGGCCCAAGCAAATATCGGTGCAATGAGCCAAGTACTGCAAGGCATTCAGCGCCAAGCAACGGTCGCAGCATACAGTGATTTGTTTTTTCTGATGGCCTGTCTTGCTACTGCCGTTACGATTATTTTGCTGCTCAATTATCTTTACAACCGCTACCACAAGCGCAACCCACTGGCCAAAGAGCTCGCCGTCATTGCCAAGATGCGCGAAACAAAATAGTCAAGCTTATTACACTGGTAATTTTTTAACCCGATTTATTTACAGTCAGACCACTTTAGTATTTGCTTATTCATATTTAGGAGCACGTCATGAGCCAAGAAAAACCAAATGAGCTTAACCAGCCCTCTCAGACGTCAACTGATGCTCCAGCAACAGACACACGTACAGAGTCTGCTACGGCTCCAGTAGAGACCGCTACAAGCGCTACGCAAAAGAAAACGGATACATCCGAGATACAAGCAGCTACTGATACGCCTGATAGCGTGCGTGAGGATAACTCTGTAGAAGGCTCTATAGAAAATCAAGACGATGATAATGAAACGCCTATGCCGCCAAAAGAGCCGATATCAAATACGGCTGGCTGGTCTCCCAAGAAAAAATCCTATCTAAATTTGGGATTATTGATTGCGCTGATTGTCATTGGTGCGGCCTTAATTTTATATGCTTGGAAACTGCCACCATTTACGCCTACGGTGCAACAAACCAATAACGCCTTTGTCAAAGGTCAAACCACTATTATTAGTCCGCAAGTTTCCGGCTATGTCACCGAAGTGGCGGTGCAGGATTTTGCTGATGTAAAAGCGGGCGATCTACTGATAAAAATAGATGATCGAACGTTTCAACAGCAACTTGAACAAGCTGAGGCCAATACTGAAGTGGCGGTCACCAGTCGCTCTACCAATGTTCAAGACACGCAATCTAGCCAAGCACAAATCGAAGCACGCAAAGCAGACTTATATAGCGCCAAAATCAATGTCGAGAGCGCTCGTGAAGACGTCAATCGCTATCAGGGCTTAGATGCTATCGGTGCGGTATCAAAAGCAGAAGTGGCTCATATCAAAGCAAAGCTGGCTCAAGCACAGGCAAGCGTGCAACAGGCTGAAGCCAATTTACAAGCCGCGCAACAAAACCTCGCCAAAACCAGTGGCACCCAACCCTCGCTGGACGCAAATATCAAAAGTGCTGAGGCAGGTGTGAAGCAAGCACAAATTAATCTCGATAATACGATCATCACAGCACCTGAGTCCGGTCAGCTGAGCCAAATCAGTGTCAAAGAAGGTCAGTACGTTAGCGCGGGCACCCAGCTCATGTATATCGTACCAAAAGGCATTTGGATTATCGCAAACTTTAAGGAAACCCAAATAGCCAGTATGGCAATCGGCGAACCAGCTACTATTCATGTGGATGCGCTTGGCGGTGCCAAATTCACAGGTCATGTGAGCAACATCTCACCAGCCACTGGCAGTGAGTTTAGTGCAGGTGCCGCCAATCCTGCGACAGGTAACTATATAAAAATTGCGCAGCGCATCCCAGTACGTATCGACTTGGATCCGCACCAACCTGAGCTTGCACGCTTGCGTCCTGGTATGTCCGTCTCTGTGGATGTCGATACCAATGCCAAATAAAGCAAATAACTGATATAAAAAAGCCACTCTAAATACCCGAGAGACTGGATATAGAGTGGCTTTTTTATATTTTTAAATGAGCTAGGATTTCAAAATCAGCCAAACACTATGGTAGTAGACGCTTGGTCGTCCAGCTTTCAGCGCTTTGGCTATCACCATCTTGCGTATATACGATGCGGTCATGCATACGGTTGGCACGACCTTGCCAGAACTCGATTTTTTCAACCGTAATTTCATACCCACCCCAAAACGCTGGCGTTGGCACTGTGGTGTTTTCTGGATATTTGGCCTGAAGTTGCTCGAACGTTTGCTCCATCACCTCACGATTGGTGACTTCACCACTTTGCGGTTGACTGACCCAAGCACCTATTTGGCTATCATGTGGACGTTTTTGAAAATAGGCAGCAGATTTTTCAGCGTCAATTTTAGCAATACGACCACTAATACGAACTTGGCGCTCCAGCTCATGCCAAAAAAACAGCGCTTCAGCATTGGGGTTTGCTGCAACGTCCTGTCCTTTCGCGCTGTCATAATTGGTATAAAAAATAATACCTGTATCCGTAATTTCACGCAGTAACACGATACGGACGCTAGGCTTATTGTCTGCACCGCAAGTTGCCAAACTCATAGCATAAGGTTCTTGCACTTTTTGCGCTATTGCCTCATCCATCCAAGCCTTAAATAGCTCAAATGGTGACGCTGGTACTGACTGTTGATCAAGCGCGCCTTTTTCATATGAAAGGCGTTGGTCGGTAAAGTCCATGCTCATGATCATTCCTTATTATAAAATTATGACATTTCAACATTGTAATCTTGAGTGCTAAGCTTTGAATATTAAGCTTTGAATATTAAGCGTTGAATACTATTAACCTAATACCGACTTGATATGATCAGCCAAATCATTTGCCATCACATCACACTCTATCTCATCATCAGACTCAACCATGACTCGAATCACAGGCTCTGTACCTGATTGGCGAATAAGAAGACGACCACGACCTTCTAAAGTCGTCTGTGCTTTGTCAAAAGCGGCGACCAGTTCTTCATGCTTGTATGGGTCTTGCATCTGAGACAGACGTACATTGACCAGCTTCTGTGGTAGTACGTCAAACCCTTCGACCAGCTCACTCAGTGCACGTCCTTGCGCTTGCATCACAGCCAATACTTGCAACCCTGCTATGATCGCATCGCCTGTACGGCTTTTGTCCAGGCACAGAATATGTCCAGATGGCTCACCGCCCAGTATCCAACCATTGGCCTCCAAGTCTTGCATGACATAGCGGTCGCCTACTTTTGCACGAGTAAAATCAATGTCAGCCGCCTTTAATGCCAACTCTAATCCCATATTACTCATAAGCGTACCAACGACGCCTTGCGCTTTGGTGAGTCCTTGGGTCGCGAGCACATATAAGATACCGTCACCATCAACCAGCTTACCTGTCTCATCAACCATCACAATGCGATCGCCGTCACCATCTAATGCGATACCAACATCTGCTTCATGCTCAAGCACCGCTTTTTGCAGACCTTCAGGATGAGTAGAGCCACATTCAGCATTGATATTGATGCCGTCTGGAGTGTTATTGATAGCGATAACACTAGCACCAAGCTCCCGCATGACTCTAGGTGCGACGCTATAGCCTGCACCATTGGCACAATCAACCACGACGGTCAGATGGCTAAGATCATACTGATATGGGAAGCTGCCTTTGCAAAATTCAATGTATCGACCTTTTGCATCGTCAATTCGGCGGTTTTTGCCTAGGTTTGCAGGGTCAAGGATAGGCATCGTGGCATTGTTACCATTAGCATCACTCATGATTGCCGTTAATCTGTCATTAATTGCTATCTGCATCTCATCACTGATTTTTTTGCCACTACCTGAGAAGAACTTGATACCGTTATCATAATAAGGATTATGTGACGCTGAGATAACCACACCCGCATCGGCATTAAAACTGCGAGTCAAATGTGCAATCGCTGGCGTCGGTAATGGACCAAGCATATAAACATCGACGCCAGCCCCGTTAAAACCTGCTTGCAGAGCACCTTCAATGACATAACCTGAGAGACGAGTATCTTTGCCGATGACCACACTTGGTTTGCGCGTAGAATTTTCGTTGGCTTCTATGAGCACCTGTCCAGTCGCATAACCCAGTTTTAAAATAAAGTCAGGGGTAATAGGCAATTCACCAAATTTTCCACGGATACCATCAGTGCCAAAGTAACTCATTATTTATATTCCTCAAGTCTAAAAATAAAAGGCCAAGCGTATGCGCAGGCAATACTTCTATTGTAATAATATGCTTTTATATTCTACAAAAAAAACAGCCAACAATAACAAAGCATTGTTGGCTGTTTGTATCTTAACGTCACTACAGCTCTGCAACTGGGCCAGTTCTCAAACAGTGCAGAGCTATAAAATACCGATTAGTTTACACGGTAGTTCGGCGCTTCTTTCGTGATCTGTACATCATGAACATGCGACTCTTTCATGCCTGCTGATGTGACTTTGATAAACTGTGGGTTGGTGCGCATATCTTCGATAGTCGCAGAGCCTGTATAGCCCATTGATGAGCGTAAGCCACCAACCAATTGGTTGACAATACCAGCGACAGGTCCTTTATAAGGAACGCGGCCTTCAATACCTTCTGGTACGAGCTTCTCTACGCCATCTTTGGCATCTTGGAAATAACGATCTGATGAGCCGTTTGATCCAGACATTGCACCCAGACTACCCATACCGCGGTAAGCTTTGTAATAACGGCCTTGGAACAGCTCAACTTCACCTGGTGCCTCTTCCGTACCAGCCATTAGTGAGCCTACCATAATGCACGATGCACCAGCCGCAATCGCTTTTGCCATATCACCTGAGTAGCGGATACCGCCATCAGCGATTAATGGGATGCTGTCTTTTAATGCGCTAGCAACATTATCAATAGCTGATATTTGTGGTACACCAATACCGGCAATGATACGCGTGGTACAGATAGATCCAGGGCCGATACCGACTTTTACCGCATCAGCGCCAGCATCACGTAGTGCAAGTGCCGCTTCGCCTGTTGCGATGTTGCCACCGATAACTTGAACATGCGGATAGTTTTTCTTGATCCAAGAGACTTTTTCAATTACGCCTTTTGAGTGACCATGCGCCGTATCCACTACGATCACATCAACATCAGCAGCGATTAATGCTTCGACGCGTGCTTGCGTGTCTGCACCTGTACCAACCGCTGCACCAACACGCAGACGACCTTTCTCGTCTTTACACGCATTTGGATTGTTTTCGGCTTTGGCAAAATCATTGACCGTAATTAAACCACGTAAGCGGAAGTTGTCGTCGATAACGATGACTTTTTCGATGCGATGCTCATGTAGCAATTTTTTGATATTCTCGTTGCTCTCACCTTCATGTACGGTGACCAACTGCTCTTTTGGTGTCATGATCTGACTAACTGGCAATGACAAGTTGGTCTCAAAACGCCAATCTCTGTGAGTCACGATACCTACTACGTTGTCTGTACCCTTTTCGACCACAGGTACGCCTGAGATATTATTGTCTTGCGTCAAGCGTAGCAATTCACCAATCGTCATCTCTGGATGTACGGTGATTGGGTCAACAACCGTACCCGCTTCAAATTTTTTGACGCGGCGTACTTGTGTTGCTTGCTTTTCGATATCCATACTCTTGTGCAAGATACCCATGCCGCCAAGCTGTGCCATGGTAATGGCCATCTCAGACTCAGTGACTGTATCCATAGCCGCAGAGATCAGCGGAAGGTTTAGTGTGATGTTTTTGGTCAAACGGGTAGACAGATCGGCAGTTTTTGGCAGAACTTCAGAATAGGCTGGCAATAATAAAACGTCATCAAAGGTTAAGGCTTCATCGACAATTCGCAACATACAGACCCCTAGTGGTGGTTATTTTGATGGGTAGGAGCTCAGAGTTAGGCATATCAATTATTGCAACTGCATACACAGTGCTGACACATGGCTAACCACTCAGTTATCCTATAAAAATAACGCCACATTATAACAAATAAGCACCTCTCTGACATACTATATTTGTCAGATTATTTTACACAAATACGTCTTCAGCGATAATAAACATACACTATATGTTTAATGACGCTTTTTTATAGCGAATAGCTCTCCTTGAACGTTACAGACTTTCTGTTAACGTAAAACGCTCTGTCGGCAAATACTTGTTTTGCTGCTGATGCAAGTAGCCAAGCATCTGCTCACGCACTTCGCAAGCAAGCGTCCATGCTTCTATGGGACCTACTGCTGAAACAGCACCGCGCAGCTGAATGGTGTTTTCTGTCACTTCAACAACAAATATTTCGGGCTCAGTTTCATTGTCCCAAAGCTCATTATCTTTAGTTACTGAGATAAACTGCTGGCGAATGGCCTTTATATCTGCACCATAATCAATGTATAAAAACACAGGACAGGTCTGATGCACTTCTGTATGTGACCAGTTCTCTACCCTTTCCGTGATCAACTGGCGCATCGGCACAATTAATCGACGCTCATCCCATGTTTTGAGTACCGCATAAGTGTAACGCAAGTCTTCCACAGTGCTGAAATTACCATCCATTATCACGCTATCGCCAATCCGTACAGGCTGCGTCACTGCCACCTGCACCCCAGCAATGATGTTACCCAATATAGGCTGAGCGGCGATACCAATAACCACGCCAGCAATACCAGCTGAAGTCAGTAAGGTTTTGCCAAGACCTTCCATGTTGGCAAACTCACTCAGTCCTATCCAGATACTACCCAATATCATGACAAAAATGAAAACGCGGCGGAATATCGACACATAAGTGCGACGACGGCGCACTTTATCAAAATGCTCTTCTCCTAGGTTTTCAATCTGCATGTCTTGGTAACGATTGGCAAAAAAATTAATAGTACGAATGCCTAGCCACATCGCACTAAATACCAACCCCGTCCAAATCAGCGGACGGGTTGATGAAGCCACTGCATCTAGATAAGGAAAACCACCAGAAACTAAGGTAAAAACGAGCGAAAAACTGATGGTAAAGGTCAAAGGCACGGTTAGCTTATTGGCCAAATCTGCCACGCCATTGGCACTGCCAGCAGAGATGTTGTATTTTTCATTATCAACATAACGGCTGATGAGTTTTTCCGTGCTTTTACTTAGTATCCAACCTACGCCCATGGTAAATAAGAAAAACATGATGAGCGCTGAAAACTCCCATAAGGCAATACCAAAAAACTGGAATTTTAACCAAGTAGGTAGATAACGCTCAAACTCCGATGGATGATATTGTTTATAAAGATTTTCAATATTACCCACTGTCTGCGCAGAGAACATCCAAACTGGCGCCTGATCACCTACCCTTACCCGCTCCAAGTAAACAGGAACACGACGTTCTCGGTACTCGATATAACCCAGCTGGATAGAGCGTCTAGGGATACCCATGACACTACTGTCGTTACCCAGTGGTGGTTCAATCAGACCATCAGGACGATCGGGCATATCATCAAATACGTATAGCTCTTTTTCGGATAGTAAAAAATCAAGCTGCTTGGTCAAATCAAGCGAACGGGTACGCTGGTTTTTCTCATCAATCAGATTCATATTGAGTGCATAAGCGGCCAAATCATACTGCTGCTTCATCACCGCAGATTGAAAAAACCCCAAAGTCGCAAGCGGCGTCGCCAAATTTGGTGGCTCAGCTAATGGTGGTAACCCGACATTGAGCTTGTTGAGTAAGTAGTAATTCTCGCTATACTCCCCTGTCAGTCCCACGTCACCTTGCAACGTCCCTGCTTGCTGTACCGCGCTACGCTCAGTGGGGTCAAATATCTCTTCGGTAATACCAGAGACGCTAATATTTTCGTCTTTGACTGTATTTATTTGTTGGACAGCGTACTCAGCCAAATTGTCAGGTTTGCTAGCGACTTGTGAGCGGCCTTCCTCATTTGCCGCACTAGCGGGTACATAGATAGCGCTGATGGCTATAATAAGAAACCCTAAAACTACCTGCAGTGCATTGCAGCGGATATTATTACGCTCTACATCGCGGCGGTGACCACCGTCAATATCCATTGCTATGCCACGATCATCAGCATTACTATTTTTAAGAGTATTCATATTTTCAAAGCCACTGGTCTACAAAAGGAATGGATATAAAAAGTGCATTCAGTATGCTTTAACCTAATGCACTCTGCAAAAAAAAGCCAGCGTGAGCTGACTTAATTTATTAGCATGCGTATGTAATCTGATGCACAGCGTCTATATATCTATGCGCGGCGCCATGTTGTACCAGCGCGGCTGTCTTCAAGCTCAATACCAGCCTCTTTTAGCTGCTCGCGTATTTCATCAGCACGCGCAAAGTTTTTGTTGGTTTTGGCATCGGCACGCTCGACGATTAACCCTTCAATAGCCGCATCAGTCAAACCATCTTCTGCTTTATCACCAATCACCGCTTGCAAAAACTGCTGCACAGGTTGTTGTAAGATATTCAACACCTGCGCCAGTGCTTTTAATTGCTGTGCCAACTGCCATGCTGTCTCAACTTCTTCAGCTTTGATGGCTTTATTGATGTCGCGTGCCAGACCAAATAAAACACTAATCGCTGTTGAGCTATTGAAGTCATCATTCATGGCTTTGATAAAGTCTTGTCCAGCAGCCGTACGATAAGCTTCGGTGGTCAAGTTGTCATCGATTACGATTGTTTGCCCTTTTTGCTGTTCAGCCAGTTTTAACGCATTATACAGTCTGCTTAGGCTATTATGG
The DNA here is from genome assembly GCF_900101915.1 of Psychrobacter pacificensis. GTDB lineage: Bacteria > Pseudomonadota > Gammaproteobacteria > Pseudomonadales > Moraxellaceae > Psychrobacter > Psychrobacter pacificensis. The sequence goes on along the minus strand of NZ_FNAL01000009.1, from coordinate 17,327 downwards.
GCTTCATCTAATGCGCTATCAGAGAAATTAACTTGGCTACGATAATGGCTAGATAATAAGAAAAAACGCACCGTTTCAGGCAAGTATTTTGCTATAACATCGCGAATGGTTGAGAAATTAGCCAACGACTTGGACATTTTTTCGCCGTCAACATTGATAAACCCGACGTGCATCCAGTTACGCGCGTACTCGCAACCCGTCGCTGCCTCAGACTGGGCAATTTCATTCTCATGATGCGGGAACTGCAAGTCGTGACCGCCGCCATGAATATCAAAGGTATTGCCCAAGCACTTGGTCGACATGGCCGAGCATTCAATATGCCAACCCGGACGCCCCTGCCCCCAAGGTGACGCCCATTGCGGCTCATCAGGTTTCGCCGCTTTCCAAAGCACAAAGTCAAATGGGTTGCGCTTATCGTTTTCGACATCGACACGTGAACCTGCCTGCATCTCATCAAGATTGCGCTTAGACAATTTGCCATAATTCGCAAAACTATCAACAGCATAGTAGACATCGCCATTGTCGCCTGCATACGCATAGTCACCTGTGACCAGCGTCTCAATCATGGTTTGCATATCATCGATATGATCAGTCGCGCGCGGCTCAGCATCAGGTACTAAGCAGCCAAGGGCTGCAAAATCCTCATGCATCGCTGTAATAAAGCGCTGGGTCAACGCCCCAATCTCTTCGCCATTTTCAGCGGCGCGCGCAATAATTTTGTCATCGATATCAGTGATATTGCGTACGTAATTGACATCATAACCCAATTGGGTGAGCCAACGTACCACCATATCAAACCCGATCATCATTCGAGCGTGCCCGATATGACAATAGTCATAGACGGTCATACCACACACATACATACCCACTTTCCCTGCTTTGAGCGGTTCAAACGGACGCTTGCCGCCAGTCAGTGAGTCATAAATAGCAAGTTGAGACATCGCATCTGCAAGTGGTGTGGTCATAATAAAAGAGCCTTTTAGCATAAATAAAATAAATAGATTGAAAATATCAGCCGTAGCAAGTAAGCAAGCCGTACCGATGATATGATTATAATTTTAACGTAACCCATTATCTTAGCGAAAACAGGCGTAAAATACTACAATGAGCAGGCAACTACCACCATTCAATCATAAAAACCGTTAAGGATATAAAGATGGGCAATCGATTAAGCAAAATATACACGCGTACTGGAGATGATGGCAGCACGGGTATGGCTGATGGCAGTCGATTCAGTAAAGCTGACAATCTGTTCGGTGTCATGGGTGATATCGACGAGCTCAACTCACATATCGGACTGGTGCGTGCTCAACTACAAAGAAACAAAGGCCAATCGATTAGTAAGGATTTTTCTCAAGCCTTAGTTATTATTCAGCATCTATTGTTCAATATCGGCGGTGAGCTTGCCATGCCAGAATATGAGGGCGTCAATGCCACCCATATCGAGTGGCTAGAGCAACAAATCGATATGATGAATACCACGCTGCCACCACTAAAAGACTTTATTTTACCCACAGGCTCTGTACTGGTGAGCCAGTTGCATGTAGCACGTAGTGTGTGTCGCCGAGCTGAGCGCCAAGCTGTGTTATTGCAGGAGCAGCGCCCAGCAGCCATACGCCGCACTGCCATCAGCTTTATCAATCGTTTATCTGATTGGTTGTTTGTCGCCGCGCGCTTTTGTACAGATCCCGAACAAGTCTCTGAAGTACTATGGGACAGTCAAGTCTTGCAAAACTTCGCTGACAATCGCTAATGAATCAAACCTAATATTGCTAGCACCCTCTGACCTAGGTTGATTTTTCGAATATAAAAAAACCCGCAGCACTCATGTTACGGGGTTTTTATTACTTAGCAATATCTATCGACTACCAGTTGCTAACTACTCATAAAATTGCAAATTAGTAAGTAGCGCTATCATCTTCAATGATGACCATATCGATGGTTTCATCTTTCGGCACTGATTTTGGCGTCGCTGGCGTCGCTGGCGTTACTGGTTTTTTGGTCTCAGTAGTAGCCGCTGCTTGATTGTTTTCTGTCGAGCTGTTTTGGTTGCTGGTCGGTTTATTGATGGTTGGCGGCGTCGCAGGTTCAGTAGGACGAATTGGCTCAACTGGCGTGATGGTTCTAGGCTGCTGACGAGCGGGTGCTGCTTGAGTATTATTGTTACTGCTTTGGGCTGCTGCACGTCGCTCAGCACGCTCCTCATCCATCGCAGATTTCAACACAGAGCCTGCCATCACATCTGAAACCACAGTAATCAACGCTGGCTGTCCAGCAATACGCGTGCGCACTTGCCCGCCTTGAGTACCGACAACGTAAGTAAAGGCGTCATCAACGAGCATATTGTTATTGATACGGATATTGTCTTGCGCCAAACGAGATTGCAGGCTTGGCTGATTGTTAGCCGCTTGCACTTGACTGGCTTGATATAAGTCTTCACTTGGCAATGTCATGCTGACACTTGCTTGGCACGTTGTCATACCATTGTCATTGGCTTTTTGTAGTATGGCAGCGTTTTGTACATCGATAACCACGCCATTGATTTTTTCAGTGACAACGCCGCTTTCTAGACTAATCTCGGCATCATTGGCATAATTAGCAGCCAATGCTTGTGCCTGTTGGTTGAGTGTATTTTTTAAAGCAGATTTGAGACGGTCTTGTACCATCGGGTCATCACAATTGATAGCAGGAGCGACGGCACTTTCGGTCGCTACTGGCTCTTGTTCCGTCATCTCTGCCGTATCGGCAGTATCTTCTTTCTCTGAGCGATCACAGCCTGCAAGCGCCAAACCACATACTATTCCGATTCCAGCCACTTTATGCCACTTGCTCAAACTTATATTTGCTACGCTCATATTTACTTCACTCCCAATTTACTGGTTCTTACCGCCACTGATGGACAATATTTAACACTCAAACTGCATGGCAGACTTATAAAACAATGGTGTCATTAACGGTCTGCGATAGATTTGAAAACCACATCATTATACGGTGTTTGGTTGAAATGGTCATTAGTGTAGCCCATGGATATACAAATAGCGCCCCTCATTATGGGTAAAACCTGCGTTTGGTTGCAAAAACATAACAAATACTAGAGAAACATCAGACGCAAAGTATATTGGTCACGCCACAAATTCTATTAGACGTTGATGTCATGACAATATATGATGAGTCGTAAAATCAGTCAGTAGTCATGTGATATGGTAAATTTTAAAAACACGCGTTTATTAGGTCATCGTGGCGCTCGCGGAGAGAGTTTAGAGAATACCTTTTCAGGTTTTAAGTATTCTCAAAATCTAACCTCACAAGGCTTGGCAGGGGTTGAATTTGATATTCAACTGAATGCCGATGGTCACTTGATTGTGTTCCATGACGATGATTTGGAGCGTATGTGCGGTCAACAGTCGCGTATTGATCAGCTCGGGCTCACAGAGATTCAGTGCCGCTTACAATTCGGGCAGCCAATCATGACTTTAGCCAATATAGCGCCTGTACTGAGAGGATTTAGGGTGATTGAGCTTGAGATTAAAACGCACAATCGAACCAATTATGCAGTATTGATAAATGCACTGGCGCAAGAGCTTATCGATACACCGCTTGCCAGCTTACCAGTGGTGCTGACCAGCTTTGATGTGGAGCTGCATAATCGGTTGCAACGCCACAGACTATTATCTCGCATACCGCGAGGATTATTGATTCGCACGCCAGCTGCCTTGGCAAAAGCGACATACACTGCCCTACAGCTTGGCTGCGTTCAATTGGGTATTCATTATCCGCTTTTAACCCAAGACATTATCAAACATAGTCACCGTTATGGGCTACCCGTGAGCGCTTGGACGGTCAATGATGTCCATACGATTGAACAGCTTATAAGCTGGAATACCGACGTGATTATTACTGACTTTCCACGTCATTTATTATTACCTTGAACTGTCTATCCATATTTTTTCACTTTTAGATAAATCTCTTTTTTCACCCTTACAGTCCCTACATATCTATAGCGTTACTTACACTTCCCCTTAATGCCTGACAAGTTATCGGCATTTTTGACTCATACAGTCTATAATTCATACAAGTTATTGTTATTTAGCAATATTTTTATAGTGTATAAGTGTTCACTTTATATGATTTTTCAGGTACTATGGGGACTTAAATTAATACCGTTAGGGATATTATATGATTGCAAAAAAAGCACTTGGCTTACCGCTTAAAGGCTTACGTTTCGCTATCAAATCTGGCGATACCTTTGTAAAGAACGCCAGCACTCAAGTCACGCGTTTCAAGACTCGTTTTGATGAAAAGAAAGCGCAAATGGCTCTTGACGAGCAGCCTACGGCAAAACGCAACTACGCTAACGCTTCTGAGCAAACGGATGTTCTGACAAAAGAGCAAAGCATTGATATGCGTGAGTTTGAATTTACAAAAGCGCCAATCAACTGGATTCCAGCGACTTTTTTGGTAACGACGCCGATTGCTGCTGCTATCATTACACCATGGTATTTGTTTACTCATGATGTAAGCGCTCCTGTCTGGGGTGTATTTGGTGCCTTTATGGTATGGACTGGCATTAGCATCACCGCCGGTTATCATCGCCTGTTGGCGCACCGTGCTTACAAAGCGCATCCAATCGTCAAAAACTTTTTATTGCTAGGAGCTACCCTAGCGGTACAAGGGTCTGCATTTGACTGGGTTTCAGGTCACCGTGTTCATCATCGTCATGTCGATGATGTAATGGACGATCCGTACTCAGCAAAACGTGGGTTCTGGTTCAGCCATATCGGCTGGATGCTACGTAACTATCCTAGCGGCAACTTTGACTACAAAAACATTCCTGACTTGACCAAAGACAAAGTCCTACAGATACAGCATAAATATTATGGCCTATGGGTACTAGCCACCAACGTTGGTTTGGTCGCGGCTGTTGGTTGGTTGTTGGGTGATGTTTGGGGCACGCTTGTGTTGGCAGGTTTGCTGCGCTTGGTATTGACGCATCACTTTACTTTCTTCATTAACTCATTATGTCATATGTTTGGTAGCCGTCCTTATACCGATACCAATACTGCTCGTGATAACTTCATTTTAGCGATATTTACATGGGGTGAGGGTTATCACAACTACCATCACTTCTTCCAGTACGACTATCGTAATGGCGTAAAATGGTGGCAGTATGATCCAACCAAATGGTTGATTGCTGGCTTATCAAAACTTGGGTTGACCTCTGATCTGCGCACGGTCGATGATACGACCATCAAGCATGCCGAAGTTCAAATGCAATTTAAAGCAGCTCAGCAGAAAATCGATACCGCGACTGGTGGCGGTATTGACTTAACTCATGCGATGAAGAGCTTCCAAGATCGCATTAAGTTTGAATATGATGCCTTTACGCAGACAGTTGAAGAGTGGCAAGCGCTAAAAGCAAAAACAATTGAACTTAAAAAGACAGAGTTCGCTGATCGCTTGCACGAGGCTGATGATAAATTGAAGCATGATTATGCTAAGATTGAGCAAAAAATTCTTGAGCATAACAATAACTTGAAAAATGCTTTTCGCTCTATTGGTATCAGCAAAAAAGCCGCCTAACTGGTTTTTATAAGCTATCGTAATTGTCAGGTTTCTCCTTCCCTCTATCTGCCCTAGATAGGGGGATTTTTTTGTTTATAATTTATAATTTATGGTTTATGTCACTACCTCTACTTTTAATAATCTTATCCTCGTAGTAAATGATGAAATATATAGGCTCAATCGTTGCAACCTCCAACCTAGAGACAGTAACCAACTATAGTCAATCAATACTAAAAGTGGTACAAGGCAGACGAGTGCAAGTACTACAGTAGTAGGCTAAACGAGTCTAACGCTGTAACACTTTAATAGTGGTTCGACTATAATCCACTAAACTCAGCTCACCCAAAGTAGCTAGTTTTATTTTTTGGCTAGATATTACAAGAGACGGACAGAGTGCAACGATGCCATATGAGAGCTATGCTATAGTGACATTCTCACTTTTATATTTTAATGGAAACGGCCTGTATGCGTTATCAAAACACTTACGTCAACCTAGACACGCGCCTTTATCATGAGCAGCCACCGACGCCACTAGACAATCCTCGTGTCGGTCACTTCAACACTCAAGTTGCACAGCAGTTAGGTTGGGCAAACGACGAGGACCTGATGACCAATTGGGTTGAGATATTGGGCGGTCAATACGTGCCAGCTGATTTCAAACCATTATCGATGGCCTATGCCGGTCACCAGTTTGGACAGTGGGCTGGGCAATTGGGCGACGGACGCGGTTTATTGATGGCGCAGGTACTCGATGTTGATGGACAGCCACAAGACTTGCATCTTAAAGGTGCTGGTTTGACGCCCTACTCGCGCATGGGTGATGGACGCGCAGTCTTACGTAGTACTATTCGCGAATACCTTTGCGGTCATGCATTGACGCAGCTTGGCATCCCCTCGTCTAACGCTTTGGGGTTTGTGGTATCTGATACGAGAGTACGCCGTGAGCGTATCGAAGCAGGTGCAGCGTTGATGCGTGTGGCTGATAGTCATATTCGTCTCGGTCATGTCGAATGGATTGCCAGCTTTGCCCCTGATGTACTGGGTGAGTTCACTGACTATATGATTGACACTTACTATCCAGAGTGCCGCGATAGCGAAACGCCTGTCTTAGCTTTCTTGACCGCAGTGGTTGAACGTACGGCCCGTATGATTGCTGATTGGCAATTGATTGGCTTTGCTCACGGTGTGATGAACACAGATAACTTATCTATCACAGGCAGTACTTTGGACTTTGGGCCGTTTGGCTTTATGGAGCGCTTCAATCCTGCATGGATTAATAATCACTCAGACCATACGGGTCGCTACGCTTATCAGAATCAACCTGCTATCGGGCATTGGAACCTAAACGTTTGGCTGCCACACTTTATGCGCCTAGAAGGCGTTACTCGTGAGACGCTCGCTGAGTGTTTAGCGCCTTATGAAGCAACCTTTATGCAGCATTATCAGCAAGGTCTGTGCCGCAAGCTTGGCCTACCGCATCAAAGAGAAAACCTCAGCTTGGCCTTTGAATGGTTGACACTATTAGAAGACAATTTGCTCGACTATACCAATAGTTTCCGCGCCCTACTCGGTTTGGTCGCACCAGCAGATCATCCTTATGAGCAAAAGCTACTGGTTACCATGACCACCGAATTAAGCGGTGATGCGCAGCAAGTATGGCAAGACTGGTCAACACGTTATCTGGCACAGATCGAGCAGCTGTCACTTGAGCAGGTAGTTAACGGTATGCAGACAACTAATCCTGTCTATGTCCTTCGTAATAGCATGGCGCAGCGTGCGATTACTGCCGCAGAGCAAGGTCAGTTTGAAGAAGTTGATCGAGTGTTTCGCTTATTAGACAATCCTTACAGCGTGCAAGATATCGCTAATGATCTAGATACTAATGCGCCTGCACCGGATACACCGCAGATGCCTATTAGCTGCTCATCTTAGTAGTTGCCCGCTTTAACACTTTTCAATTCTGTAATATTTTGAAATATTATGAAATTAAGGTTGATATCCAACTGCATTTTTTGGCATTATCAACGAGATAAATAACGAATATCATTTTATTATATTATTCGCACAATTCACCGTTGTTGACTAGGCAGTGAATTGGCAATAATGCTAGAATGAATATTTTAGCTGGTTTGCTTTTTTGACCTGATCTTTGATCGTCGACCATGATTCTGATGGTCGTGAGTCGTTTAACGTCTTTATCCCTTTCAATTATTATCATTCAATGATCTTTGGAGGGTTAGACGTTGTTTTTTATCACCATTTAATTTATTCCAATTTATTCCAACCATGGCAATTATTATGAATGACGATACCACTTCGAATACGGATAACCTCAGTACAGAAAAAGAGCAGTTTGAACAAGCTGCCTTACATTACCATGAGTTTCCACGCCCAGGTAAAATTTCGGTAACCCCTACTAAGCAGCTAGCCAACCAACGTGATTTAGCACTCGCCTACTCTCCAGGTGTTGCTGTACCTTGTCTTGAGATCCAAAGAGATCCAAAACTTGCGTCTAAATACACGGCACGTAATAACCTCGTTGGTGTTATCACTAACGGTACTGCTGTATTGGGTCTGGGTAATATCGGTCCATTGGCATCGAAGCCAGTCATGGAAGGTAAAGGCGTTCTATTTAAGAAGTTCGCAGGTATCGACGTTTTTGATATTGAAATTGCTCAAAATGATCCAGACAAATTCATCGAAGCGGTTGCCTCCCTTGAGCCTACTTTTGGTGGTATCAACCTAGAAGACATCAAAGCACCAGAATGTTTCAAAATTGAGCGCGTACTACGTGAGCGCATGAACATTCCTGTGTTCCATGATGACCAACATGGGACGTCAATCATCGTTGCCGCAGCCATGCTAAATGCTTTGTTGATTACTGGCAAAAAAATCGAAGAAATTAAAGTTGTCTGTTCAGGTGCAGGTGCAGCCGCCATCTCTTGTCTAGACATCATTTGCGCGCTTGGTGTTAATAAAAACAACATTATTGTTTCAGATTCACGTGGCATTATCAGCACTAGTCGTGAAAACCTTGATGAAACCAAACAACGTTATGCTCGTGAGACAACCGCTACCTCTATCGAAGAAGTGATGGACGATGTGGATATGTTCTTAGGTCTATCTATGCCAGGTACTCTATCAGAAGATATGGTTCGCCGTATGGCAAAAGATCCTATTGTCTTTGCACTTGCCAACCCAACACCTGAAATCATGCCAGAATTGGCACATGCGGTACGTCCAGACGTCATCATGGCAACTGGTCGCTCAGATTATCCAAACCAAGTAAACAACGCACTATGCTTCCCATACATCTTCCGCGGTGCCTTGGACGTTGGTGCGACAACCGTCAACGAAGAGATGAAAGTCGCTTGCGTAAAAGCCATCGCTGCCATGGCACACGTCGAAGCAACCCCTACGACCAACGTCAGAAACATCGAGACGATGAAAAGCTTCGGTCGTGATTACCTAATCCCTGGCCCACTAGAGCCAAACCTAATCATCGAGATTGCCTCTGCGGTTGCCAAAGCGGCAATGGACTCAGGCGTAGCGACACTGCCAATCGAAGACATGAAGGCATATCGTCAGCGTCTGTCTGAGTTTGTCTACAACTCTGCGTTTGTTATGAAGCCTATCTTTGCACGCGCTAAGTCTGCGCCAAAGCGTATCGTATACTGTGAAGGCGAAGACAATAATATCTTATTGGCCGTACAAGTGGTCGTCGATGAAGGCTTGGCTCAGCCAATCTTGGTTGGTCGTCCAGCAGTCATCAACGATCACATCAATAAGTTGGGCTTACGTCTAAAAGATGGCGAAAACATCACGATCGTCAACCAAGATGATGATCCTCGCTACAAAGACTACTGGCAGGGCTACTACGAGAAAAACAAGCGCCGCGGCGTGAGTATCGAGCTTGCTCGTCGTGATGTTCGCCGTAAAACCACGTTGATTGGTTCTTTATTGGTTGACAACGGTGATGCTGACGGTATGGTTTGTGGTACCTTTAGTGACTACCAGATGCACCTAAAGTATGTCGAAAGCGTCATTGGCAAAAAAGAAGGCATCAATGATTTTTATTCGATGAATGCCGTATTGATGCAAGATCGCAACATCTTTATCGCTGATACGTACGTGCATGAAGATCCAACCGCTGAGCAGTTGGCTGAGATGACCGTTCTGGCTGCCGATCAAATCCGCCGTTTTGGTATCACGCCACGTGTTGCATTAGTCTCTCATTCAAACTTTGGCGCTTCAAATCTTGCCAGCGCGGTCAAAATGCGCAAGGTTCATGAGCTACTAACTGACATGAATGTCGACTTTGATTTTGAAGGCGAGATGCAAGGAGATGCCGCACTGAATGAACATATCCGCCTAAACGATATGCCATCAAGCCCACTAAAAGGCGCTGCGAACTTGCTGATCTTGCCAACGCTTGACGCCTCAAATATTGCCTTTAATTTACTTAAAACGGCAACCAGCAGTGCGTCTATTGGACCTATCTTGTTAGGTACGAATAAGCCAGTACATATCTTGACGCCATCAGCGACTGCTCGCGGTATCGTCAATATGACGGCATTGACTGTGACTGAAGCACAAGATTTAGAAAGCGAAAAATAATCAGACGTCCTACTTCGTATGATTATGTGATTCAAAAGGGCTCTGTCATCCATTGGCAGGGCCTTTTTGCTATACTAAAACCGGCCAATGCACATCACGCATGGGCGGTTTTTTGATTTATTGCGATTGGGCCGCTGATATCGGTTCAATAAGAAGAGGCTTTTATGCAAATTTATCTTGTGGGTGGTGCGGTTCGAGATCAACTATTACAACAACCTGTCAAAGATAAAGACTTCGTCGTCGTTGGTGCAACTGTCTCAGAGATGCTTGATGCAGGGTTTCAACAAGTAGGTGCGGACTTCCCTGTGTTTTTGCACCCCACCACTCATGAAGAGTATGCCCTTGCACGTACAGAGCGCAAGCAAGGCTCAGGATATAAAGGCTTTAGCGTACATGCCAGTCCTAATGTTAGTTTAAAAGAGGATTTGCAGCGCCGTGATCTGACCATCAATGCAATAGCTATCGAGGTTGTGAGTCTCACCGATGATACCCCTGTCAGTGGCGATGTCATTGACTATTACGGAGGATTACAAGATTTAGAGAGTCACATACTGCGCCATGTGTCTGGCGCTTTTAGCGAAGACCCATTACGAGTGCTGAGGACGGCTCGATTTTACGGGCGTTATTATGATTTGGGTTTTACCATTGCGGAAGACACCTTGACCCTAATGCGTCAACTGGTCAACTCAGGAGAGCTTGCTCATTTGAGTGCGGAACGTATCTGGCAAGAGTCGAGCCGTGCAACGATGCAACTATCACCGCAAGTATACTGGCAGCAATTGTTTGAGATTGGTGCGCTTACAGAGTACTTTGCCCCATTGCATGATGCTTGGGAGGACACTCATATACGAGAGACGGTTCAGACAGCATTATATTTTGCAGGCCAAATGCGCCTAAACTTGCCACAGCGTTGGGCACTGTTAATGGTCAGCCTGACCCCGTCACTATTTAATAATGAACATACGCATGACCAATCTGACCAATCAAAAGCGCTAAGAGATATCAATGATACCGGTAATAAAGCTAAAGTCCCCAAAGCGCATACGCAGTTTGCTATCCTATTCGCTCAGCAAGCCGAAACGCTGAGCATGATAAACAGTCTGAGCGCTGCCAAAAAGATTGACCTTATACAAGCTTGTGGTGCTCATAAAGAGCCAGATAAGCTGTCACAGCTCCTTGTCTGCAGTCACGTCTTACAGCTGGCAACACAGCACCGTCAGATGATGCTAGCACTAAATAGCTTTCATGCAATCGGTATGACAGATATTGCACCAGATCTTAAAGGGCCAGCCATCGGAGCAGCCTTACGTCAAAGCAGAATTGAACACTTACAAGCGCATGACACCTATTAAAAAGCATTTTAAAAAACATTGTCACTATGAACCAAGAACCTAACACTCTGCTATCAAAGAATACTGACACCCAACCTCCGGTGATGCTGGTAACTGGTAGCGCTAAGCGCATCGGTGCGGCAATTATCAGAGCAGCGCACACTCAAGGCTACCGTATCATTATCCATTGTCATCGTAGCGAAAAAGAAGCTAATAGCTTAGCTGACCAATTTAACAAAAGCCGTGCTAATAGCGCAGTGGTTATTGTTGCGGATTTGGCAGTAGTCAATCATGGTGCAGCGTTAGAGGATTTTGTTAAAAATATCATAGAAGCCTTTGGACAGCTAGATGTACTGGTACATAATGCGTCACGGTTCTACCCAAGCCCGCTTGGTAACATTGATTATACGCAGTGGGATGAATTACTTCTAACCAATGCCAAGGCGCCTTTACTATTGAGCCAAGCGCTAGTGCCCTACCTCAAACATCAGCAAGGCTGTATTATCAGCTTATTGGATATTCACGCGCATGATAGACCGTTTAACAATTATACGGTCTATAACATGGCAAAGGCTGCGCATCGAATGATGGTTCAGTCGCTAGCGTTAGAGCTGGCACCAGACATACGCGTCAATGGTGTTGCACCTGGCGTCAATATCTTACCCGACCCCAATGGCGACCAAGCCATGGATGAAGTACAACAAACCAATATTATCGATTCAATCCCTATGCAAAGAATCGGTAAACCTGAGGAGATTGCTCATAGTGTACTGTACTTGGTACAGGCGCATTATGTCACAGGTGAAATTATCACAATCGATGGGGGGCGTAGCCTGACTATGGCTGGTAGTGGCTTTTAATCCGCTTTTAAACCGATTAAAAATTTATTGGTTACTTGCCATCTTTTACTTGAAAAATTCAAAAAATCAGGTATCATTGTGCGTCTAACGTTAGGGCCCATAGCTCAGTTGGTTAGAGCAGAGGACTCATAATCCTTTGGTCGTAGGTTCAAGTCCTACTGGGCCCACCATATTTTAAATCAGGCTTGTTCGCAGCGATGCGGCAAGCCTTTTTTTATGGGGATTTTAGAAGTTTCGGAATATATAGGTATATGGCGAACTATATAGAATATTGGTATATTTGTTGGTATAGATTATACCAACACGGAGATATACCAACATGCCATTAACTCATACTATTATCAATAAATTAGCTCCAAGCGAAAAATGCACCCCCAGCCGGCCTGATAAGCACAGTGACGGTGATGGTCTACAGCTGTGGGTAAGACATACAGGTAATAAGGTTTGGGTCAGCGCTTATCGCTGGCAAGGTAAACAGCAGTCACTCACTTTAGGTAAATACCCAATAATCACATTACAACAAGCACGACAGCGTAACCTAGAAATAAAGCAGCTTATTAGTGAAGGTATTAACCCAAAAGACAAGAAAAAAGAAAAGCGCGCTGAGCAAGATGGCTCGAGGCTTTTTGATAGTATTGCACAGACTTGGTATGCAGACCGTAAAACCTTTTTAGCGCCAAGTACATTTAGTCGCAACTATTCAGCTTACACACGTGACGTTAAACCAGTTATCGGTCATAAACTAATCGACGACATTACATCGCCTGATATTTTGACGATTGGTAAAAGTATCGAGGCACGCGGCGCTAATGAAATGGCTCGCCGCATAATGGCAGAAGTAGGACAGATATTTAAGCATGCTATTCGTATAGGTGTGGCTACCTCAAACCCAGCAGCAGATTTATCAGCGGCCATTAAACCGCATAAAACTAAAAATCATAGTCGCATTACTTCGAAAGAGTTGCCAAAACTCTTACAAGATATCAATGACTACACTGGGCATATCACAGTCAAATTAGGCTTATGGTTTCTATGCTACACATTCGTACGTACCAATGAGCTTAGGTTCATGGAATGGTCAGAGATAGCTTGGAACGATAAAATTTGGCGTATACCTGCAGACAAAATGAAGATGGATAGACCTCACATTGTGCCTCTTGCACCACAGGTCATAGATATATTAAAACAAATTAAAGAGCTGAATTTTTCAGAGCAGTATGTATTCTACAACCCTTCAACTCGCAAACCTTACAGCCAAAATGCTTTTATTAACGCTTTATATCAAATGGGCTATAAATATAAAATGACGGGACATGGATTCCGAGGACTGGCGAGCACTATACTTCATGAACAAGGCTTTATGCATGAAGCCATTGAGTTACAACTTGCCCATGAGCAAGAAAATAAAATTAGTAAAGCCTATAACGGCGCTCAGCATTTAGATTACCGTCAAAAGATGATGGATGAATGGGCGGATTATGTAAGCTCTTTAAAATAAGGGGTGTAATGTTTGTATGCCCAACAAAACCTCAGGTCTTTAAAATGACAAATACAGGTAAAAATATGAATTATAATAAAGAGTTATTTTATACTTTAGACGAAGTAAGGGAATTACTTCTCAAAACAGAAGACCGCTCATATAGTAAAGACGAAAGTATTGTACGTTTGATCCACACTGATCGTCTAACACCATATATAAGCTATAGCGGTCCAGTCGATATTGTAACAGAGGCAGAAGATGTTCCAGAAAAAAGTATAAAAGAAATCACAGATAGCTTATATCACACTATCAGCACTCAAATGTGCAACCTGGAAATTGGAGAAACAATCCACCCTCATGACTATGATTCAAGTACAAGTCTGAGAAACACAAAGCGCTTTATTGAAAAACTTTTATTCAGTTTAAATGCTAAGCGAGCTACAAAGAATCTCGGAGTATCTATACTAGTTGAAGGGGTCTTCAGATTGCTACCTTTAAGTGTCACATATCTAGGAGGCAATTTAGAGGTCAGTCTAGGACCCAAAATGTTTATACCTGAAAAAATTGAGGCTGATTTTGGTGATAAAGATCTCAATAATGATGAAATCAAAAATATTTTAGGTTATACCTTATCGCCTATTAATAAAGATGATTATGAACTTATATTCTTAAAAAATGACTTACAGTACATTATAACAGTTATTGAAAGTAGTCATGAACTTCCAAAATTGAGAAATAGTTTATCTGATACAAACAGAATAATTAGTCAAAAAAACAAAGAAATAGAAATACTTAGAAAAAAACTTGATAAATCTCAGTCTCAACAGACAAAAAATGATGTCAAAGATAGTGCCTACTCATTAATATTAGTTCTTAAAGATTTGTTACTAAATCCTGATATCTCTGCATATCATTTTAAAAGTGAAAGCCCTAAAAGCACAGGTAAGCCAACTCAATCTGGTTTAATTCAACATATTGTAGATGAAAATATTCCGAAACTTGGTCAAAGAAATATTGAAGACATTTTTGCTGATGCAAATGAGCGTTATAAACGCTAACATTAGCAACTTGCGATTTAGTGATCGCAAATTGCGATGACATTCTTATCTTATTTTACTATATTCCATACGTACCGCAGCATGTCGCTGCAGTACACATGGAGAAATAAAATGACCGATCAATATAACGATAATGACTGTAACGCGTCACTAAAAAATGAGTCAATTAGTACGCTACCGATCCAGGGCATGTCACGAGCAAAAACTATCCTTCCTTTTTTACCATTTTCGAGAACGACTTTACACCAGTGGAGTCGTGATGGTAGGTTTCCTGCCAGCATAAGACTGTCTCCAACCGTAGTGGCCTGGCGAAACTCTGAGGTTCTAGAATGGATTGAGAGCCATTCTACGTTTTCTAATGATAAGGAGGCATAGTCATGAGTAAAAACAACAAGGTTACACCTCCTGAGGCAATTGATGAGCAATCAGTTGACCCAATAAAAAAGCTGAGCATCCTGCCAGATGCTCAGCCTTCGAAGAGTACTAAAGATGACATTGACCAGCCATCATTAGATATTTTATCACAAAATGTGCCGAAAATTAGCTCAGAGGAAGCAAAAGCTATTATTAACAATATAGCTAAATTACCAGAGCTAGATTATCAGCTAGCACGAATTGATACTGCTAAGTTTTTAAATGTAACATTAAACGCATTTGATAAATTGGTCAAGAATGTAAAAAATGAGCTAGATGAAAACACTCAAAGTTTAGTCGTTGATACTAAGCCAAGCTCAGAACCAGTATTAGATATTGCTTTAATAGTTAGTCTAATATATCAGATACTAGAGGATCACATCGCTTGCACTGATGCAGTTAAAGTTTCTGCTACGTTATGGATATTAATGACATGGCTCGTACCAGCAAGTGATGTGTTGCCGATAGCTTGGATCAATGCTCCAGAAAAACGCTGCGGTAAAAGTACGCTATTAACATTAATGAGCCTTTTGAGCAAAAAGTCGCTGTCAACATCTAATATCACAAAATCAGCTTTGTATCGTTGCATTGAAGCTTATACACCAACGTTATTTATTGATGAAGTTGATACTTTCATTAATGATGATAAAGAAATGCGGGGCATACTAAATGCAGGGCACAGTCTTGAGCATTCTAAGGTTTTACGCTGTGTTGGAGATGATAATAAGCCAGTAGCGTTTAATGCATATGGTGCTAAAGCAATCTCAGGTATTGGCAAAATCCCTGGCACATTAATAGATCGATCAATATCTCTAACTCTGCGTCGTAAAATGAAAAATGAGTCAAAAAAACGGCTTCGTGAATTACCTATAGACGTCACTAAAACTATCCAGTCTCAGCTTGCAAGATGGTCTGATGATAATATGTTAGCGGTAAAAGCAGCAAAGCCAGTGTTACCTCCTCATATCAATGATCGTGCACAAGATAACTGGGAAATACTTCTAAAAATTGCACTAGTACTTGGTGATGACTGGCTAGAGCAGGCTTATAAAGCTTGTATTGAAATATCGGGTTTAGAAAGTGAAGAACCAAGTTTAAATGAGCAGCTATTAGCTGATATTCAAACCGTTTTTAATCTACATGGGACAGACAGACTTTTGAGTAAGAATTTGCTGGCAGGATTATGTAGAGACCCAGAGATGATCTGGTCGACTTTAAATCATGGTAAACCTATCACCCTACGGCAAATAGCTAAACGATTGAGTGGATTCAAAATTTCATCTAAAGATATGAGGACGCGTGACCTACGCGGTAACGAAGCGCGAGGTAAAGGTTACGATGTTAGAGACTTTGAGGATGCCTTTTCACGTTATCTATCACATTTACTATAGATTTTAGAGCATATACGAGAGACTGAAATCTGTTTGATACAGGTTTCGGTTCTTTTATTTTATTTAATCCAATTGTTTAGCACTGATAATCCATCCGGAAAATCAGAACACTTCTAGATACAGATTAACTGCTAAAATCCTTATCGAATTATTAGTTTAACAAGTTTATTTACCTTTATGGTGTTTTTCAGCATAGCTCATAACGCTTATATCTAAACCTTTACCTAACTCTGAGCATAAATTACTCTTAAACGGAAAGAATCAGGCTCATCAGCAATACTTGAACAGTGGTATATAAATGCATTCTAATTATTTAGTAGAGTCGAGACCATCCCGAATTCTGTGTAACTGCCATTTAGATTAAATGCTTACTAATACGATCATCAAACATAATCATAAAGCGATTAAGAGCAGACGTCCAGTTACGAATAGGCATCGACCACTTTTTGGATGCCTGCTGGGTGGCTAAGTACACCACTTTAAACGCTGCCTGATCAGACGGGAACACCTTACGCTTATTCACCGCTGTCCGAATCACACTGTTTAGCGACTCAATAGCATTGGTGGTATATATGACTTTTCTAATGTCTTTAGGGTAGCCAAAGAACACCGTT
>NZ_FNAL01000005.1 GCF_900101915.1 Psychrobacter pacificensis | reverse complement strand
GTTCTCTATACCATTAATATGATTCTTGTCATTAACAAAGGTTTTGGAGTGGTTGATGAGATAATGAGTAAACTCACTGACATCTAATGCGTTATAGCTTTTAAATGAGTCAGTATAAACAATGCTATCAGGCTTCACTTACGCTTTAATAGGCCAAACACGGGCACTTTGCTACCAGCACCTCGCCCTCGCTTGCCTTTACGAGTGCCACCAAAGTATGATTCGTCTACTTCGATTTCGCCTTCAAATAGACCAGGGTCTTGACTATTCTCGTAAATAAGCACTCGTAGCCTATGAAAGTAATAACTGGCTGTGGTTTTATTAACACCAATTAGGCTTGCTGCTGTTCTCGCGGTAGAACCGGCAACAAATAGCTCGATGAGTCTGTTTTGTTTATACCAACTTAGTTTACTCTTTCTCATAGTACTATCCTAAATAATTTTACTTATCTAGGACAGCCCCTATTTTTAATATAACGACTGTAACACCTGCTGTGTTTGGCTTTCTAGCTCTGCAATGGCTTCTTTGTCTAACGCATCGGCATGCGGTTGACCAAATTCGCCCCTAGCAGCGCCATGTGCACCATCTTTGATATCGTTGTCAAAGTATTTACCCGTGTCGTCCGCGAACTCGTCCGAGACAGCCAATGCCGTTAAGATATTTGCGCCTTTATCTGCTGATGACCAGTGATGACCGTAGGCTTCATCAACCATCTTGGTGTTCAGCAGTGAGCCTGGGTTAACAGCGATCACATTGATACCATCGCTAGCGACTCTATCTGCCAAATCCATACTCCACATCGTGAGCGCCAGCTTACTTTGCGCATAGGCAGCTTTGTCATCGAGACGCTCTTGTCCTACAAATGCCTTATATGATATTGGAGCTTGAGCAGCCGAGCTCAGATTTACGATACGCGCTTTATTAGATTGCTTGAGTAACGGTAATAAAGCATTGGTCAGCTCATAAGGCGCTAGGTAATTGACCACAAAGCGTACGTCCAAACCATCTTTAGTTATCGCTGATGCCGTGGTATAAATCCCTGCGTTGTTTATCAATACATCCAGCTTTGGTAGCTTTTCATTGACGTCTGTGGCCATCTTGAGTACATCTGTTAAGTCAGAGAAATCAGCGACAAATCCATCAATATGATCTACCGCATCGCCTGTTGCCCCTGCTTGAACTTCTGCAATGACGCTGGCAAGTTTGTCAGCATCGCGGCCATGCAGGTACACTTGATGCCCAGCCTCTGCTAGCTTTAAAGCAGCCAACTTACCAATGCCATCTGTGCTACCGGTAATTAAAATTGTTTTAGTTTTACTCATGATTGCAACCATCCTGATTATTTAACTTATGGTTATATTATTAGGTACACGCTACATTTTATCCGCCGTCATGGTATCCATTGTTATGAAAGTGTTGTACTTCATACAGCCACTATTGATCATTTTTCAGTATTATTTTAAAAGTGGCGAACGCTTTATATAATTGTTTACTATAGGAAAATCATAACTATACACATAAATATCTGATAAATAAAAAACGCTAGTAAGTGAGTACTTACTAGCGTTTGAACAACGACTGTCTATCTAAATCTTCAGTTAGCGTCAATTAACGTAAATCGTCAACGACGGCTAGCATGGCGATAAGCGATGCTTCCCCTAACTGAATAGAACGCTCTGGTGACCAGCCCATCTCTGTATCAGGTAGATTATCGTTGTCTTTAAATGGCATCTCTAACGTATTGGCAAGACAATCAAAACGCTCAGCGACCCAGTGGGTTGCAAGCGTCATGTTCGCCTTACCTGGCGCATCAATCTCATAGCCGGCCTCGGTCTGAAAGTCAGCACTGGCTAATTTCAATGCGTCTGAAAACCGATCACGTAGATGTGCAAGGCGCTCGTTATAATTCGGCGTGCCTTGAGAGCCCGCAAGGAATGCATACGGCAATGCTTCATCGCCATGCACATCATAAAACAGATCAACGCCCGTCTCTTCCATCTTCTTAATCACATAAAACACTTCAGGGCTTTTGTCCAAGCTTGGACTTGCCCACTCACGGTTTAGGTTCGTACCTGCGGCGTTCGTACGTAGATGACCGCGTACACTGCCATCAGGATTCATATTGGGCACAATATAGAAATTGGCTTTATCTAATAACAGCCTGCTATTGGCATTGTCGCTGTCTAACAAGCTATAGAGCAAACCTTCGACCAGCCATTCCGCCATCGTTTCACCCGGATGCTGACGCGCAGTGATCCAAATATTGCGTTTATTAGTATCGCCATCACCAATTTTGACCAAAGTAAGGTCACGCTTATCCAGCGTGTCACCCAAATGCTCTAGCGTCACTAGCGGATGTGTCTGTACAGCGGCTAATAAATCTTGATGACGCTCATAACTATAAGGGGCAAAATAAGCAATTTGGATGGTTTCGCACGCCAGCTCTGCCACGATGGTTAATTTGCCATCTTGGTAAGAAGTAGGCAAACGGAACCAATGCTGACGATCGTAGGAAGCGACTGCTTGATAATTCTCCCACCCTTCGAGATAGGAAGCCTCCCCTGCATTCATAATATGAAGAACGTACTCCTCTCCAACCTCGCCAGAGAGACGGAAGTTAAACCATTGGAAAAATTCTTCGCCAACGTCTGGACGAATGGCGAGCTGAATATTATTTTTATCTTCTATATTAAGTACGTCAATATTACCTGCGTCAAAATTGGCAGTAATACGCATGATCGCTCCTTGATGGGTTGTGATGAGTGGATTTGATAAGCTCAATTGAGGCATAAAGACATATGATAGTCTGTTTTATGCTAGATATGGGCCAATCTAATACAGTAGAACCTCAATAAAATTGATACAGCATAGGAAACGCGCTCGATTAAACGCTATTTTTCTTGCTTGCTGTGACTGCGTCTCCAGAGGCTGCGAAAAATAGCGTTTAATCTTGCTATACCATTTTTATAATGGTTTCACTCTACAGTAGCGTATTTTTTTATTGGTCATCACGCCCTCTTTTTCAAGTGATCAGCTGAATGGCGTTCTCTACTTGGACTTTATCCAAACTGAAAAGCAGATAGCTGCGTTTTTAGCACTTGCTCAGAGTAAATTTTATCCCCCTTATCATTGCCTGCTGCACCTGCTGCCACCATCAGCGGTAGCAAATGCTCCTCTGCGCCTAATGGATGTGAGGCCATTGCATAAGGGGCTTTTGACCAGTTAGCCAGTGCTGACCACCGCGTCTCCGCATCCGCTGCAACAATATCGGTCAGCCAGTCGTCAAAAACTTCAGACGGTGCGGTGAAGTTTGCATCACCATAGCCGCGCATATTATGAAAGCTCATACCGCTACCGATGATCAACACCCCTTCTTGGCGTAATGATTGCAGGGCTTGACCTGCTGCCAGATGCGCTTCTGGGTCGAGATCATTACGTAGTGACATCTGTACCACGGGAATATCTGCCTCAGGGAACATTACCTTTAACGGTATAAAGACGCCGTGATCAAATCCACGCGCCGCATCTTGCTCATTTGGAATGCCTGCCGCTGTCAGCAGATTACTGACTCGCTCAGACAACGCGGGCGCACCTGATGCCGGGTAAGCCAAATCATAAGTATGCTCAGGAAAGCCATAATAATCGTAAATCAGATCAGGTTTTGCGCCAGAGGTGATACGAAATTCAGGCGTCTGCCAATGGCCGCTAATGATTAAAATAGCCTTTGGTCGCTCAGGTAATCGAGTGGTAATGCTCGCTAAAAAACTTGCCATACCGTCCCATGTATCCGCAGGTTGCCAATCCATAAAAAAACAAGGTCCTGCGCCATGCGGTATAAAGAATACAGGCAGGCTCACTGCCCCGTTAGATGCGTATATGCTCATCACTTTCTCCTTGTCACTTTTATAAGATGGTTTTATTGGTTGATATGAAACGGTTAATGTAAGTCATGACGATCTTGAAGGTGACACTTTTTTAGTGTTACTGATAGCCATTAAAGGTAACTATTACACAATCCGCTTAAGCTCGCCCTAGATTTTTTGATAATACCTTATCCATACTTATCGCACCGCCACCTTGTACCACCAGTGCCAGCAGCGCCACCATCAAGGTCAATGCATATTCGTAGCCGCCATTGGCAATGAATAAGCCACTACCGATATGGACAGAAAAAATAGCAACTAACATCGTAAAAGCGGCGATCAATGCTGCAGGTCTCGTTAATAATCCTAATACTAACGCAAGACCACCAAAAAACTCAGCACCGCCTGCTAAGATAGCCATCAGGTAGCCGGGCTCCATACCCATACTGCTCAACCAGCCTGCCGTACCTGCCAGCCCATTGCCGCCAAACCAGCCAAATAGCTTTTGCGCGCCATGTGCCATCAAAATTAGGCCCACAGGTACACGAAGGATTAAGGCAGCTGTGCCAGCTTTCGATGTTAAAACTCTATTGAATAATGAGGATTGCATTGATGAGTACTCCATAACGTAATAGTAAGATAAAGTGTTTAGATATTGGTATAAACATACTTTACTATCATCGTTATGGAAGAGTAAGCCAAGTTATATTGAATAATTATCAACGTAGTGTTGTTAATTGGTTGGACACCAAGACTATCAAACATAGTAAGGGTCTGAAGAAAAGAGTCTGGTCAGTCATCTCATCAATGGGGTTTTTCTGCATTGACACACCGTAAACAAAAGCAGACAGCAATCATCAATAGGTCTGCTACAGTAGCAGCCGCTTCTGATTTAGTATCTGGTATTTGATATTCGGCATTTATTATTTGGCGCGTTGCCAAGCCACCTCCATCTGTCCCATTTTTATGACGCACGACACAAAGGCTTCTCTGTTCATGATCGCATTTATACAAGAAAACCAGCAGTTATTCAGTTTGGCGATGGCGCTATTGTCCATCGTTGTTTTCTTGTGGGTGCTACAATATGTATTGATTCATTATGGCAAGCCCGCGCTCAGTCTGATCTCACGCGGTGAGCTGTGGCTGCGTGGACATATCGCCCGCCTACCCTTGATCACACGTTTACAGGACAAATACCCTGTATTGTTTGGCTTTATCGCCAAGCGCTTTGCCCGCGGTCATTTTTCTGGTCTGATACTCACGGTTTTAACGCTGCTCAATGTATATATTTTGGCAGTGTTTGCAGGTTTGGTTGAGGATGTGGTGGAGGCCGACTCTATCGTGACCACTGATTTGTTTGTATCGCAGCATATGAGCGTACTGCGCGAGTCTGGCATCATAGATATCTTTGTGTTGATCACCAGTTTGGGCTCTACGCCCGTCACTTGCCTGATTGTCGTACTGACTGCCATTTTGTGTATGGTGGTGCGCCGGCCTTACGTCATTATAGGACTACTGGTCTCGACCATCGGCAGCACAGCCTTTACCTTTGTGAATAAAATGGTGTTTCAACGCGCACGCCCTGTCGATATTTTGTTGCATGAGCATACCTACTCATTCCCAAGTGGTCATGCGACGGTCAGCATCGCGCTCTATGGGTTTTTGGGTTATATGGCGATTCGTTTTAGCAGTCGCTTTGTTCGTCAAGTCCGGCTGCTCTCACTGGCTGTTTTGCTGTGTGTGCTGATTGGACTGAGTAGAATCGTGTTAAACGAGCACTATCTGAGCGATGTGCTAGGCGGGTTTTTGGTGGGGTCGCTGTGGCTGATCATTGCGATCAGTGTGACGGAGTGGCTGACCGCAAGGGGTAAGATTAATTGGCACATGTCATGGTCAAAAGGACAAATCTCACTGGTATGGCTGGGCGTCATCATGGTGTTTGTGGCCACACTGATTTATGCCAATATGTATCAGTTTCCACTGCTTGGGTAGTGGTGGAAACTAAGTTGGCTTGGAAGGTATAAAACGCTCAGCGCTTATAACTGGCTAAATGTACTCTTTGATGTCATCATGAAATAAGTTAGGCAATGATCAGAGTTATACCCACGGATCATTAAGAAAATCAAATAGCTCCTGAAATAAAAAGTTAAAAAAACAGCCATTTTTTGTATATTTTAATGGCTTATTATAACGATTAGTTGAAGCCTTGATGAACACTCCCAGTAACTTCAAATTGATTTTGCTGAAACTCTACCGATGGAATATCAATATGGTCTTTTAACCAAGGCCACACTTCATTAGTTTTACCATTAGCCTGATGAGCTACGTAGAAAAATGATATTACGGGCTCTATAGTCAATCAATATTAAAAGTGGTACAAGGCAGACGAGTGCAGGTACTACAGTAGTAGGCTAAACGAGTCTAACGCTGTAACACTTTAATAGTGGTTCGACTATATGCAGTTGATAATATTAAAAATAGAGTCTTTGAAATATGCTTTATAAAACTCAGTTGCATCGATAGATTTCTGGTGGATTATCTCATTTCTGTACTCTTCAAGAGTAACAAAATGTCCCCACCATTTTTGCTTTTCTACAGCCTTAGTTTCGTACAACTCAGGAAGAATGTATTTAATCTTAGTTTTTAAACTAAGCCACCGCTTAATGGCTACTTTATCGTATGACTCTATAATACCTTTTGAGTTTTTCTTAGCTTGGTAAATGTGCCCATGAGGAATACTAAGATTAGCAAGTGCTTCTAAAGCAGTATAAGCAAAGACGATTGCAGATTGAATTTCTTCAAGGATTAAATATCACACCATTTTCTCAAGGTTTTCAGCTGATTAGATGGTGAACCATAGTTGAATCTAAACTCACACTCTTTTAAAAATAAATGGAAGTGCTTCTTATCGATTCCATTATACTTTCTGAGTGTTCATTTAGACTGATTCCAAAAGTTCTCAATGCCATTGATGTGATTGTTTTTACCGCAAATAAACTCTATAGAGTGATTGACTCTGAAATGTTTAAACTCGCTCACATCCAGTGCATTGTAACTTCGATAGCTATCCGTATAAACAAAGCTGTCAGGCTTGATGTTACGCTTAATGGCAGGCATTAGCGTGGTCTGCTTGGTGTCTGCTACGACCCCGCGACCTTTTTTACCTTTGTGTACACCGCCAAAGTAACTTTCATCTAATTCGACCTCACCATCAAAAAGCTCATCAGCTTCTAATGAGAGATGGTCATCTATCACAAGTCTTATTTTATGATAAAAAAGTGCAGCAGTATTAGGCTGAATATCAAGCAAATCTGCGGCTGTTCTAGCAGTCACTTCAGCTGTGAAAAACCCTAACAGCCTTCGCTGTACTTTTTTACTTAGTTTACAACGGGTTATCTTCATAAAAGTAGTCTAGCATAGTGCTTATCTACTACAGCCCCATTATCATTTATATTAAATAGAAACATTTTAGATGAAAAATCAACGCTGCTATCCAAGGTCAATAGAACGCACGACTTTACTATCGGTGAAGCAACAGCGTAAGATGACTGACGAGAGAATATTGATAACCGCTGGAAGGAAAACCTGAATAATGGATAGAATTGATGCGATGCGGGCGTTTGTATCAGTGGTGATTGAGGGCAGTTTTAGCAATGCCGCTACAGCCATGCAACTGTCGCCGCAGTTGGTGAGCAAATATGTGTCAAAGCTAGAAGAGCGACTGGATATACGCTTACTGAACCGCACGACCCGTAAAGTCAGTCTGACGGAGGCAGGTACTCACTATTTCGAGCATGCACAGCAAGTGTTACTCAGTATCGATGATATGGAGTCCAAATTAGGTGGGTTTCAGCAGAACCCAAAAGGCACATTGAGAATAAGCGCGCCTGTGTCCTTTGCCCTCAAACATATGGCAAAATTGGTGACGGATTTTCAGACACGTTATCCTTCGGTCAATGTCGATTTGCAGCTCAACGACCGCAAAGTAGATATCGTTGAAGAAGGATTTGATGTGGCGCTGCGCATCGGTCAGCTCAAAAGCTCGTCACTGATTGCTAAGCAAGTTGCGCCTGTCCGCGTCATCTTGTGTGCTTCCCCTGCCTATCTAGAGAAATATGGCGTGCCCAGCAAACCTGAAGACCTAAAAAACCATCGGTATTTGCATTACAGTTATATGGAAAAATACGGCAAAGAAGATATTTATCAGTGGCTAGATGCGACCAATCAGCTAAGCCCAGAGCTGAGCAGTAATAACGGAGATTTGCTTGTCAATGCGGCAGTGGCTGGCGCTGGAATAGCATTACAGCCCACGTTTATTGCAAGCGAAGCACTGAGTAAAGGGAAGCTTATGATGGTGTTACCTGATTATGAACCCGAGACATTGGGGTTGTATGCGGTGTACGCCCATCGAAAGCTGTTGCCGCACAAAATCAGATGTTTTATCGATTTTATCGAAGGGTATTACGGTTCACCGCCCTATTGGGATGAATCGATACAACACTTGTAGATAACTATTAGCGACCCTCACCAAAACACCCCATGCATTGATAAATGTCTAGGGTGTTGTTTAATGCGCTTGGTAGCATGACAAGTCTATCGTGAGCTATATTATAAATATCATTAAAAATAGCACCCCTCTCAATTCATCACTCTCAAAACTCGTATTTGGCCATTATTTCAATTTGCTGACCTGCTGGCATCCATGGAAAGGTCGTCGCACTTTGCTCTCGCCACTCAATCCCCAAGTCTAAATCTGGCAGATACTCATAGATAAGGTTGGCGCTTTTGACATTGGCAGAGGTATTTGCCGCGTCATCGACATTGACCTCACCATAACGCAAGTTGCCACGCAGTTTTTGAGAGAACTGATGCTTATAACCAACACTATAACCTGTCTGAGAGATCAGTTTGCCATCTTCAGCGTCACAATCGGCACCGCCATTCATAATAAGCGGCCCGCCCACACATATGGCAGAATAAGCACCCATGCCTTTACCATTGAACACACTACCATGGAGCGAATGCTCTCCCAAAGCCAGCTTGCCTGCTAAAGACACGCCGACGCCCACATCCGAGTCCTCTCCGTTCTCAGCCTCACGCGCCGTGACAGCGACATTATAGTCGAGATTGGCTATCTTATCTTTGTAGCTGACCACCATGTCAGGCAGGCTGGCATCGTCATACACGGGGTCTTGAGCGGTAAAACGCAGCCCCTTGTAAGTGTAATGCACCGTCAAATCTGGACGAATGTATGAGCCGCCACCGGAGGCTGTGCCGATACCTGTTCCCCAAAAATCAAGCTGCTCGGTGGAGAGGGGTGCAACGGCCAAAAATTGACCGTTCCACGTTTTACCCACTGTCAGATCATCCACTTGCACATAAGCATGGCGCAAGCGCAGGTTGGATCCGCCCTTGGCATAATCCCCATAAAAATCGCCTTCAATAAAACCTGTGAGCTTTTTATCCTCCACAGACTTGGTCGTCTTCATATTAATACGTGACTGGCGTAAGTTTCCTTTAAATTCTGAATCTCCCTCATCAGGCGAATTAAATGCCCCTTCTGCTTTGATATAACCCCCGATACTCAATGTTGTATCGCCCGTTGTCACAATATCGATCGCTTGCGCAGATGCGCAGGTTGCTACCATAGCCAATCCTATAGATAGCCTTTTTGTATAAAGCATCATTCCTCTCTTCCCTGTTATATGTTGATATCCTTATCAATGCCAATGGCGATTACGCGCTCTTTACTTCATAACCATGAATGCGTTTTTTATAAATTGCCTCCTACCTATTACCTGCTGTCTCATCAAAGAGTCAGTAACGAATTGATGTTCTATTGGGTGTTATGCTTCTTGGTCGATACTCTCTAATGCTGCAATGGCTTCTTTTTGCGTCTCATCGATTGGCTTTTTTTGTCCGCTCAATTTATCGAGATAGACCAAAACCGACTCACCGATTGCAACGACTTTTTTTAGTGCGGTACTATAATAGGTGTATTCGTGCACCAGACTTGAGTTGCCGATTTTTTTGACCTTGACGCCGATCCACAACGTATCAGGATAAGCAACTGGAGTAAGGTATCGACATGACGAGGCCGCCATCACCGAAAACGTTTTTTCATTAAATAAACCAAGCCGCCTGTTGTAGTAAATACGAGCATTTTGAGAGTATTCGTAATAGACCACATTGTTGACATGACCAAAGGTATCCATATCACCCCATTCCACTTGTTGAGGGTAGATCACCGTAAAGTCGTGTAATGGATGACTGTCATCACTGGTGACAGCTTCTTGTATTTCTGGAAATGTAGGAACCGCTTCCATAGCTTGTCTCTTTTTATTAGGTAGGTTTTGTTATATAGATGATGCGTGTGACTCAGGGTACTCATGACACACACCTCCTCCATCCCTAGCATTTATGCAGATACTAGGGTTTATATACGTCTTTTCTGTTAGTAAACTCGCTGTGATGGTGACAGGTCTATTTGGCTAGATGAGGTTTTCTGAATACATCGAGCGCATGCGTTTTTTATCGAGTTTACCGACGCTGGTTTTTGGCATCTCGGATAAGAACCTCACTTCACTTGGGACGCCATATTTTGGCAAATGACCTCTCTCAACCGCTTGATGACCCAGTGCCAAAATATCTGTCGACGTTGTATCGGCATAGTCTGGTTTTAGCACGACCAATGCAAGAGGGCGCTCGCCCCAGCGCGTATCTGGGACACCAATTACCGCGATATCAGCAACGCTTGGGTGAAAGGATAGAATCGTCTCAACCTCAAGCGAGGACACCCATTCGCCACCAGACTTGATAACGTCTTTTAGTCTATCGGTGATGCTCAGCGTACCATCGGCGCTTATGCAGGCAATGTCTTGCGTATGCATCCAGCCGCCTTTCCATAACGCATTGCCTGCATCGGGATTTTTAAAGTAGCTTTGCGTTAGCCACGGCGCTCGTATCACAAGCTCGCCTGTCGACTCACCATCCATCGGTTGGGGTTGACCATTTTCGTCCCAAATTTCCATCGATACCAGCATGATGGGCGAGCCTGACAGACAGCGATAATTGAGATTGTCCTCTAGGGTCATTGACTCGGTTTTGTCATCGAATACCGCTCGAGACAGCACAGGGCAGGACTCTGACATCCCAAACCCTGACATAAACTCAATACCGCACTCGATAGCGGCTTTAGCTAAGCCCTCATTGAGCTTTGAGCCCCCTAGCAGTAGTTTGAGATTCTCAAACTTACGACCGCGCGCGGCCATTTCTTTGAGGAGCATCTGCAATATGGCGGGGACGCCATGCGATAGCGTGACTTTATGCTGCTCAATCAAATCGACAAGCTTTGGAGCTAGATAGCGCCCCGGATATACTTGGTTTAGCCCTATCATTGTTGCGCCATATGGCCAGCACCACGCATGAACATGGAATAAAGGCGTCATTGGCATATAGACATCGTCGTAGCGCGCGCCTTGACCTTCGGCATTGAGCGCTGATGCCAAAGTGCTTGCCATCGTCTGTAGTACGATCTGGCGATGGGTAAAGAAAACTCCTTTTGGATCGCCTGTCGTCCCACTGGTATAAAAGGTGGTCGCGATGGTGTTTTCATCAAAATCTGGGAAGTCAAACTCGTCACTAGCAGCTGCTAATAGCGCCTCATATTCACCGTCAACATAGTCAGGCAGCTCAGCTTTCTCACTACTTGCATTGTCATCCTCTGCATCGTCTGCCCAGATGACATGCTCAATAGACGGTGCATCGTCACGATAATCTTTGATCATCGGCGCAAATTCAGCATTTAACAGCAGTGCTTTGGGTGCAGCATGGTTGACGGTGTACAGCACTTTATCTTCAGATAAGCGCACATTGACCGTTTGTAAAATCATGCCCGACATCGGCACGGCAAAGTATGCCTCAAGGTAACGATGACTGTCCCAATCCATGACCGCGACCACATCACCTGCCTGCAAACCCATGTTTTTTAAGACATTGGCCAAGCGATTGATACGCTTAAAAAACTCAGCATAAGTATAAGTCACTTTGTCCGCATAGCTAATGGTTTGGTTGGTGGAAGCGATTTTGGCACGGTTGAGTAGCTGCTTAATAATTAACGGAAACCCATACGCTTCTTCGGCCTGATGGTAGTTGTCGTGTTCGTTGAGTATGGTGGTCATAGTGTCATCCTTGATAATAAACTGTTCTTGATAATCAGTAATGTGGCGCGTGCTTTTAATATCAGACGCGCTCTATCACCATGGCAAGCCCTTGCCCGATGCCAATGCATAGGCTAACCACTGCATATTTACCGCCCGTACGCTGTAATTCTCGAGCGGTACTCAAAGCGATTCGTGCACCAGATGCGCCCAGTGGATGCCCGACCGCGATGGCGCCGCCATTAGGATTGACGCGCTTATCATCAAAATCAATATCCAACCCTTTTAGACAACCCAGTACCTGTGAGGCAAAGGCTTCATTGATCTCAATGACAGACATGTCATCAAGGGTTAAATTTGCACGCTTTAATGCCAGCTTAATCGCTTCAACAGGACCCACGCCCATGATGTTAGGCTCAACCCCCATCGCACCTGATGATAAGATTTTGGCAATGGGCTTAAAGCCTAGCTTCTCTTCTGCTTGTTTTGAGCCGATGATAAGCGCAGCTGCGCCGTCATTGATACCGGAGGCATTACCTGCCGTAACTATGCCATTTTCATTTAAGGGTTTAAGCTTTTGTAGCGCTGCAATATCGGAGCTGGCACGAGGATGCTCATCATCGGTAACGACTTTTTCGGGCAACTTTTTACCTTGTGGGACGGTGATAGGCGTTATCTCATCGTCAAAGAATCCTGCTTGTTTGGCAGCTTGGTATTTGGCTTGTGATGCGGCGGCAAACTTATCGGCTTCCTCGCGCGTAATGCCATATTTATGAGCAACATTGTCACCCGTCTGCGGCATGGTATCGTTACCGAACTGCTCAATAATCTTTGGGTTAGGAAAACGGCTACCGATGGTCGTATCAAATACTTTAAAGTCACGGCTAAACGGCTTTTCTGTCTTGGCAAAGACAAAAGGCGCACGCGTCATCGACTCGACCCCACCCGCCAAAATAATATCCCCTTCATGACACGTAATACTGCGAGCAGCATCGACCACAGTAGACAGACCTGACGCACATAGACGATTGACGGTCTGACCTGGCGTGGTGACATCCAGCCCTGCCAATAAAGCGGCGTTACGAGCGATGTTACGAGAGTCCTCGCCCGCTTGGTTAGCACTGCCTAGCAGCACTTCATCAAACACATCGCTCGACAATTGATGTTTTTCGACCAGCGCTTTTATCACGGTGGCGACCAGATCATCAGGACGCACCGTTGCCAATGCACCGACATAGCGGCCAAAAGGGCTTCTTAATCCATCATAAATATAGGCATCTAACATAACGCTTCCTTGTTGTATTTTTTCACTTTAAATAAATGGTTTTATAAGGATATTTTGTTGTTTGTACTAATAAATGGCCTGCTGAGTGAACAATGACACATCCAGCTTGGCGCGGCGCTGTAACCAAGAGCTTGGGCGATAGCGTGGATCGCCTGTGAGCGCGTAGATACGCTCTAAAATGAGCAGGACACGCGAGGCACCAAGATGATCGCCCCAAGAGATCGGACCATACGGATACCCCAGCCCAAGCTTGACGGCATTATCGATATCCTCTGGCGTGGCAATCTTTTGCATGGCGATGTCACAGCCAAGATTGATCACCATCGCGACCACACGCTGTGCCACAAAACCTGTACTTTCGGCAATCAGCGTGGCACTGCTCGCCTCCTGCGCATCTGCTTCACGACTATCTGAGCCTTTATTACCTGTGCTACTGCCAAATAACGCATAAGCTTGCGCCACGAATCGTTCTTGCGTGACGATGCTTGGCATCAACGTACGATGCTTTGTAAGTTCGGTGAGCATATCAATCGCAACCGCTTGCTTGGGATCAACCTGATAACGAATCGCAGCATTGGTCGTATCTTCGCCATAGATGGCGAGTAGCACCAAACTATCAGGGTGTGGTGTGTCGTTGTCATCGATAGTGACGTCATGAGCATTTAAGTAATCAATCAGCTGCGTTTTATCTTCTGCCAAATCAGCGCCAATCCAAACTGAGCTAATAGTGGCATCAGCTATAAGCGCCGCCGCCTTAGACGATTGATTCTGAGCGCTATCTACAGAAATCTTTTGACCTTTTTCGTATTGATAAAAACCGCCGCCAACTTTACGGCCGAGCTTTTTGCCTACCAGCATTTGACGAGTTAATGGATGCGGGCGATAGCGCGCTTCATGATAAAACTGGTCGTAAATTGACTCCATCACGGGGTGTGACACATCAATGCCCGTCAGATCTAACAGCTCAAACGGCCCCATGCGAAAGCCGGCGCCCTCTCGTAAAATGCGGTCTATTTGCTCAAAACTTGCGACGCCTTCACCCAGTATTTTTAACGCTTCGGTGCCATAGGCTCTGCCACCATGGTTGACGATGAAACCCGGTGTGTCTTTTGCGACCACGCCCAGATGTCCCATCCGCTTGGCCAAATCAGTGAGCGCGTCAATAACTGATTGCTGAGTAGAAAGGCCCGGAATAATTTCTACAATTTTCATCAGTGCTACGGGGTTAAAGAAATGAAACCCTGCCACGCGCTCTGGATATTCACAGTCAGCAGCAATTGCCGTGACTGATAATGAGGAGGTGTTGGTCGCCAAAATAGTATCGGCGGTAACCACACTTTCTAACTGGGCAAAAAGCTGTTTTTTGATGTCTAGATTTTCGATAATGGCTTCAACCACTATCTCAGCGGTCGCGATTTGGCTTAACTCTTGAACGATGGTTAAACGGCTTAACATAGCCTGTAGCTCGTCATCGCTGAATTTGCCTTTAGCGGTGAGCTTTTCGAGCATGGCTTGCAAGGAGTGTCGTCCTTGCTCAGCTGCGCCTGCTTTGGCGTCATATAAAAGGACTTGGATACCAGCTTGGGCAGCAATTTGGGCAATACCCATACCCATAATACCAGTGCCAACAATGGCAAGTGTATTCACGGTCATAATGTTTCTCTACATAGTTTGCGATAAGAGTTGGTCGGCGTGGACAAAAGAGATAAGCGGCATCTGCCCCTTAATAGCCTTGATAGTCGGCTGAGCGCTTTTCCAAAAAAGCTTTGGCGCCTTCTTTTTGGTCATGCGTATCAAACAGAATTTGAAAGGCTTTACGCTCCAGTGCTAACGCGCCTTCTAAAGGCATATCAGCACCCAGCGTTGCCACCTCCTTGATTTGCGCTAAGGCAATAGGAGAGTACTTTGATAGCTGCTCGGCAATCTCGATGGCACGCATAATGGCAGCCTCATCGTCGACGACTTCAGAGACCAGCCCCATTGTGTCCGCCTCATCAGCACTGATCATATCGCCCGTCAGTACCATCTTCATGGCTTTGTGTTTGCCAATGGCACGAAACAAACGCTGCGTGCCTCCTGCTCCTGGCATGAGTCCTATTTTGATCTCGGGCTGCCCAAATTTGGCAGATTTGCCAGCGATGATGATGTCAGCATGCATGGCCAGCTCACAGCCACCGCCAAGTGCGTAACCATTGACAGCCGCGATGATGGGCTTGCGGCAATGAGTGATGGCATCCCAATAGCGCTCGCTACGACGCAAATACATATCTGCTGTGCCAGTCGTCAAAAAATCATTGATGTCGGCACCAGCGGCAAACACCTTATCACCACCCGTCAGCACGATCGCCTTGGTGTGTGGATCATCATTTAACTGAATGAACAAATCTGCCATTTGTTGGCGTAGCTCACTGTTTAGTGCATTGCGCACTTTGGGTCGATTGAGCGTGATGACACTCACGCCCTCTTTTGGTTTTTCACAAATAATGAGTTGCTCTTCCATGATCCACTCCTTAAACCTCATTCCGATATAAAGTACAAATACATAATAAAGTACAAAAACATATTAAAACGATTATTTTGAAATAAAAATATCGCTATGCGGTATTTAATATCAATATATACTGTTTATTTTGGTTTGTGAAGGGCAAAAATTGGTTAAATGAGAAAAATTATAGAGAATAATTATCATATTTATAATAAAAATACCGCAATGCGGTTTTTTAAACCAAAACTATTGTAATTTACTTATTCATCGATTATGCTAATCATCCAAGGACGTCACATGACTAACATCGTCAAAAAGCCGTTATGACTATCAGGTTAAAAACCATTATGACTATCAGTCATCAATCAAACAGGCATTTATCCAACAAGGAAGACTCATATGATTAGAGATAAAGAAACCCTCGACCATATCACTCATACCATCCGCAACTTCGTTAATGACCAACTCGTTCCTCTGGAGCACTGGGTGGCAGAAAACGATCGCCTACCAGAAGAGATCATCGAGCAGATGCGCGAGCTTGGGCTATTTGGGCTGACCATTCCTGAAGAGTACGGTGGTCTTGGTGTCACGATGGAAGAAGAAGTGACCTTGGCATTTGAGCTGGGACGTACCTCCCCCGCGTTTCGCTCACTGATTGGCACCAATAACGGTATTGGCTCCTCTGGTCTTGTGATTGATGGGACAGAAGCGCAAAAGCAGAAGTATCTGCCTCGCCTCGCCAGTGGGGAGATCATTGGTTCATTTTGCTTGACCGAGCCTGACTCAGGCTCAGATGCGGCCTCACTAAAGACAACCGCTGTTAGAGATGGTGATACTTATATCATCAACGGTACCAAGCGCTATATCACCAACGCCCCGCAAGCGGGTATATTCACTGTCATGGCACGTACTGACCCACAAAACAAACGCGCTGGCGGCATTTCGGCATTTATTGTGGAGAGTGACACACCGGGTATTACTTTGGGCAAAATTGACAAAAAAATGGGCCAAAAAGGCGCGCATACCTGCGATGTCATCTTTGACAACTGTGTCGTACCAGCCGATGCGCTCATTGGCGGTGTCGAGGGTGTTGGGTTCAAAACGGCGATGAAAGTTCTTGATAAAGGGCGCTTGCACATTGCAGCCGCCAGTACTGGCGCCGCCACTCGCATGCTAAATGATGCATTACATTATGCCGTCGAGCGTAAGCAATTTGGGCAGCCTATTGCCAGTTTTCAGCTCATTCAAGGCATGCTCGCTGACTCAAAAGCAGAGATTTATGCCGCCAAATCCATGGTACTAGATGCGGCGCGTCTACGTGATGAAGGCAAAGATGTCGTGACCGAATCCTCATGCGCCAAAATGTTTGCCACCGAGATGTGTGGCCGCGTGGCGGATAGAGCCGTACAGATCCATGGCGGCGCAGGCTATATCGCAGATTATGGTATTGAGCGTTTTTATCGTGATGTGCGTCTCTATCGTCTGTATGAAGGTACGACCCAAATTCAGCAAGTTATCATTGCCCGCAACATGATCAAAGAAGCCAGCGAGTAATATATCTCGCAGGCGTACTCACCAAAACACAAGGCGGTATTTGCTAGGATGCTGATGCCGTTCCCTTCTTTTTATAACTCAGACTTTGATTCTCACAACGATAAGGATATACATTGTGAAAAGTGTCGCTATAACGTCAGACCCAAGCGCAAGCGCGGTCCAAAAACAGCCTTGGAAGCTGGCCTTTGTTTTTTGTTTTTTGGTATTGCTATGTGATGGCGCTGACATCGGTATTCTTGCTTTTACCCTCTCTAGTCTCAAGCAAGAATTTGGATTGACCAATGTACAAGCTGGCGCGCTGGGCAGCTGGTCATTGTTTGGCATGGCTATTGGCGGGGTTTTTGGTGGCTGGGCCTGTGACCGCTTCGGACGGGTACGCGTGATCGTTCTGGCGACTGGGATGTTTTCTATCCTGTCTGGTTTTAGTGGGCTTGTGCAGAGCTATGAGCAGTTTGTGGCACTAAGATTTATTGCTTGCTTAGGGCTTGGCAGCTTATATATCGCCACCAACACGTTGATGTCTGAGATGGTGCCGACGAAGCATCGAACCACGGTACTTGCCGCGCTCATGACAGGGTTTACGCTCGGATCTTTGGTGATTACCAGCGTTTCAGCATGGATCATCCCTAGCTATGGCTGGCGCACTTTATATCTATTGACGTTTTTGCCACTGCTGCTAGCCATTTCCATGTACTTCTTAGTACCTGAGCCACAATCCTGGAAAGAGGCGCGTGCGCGCAAATTAAGCGGCGAAAAGGACACAACCAAAAAAGCGGAAAACCCATACAAAGCTATCTTTGAAAATCCCAAGCATCGCATCATGTTTATATTGTGGTCGATGAGCTCAGGGTTGTTACTGTTCGGGTATTTTGGGGTAAGCAACTGGTTGCCGTCTTATTTAGAGACCGAGCTTGGAATTAAGTTTAAAGAGATGGCGCTATATATGGCGGGCACTTACTTGACCATGATGTTTGCCAAAGTAGTGGCAGGATTTATGGCAGATAAAATCGGCCGCAAGATCGTCTTTGCCTTTGGTACCATGGGTACTGCACTGTTTATCCCTATTTTGGTATACACGCACACCCCAGAGAACATTGGCTGGTTAATGATTACCTTTGGTTTTTTATATGGGATTCCTTATGCTATCAATGCTACCTATCTGACCGAGAGCTTCCCAACAGCTATTCGAGGGACAGCCATTGGCGGTGCCTTTAATATCGGACGACTTGGTTCTGTGATTGCCCCTGTTGCTATTGGCTATATGGCCATGCATAACTCCATCGGTGCAGGTCTGCTGCTGATGGCAGGTGCTTACTTCTTATGTGGTCTGATCCCAACTTTGTTTATCAAAGAAAAGCAGTATGATCCACAAGAGGCCTCATAAAATCTTTTATAATGCCGTTGACTCCCTATATTACGACCGTTCATACCGCATAGCGAAACAATCTCCCATATCATGCTATGCTGAGA
The DNA here is from genome assembly GCF_900101915.1 of Psychrobacter pacificensis. Classification (GTDB taxonomy): domain Bacteria; phylum Pseudomonadota; class Gammaproteobacteria; order Pseudomonadales; family Moraxellaceae; genus Psychrobacter; species Psychrobacter pacificensis. Next base: position 165,084 of record NZ_FNAL01000005.1, on the reverse strand, counting down.
ATATAAATGTACGGTAATATAGTATAATGAACAAGATAAACTGCCTTTGGTATGTGACTGTGAGTCAGTGATAAAGCCTATAATGAGTATTTGCTAAACACTTGTTCTATAGAGCAATACTGGCTCACGGTGACGCTAGGTAGTGATAATTTTACTATGCTTGTATGGACTGAATTGGGATAATAGACCGCCTATGACGAACGACACCTTTGCCAATGACGACCCTAATAATGAGATGCATATGGAGTTGTTAGAACCCATTGCAGAGATGCAGGGCAAAAACGACAGACAATTTGTCACCGCGTTGGCTCGTGGTCTTGAGCTACTGCGCTGTTTTACCCCGAAGCGACCTTATCTGGGCAATCAAGAGCTGAGTCAACTGACAGGGATTCCTAAGGGTACCATCACTCGCCTCACCTATACCCTGGTCAAATTAGGCTATCTCAAACAGTCTACTACGAGCAGTAAGTATCAGCTCTCAACCGGCGTACTTGGGTTTGGCTATACCATGATGACCAACATCTCCATCAATAACCTCGCGACCCCTTATATGGAAGAGCTGGCAGATTATGCCAATAGTGCGGTGGCCATGGCGACTCGCGATCGGTTGATGATGGTCTATCTCAATGTGGTACAGGGCGCTGGTAGCACGACCATGCAGCGCAATATCGGCTCATATCTCCCCATTCATTTAAGCTCAATGGGACGCGCTTGCCTCGCCAGCATGCCGCCTGCTGAGCAAGAATTTATCCTAAATGCGATTCGCAATAAGTACAAGGATGATTGGCTAAAGATCAGACGAGGGCTGGACAAAGCCTTTCAAGATTATGAAGATTACGGCTATTGTTTTTCTATCAGTGAATGGCAAAAGGATGTCAATGCGGTTGCCATTGCGCTGATGCACCCGACGGAAGGTTTGCTCACGTTTAACTGCGGCGCGCCAAGTTTTATCCTGAGTCGCACCAAATTAGAAGAAGACATCGCCCCTCGCCTGCTGCATATGAAAAACATGATTGAGAGTAATCTATATATCAGCTAGCCTCACTTAAATGTACCCTATAAAAAAAACCATTCATCCCCATCATGTATTCAAGCGCTAATTATATAAACCATTTATATCGATTTTTCCTGTTATTTTCCATGCCTTTAAGCAAAGCGCGTTTTTTTAAGGATTTATTATGAGCCAGCTTTTTTCGCCTTTACAACTTGGGCAACTTACATTAGATAACCGTATTATCATCGCTCCTATGTGCCAGTACTCTGCCAATGACGGCGCGGCAAGCGATTGGCATACGATTCATATCGGTCAGATGAGTTTGAGCGGTGCAGGGCTACTTATTTTAGAAGCGACGGCGGTCAACCCGCAAGGACGCATCAGCTATGCTGATTTGGGATTATGGGATGACAGGACGCAAGCGGCACTGGATAAAACGCTCACTGCTGTCAGACAGTACAGCCCAATGCCGATAGGCATCCAGTTGGCCCATGCTGGGCGTAAAGCGTCAACCAAAAAACCATGGGACGGCGACGGCTCGATTGCCCCTGATGAGGTAAATGGCTGGCAAACGGTGGCACCATCAGCGCTTGCGTATGACGAAAACTCTACTGTACCCACAGCAATGGATCAAAATGACATTGATACATTCATCAGTGATTTTGTGAATGCAGCAAAACGCGCAGATACGCTGGGGCTTGACTTAATTGAGCTGCATGGTGCGCACGGCTATCTATTGCATCAGTTTTTATCGCCGCTTTCTAACAAGCGTGATGATCAATACGGCGGCAGTCTTGAAAACAGAATGCGCTTGTTACTTGACGTGTTTACAGCGGTTCGGGCTGAGTTTTCAAGTGACAAGCCAGTGGGCGTGCGGGTTTCTGCAACCGATTGGGTCGAAGGCGGCTGGGACCTTACCCAAACGATTGAGCTGGCTAAAGCCTTAGAAGCATTAGGCTGTGATTATATCCATGTGAGCACCGCAGGACTGAGCCCAGAGCAGCAAATCCCTGTAAAGGCGAGCTATCAAGTACCTTTTGCCGCAGCCGTAAAAGAAGCGGTCAATATACCCGTCATTGCCGTGGGCCTAATCACCGAGGCCGAGCAGGCAGAAAGCATCATCACCGAGCAGCAAGCGGACGCGGTTGCCTTGGCACGCGGTATCCTCTATGACCCGCACTGGCCGTGGCACGCGGCGGCCGAGCTTGGCGCAACCGTCAAAGCGCCCAAACAGTACCTACGCTCAAGCCCGCACGGTAAGCCGTCTCCTATAGAATAAGTGTAATCGAACTACGAACATAGACTGAAGACAACATTACTTGCTTCAGTCTATGCATTCACTCACTTTAATTCAAACTAAAGTAATTATGGCTTACAAGTTAGATAGTCATCAGTGTATTCAACTTGGCAAGTGGTAGTGATATCAACGCTGCCATAATTTACCGGCTGAAGTGTAGCGCAGGGAGGTCAACTTACGGTCTTGTTAGGCCTGCTAAATGTTCCATAAGCGGAATTACCTCATTGTAAATACCCCATTCTTAACACAACATCATCGTAGAATAATTAAGCCACCTGCCTGTACTCAGCAGGTGTCATTGTAGTGGCATAATGAAATAGGACAGTAGATAAGAGGTTATACTATCACCAAAACTGGAGAGAAGATATGACCACCAAACGCGGACGCTACAGCCAAGAATTTAAGCTAGAAGCCATTAAACTGGTTGAAGATCAAGGCAGGAAGATACCAGAAGTAGCCAACTCATTAGGTATCGGCAAAACCACCTTAGAGAATTGGGTATATAAATACCGTAAAGAACAGCAAGGTGTCATGCCATCAGAAGGCAAAGCCCTAACGCCTGAATTACGGCGTATACAAGAGCTTGAAAAACATGTGAGGTTCTTTAGAAGCTTTAAGACAGAGTGGATGCCAAAAAACGGCTATGACAATATTGATGAGGCTTGGCAGGCAGTAAATGATTATATTTGGGGCTATTATCAAAGTGTAAGACCACACAGCTTTAATGAGTATTTAACACCGAGCAAGAAAGAGAGACTTTATTTCAACAAAAACCTCTTAAGTACTGTCTAAAAATATTTGACCACTACAAGTATACAATGTGTATTCTCCTACGTTCTTTCAAATCTATACTTTACCTACCACTCACCACTCATGTGATCATATAAATAACTTCAAATACTAGATATTAACAAGGAAAAATCACCACCTCATCGCCTTCTTGCCATGGTTCAAACTTAGTCATAACTTGCAAAAATAACGGATGCGCAAGCCAATCTTGTAACCACTGCTGCAATTTAGGGTATGGCAAACCATAAAACACCTCACGATCAACATGCGCAAATTGACGAACAAACGGCATGATACCAATATCCGCTGTGGTCACACTGTCTCCTAATAGATAGACATTTTTTGTCAATAGCGTCTCCAATACCTGCAAAAACACCTCGCCGCGCTGTCGATACTCGCTCTGCGTCATCTCAGGATACCGATCTGCATATTTGTATCGATCTAGCCAATATTTAAACTCATTGTCATTTTGTGCAATCAATTCATTTGCTTGCGGTAATGTATTTTTATCCAGTAATCCGTGTGGGTCATTCTGCGCAAGTGCCCACATCATAATCTCGTCACTTTCTTCAATGACGGTCCCATCCGCCAACTGTAAAACGGGTACTGTCCCTTTTGGGCTAATCGCTAGCATTTGCTCTGGTTTATTCTTCAGCGTAACCTCCCGCAGCGCTACAGACTGCTCGGCAAATAAAAGACCGAGACGGGCACGCATGGCATAGGGACAGCGGCGAAAAGAATACAAGCGGTGAAGCAGTAAAGTCATAGTTGTCTTCCACAATTGAATAAAAACTAAATAGCATATCAATAAGAACCAGTAGGCTCAAACACACTGATATGGTTTTTATTAGGGAGTAGGTAAATATTATTAGGCGCGATGAGATTCACACCGATTTCACTCTCGATGTTGACGGCGTTTGCAGCACCTAAATTCTTGTTTGACTGATAAATAAACACCAAAAAACTCAAAATATAATCACAGTCAAAGTTATTATAATGGCAACTTATTGTTGGCTAAAAACCATTGACACCTATTGTAAATATCATTTTTTTGAATTTATACTGGACTATTTTCTATAGTATAAGGACTGATACATGCAGTTTTTGAGGATGATAAGTCAGCAGTTGAGTCGGTTTACGGCTTTAGGACTAATCATGTCCGTGATTACTGCACATGAATGGAGGTTAAATACTGGGCTAAATACTCGTTTCTAACTATATCGACTGCTAACTAACTATATCGCCTGTTAAAGACGATACTATCTTAAGGTTCAGTTAAGGTTGCTCCTTTATGATGCTTTCATGATGTTAATCGTGCTAAAAGCTTTTAACCATTTGGAGACAGCTGATGTCATTATCTATTGATAGCACTCATACCTTACAGAATGTTCTAAATACGACCTTTTATATTGAAGCGGTTAAGCCAATGTCAATATTGGAAGTGCAAGGCATACCCTCCTCCCTCTATATTCGTGCCAGTACACAAATGCCAATAGCGACATCGCCTGCTTCCTATGCCCAAAACCAAGATGCCCAGGCATTTATCAAACGCATATATGCGTATATCCATCACGCCCGATTAAGCTACTTTATGCCCATTTTGTTTTCAGGTTTTGCCGATATGTCATCCTATGGCGATTGGTTATCCACTGATGATAATGCGTTACCTACATTTAAAGGGACGAGCGTTGCTATCGGTCTAAAGCCTATCTGTGAAGATAAGATATTTTTAGAGCAGTATCTGAACACGCCGATACAACATGAGATCAGCAGAGTGGCAGGCGAGCCAGTCAGTCGCCAGCGCATTTTTGAGATTGGCAATTTGGCATCAGGTTGTGCGGGTAGCGCGCGGCTTATGATAGCATTTTTGGTGTTTTATTTATCCACCCCCACCCTGAATTCTACGACTCATGAACACCAAACCAAAGCAGACTGGGTCGTGTGTACTGGCACCGATGCGGTACGGCATATATTGGCACATATGGGCATTCGCAGTCATGTCATTGCCAAGGCCACGGCAGAAGCGCTAGAAGACCCTGAGCAAGTATCCTCATGGGGCCATTACTATCAGCATAATCCCTTGGTCGTCGCTATCAATGTGGCCGATGCTAAGCGGGTATGCGCCCCACATTATCGCTATACCGAAACGTTAGAGATGAATGCTACCACGCGTTTGACGCTAAATAAGATAGCCGTTTAATACGCATGCATTAGCCAACCAATAACACTGCACCACCACAAGACAGTGAGAATAACATGACCCCCATTTATACCGCGATATGTCAGCATGCCCGCCAAACTCCCAAGCAGGTGGCGATACAAACGATAGCTGACCATAACACGACCAGCCTAACTTATGATCAGCTACAACGCACGCTATCCGCGCTTCATCAAACATTAGAAACATGGCAAGGCAAGCGTGTCGCCTTATATGCGCATAACGATATAGATTGGATCATACTCGATTTGGCATTGAGTACCGTCGGCGCGGTTGTTGTGCCCATCCCCTTATTTTTTAGTGCCGCGCAAATTGCGCACTTACTACAAGATGCGCAGATAGAGATGGTATACGTTGCCGCTGGTTTACAACTGCCAACCATAGACAATACGGATAATTGGATAATTGCTGATACACCAGAGACAAAAGCCATCAAGTCTGAGCAGGCGACTCATATCACAGGCCGTTTTTATCAACTTGCTGGCACCATCACTGACCATACCTTCACCGCTCAAAACTCCTCTACTGCCAGCGATTTTTGCAAAGTGACTTACACCTCAGGCAGTACGGGCATGCCAAAAGGCGTGTGTTTGGGTCAAGAGACATTGATGCGTATTGTCGAGTCGTTATCGGGTGCGCTCGCTGATACCTTGACAGATGATGCTAACGCGCCAAAAGTGAGCAATGCCACAAGCAATTTTAGTCATTTAAGCGTCTTGCCTTTTGCCACTTTATTAGAAAACGTGGCAGGTATTTACGTGAGTCTATATATGGGGCGCACCTTAGTGACGGGGCGTATTGATCAATTTGGTTTGTTATCCAATCAAGCATTTGATGCCAAGCGCTTGATGACAACGGTACAAACATACGATATCGCCAGCGTTATTTTATTACCGCAAATGCTAAAAGCCATTTGTGAGCACATGGCAGACAAGGGAGCAACCAAATCCAGCGCCAATGCTGCTGTGCCATCATTAAAGTTTATGGCAGTCGGCGGCGGCAAAGTCTCCCCTCAATTACTACAAGACGCCAGTGCCTTAAGCTTGCCTGTTTATGAAGGCTATGGTTTGTCTGAATGCGGCTCGGTAGTCAGTCTCAATACGCCAAAAGCAAAGCGCGAAGGCAGTGTGGGCAAACCTATGCCTCACGCCTCGGTCAGCATCGCAGATAGTGGCGAAGTAATGGTAAAGGGCAATGCGATGCAAGGCTACTTAAACCATGACAATAGTAAGGATGACAATGGCATCATTGCCACAGGGGATATCGGTCATTTAGATGACGACGGCTATTTATACATCACGGGTCGACGCAAAAACGTGCTCATCAGTAGTTTTGGCCGTAATATCTCGCCTGAATGGGTAGAAGCGCAGCTCTCAACGCAGCCCATTATTTATCAGGTCGCGGTACTCGGAGATAATGAGCCGCATTTGTCTGCGGTGATAGTCGCCAACCCCAACATGGTCGCAACGAGCAATGATCCACAATCTGCGATTGCGCAAGCGATAGATGTCGTTAACCAAACCTTGCCTGACTATGCGCGTATCCAACAGTGGCATCTCGCCGAGCACCCTTTTAGTACGGACAATGAATTATTGACTGATAACGGCAAACTGCGACGCGCGCACATTTTTACCGCTTATCAATCGGCACTCGGCTTATAACAGACGCTTTTACCAGCAGTGCAACAATAGGACCATATTATGCAAACCACTCTTATGCCAAATGATTTGATAGAAAACGACCTGATACAAAGCAACTTGATAAAAAGCGACGTTATCGAACTTGACACTTTTAAGGCACCAACCTCCCACGCGTCTGCTAGCGTATCCCTGCCTAAAACCGCTGATATTTTAATGCAGTTGCAAACCCATGGTTGGACGTTACTTCGAGGCTATCACTACGATGTAGAGACGTTTAGCCAGTTGATGAGTCAACTTTGTCAAACCTTGACCTACGATCCCGCCCGCCAAAACATCACTTCTGAAGCGCAAAAAGTGGATGCAGGCACGCATGCTATTGGACTACATATCGAAAATGGCAATACGCCGATGCCGCCTGACGTCATTGCTTTTTTTAGTGAATTGAGCGCCAAAAAAGGCTCACAAACAACGATATGTGATGGGCATGCAGTGTATCAAGCGCTATCACCTGAGCTAAAAGCCACCTTTAGTCAGCCGATGCGTATCAGTCGCTATTTGCCTCAGGCTATTTGGCAAAATTATGTGGCGACTGCGACCGGCAGAGCAGACGCCGATCAAATAAGCTTGGATGATTTAGAGACATTTATCACGGCGACGACGAGCAAGACGTTAACGCATCACGTAGAACCTCAGACAGACGGCGGCGTTCGGTACGTATTACAGATACCTGCAATTCGAGAAGACAACGTAAGCGGTCAACTGGCCTTTGCAAATACCTTACTTGGGCCCTCATTTAACTATGAAAAACCTGAGTTCACCCTAGCAAACGGTCAACACGTTGATGATGCGCTCCTAGATGAGCTGACTCAGCTTTGTGAAAAATACACTCAAGACATTGCGTGGCAAAATGGCGATGTGGTGATACTCGACAACAAACGCATCATGCATGGTCGTCGACAAATTGATGTGCCTTTAACAGAGCGTAAGCTGTATATTGCGATGGGGCTTGGCATTAGGCATGGCATGAATCACTCAAACGATTAGCAACAGCACATCTCACCACAATCCGCGCTTCAATAGTCCGTGCTCTAACAATCAATGTTCAACAAGGATGCGATATCATGACACCAGCTAATGGCCAATCAGACCTAGTACAAGCTACGCTCAATTACACCATGCTAATCGGTGCCACGGGTGGTATCGGGCAGGAGATCGCACGGCAATTATGTGCCAATAATCAGCCTGTCATTTTGGTCGGGCGTAACAACCAAACCTTGACTCATTTGGTAGATGAGTTGACCAAAGACTATCCTGATATCCCACTTGTGTCTCATACGTGTGATTTAAGCTCGCAGACATCGCAATCGCTACTGGTAGAGGGACTGGGTGAAATGACACAAGGCCATAGAAACGTCATTGATACAGTCATACTCAACGCAGGTATCAATGATTTTGCTTTGCTCACGGATCAAAATGATGACACGATTGAACAGATGATGCTCGTCAATGTGGCGTATCCACTACAGCTTATAAAAAGACTGCTACCTATCTTGATAGCGCAGCCTAGCCCGAGCCAAATTATCAGCGTTGGCTCAACCTTTGGCAGTATTGGCTATCCAGGTTTTAGTGCTTATAGCGCAAGCAAGTTTGCCTTACGCGGTGCAAGTGAAGCGTTAGGCCGCGAGTATGCCGACACCTCAGTGACGTTTCGCTATTTTGCGCCCAGAGCCACCAAGACCACCATGAATAACGATGCCGTCGTCGCTATGAACGAGGCATTGAAAGTAAAAATGGACTCGCCTGAGACCGTCGCAAAGGCACTGATTCACTTTATATCAACCAAACAAGCGCATCAGCATTTGGGGTTTCCCGAACGTTTTTTTGCATGGCTCAATCGATTGTTTCCCAACATCGTTGGCAACGCCATTGTCAAAGACCTGCCCACCATCAAACAGTATGCTAGAAAATCATGATAATCAGTTAGGCAATCGTGGAGTGAGTGAGTTTGCCTTTAAATTGCCACACCAAATAAGCGACCAATTAACGAGGTTGCCACCATGGCAAGCACGCCCCAAACCACGATTCTGGTAGTCGCAGGGATCACAGGTGCACCGCCTAGACGAGCAGAGATGATCCCAAGTAGCATCAAACCCAATATTGTCAAAGATGACAATGACCAAACCAGTGTTTCCGCTGGTAACAGTAATATCCCAATAATGGGTAGTATCGCCCCCGCTATAAATGATAGTCCTGAAGCCACTGAGGCATGAATGGGCTTTGCTTCGCTAATATCCGTCAGGCCAATCTCATCACGGGCATGGGCTTCTAACGCATTGTGCTCAGTCAAGCTCACGGCCACTTGATGCGCCAAATCATGCTCAAGTCCACGCGCCTCATAAATTTTGGTGAGCTCAAGCAGCTCACGCTCAGCATTGTGCCTCAGCTCATGTCGCTCTTTATCGAGATCCGCCTTTTCGGTATCCGCCTGTGATGAGACCGAGATATACTCGCCAGCCGCCATTGATAATGCACCTGCGGTCAGCGCCGCCATACCTGTCAGCAGCAATGTCTGACTGCTTGTACTGGCAGCAGCCACCCCAACCAATAGACTGGCGGTCGAAATCAACCCATCGTTCGCCCCCAGCACTGCTGCCCTCAACCAATGATTGCGATTGCTCAAATGTGCTTCGTCATGAATAGAATGATGCATAAAATCCTCAAAAGGTAGAAACGCGAATGGGTATGCCCTAGTGTAACTGATACAGACTAATACAGTATGCTTTATGTCTTATAACGGTTTTGAGAGTGCGTTCTTACTGCTGACCGTTACGATAAAGCCTGTTTCTGGTTGAGGGCGGTTGGCAAATGCTAAGGTAAGATTGTGCAGATCGGCAATTCGATTGGCAATTGATAGCCCCAGCCCACTACCTATTTGGGTTTGACCGGCTGGACGATAGAAGCGCTCGCTTAGCCGCGCTAGCTGCTCTGGGTCGACGCCCAAGCCATTATCCACCACTTTGATACTATCAGTATCCAACTGCAGTTCAATCTGGCAGCCCTCTGGGCAATAACGAATGGCATTGTCTAATAGGTTACGGATTAATAGTTTAAACAACACTGGATTAATAAGAATGGGTAAAATATCGGCAGAATTGTCACAGTGTACGGTACGTTTTAATTGGATGTGTTTTTCACGCGCTAAGCGGTTGACGTCGCTCAGCACAGTATCGGTGAGCATCAGCCAGTCTGGACGTTCTAATTGCTCAAAAGGCAACTGCTGTTGCGGCTCTATTTTGGCTAACACCAATAACTGATCGACCAAATGGGTGGCGCGCTCAATACCATCGCTGATTTTTTGCGTGTGATAAAACAGTTGACTGTCGTTTTCTATACCAGACAGCTGTAATAGCTGCTGCTGCAAAAGATCGGCTTGTAGTTTGAGCGCAGCCAGTGGGCTACGCAGCTCATGAGAGGCATCAGCGGTAAAGCGCTGCTCCCGTGCTAGAGTGTCTGCCACTTTCACAAACAACACGTTTAACGCGGTCACTAAAGGCTGAATCTCTTGTGGGACGTCCGCTGTAATCGGACGATCGTCTTGCGGCTTGCGCTGTTCTACCTCAGAACTAATCTGACTTAATGGCATCAGTCCGTGTCGTATCAATCCGATAGTCAAGATCATTAAGGAAAGCAGCCCAATTAACATCGGCAGTACTTGCACAGACATCGCTTCAACAATCATTTCTCTACGAGAGGCAAGGCTTTGACCAATGGCAATCACACGCTCCTCACCCATATCATCGCTACGATAGTCATCATGCGCATAAAACAACCGCCAGCGTTTACTAAAAGGGTTTAGACGCTGATAAATAGCGTTGTCCTCTTCTACAAAACCGCGCTGATTGGGCAAAAAAGAAAACGACTGTCCGTTCTCGTCAGCCGCTAAGAGATTCCCCTCTTTATCCCAAATAGCAAAACCCATGTAATCGTCTTCTGCATCACCCAGATCACCTGACAGCGCCTTACTTTTTAAATTATATATTTTGGCGACGGGTTTTCCATTGTGCTCTGTCTCGTTATTATTGTCGCGGTCACTTTGCTCATCGTCATTGGCGGATATGCCCATCAAGTAACGAACCACTTGGGTGATTTGTGTGTCATTCATCTCATTGATTTCGTGCCACAACCGCCAAGCAATAAAGCTCGATGTGATAAGCCACAGCAAAGGCAGACCAATGAGTAAGGAGATGAACAGTCGCTGCTGGATACTTTTCATAAGCTCATAGGTTGCTCATATATGGTTTGTATATTGAAAGCCAAATTGAATATAAACATATTAATGATTATGGGCTGGATTGAGATAGTAGCCGATGCCACGTTTGGTTAAAATAAAGTCATTGCCCAGCTTTTTGCGTAAATGATGGATATGTACTTCAATGGCATTGCTCTCAATATCCTGTTGCCAGCCGTAGAGCTTGTCCTCTAAGCTTGCGCGGCTGTGAATCTGTTTGGGATGGGTCAGCATTTGCTCGAGTATCGCCACTTCTTTGATGGTGAGCTCAACGACTTGGCCTTGATAAGAGACTCGGTGATTGTGCGGCCAATAAGCGACGTCACCATAACGAATCTCAGGCTGGCTACGTCCTTGACTGCGCCGTATCAAGGCTTGCAGGCGGGCAACCACTTCGTCTAGTGCAAATGGCTTGACCAGATAATCATCGGCGCCCGCATTGAGTCCAGCCACGCGGTTGGCAATCGCGTCACGAGCCGTAATGATCAATACCGGCGTATCTAGCTGTTTGTAGCGCCAATTTTGTAGCACCGTCATGCCATCCCCTCTTGGCAAAGTCAAATCAAGTAGCACCGCGTCAAACATACCCTCTTGCAGTGCCATCTCACCTTGCTTGGCATCACTAAACCAATCGACCATCATACCATGGCTTTTGAGCCCAACGACCAAACCTTCAGCGATATTGCTATCGTCTTCTATTAATAGTATGCGTGCCATGACTGTCCTATTACGTTATGTACTCTATTGTCTTTTTTTATTGTGGGCGACGCGGCGTCACCGTTTTATTACCCGTTATCATCGACTTGATCAGGTTTTGCCGCTCCCAATAGCTCATGGCAATCGCAGAGATAATATGCAGCGGCACCAGTAAGTATAAACTATTGGCCAGTATCTCATGAACTTCTTCAAGGACATCTTTACTGGCAAAAATATTGGCTTCCATCAGATAGCCACTAATACCCAAGCCAATAATCACCGCCCATAACGCAAACATCATGATGGCAGCCAATGGATTATGACCCAAATGCTGCTCGTCTGTGTGGCGAATACTCAAATCAGATAAATGGCGTTTGATACGAGATGGCGTGGGGAAAAAGTCACTGAAACGTGCATAACGTGTCCCCACAAATCCCCAAAGTAGACGGACAACCACTAGCCCCACCCCGATATAACCGACATATTGATGCAGCTCACTACCTTCTTCGGTAAACAGCAAATTGGCAGTGATACCAGCCGCGACGGCCCAGTGAGTCACTCTGACCAACATATCCCAAACTCGTACTTGTCGAGTTTTAGGAGTATTTGATAAAGACATATCAGGCTCGTGCGCCGGATTGCTTGTGCTATGTTGGGTCATGACCGTCACTCCTTTAATGGTTCGTTTGTTTTTGACGACGTGATTGCTAAACATCGAATCTAGGCGAGATACCGCTAGTAGACTCGCCATCACATCGTCTGCTCTACCGCTATTACAACAAACAAACCTTAAGAGGAGCTTAGGAAACTAAGAATTCGAACTTTAAAGTAGTGAATAATCTACCTGACATTTATAGATAATTAAAAGTAGGGCGTGTTGAACATTCGCAAATAGGCACTGCTGATCGCTAAAATTGTTCCAGACAAGGCACAAAGCGACGATAATGCAGATGCCTTACATTTCAAAATAAGGAATTGAGCAGGCAAGACCACTATTGGCAATATAAATAATACATTTAGAATTTTAACCTGAAAATATATTTAGCATTAGTTCCGCAATAATATTGATAATGAAAATTATTATCAATATAATAACGATTTAAATTACATGCTGGAAATATTCATGCAACTGTCTCGCTTATCTGCTGCGTTATTTAATCTTTCGAATGTATCTGGTTCTTCTCTACGATTAGTATCTATACCTTCGAGGTTGGTATCGACGAAATCCCTATCTTTAAAGACACTATGCTCAACCTGTCTATCTACTTCTGTCATCGTATTAACAACGAGTCAATCGGCATGGGCACAGGCAGATGATGTAGATGCTCAAACCACTCCTAATGTGGTACTTGATACTATCGTCGTCACTAGTAGCGCTGATGCTTCAGCGGATGGATTGCCAGATGCTTATGAAGGTGGCCAAGTTGCGACCGGTAGCCGCGTCGGAATCTTGGGTAACCAAGACATCATGGATACGCCGTTCTCTACCACCTCATACACCAATGAATATATCACCAATCAGCAAGCCCAAAGTGTAGGCGATCTACTCAAAAAGGATCCTACTGTTCGCGTGGCAAGGGGTTTTGGTAACTTTCAAGAAGCCTACTTTATGCGCGGTTTTATCACCACATCAGATGATACGATGTTTAATGGCTTATACGGTATTTTGCCCCGACAGTATATCGCCACCGAATTATTTGAGCGTGTTGAAGTCCAACGCGGCGCTTCTGCCATGCTAAATGGTGCCGCACCTAGTGGCGGTAACGCAGGTGGTACGATTAACCTATTACCAAAACGTGCTGGCAATGACCCGCTACGTGAAGTGACGCTTGGTTATGGTCAAGGTGACCAAGGTAAGGTCGCGGTAGATGTCAGTGATCGCTTTGGTAGCGATGATGCTATTGGTGTTCGTTTTAATGCTGCTTATCAAGATGGTGACAGTGCTATCGATGATGAGTCGTCGACCTTGGGTCTGGCTGCACTTGGTTTGGACTATAGAGGGGATCAGTATCGCCTATCAGCAGATTTAGGCTGGCAAGACAATAAGCTGTCAGAGACTCGTCCTAGTGTCAATCTTGGTGGGGTGTCTAGTGTACCAAATGCGCCAGATGGCTCAAAAAATTGGGCGCAGCCTTGGACGTACTCAGATGAAAAAGATGTCTTTGGTACGATTCGAGGAGAATATGACTTTAATGACAATATCACCGCTTATGGTGCTTACGGTGTGCGAAGTGGCGAGGAAGAAAACTCACTAGCCACGTTAACTGTCAACAACGTTGATGGTGCGGGTACAGTTTATCGCTTTGACAATACTCGAGAAGATAAAGTACAAAGCGCCGAGCTTGGTCTACGTGGTAAATTACAAACCGGTGAAGTGGCTCATAGCTTAGTGTTGGCCGCAAACCTCTATGATCAAGAAGAAAAAGGCGCTTATGCTTTTGATTTTGGTAACCAACTCGCAACCAATTTTTATCGCCCTACCGACTACACGGAAGTCCCTTTTACAAGTACAACTACGTTTGGCGGCAACTTAGACGATCCAAAATTAACCAATGAAAAGCAGTTCCAAAGCTTTGCGCTAGCAGACACCATATCACTGTTCGACGATAAGCTAAAAACTACTTTAGGCGTGCGTCATCAGAACTTAAAAACCACCAGCTATGATGCCAACACGCAGGCAGAAACGGCTCATTACGATAAGAGTGAGTGGACCCCAAGTATCGGTATTGTCTATCAACCGAATATGGACTGGTCGATTTACGGTAACTATATTGAAAGTCTAGCACCAGGTAAAAGAGCGCCTCTAACTAACGATAATGACGCTGTCACTAATGGTGGTCAAAATCTAGATCCGTACGTGAGTGAGCAAACTGAACTGGGTGTGAAATACGACAATGGCATGATTGGCAGTAGTCTCGCTGTCTTCCGAACTGATGAACCACGTGCTTATATCAACAACTCAAATACGTTTACTGCGGCTGGAGAAAACCGCCATCAAGGTGTGGAGTTGACTGTCTTTGGTAGCCCAAGTGAAAACATGCGCCTCAATGCGGGCGTCAGTTATTTAAGTGCCAAACAAAAAGACACCGGTGATAGTGCATTAGATGGCAATCGAGTGATTGGTGTGCCTACCTTGCAGAGCAATGTTAACATAGAATATGATTTAGCCGCAGTTGAAGGACTGACATTAACGGGCGATATTATCCACACAGGCTCTCGTTATTCGGATAATGCCAATACCTTAAAGGTTGATGGTTATACGACCTTAGACCTTGGTGCACGCTATCGCACTATGCTAGCAGGACAAGACGTTACTCTAAAAGGTGTGGTAACCAATGTCACGGGTGAAGATTATTGGCAGTCAGTAGGCGGTTATGCAGATTCAGGCTATCTAAATGCAGGTGAGCCAACGGCCTTAAAAGTGTCAGCCACATTCAATTTTTAACATATATCAGCTATAGTTGATTCAATTTAAAAGTAGTACAAGGCAGCCCAGTGCAGATGTATATGTAATACTTGAAGCGAGGTTAACGCTGTAATTCTTTTATAGAGAATTGACTATAAAACGTACTTATCTAACGAACTTCAGTAAAAGGGATTAGGTGTGACCTATTCCCTTTTATGCCATCAAACATCCATACTATTACTGAGTCACTATGTCCTCTCGTGCCAGCGTTTCTCTACATCATATGATTTGGGCACAGTATCGTCTGCCCTTTCTAAAAGTCATTTTACTCAACTTAATCAATGCTGCCGTCAGTGTGGGTATCATTGCTTATATCAACCAAACCTTTATCAGTCAGCCTGTGTTCAATACCTTATCGTGGTCGAGCTTAGGGCAGTTTGCTCTGCTCGTACTGCTGTTGCTGGTGACTACCTTTGTATCGCAATATGCACTCACCCGTTTGGGGCACAAGTTTGTCTATGAGCTCAGAACCAAGCTGGTCAAACAAATCATCGATACCACCGTTCCTCAGATAGATCATTTGGGTAGTGCGCGGTTACTTGCCAGTCTATCCTCAGATATTCAGTCTATTACCGTCGCCTTTGTTCGGATGCCGGAGTTGGTGCAAGGCGTTATCCTCTCTGTTGGTGTGGGGTTATATCTGGGCTGGCTGTCGCTACCATTACTGCTGATTGTCATGTTTTGGATTGCGATGACGATTTGGATAAGCACCCTATTGGTCAAGCATGTCTATACACATTTGACAAAGTTGAGAGAGATTAATGACGCCTTATATCAGGATTATCAATCGATTATAGAAGGTCGTAAAGAGCTGGCACTTAACCAACACCGAGCACAAAAACTGTATACAGATGATTTTTTGGCCCATGCTAAATCCTATGAAAAGACTGTCACCAAGTCTGATACTTTTCATTTATCAGCGGTGAACTGGTCAAATATTATGATGTTTGCATCGATTGGGGTGATATTTGCCATATCAAATTATCTCGGCATCTCGATGGGCATCGCCACCACTTTTTCTTTAACGATTCTATTTATGCAGTCGCCGCTGCTTCACGCCGTCGGTGCATATCCAACACTACAGACGGCTCAAGTTGCCCTAGACAAAATACAATCGCTAGAACTGGCTGAGTACCAACCTTTATTTAGAACGGACAACACCAGCCAACACTGGCAAACCATCTCGCTAACTGATGTTAACTATCGCTACAATGTTTCCAATAACAGTGTTTCGAATGCCAGTGATAATGCCAGTGATAATGCCAGTGATAATGCCAGTAATAGCAGTGTCAGTAATAGCAATGATACTGGTGCTCAGGCATTAATAGCTAAAGACAGCGATCACTCTGGTAATATTTTAAAAGACGTCAATCTAACGCTACGACGAGGCGATGTGGTGTTTCTGATCGGGGCGAATGGTAGCGGCAAATCGACACTTGCCAAGATTATTACAGGCATTTTCACCCCTACCACAGGTGCGGTAACCATCGACAAACAGCCCGTTAATTCACAGAATAATGCCGATTATAGACAGCTGTATTCTGCCATTTTTAGCGATCAGCATATTTTTAAGCAATTGATTGGCAGACAAGGACGGCAGCCAGACAAAGCACTGGTCAATGCGTGGCTGCATAAATTGGACTTGCAAGATAAAATAAGTGTGGCTGACAACCAGCTGTCTACCGATAAGCTCTCGCAGGGACAACGCAAACGCTTGGCCATGCTTATTGCTGTCGCTGAACAAAAAGACATCTTGCTACTTGATGAATGGGCCGCTGACCAAGACCCTGCGTTTCGCCGCGTGTTCTATCAAACCCTAATCCCTGAGTTAAAAGCACTCGGTAAAACGCTGTTTATTATCAGTCACGATGATGGTTACTTTGAGCATGCAGATCGACTGTTACTCATGAAAGAAGGCCGCCTCATTGAGTTAAATGCTGAAGAGCGACAGCGGGCGAGTAAAGATGCCATTGCCATGTTGGCGTAAGAACGAATTTCACATCATTTGAGAGAAGATTTATTTTCAAACATTAATGATAATTATTATCATTAATGTTATTATTTATTTTCTTTTGTTTTCGACATCTAATCACAACTCACAAGGAAATATAATGCGCTTTGTCTCAACGTCCAAATCCATTCGTCAAAAACGTTTAACTTTAGCCGTCCAACTGGGCTTGGCAATGAGTCTAAGTCATTCAGTCTATGCTGAGAACAGCCCAACTAGTATCGGAAACAATACGGTCGACAATATTGAAAATAACGTGATTGAGACAAGCGTAGAAAATTCTCTTAATACTAATAAAGTGGGTAATGATACGACGGCAGCACCATCAGCTACCTTGGATACAATTACCGTTTATTCAGATGGTTACCGCAGCACCGGTACCAAGACCGCCTTAGACCCTGAAGATGCGCCCATGAGCTATACCCGCATCGATCAGGAGCTGTTACAAAAGCGCCAAGCAGATAGTGTCAACGCTGCTTTGCGTTATGAGCCAGGCATAAGCTCTGAGAGCCGCGGTACAGTCTCTATCTTTGATGAGTACAACATTCGTGGATTTAAAACCTACTCAAACTTTTATGATGGACTCAGACTGCCCTACGATGGCGCTTGGAACCTCATGCCACAAGTCGATGTCTATGCGACTGAAGCGGTCGAAGTGGTGAAAGGGCCAGCGTCCTCGCTATACGGCTATGCTTCACCGGGCGGCATGGTTAACCAGATCGCCAAAACCCCAAAGGGCACGCAAGAAACCGAAGTACAACTGCGACTTGGCAATCAAAACTTAAAAGAGGTAGCGGTCGATACGACAGGACCAGTCAGCGATACGCTTAACTATCGCTTGGTGGCATTAAAACGGCAAAAAGACGGTCAAATGCAAACCACCGAAGAAGAGCGATTGTTGATTAACCCGTCGCTTGAGTGGCAGGCGACTGACGATGTCTCTATGCTTGCCAATCTGTTTTATCAAGATGATCCAGAGATGGTGCCATCCACCCCACTACCCGCTGTCGGTACGGTCTACAACGCCAGCTATGGCAAATTGGGTAGCGATGCTTATGCAGGAGATCGATGGAATCATTTTAGTAAAGAAGTACTGATGCCAAGCGTCACCGTAAACTGGGATATCAATGACAATCTCACCTTTAAGCACATCTTACGCTACACCGATGCCGAAGCTGAGCAGCGCAATATGTATAATAGTGGCGGGTTTGTCGATGGTAGTGACACGATTCTCAATCGCGTGGCGTATACCACTGATGAGCGCATGAAAAACTGGACCACAGACAACCAGCTGGCTTATACATTCGATACTGAAAATACCTCACATAATCTATTGTTTGGTGCTGAGTATCAAGAAACCGACAGTAGCGCGACTTACTATGATGCGGGCGCAGCGGGTACGCCAAACCTTGACCTATCTAATCCAGACTTCTCACAAATAAATAAGGCTACGCTGCCACTAGATACCTATCGTCAAGACGAAGACATCGAGCAAAGCCAGCTTGGGCTCTATGTACAAGATGAGATGCAGTGGCAAGATTTGACCGTGGTCGCAGGCTTGCGTCACGATAAGTTTGAGAGTATCACTGAGCAGACCAAAGCCGCACAAGGCGCGGTGTACGATGCACAAATGATCGATAATGATGCCTCAAAAACCAGTGGTCGTCTGGCGGCCATTTATGATTTGGATAATGGTTTATCGCCTTATGCCAGCTATTCGCAGTCGTTTCAGCCTGTCGTTGGTAGCAACTTTATTACCAATGAAGCGTTTAAACCCACCACCGCCGACCAGCTAGAAGCGGGTATCAAATATCTGTCCTCAGATCGCGCGACCAAAGGCACGCTCGCTGTCTTTGATATCAAGCAAAAAAACGTCGTGGTCGCAGACGAAATCAACTATAGAAGCCAAACTCAGACCGGTGAGATTGAGTCAAAAGGTTTTGAGATATCAGGCAGTCATATGCTCAATGACTGGGTGGATGTTGCGGCAAGCTATAGCTATACCGACGCTGAGATTACAAAAGATGAGTTCAACCCTGACGTGGTTGGCAACACCCCTGCCCAAACGGCTAAGCACAAAGCCACGCTATGGGCCGACTACTATGCGACAGACAAACTCACTCTCAATGCTGGTGTTCGCTATGAAGGTGGGATGCAGTTAGACAAACAAAATTCAGATGAGCTACCAAGTGTGACGTTAGTCGATGTCGGCGGTAGTTATCAGATCAATCCGATGCTCACGTTAGGCGCAAGTGTGAACAACCTTTTTGACAAAACCTACGTCGGTGCTTGTTATGATATTAACAATTGCTGGATGGGGCCTGAGCGTGAAATGTCGGTCAGCCTAAAAGCCAGTTTTTAAACCTGATTTTTTGAACTTAGCAACACGCCCTAATAAAATCATCCACTTTCTACAATCATTTTTACCCATACATTTTTAAGACAGTCGATCATCAAAGTAATATGCTAGCCTTACAAGCTATCAGATGATAACAAACCATGCTTTGCGCACTATCGTTACATGCTAAAAAAGAAGGACATAGCAAATGGCAAAACCTACCCCTAGATTACTCGATGTGATCGGTAGCAAATACCTCACCCCAAATATGTGCCGCATTACTCTTGGCGGTGCAGGTTTAATAGACTTCCCGACAGATCAAGAAAGCGCTTATATCAAACTGATATTTCCTCAAGGCGACGACATCAAGCCATTGATGCGTACCTATACCATCATCGCTCAGCGTGATGATGAGATAGACGTTGATTTTGCATTACATGAGGCTGAAGGCCCTGCGTCGATATGGGCACGCAACACTAAAGCTGGCGATCAAATATTGGTGGGCGGCCCTGGCCCAAAAAAACTCATCAACAATGACGCCGATTGGTTTTTATTGGTCGGTGATATGACAGCATTGCCAGCGATCACGGTCAATTTGGCACAATTGCCTGCCGATTCTCGCGGCTATGCCGTGCTTGAAGTGACGACTACAGCAGACCAGCAAACACTCAAAAAACCAGATAACGTCGAGATTCAATGGGTGGTCAACCCTCATCCAAATGCAGACAGCAGTCCATTACTTGACTGCGTCAAATCACTGACTTGGCTTGAGGGACAGCCCGCGGTTTGGGCGGCTTGCGAGTTTCATAGTATGCGAGTATTGCGCCAATACTTCAAAGTTGAGCGCGACGTACCAAAGACGCATCTATATGTGTCTAGTTATTGGAAAGTCGATAGCACAGAGGATCAGCATAAAGTGGTGAAAAATCAGGATGCCCTAACAGCAGATCTATAAAAGCTTATTTAATGAATATTTAAATGCAAAAGACGCAGCTTATATAAGCCGCGTCTTTTTATAAATCATCACCTATTATGCTTCGACGACTTTTGCTTCTTTATCCACTCGGCTAATCGTCAGCCCCGTAAAGCCAAACACCAATGTTAATAGCAATGACAAATAACAGAAGAACGCATAGGGCAAGTAATCCAGTACTGGCACCCCTAACGCCTGACTGATAAACACCCCGCACACACTCCATGGCACTAATGGATTAATCACCGTCCCTGCATCCTCAATCGTCCGAGACAAATTCTTCGGATGCAGGTGCAAACGCTCAAACGTTGACCGAAATGCCGTACCGGATAATAAAATACTCAAATACTGCTCCCCGATCAGCACATTAATGCTCAGTGCCGACATGGCCGCCGCAAAGATCGCCCGTCCTGATGTCGTCAGTGTATCTTTAATACCAGACAGTAGTGCAGGTAGAATCCCTAGTGCTGTTAACAACCCGCCCAAACTCAATGCCAGTATCACAATCGCTTGGGTAAAGAACATACTCTGTACACCGCCGCGCGACAGCATACCACCCACCTCACCCAGCTCTAATGACTCAGCAGGGACATAGCCGGCAAACAGATAACCACCTAATTGACCAAAGCTGGGTGAGCTGTGCATATAAGTAATGATCAGCGCCGCGGCAATCGTACAGATAATCGTATAAATCGCATTGACCCGAAACAATGCCAATCCAACCAATATCACAAAGGGCTGTACCGAATACCCATGCACCAAGCCACTGTCAATCAGCTGTCCTTGTAGTATGGTCACTTGACTCAGATCAGCACTGACGGTCTGACCTGAGAATATCCAGAACAAAATTACTGTCAGTATCCACGCAGGTACTGTCGTATACATCATATTGCGAATGTGCTCAAACAGATCAATACCGACCACAGAGGACGCAATGGTACAGGTATCCGACAAGGGCGACATCTTATCACCAAAGAACGCACCTGATACCACCGCCCCAGCCGCTATCGCCACATTGGCATCAAAGGCATTACTCATGCCGATAAAGGCTACACCCAAGGTAGCTGCAGTGGTCAAGCTACTGCCCAGGGCGATACCGATAATAGAGGTGAGGATAAAGGCGGAGATATAGTAATACTCAGGAGAGATGAGCTGAAAACCAAAGTACATCAAGGTGGGTATGGCCCCTGACATCATGAGGGCGGCGACCATGAGGCCAATAAAGAAGAATAGATAGATGGCGCCGATACCGCGCATGACGCCTGAGGCCATTTGTGCTTGCATGTCGTTAAAGCTCAGACCTTTGGTCATACCGATAGCCAGCAATACACAAATGGCAAGGATAAGAGACAGGTGCGGCACCCAACCAAAGCCAATCATGGTAATACCCATGATGGCGATGACGATGGCTGAGATAATAAAGGCAAGCTTGGCGCTGATCTGGGTGAGCGGTTTTGGTGGCATGACACATCCTTAAAATGCCAGCTCAAGCTGGCATTAGATTGGGTTTGAGTTTGGAAGAGTTAGAGAACTGGTTTGCTAGTGAATAACCGAATGACTGATGCGTTACTTATCAAGTAACGCATCGGTTTTAGCCGCCATGACGAAGTCATTACGATGCAACCCTTTGATACTATGTGACCACCATGTGACGGTCGCTTTGCCCCACTCTACCAATATGCCGGGATGATGCCCTTCTGCTTCAGCAATGTCTGCCAATTGATTGGCAAAATCCATCGCTGCGACGAAGTTTTTAAATTTGTACTGACGCTGCAACTGCTGAATACCCTCCACCTCAATCAATGACCAATCAGGAATTTGTGTCAATAGCTCGCGTGCCTCGGCCTCGTCGACTTTTGGTGCGCCAATACGGCAAGCTTCGCAACTGCTTTGTGATAATACTGTCATGATAATGTCCTTTTATCGAGTTTATTGTTTTGTGATGCTGATTTGTGATACTGAGGTTTGTTGACGCCACTCCACTGCTATGTCCTTATGTAGTAGAGCGGATGTTTATAAAATTTTAATGGGATTTTTCTGGATAGGTCGGCTCAAATAACCCAAGTGACATCGCCTGCTTGACCGTCCCCATGATGTCGCTATCAACGATATCAAATAGCGTATCTAATTCGTCAATCACATAGTAAATCGGCTGTATTTGATCGATACGATAAGGCGTACGCAACACATCAAGCAAATCAAATGCGCGGTGTTCAGGCTGCTGTGTAGGCTTGGGTTGTATTTGGGTTTCTGGCTGGGCATACGATGTCTGATCAAGAGCATAGATGGTTTCAGAAGGCGAGCTTAATATACCGCCGCCGTAGATTCTACGGTCTTTAGGCTGACTACCGACCAAGCCAAACTCAATGGTAAACCAATAGAGCCGTGCCAAAAACCATCTTTCCTCTTTCGTTGCACTCAGACCCAGCTTGCCATACGTCTCATTAAATGCGGCAAAGGCTGGATGAGTCAATAGCGGGCAGTGTCCAACGATTTCGTGAAAAATATCAGGCTCTTCGATATAGTCCATATCCTCAAATCGGCGAATAAACGTTGCCACAGGAAAGGATTTATTGGCCAGTAGTTTGAAGAATTTGCCAAAGCTGATTAATGCAGGCACCGCTGCGGTTTGCCAACCGGTGGTCGCTTGCAATACCTCGTCAATATCATGCAACTGCGGGATATGCGTCGTTGGCAAGTTTAGCTTCGTCAAACCTTCTAGATAGGCAGGACAAGCGCGGTTAGGGATTTGCTCAGCTTGACGCGTAAGCAACGCCTGCCACATTGCATTTTCATCATCACTATAATGAATATGACCATGGCTATCTGACTGATGTGAGATATAGGGCTGCTTTTTATCGGTCGCATTATGATGAGCAGATGCATCACCGCCTTGCTGCTTGGCTACAGAACTATTGGCACCGATGGCTGTATTAGGAGAATCTATCTGTGAGAGGCGTTCCATGCCTGTGTTCCTTTTATCGCAGTGAATATTTGCACTCATACTGATTAGTCAGTGGCTAATATCAGTCACTCATGCAGGACAAGCCAAAATCCTTTTGCCTTGTCCGTTTGTTTTTTAAATTTTTTTTAAATGTAGTGTGATCTACGGCGTTTCTGTTTCTGATTGATTGGTCTCTTGCTGACCGACCGTGCCACGACGCACTTGGTCGCGCTCTATGGATTCAAACAAGGCTTTAAAGTTACCTTCACCAAAACCGTCTGCATAATCCCCTTTACGCTGGATAAATTCAAAAAACACTGGGCTACCCAAGATGGTTTCAGAGAAAATCTGTAGTAGCAGACGCGGTGCGCCGCCCTCTGTCGTACCATCTAACAAGATACCGCGCGTTTGCAAGTCAGCAACGTTTTCACCATGGTTTGGTAAGCGCTCGCTCAGCATCTCGTAGTAGGCTGCATTTGGTGCAGTCATAAGCGGAATACCGGCGGCTTTTAGCATATCGATACTGGCAAACAGATCATCACTGGCGAGCGCAATGTGCTGAATCCCCTCGCCATTGAAGTGCATTAAGTACTCTTCGATCTGACCACCGCCCTGCTTGGCTTCTTCGTTGAGCGGAATACGGATTTTGCCATCAGGGGCAGTCATGGCCTTACTGGTCAGCCCCGTGTACTCGCCTTTGATATCAAAATAGCGAATCTCGCGGAAATTAAAGATACGCTCATAGAATTTTGCCCAGTACGCCATGCGGCCGCGATAAACGTTGTGCGTGAGGTGATCGATGACTTTGAAACCATATCCGACAGGGTTTCTATCGATATCTGCAAAAAACTCAAAGTCAACATCATAGATAGATTCGCCGTCTTTATAACGGTCAATCAAATAGATCAGTGAGCCGCCGATACCTTTAATCGCTGGCAGTCTCAGCTCCATCACGCCTGTTGGCACCTCTACTGGCTGCGCACCCATCTCCACCGCACGCTCGTAGGCTTTTTTGGCATCTTTTACCCGAAAACCCATGCTGCACGCACCAGCGCCATGCTCTTCGACGAAGTAACTGGCTGGGCTTCTTGGCTCACGGTTTAAGATTAGGTTGATGTCACCTTGGCGATATAGCGCCACATCTTTTGATCTGTGATTGGCCACATGGGCAAATCCAAGCTGTTTAAACAATGCATCGACCGCATCAGGCTGCGGAGAAGCAAACTCGACGAAGTCAAACCCGTTTAGTCCCATTGGGTTGTCAAATAAATCTGCCATTGCAATCATCCTTAATGTCAATTGGTGGTAAAAAGTCGATTAGTAATAAAATGCGATAAAACGATTGATAATCAATCTTTATTGTTGACGTTGTATTTATATTAGATTAGCTTTATTTATAAGACTAATTGTTTTTTATGATTTATTTATCAGGTTTACTTATGAATATCAGCATTCGTCAACTGACCGCTTTTATCAAAGTCGCTGACAACGGCAGCTTCACTCGTGCCAGCGAACAGATGTATCTCACCCAATCTGCTGTTAGCGGACTGATCAAAGAGCTGGAGACTGGCCTTGGCATCGTGTTATTTGACCGTACTACCCGCCAGTTGTCGCTATCCGCTGTCGGACGCCATCTGCTGCCACAAGCGCGGCGTATCTTGAATGAGATGCAGCTGTTCGAAAACGAAGCAAGTAGCTTGACCAGCTTGGCGCAAGGTCAGGTGCGCTTAGCGGTGTCGCAGTTTGCGGCATCCTCCCTGCCCGCCGTCATCGCGCAATTTGCTAAGGAATATCCAAATATCGGGGTGTCGCTATTGGATTGCTCAGCAGAAAATTTGCTCAAGCATGTTCAAGACATCGAGGTCGATTTGGGGGTTGGTACTGAACTTGGTTTTATAGAAACTGAAGATGATATCGGTGCTGATCTGTTATACAAGCTGCCGTTTTGCGTGGTTATGCCAGACGATCATGCACTGGCGCAAAAAGACGAAATCACTTGGCAGGAGTTGCTTGATATTCCACTTATCACTCTACAAGGCCCGTTTCTTGAGCAGGTGACAGTCGAGCTGGATGACGCTATCGCCGCTCAGATTCAGCAAGCGCGCTACAAAGTCAACTTTATGTCCACCGCGCTTGAGATGACCCGCCAAGGGTTCGGCATTACCTTATGCCTCCCATATATGCCTGAGGTCATCGATTGGGTCAGCGCCAACGGCTTGCAAATGCGCCCATTGACGCAGCCTATAAAAATGCGCCAGTTCTTTATCTATCAGCGTGCCTCACGGGCGCTGTCTCCTGCAACCATCGCCTTTAAGCAGTTTTTGCAGACCTACTTTGCCACCCACTACAACGACTTGCATCAGCCTGAAACGCTGTCGATGAAGTGATGCATCACACCACAAGCTCATCTGCTAGACAAAGAGATAAGCTATTTGGTGATTTATTTTATTAATTGCGCAAGATAACGCACTCGCGTGTTGAGTTCATCAGCAATTTGCTCTATGATTTTCGGCTGCTTGGTTTATATTCTTATAAGGAAATGGCATGTTTGAACGTATCGATTATTACGCTGGCGATCCAATCTTAGGGCTGATGGAAAAATACTCAGCGGACAATAATCCCAATAAAGTTAATTTAGGCATTGGTATTTATTACGATGAAAGTGGCGTACTGCCTGTACTCGACTGTGTCAAAACTGCCGAAGCGCGTATTGCTGATCCTATTGCCCCGCGCCCCTATCTACCAATGGCAGGCTTGCCTGGACACCGCAAAGGCTGTCAGGAGTTATTGTTTGGCAAAGGCGCACAAATCTTAAAAGACGGTTTGGTTGCGACCACCGCCACTATCGGCGGTTCTGGCGCCCTGAAAGTCGGTGCTGAATTTATTCACCAATGGTTCCCACAGTCCAAGTGCTATGTGAGCGATCCAACATGGGGCAATCATATCGCTATCTTTGAAGGCTCTGACGTTGAAGTGGGTAAATACCCGTACTACGACAAAGCCAATAGCAGCATCAAATTTGATGAGATGATTGCGTTTTTTGAAACATTGAACAAACACGATGTCATCTTGCTACATCCTTGTTGCCACAATCCAACAGGTATGGATTTGACCCAAGCACAATGGGATACCGTGCTCAACGTCATCAAAGCGCATGAATTGATTCCATTCATGGATATCGCTTATCAAGGATTTGGCGAGGACATGGACAGCGATGCTTACGCCATTCGTAAAGCCGTTGAGATGGGCTTGCCTTTATTTGTCAGCAACTCATTCTCTAAAAATTTATCGCTATATGGCGAGCGCGTTGGCGGTCTGTCGGTCGTATGCCCTACCGCAGACGAAGCTGAGCGCGTCTTCGGTCAGCTAAATGCGATGGTACGCCGTATCTATTCAAGCCCGCCATCACATGGTGGTCATGTGGTTGATATCGTCATGAACGATGACGCCCTACATGAGCAGTGGGTTGGCGAGGTTTATGCGATGCGTGATCGTATCAAAGCCATGCGCCTAAAGCTAAAATCGGTACTAGAAGCCAAAATTCCCAACCGTAACTTTGACTACATCACGCGTCAAAACGGTATGTTTAGCTTTACTGGATTGACGCCTGAGCAGGTCGAGCGCCTACAAAGTGAGTTTGGTATTTACATGGTATCCAACTCTCGTATGTGTGTCGCAGGTCTAAATACCAGCAACATCGACTATGTCGCCAATGCGATGGCAGACGTTTTAAAAGACTAAATTAATCAGACATATAGACTAAAAAATAAAAAAGGCTGAGCGATTGCTTGGCCTTTTTTTGTGCTTAGGATTTGTCTTATCAATCAGTAAGCAAAAGACATGGCACAAAAAAACTTGCAATCAACATATCAATAAATTACATTATAAGTAAATAATTAACTATAACGTAATTAAATAATACTTTTA
This sequence comes from Psychrobacter pacificensis, assembly GCF_900101915.1. Lineage (GTDB taxonomy): Bacteria > Pseudomonadota > Gammaproteobacteria > Pseudomonadales > Moraxellaceae > Psychrobacter > Psychrobacter pacificensis. The sequence continues at coordinate 137,506 of NZ_FNAL01000005.1, read as the reverse complement.
GCAAGGAGCAAATCATGTCAACGATTGACAGTACTCTCACCTCTTTTATCGACATCAAAGCGGACTCTGACTTCTCCATCCACAATCTGCCGTATGGTATTTTTAGCGACACTAAAGATAGTGCGCGCCGTGCAGGCGTTGCCATTGGCGATCAGGTACTAGACTTGTCTGTGCTAGAGTCAGAAGGATTACTGAGCCTAAATGGCGGGCCTTATTTTGATCAGTCGACGCTAAACGCTTTTATTGATTCTGGTCGAGACAACTGGACGCAGGCGCGCACGACCATTCAGTCGCTACTGTCTAGTGACAACAGCGACTTACGTGACAATGCCGATCTGCAAAAAAAGGCGCTGTTCAAGCAAGCAGACGTTACCATGCATCTACCTGTTCAAGTACCGGGCTTTACCGATTTTTATTCTTCTAAAGAGCATGCGACCAATGTCGGTACGATGTTCCGCGATCCAAACAATGCCCTGCTACCCAACTGGACGGAAATGCCTGTCGGTTATAACGGACGCGCCAGCACCGTCATCGCTAGTGGAACTGATATCGTACGTCCCTCAGGACAGCTAAAGCCTAACCCTGATGAGCGTCCTGTTTTCTCCGCCTGTCAGCGCCTAGATTTTGAGCTCGAAACGGCGTTTGTCGTTGGTAAAGGCAACCATATCGGTCAACCAATCGCCGTAGACGATGCCGCTGATCATATCTTTGGTATGGTACTGCTCAACGACTGGTCGGCTCGAGATATCCAAAAGTGGGAATATGTCCCTTTAGGCCCATTTAATGCCAAGACGTTCGCCTCGCAAGTTTCTCCGTGGATAGTCACGATGGATGCATTGGCACCATTTAGCACCGCTTGCCCAATTCAAGAGCCTGAACCACTGGCTTATCTCAATGAAAAAGACAAAGAGAGCAGCTTTGATATCAATCTGTCGGTCGAGCTACTGCCTGAAAATGCAAAAACGGCTACGGTTATTTGCGAGACCAATTTTAAATACATGTATTGGTCAATGGCGCAGCAATTGACGCATCACACCATCACTGGCTGCAAAGTTGAAGTCGGTGACATGATGGGCTCGGGCACAATCTCAGGGCCAACGCCTGATTCTTATGGCTCGATGCTAGAGATCGCTTGGAATGCCACCAAACCCGTAGCACTTGAGGGCGGTGAGTCGCGCACCTTCATCGAAGATGGCGATACCGTCATTATGAAAGGCTATAGCGAAAAAGATGGCGTGCGTGTTGGGTTCGGTGAAGTACAAGGCAAAGTACTGCCCGCGCTTAGCTTCGATTTTAACGAATAATAGTTGCATAGACAAAAGGCGTAGTGACAGTAGATTTGAGCCGTTAGAACCATCATGACATTTGGTCTATTAGTACGGGCATCGTTCCTCTTACATTCACACTAGGCCTTATCAAAAGGAGTTGAATATGAGCTTTCAAATTGAAAAAATCCATCATGTGGCTTATCGCTGCAAGGATGCCAAAGAAACGGTCGAATGGTATAAAAAAAACCTCAATATGGATTTTATCTTGGCATTTGCAGAAGACCATGTACCCTCAACCAAAGCCTTTGACCCCTATATGCACGTCTTTTTGGACGCTGGTAATGGTAATGTATTGGCGTTTTTTGAAGTGCCCAACCAGCCTGAAATGGGCTTTGACCCCAATACTCCAAACTGGGTGCAGCACTTGGCGCTCAAAGTCAAAGATCGTGATGAGCTGATGGCAGCTAAAGAACAACTAGAACGTTCAGGCATTGATGTCATTGGCGTGACCAATCACGGTATCTTTCACTCGATATATTTCTTTGATCCTAATGGGCATCGTCTCGAGTTGACCTATGACGATCCCACCTCAGAGGACAAAGTCTCGATGATTACAGACGCCATCAAGCACGACATGCTAGATGAATGGTCTCGTACCAAACGCGCCCCAGCCCACACACAGTTTTTACACAGTGATGAGTTCGCTGAAGCCCGTGACATTGCGCCTGTCGGAGAGTAACTGCGTCGTCTTTCTACTTGCTACCTTTTTTACATTATCTGTCAATCATTACTTTGAAATTAGATAAGTAGTGATCAGTTCAAAATAATGAAGAGATGGCATAGCTTGCGAACCATATCTCACCATCATGAAAGGACTCAATGAGGAAAGTAACATTCCCTTTAGGCATACTCTTCGCGGCCTCAGTTGCGATGACTAGCTGCTCTAACAATGAGCAAAATGAGCAAGCCAAAAGCGCGGATACCAATACAGACGATGTGACGACACTGAGATTTTCACACTTTATGACCGCCAATGACAATATCAATACCGAAGCATTGAAGCCATGGTCCAAAAAATCGAAGAAGACTCAAAGGGCCGTTTAAAGATTGAAATTTATCCGTCTGCCACTCTCAGTAAGCCGGGTGCCACCTATGATGCATATGCTGTATTAATTTTATTAAGGTTCTACTATAGCCTATCAGCTTGTAGTTAACATTTTGGCTATGCTATTTGGTAGCGCTGTGCGATTGCTAGTATTTGCTCAACCACGTTCTGTTGCTCACTCATTGGTAGCTGCTCTGTGGTGCCAATGATAGTAATGGCATATTCTAGCGGCAGAGCCTTGCTAGCGGTTTTGTCACTACTCGTGGATAGATTAGCAGCACTATTGGCAAAATGCGGCAATATCACAGGTATCGTAATGGCATTAATACCCATGAGCATATCGCCTGTCACTGTCGCATAACCTTGCGTACGTATCTTGGCTTGCAGCTGAGCAAAATTCTGCCACTTCTCTGTCATATCTGCTGCGGCATTACTCGACTGCCATTCAGCGGTGACCAATGGCTGAATGACCGCGTCAGATTGATAGCTGGCAAACAATTGTCCTGTGGCTGATGTCGTCAAAGGCATGCGTGAGCCGATGCGAGTGATGATGCTAATCGGACTGTCTGGTTCAACGGACTGAATAATAATTGGGCCTTCGCTAAACCACTTAGCAATTTGCACACCGCACTTTAGGGTATCTTTAATCTCATTGGCTACCTGCGTGAGACGCGCCAAGAGATTGTTTTGACTGAGCTCAGTATGTCCTAATGCTGCCAATGCATTTACTCTATCGCCAAGCCCATAGCGCCCATCATCAAGCTTGCGAGCGTAATTTTTGCGAATGAGGCTGACCAAGTAACGATGAGATTTTGCGGGATGCATCTGCATGGTTTCAGCGATATCCTTTAGCATCATAGGCTCATGGCGATCGATAAGCACATCTAGTATCGACAATCCAATCTCAAGTGACTGGATGCCACTCTGGTTTTTACTCGTGACGGATTTATCTAAAAAATTTTTATCTGCTGGCATGATGGCTCGTCTCTAGTGTACTTAATTATGTTTTCTTGATACTGAGTTGCTCAATGAGAATTGCTCAATGAACTGGCGTTGACATACAGGCCAAATTAATAGTGACACGACTCAATAATACTAACTTTATCTCACATAAGCTTGATACAAATAACCTATCACAATAAGGGCATAAATAATGATGACACTTTACGGCTATTTTCGCAGTGGTACTTCTCACCGTACCCGTATTGCCTTGAATTTAAAAGGCTTAGATTATGATGATATCGCGATCAATCTGGCACAAGATGAGCAGTTAGAGGACGCATTTAAAGCGATTAATCCGCAAGGACTGGTGCCAGTCTTAAAAGCGGACGATTTATTATTATACCAAAGTCCCGCTATCTTGGAGTGGTTAGAAGAAGACTACCCTGAGCACGCTTTATTGCCCCAAGATGCCGCTGGTCGCATGCACGTGCGTGCGCTAAGTGCGATGATTGGCTGCGATATCCATCCGATTAATAACCGCCGTATTTTACAGTACTTACGTAATGAGTTGTCAGTAGATAAAGAGGCAGTCATTGCATGGTGCAATCGTTGGATTACTGAAGGGTTTGCAGCGTTAGAGACACGGTTGGCAGCAGATAAAAACCGTGGACAGTTCTGCTATGGTGACAGGCCCACTTTTGCAGATTGTTATCTGATCCCGCAGGTTTCTTCTGCGCGGCGCTTCGAAGTGGACCTGACTCCTTATCCCAATATCGTCGCTATTGATACGCATTGCCGCACACTAAAGGCTTTTGCAGATGCCGATCCTATGGTGCAGCCTGATGCGCCAAAACATGCATAAATATCAATATATTAAAACAAGACTTAATAAGGGTATTATTATGTTAACTGTTGATTGTAAATGATATCGACTCTTAACCGCCCTATCACTCAAAGTTTCTTTACAAGGATTCGTATGAAGCATACTACAAAAGTATTAATAGCAGCCATGGCATTTTTCGCTTGCTGAAGCACCGATGCCAAAGGCAGAAGACGCAACACCAGATGACGATGACTGCACGCCAATTGCGGTAGATAATGCGCCTTCAGACAGCGTTTTTGCCCCAATAGCGATGGAGGCGGAGGCGGCGGCGCGTGATTCGGTATTAATCTTATAGCGAGGTGTTCTGATCACTTTGACCGCTACCAATGGCAATGTCTTGCCCGCCAGTAGCACTAGCATTACTGCCCATCGCCATAGCATTGGGTCCGGTTGCGCCATCGTTATTCTAATAATTTTTTTTGATGTTTCTTTTAATATCACTGTCTTAATGTTTATATAGTAGAACCTCAATAAAATTGATACAGCATAGGAAACGCGCTCGATTAAACGCTACTTTTCTTGCTTGCTGTGACTGCGTCTCCAGAGGCTGCGAAAAATAGCGTTTAATCTTGCTATACCATTTTTATAATGGTTTCACTATAGAACATAGAACATCAATCCATGAAAAGCATCTACTGATACGTTGAGCTTTTTCCTCATGATAAATTTTACTATTTAATCGGTAATACTATCTGCACCACCAATCCTAGTACACCATCTCGTCGATTATGGGCGTTGATATATCCCTTATGCGCCATCACGACAGCATGAACAATAGCCAGCCCCAACCCGTAACCACCCGTATCACGATGACGAGCCGTGTCGAGACGGACAAATGGTTGAAAAATACGTTCTAGATCCTCATTCGCGACACCGCCGCCCTCGTCCGTGATACTGATTTGAATCGCAGGCATCTTATTATCTATCTGCACCGCTTTCATCTCAGCGATGACTGTTGAGCCCGCTGCCGTATGCATAAAAGCGTTGCGAACGACATTTTCAAGTGCACTATGCAGCTGCTCTTGATTGCCTTGTACTGTCCAAGCGCTTTTTAAGTCATTGCCAAATGAATATTCAGGTGGTTGCCATTGCCATCTCACCTCTTTATGCTGAAACTCAAAACACACATCCTGCCCGATGTCACTGATAATCTCGGACAAATCGACTGCTTCGCTCTCCAAATTATCAATCGTGTATTGCTGCATTTGTAGGGATTGAATATGGATAATTTGCTCAATTAACTCATTCATCCGCGCAGACTCTTTGTCAATACGGTCTAAATAACGATGGGCGTTGGGTGCAAAATCACGAGTCAGCTCAGTTGCAACATCGAGACGCGCGAGCGGTGAGCGCAGCTCATGCGAGATATCACTGAGCATCTGCTTACGCGCCAGCTCACTATCAGCCAGTCTCGTTGACAAATGAGCCACGTCTTTGGCCAGTAATCCCAGCTCATCATTACCCATTTTTGATAGCGCTGGATTGGCTTGATAGTCGCCATCAATCATACGGTGCACGGTACTCTGTACACGTCCAATACGCTGAGTCAACGTACGGCTAAGCCAGACACAAACCAACACACTAAAGGCAATAATCAATAGTAAACGTAGGGGAAAATTGCCATGCTGTAGCTCCACCACGTCTGCAAAACGTAGATGCGGGCGCAACTGTATGATGACTGATTGTCCATCAGGCAGTTCAACCGAGATATCTGCCAGCTCAGGACGCGCATCAGTATCCGCTATCGCAGCACTGCTCGGCATTATTGGTTTTAGGATCTCGTGCAAAACAGAAGGCTGTCTTGCGGGTATCTCATCATTAAGATTGCTTGGTTTATTATCGTAAGTTCTAGGCGGTGGCGGCAGTGGTCGCTGCATGGCACGTTCCATCGACTGCTGGCCGCTCTGCCCACGTCCTTGCGTGCGCTCGTCTCTATCTCGATAACGCGGAAAGATAATAGCGCCTTGCTCATCGTAGACTCTGATTTGACTCATGAGGCGTCGATCTTGACGATACATCTGCCTGACAGCTATCAAATCACCCACTCGCAGCGCATCGACCATCTGTTGACGCTGAATTAATAGACTCTCAATTTGTACGTCCATACGAGCCGTTAGCTCTTTTTCAGCCAGCCAGCGCTCCACCATAATGGATAATAGTGAGGTAATTAGTATCGTCAGTAATAGACTCAGGAATAAACGCCAAAACAGCGTGATTCGCACTTTGAATTTCGGTGATTTGACGGACTTACTGGAAGTTTTTATCATTAGAGCACCAGTTGATAGCCTTTACCGCGCACCGCTTTTATTGGTTCGTCATGAAAAGGCTGAAGTTTTTTGCGCAGGCGAGACACATGCACATCAAGGCTACGATCAAAAGGCTGCAACTCACGCTGCAAGACATTCTCTGACAGCCATGCTTTGCTAACCACATCTCCTTTTTGCTTGAGCAGCGCCACGAGTAAGTCAAACTCTGTTCCCGTCACTTGTAGCGCCACACCATCTATTTCACAAACACGCTGGTTTTGATCAAGATGCAAGCGACTCTCTGGTAGCGGCGTATGCTCAGACGTGGTCGTGTTGGTACGCTTAATCACAGCATTGATACGTGCCAGTAGCTCGCGGGGGTTACAGGGCTTGGTGATATAATCGTCAGCGCCCAGCTCCAAACCAATAATACGATCAATCTCCTCGCCCTTTGCCGTCAGCATAATCACAGGGATATCACTGATATTTGGCAGTTGCCGCAGCACACTTAGCCCATCTATTTTTGGCATCATGATATCAAGGACGAGCAAATCATAAGCGGAATCATCATGCGCCACCGCTTTTAATCGCTGTATAACTGCCGCCCCATCATGGACACAGTCGCAATGAATACCATGGTTGTGCAAATACTCTTGTAGTAACTGAGTCAATTCTTCATCATCATCGCCTATCAATATATTTGGCACACTTACCTCCTTTCCATGATTTTAATTGGCTTTTATTCGTTTACTTGCCCATATTATCAGGCAAGCGCATGTCAATTCGCTATAAACGTTACCTTTCTTAATACTTCATAAATGTTCGTAACCTTTAACTGCCGTAAGATAGCTTCTATCAACCGCAAGACCTGCACTTTTAAGACGACCAATCACAACGATTAATAGCGCTTAGAATACGATGCTTGCAAGATAAGACTTTAGTATTTACTTAACCAAACTCACTGTAATTAAAGGATGTCATCATGAAAAAATTATTATTGGGCTCAGTATTAGCAGCTTCTAGCGTATTTACTGTGACAGCATGTTCTAGTGTCAATGCAGCCTCTGACACCGCGCCAATGAATCAAATGCAAAAGAACCATAAAGACGGCGCCATGAGAGGCCCAATGTCAAAACTGAATCTGACAGCGACGCAGCAAGCGCAAATCAAAGCCATCATGCAAGAAAAACATGGCGACCGCGTAGCTGACCGTGAAAAACATCAGGCAGAACGCGCACAAATGGAACAACAAATACAAGCACTGACCAATGCAAGTACGTTGAACAACGCGGCGGTAAACCGTTTGGCCGATCAGCAAGCGGCAAAAGCAAAACAGCGCTTTATTGAACGCGTCCAAACGCAGCATGCCATCTCTCAGGTGTTGACCGCTGAGCAGCGTGCAAAAATGGAACAGCTCAAATCAGAAAGGCAAGAAAAAGATCGTAAGCACTCAAAAGATCGTAAAGGTCATGACAAGCCACATCATCAAGGCATGTAAAAAATCTGTCACAACATAAGTGATGGCCATATTAAAAAAAGCGCACCGTTTATACGATGCGCTTTTTTACGACAGTATCCTACTTAACACTCAATGATGCTATCTTCCAGTTAGTCTGTCGCCCCAAAACGTTCTTTCGCCATTGGCATCATGTTAAATATCATTTTACCCACTGCTGTGCCATTACCGTCACGATAATATTCCAGCAACTCTGACGCATAGTCTCGCAGATCAATACTGTTGCTCGCATTTGGTGTCTGAACCTCACGTGGTAGATTTGGGAATGCCTTGTCTTTGCTATTAATAACAGAATACTGCTGCAAGACATCTATTGTCATACTTTTATCTGGCGCAGTTTTGCCAGTGTTATCTAATTGGCGGTGCAGATGCTGCCATTTGAGCTGACCACGTTTGTCAAATCCATATAGCTCTTCTACTGTGGCGTTTGCAGCGACTTTAGATTCCGTCTTATCTTCATCATTTATTTGAGCATTTATCATAGCCAGTATTGTTTGCACCATCGCTTTACTAGTGAGTTCCTTTGAGCTTTGAATCGTCTCAAAGGCTGTCATAGGCTCGGCTTCTTTTACCAGCTCCGGATATTTTTGGCTAATGCGCTTGTAGAAGATTTGCAGATAATTTTGATAGTCCTCTTGATAACTCTCAAAGCTTTGTACTCGGCGAATGATTTGGGCACTTGAGAGCATTGCTGATAGCTGATGCGCCGGCAACTTGGACGAGAGCGCGGCAAGCGTATTGGGCGCGACATAATCGAACTGGCTAACAGGCGCCGCCTCATAAGTCAGATCCGATGCAGCAAAGTGGCTTTTTATCACCTCTCTACCGAATCCTTTTGGCAATGTTCCATCATCAATGGCTATTTTTAACCATTTGTTTCGCCATTTGGCGCCAAGCTTATCGTCTAACAGCTCAGAGTTTATCATCGCAAAGTTATCTGCCCATAGGTAGATATCACCGTTTTTCATGTCGATGTAGATGGGCTGATTGATACTGCTATGATGATTGCGTGCTAGATATTGGGCGCTGGCGAGCATCGTCGCCCTGCCTGCCATGGGCTGATAGATGCCTTGAGCATTGATAGATAACGGTTTTAGTAGATACTCATCTAGCAGTTGCGCTTTTTTTATATCTAGCGGCTTTGGTTTGTCTTCATAATTGTCAAATAGTGCTTGATAACCTGCTGGCACTGTCACATCGCTATCGTACTGGTGCTCCTCCCACGCATAATAAGCATCGACGCACTCAAAATAAGACTGTTTAAGAGCATCGCGCTTGTCATCATAATCGGTGGCTAAAATATCTTTGTTTTGTTTTTCTGCCTGCATGATCAATGCCGCATAGGCTTGGTCATGTGTCTCTTCGCAATGTGCATCCACATAATCTGATGCCACTATTTGTGTGCCAGATGTCGCCGTACGCTGCTGATGGTTACTGATCTCAATATTACTATGGTAGCTGAACGATTGGCGGCGCTGTTTTTGTAATGCGCTGGCCAATGTTTTTTTGGCGGTGCTGGGTGACGGGTTTGTCGCCAGCGTATTTGAAGGGTTCACATTGGTCGTTTGGCAACCAGTTAGCAAAAGCGCCCCTGATAGAAAAACACTGGTCAATAATAAGTGATTTTTTATCATAGATGACAGACGTAGTGTAAGCGTTTGATGTGCTGTTTTCATTTTTTATCCTTAATAGACATATGCGTAAATGCGATAAGATAATGCGACGTCGTCTCTATTTTTCATTATCATCTTTAGCATCGCCAATACGGCTCTCATCAATTGATTCTGCATCATAACGATTGTCATATTCGTCACTACTATAATCAGTCTCTAAGCTGCCATCCTCATAATCGTAACGCGCATAGCGTGCCGTTTGTAGTCTGTCTTTTTTCTGGCGCTGTGCTGCTATCCATGCATTGCCATCGATAGGCGCTGCGGCATTTGAGCCAAATGACTCTGCCAATAGTGGCGTTAGGGCATGGTGGTCAAAGCTGGCTTTATCATAGCGGACTTGATTGAGCATGGTCGTCGTAGAGCCAAGTAAATCACCACCGATATTGACGCGCTGCTGCTTGGCAAGCAGGCGATCTGAGTTATCTAAATAATAGTAATTAATCTGATTAAAAGAGATAGGGCCAATGGCTTCGATCAGCTGTAGTAGCGAACCCACATCCGCACTTTGGTAGCCTTTGTTGTATAGCTGTGCTTTGGCAAGCGCCGCCTTTAGTATAGCGCCATCAGGATATTTTTCTGGATGGGCATCCACATACTCTTGCAGCGATTTTGTCACATATTTCAGAGTCTTACCAATCATTTCACCACTTTGCTGACTGCCAAAATAAACTTTTACTGCTCGAGTCGCGCCAACTTCTTTGGCAAACGCATCACCACTGATGTCTACGGCGCTAAAATGCTCAGGTGCCAATTCTGCCATGCTGCTCTGTATGGCATTTAGCACCGCATCATAAAGCACTGCTGGTGGCAACTGCTCTGTGATACTGTCAGGCAAACCAAAGCTCACTGTATGTGAAGCCATCTGCGACGGCAGCGGGGTGTTCTCAGGATTGACGAGCGCAACGATTGGCATGATTGCCGATGGATCAAGCGTGACACTGCTGTTGTTAAAATCAAATGCCACTGGTATCTGTATAGATGAGCTGATGGTTGGCGTGGCATAGTCGTAGCTATAGACGCTTTGTAATTGCCGCTGTTTTGGGTTGTACTGACTGACGCTATTGAACGTCAAATGCTGATATTGATAGGCGTTGGTAGCAGCGATTTGTTCAGGAGTACGATGGAACATTGTCAATATACTACCGATCACGCCAGTAGAGGATGTTATCTCATCGCGACTGGTCGGCTCTGTCTTAGCACGCTGCTTATCCATTTGCATGGCTTCATATTTTGCAGCCATTGTTTTCGGGTTTAACCCTGACATGCCGGAGAGAATGCCTTCACCACCGTTACTGTATTCATCATAATTATTATAGTCGTCACTACTGTAATCATCTGCTGCATCGTAGGCATACTCGTTATCGCTGCTAGCATCACTGCTCGTCGGCTCATTCTCCCCTGCTTCAGACAATATAGCAGCAATGGCCTTTCTTTCTGCTTCAGCTTCTGCTCTAGACTTATAATAGTCACTAGGATAGTCGGACTCTATCGAATCTTTCGCATCATCATAATCGTAGTTAATACCCTCTACCACACAGACTTCATAAGCGTCATCATCTTCGTTTTCATTGCATTTATTCGACTCTACACCTACCGCTGCTAATTCTGCTCTAGCCTCAGCTTGCGCTTCATCATCGCTACTATCGTACATTCCCTTAGGCTGATAGGCATAGGTCTCTATAATCGTTCTGAGTAAGCTGCTTGAGCCTGCATCAATACTATCGGCATCGATAAATGGTACTGCTTGGTAATTGGCTTGCGCGACGGCCACATGCTCTGTTGCCAAATGCTGGCGAATCGCTGCCAATAAATGCGCCTTGGCTTGGTGCTCAGTGTTGGGATATTTTTCTTGATTAAACAGTTGCGCGTAACGCTCAGCTTGGGCCTCTTGACTAGCCGTAAAAGCGTGACCTTGACGTTGGCTCTGAGCAGGATTTGCAGTGCTAAAATCCATAAGGGTACTGGAGGCTGCCACATCCGTTGAGGCAGTCGGATTTGATTGACAACCTGTAAGCACAAGCGACGCACTACCAACTAGCAAAGCGATAGAGGTTAATTTGCTTGTTTGAGATACATGACCATTATTATTTTTATTGTTGATGATAGGCAAATAATTACTCGCCATCTCAGAGTGGCACTGTCGATTACGGTTATTAACATGGTTTGATGACATAAAAATCTCTTTATAGCCAGTCGTTAACGGATGTACATTAGTACTGTACTTTATATCACAAGACGTTACAATTCAGTAATATTAAGACTTATTTTTAAAGAAAATCTTCACTGGCTAGTGAGCTTCTCTGCACAATTTACATGACACTAATTATGTATATATCGATAGAAGACCACTCATACTGCACATCATATAAAAACTCAAATGACAAAATATGATAAACAACTTTCTACTATTTGCTATTTTCGTTACTATTTAAGTGTATTTATTTGATACCCTATTTTTTCTACTTGCCCAAAAAGGACTTTGCGATGTCACAGCCACTCTCTTATGATAAGCAAAAAAAACCCAAGACTCATAACCAATTAAAATCTAGCGCAGCCCTTATTACGAGTGCGCTACTACTGTCTGTCTCTGCTCATGCACTAGAGCCAACCGTTTCAGCCAACAGCCCCACGGTCAATAACACCTCGATTGATACCAATGCCATCAATCTAGCCATTATGAGGGACAACCCAACCGTCGTATCTGAAACCAAACGCATCACACGGGCAAAAACCACTACTCTCACAACCACCTCAAACAATGCCAATAGCGATCAGGCTATCTACTCTGAAGATGCCATTCATCATCCAGTATGGGCAAAAAATGGCATGGTCGCCACCCAAGAAGCGCTGGCCTCTGACATCGGTTTACAGATTTTGAAAGACGGTGGTAATGCGGTAGATGCTGGGGTTGCGGTTGGCTTTGCCCTTGCTGTGACCTTGCCACGTGCTGGTAATATCGGTGGTGGCGGTTTTATGATGATTTATGATGCCAAGCAAGACAAAACGGTTGCGCTTGATTACCGTGAAAAAGCACCAAGTAGCGCCTCTCGTGATATGTATCTCGACGATGAGGGCAACGCAGTCAGTGACTTATCTCGTTATCATGGCTTAGCCGTTGGGGTGCCGGGGACAGTCGCAGGGCTACTAAAAGCATTAGAAGAGCATGGCACCATGAGCCGCGAGCAAGTCATGGCACCAGCGATCGCATTGGCAGAAGACGGTATAGAGGTTACCGCAGGCTTATCCGAATCGCTTACTGCTTTGAGTGATCGCTTGCAAAAATGGCCGAGCACCAAAAAGGTATTTTTCAAGCCTGATGGCAGCGCTTATCAACCGGGTGAGCGATTAAAGCAGCCTGAGCTTGCCCGCTCGCTAAAGCGAATCGCGGTACAAGGCGCAGACGGATTTTATAAAGGGAAAACCGCGCGTGACATCGTAAAAGCCGTCAATGAAGCAGGCGGTAGCATGAGCTTGCAGGATTTAGCCGATTACGAAGCCATCGCCCGCGTGCCTGTCAAAGGCGATTACCGTGGTTATGAGATTGTCTCTATGCCACCGCCCTCCTCTGGTGGTATTCACATTATCGAAATATTAAATATCTTAGAAGGCTATCCACTGGGGGACTATGGTCAAAACAGCGCACAGACCATTCATTTGATGGCGGAAGCAATGCAACTGGCTTATGCAGATCGTGCTGAGTACCTAGGGGATTCTGACTTTATCGACGTACCTGCTAGCGGCCTAACGTCACAAGCCTATGCGGATAAACTGCGTACACTGATTGACCCCAATAAAGCCACGCCAGCCGCGACCATCAAAGCCAACAATCCGCTCCCTTATGAGAGCGATCAAACCACGCATTTCTCTATCGTGGATAAAGACGGTAATGCCATTGCCAACACCTATACGTTGAACTTCTCTTATGGCACTGGTCTCGTGGCTGACGGCACAGGTATCTTGTTAAATAACGAAATGGATGATTTCTCTGCCAAGCCGGGTGTACCCAATGGTTACGGATTGATTGGTGGTGACGCCAATGCTGTTGAAGCCAATAAGCGTCCGCTCTCCTCGATGAGTCCAACGCTGGTATTTAAAGACAACAAACCGTATATCGTTACGGGCAGCCCAGGGGGCAGTCGTATCATCACGACCGTCACCCAAATCATCTCTAACGTCATTGATCATGATATGAATATCGCTGAGGCAACTCACGCACCGCGTATTCATGATCAGTGGCTTCCTGATGAGATTCGGATTGAAAAAGCGCTCAATGTCGATACGGTCAAAAAGCTTGAATCTATGGGGCACACGGTCAGTCCAAAGTCCGCCATGGGCTCCACGCAGTCGATTATGCTCACACCAAACGGCCTGTATGGATCTTCTGATCCCCGTATTGTGGATGCAGCGGTGGTTGGGTACTAAGTTAAATTGTCATTACTTATCAATTATATAGCCCTCCGCACTTTACCGTGTTGAGGGTTTTTTATATCATTTCTTACGTAATTAAATTGACATGATAATTCACATCCCTCAGATTAAACCCTTGCAATCAGTGGCTGCATGCCGCAAATAATGCTATTATTAACGACCCCATTTAAAGCGTATCAACATGGCTACCGAGGTCTTAACCACCTCTCGATAACACTACAAATGATTGATAATCATCCTGTATTTTATCGCTAGCTTATTTCTTTTGATCGTACTAGTAAGAGTCTTCTATGGCATTTGTACACCTTGGTATCCACAGCGAATATTCCATCACCGATTCTATCGTGCGCATCAAGCCGCTGGTGAAAGCGGCGGCGGCTGACAATCAGCGGGCGCTGGCTTTGACTGATTTGTCCAATTTATATGCCACGGTGAAGTTTTATCGTGCTTGCCTAGGCGCGGGTATCAAGCCCATTATCGGCAGCGAAGTCATCATGGATAATGAAGACACACGTCTCACCCTACTTGCGATGAATAACGAAGGCTATCAAAACATTACCCGTATCGTGTCGCTTGGGTTTACCGAAGGTCGCGCTGACCCTGTCAATCATGGCACACCTGTGATTAAACGCAGTCATATTCTAGAACATGCAGCAGGCGTCATTGTCCTACTCACCGAAAAGTCAGACGTAGGCCAAGCACTGGTTGGCTCTATGCCAGAAAAAGCCGATGAGCTGCTCACCGAGTGGCAAGCGCAATTTGGCGATCGTTTATACTTTGCCATCAAGCGTACCAATCGCTCAGGCGAGGACGCTTTTATTAGAGCAGCCATTCACTCAGGTGCCAAACACAACATCCCCATCATTGCGCATAATGATGTGCGTTTTTTGGCGCAAGAGGATTTTGATGCGCATGAAGCCCGCGTGTGTATCGCAGGCTCGTACGTACTGGCTGACCCTAACCGTCCGCGGAATTATTCTGATGAGCAGTATCTAAAAACCCAAGAGCAAATGGCGCAGCTGTTTGCCGATATTCCGCAGGTGGTTGACAACACCTTACGCTTGGCGACTCGCTGTAATGTGACTTTAACGCTGGGCATTAACGTACTGCCCGACTTCCCTGTCCCTGAAGGCGAGACGATTGAATCGTTTTTTCGGGCAGAGTCAAAGCGCGGTCTGGAAGAGCGCTTAGATAAGCTTTTCCCTGTTGAGGCCCGTACGGACAATTGGAGCGATTTCCGTCAAAGATATGACGAGCGTCTCGCCTATGAGTTGGATATTATCCTATCAATGGGTTTCCCGGGTTACTTCCTTATCGTCATGGACTTTATCCGCTGGGCGAAAGCCAATGGCGTGCCAGTAGGCCCTGGACGTGGTTCTGGTGCAGGTTCATTGGTCGCCTACGCGCTCAATATTACCGACCTTGATCCGATTCATTACGATCTACTATTCGAGCGCTTCTTAAACCCTGAGCGGGTATCGATGCCCGATTTCGATATCGACTTTTGTATCGAAGGGCGCGATCGCGTGATTGACTATGTGGCGCAAACCTATGGTCGTGATGCCGTTTCACAGATCATCACTTTTGGTACCATGGCGGCAAAAGCGGTGGTGCGCGATGTGGCACGCGTCCAAAGTAAATCGTACTTCTTGGCCAATAAAATATCCAAGCTCATTCCCAAAACACCCGGTATCACCCTCAGCCAAGCGCTAGAGCAAGAACCACAGCTCAAAGACTTGATCTCTAACCCTGACAACATGGATTATGAAGATGCCATTGAGATTTGGGAGATGGCAGTCAAGCTCGAAGGTGTCTGCCGAAACGTCGGTAAACATGCTGGTGGTGTATTGATTGCGCCGCACAAAATCACAGACTTTAGCGCCATTTATTGTGACGATGAGGGTCACCGTGTCAGCCAGTTTGATAAAGACGATGTCGAAGCCGTAGGACTAGTGAAGTTTGACTTTTTGGGTCTACGTAACTTAACGGTCATCAACGCAGCGGTTGAGAACATCAACTTGCGCCGTGCCAAAGAAAATGTACCCGCATTGGTATTGGAAGATTTGCCGTTAGATGATGTCAAAGCCTATAAGCTGCTACAAGATGCCAAAACCACCGCCGTCTTTCAGCTAGAAAGTATGGGCATGAAAAAGTATCTGGCCAAACTGCAGCCGACCAATATCGAGGACGTCATCGCCATGTGTGCGCTCTATCGTCCCGGCCCGCTTGATGCCGGCATGGTAGAGATGTATATCGACCGTAAGCACGGTCGTGAAGAGGTCATTTATGACCATCCCAATCTTGAGCCGATTTTAGAGAATACCAATGGCGTTATCGTCTATCAAGAACAGGTGATGCAAATCTCACAGGTGATGGCAGGTTATAGTTTGGGCGGTGCTGATATGCTGCGCCGCGCCATGGGTAAGAAAAAACCTGAAGAGATGGCAAAGCAGCGCGATATCTTTGTCACTGGTGCAACTTCACAAGGCATCGATGAAGTCACGTCAGGCGGTGTGTTTGATTTGATGGAAAAGTTTGCAGGTTATGGTTTTAACCGCTCGCATTCTGCGGCTTATGGGGTACTTGCCTATCAGACGGCTTATCTCAAGCAGTACTATCCTGCTGAATTTATGGCGGCAGTATTAACCTCCGATATGAACAACACCGACAATGTGGTGTTCTTTATCAATGATTGCCGTGAAAACTTTGATTTGACTGTGGTCAATCCGTCAGTCAATCGCAGCGAGTGGCACTTTGTCGCAGACACTCCAACCAATATCATTTATGGATTGGGCGCGATTAAAGGCGTAGGTGAAGGGGCTGTCGAGTCCATCGTTAATGCTCGTCGAACGGATGGACCTTTTAAAGATTTATATGATTTTTGCCGCCGTGTGGATATCAAAAAGGTTAATAAGCGTACTCTCGAAGCATTGGTGAGTGCGGGCTGTTTTGATGACTTTGCTGCGACGCTACGACCCGACTTACCAGCCGACGAAGCTTACGAGATTCGCGGTGCCTTGATGAGCCAACTACCAAGCGCCGTCCAAGCGGCTGAGCAAGATCGTCAAAATAACGAGCTTGGCATGATGGATCTGTTTGGCGAAATGGACGGTGTTGTTGCAGCGCCGCCACTTGAGATGTCGCCAGAGCTGATCTGGGGTGATAAACACCGCCTAAAAGCGGAAAAGAACACCTTAGGGTTGTACTTAACGGGTCATCCAATTAATGAATATTTAGATGAGTTAAAACGTTACACCTCAGGCACGCGCCTCAATAAATTGACAGATACTGGTTATAACGGTAGTTGCTATTTTGCAGGACTCATTATAGACATCGCCAATTTTGGTAATCGTAATGTGATTACTTTAGATGATGGCACGTCGAGATTGGAAGTCAGCTGCTATGCTGAGCGTTTCAACCGTGTCAAAGAGCAATTGAAAATCGACGAAGTCGTCATTATCAAAGGCAGTATTCGTGAGCGTGATGGGCGCTTGTTTGCGCGTCTCGATAGTGCCATGAGCATGGTCGATGCGCGCCTGCGTTGGCTCAAAAAAATCAGTATCAAAGTCCATGGTAGCGATATCGACCTACTCACACGCTTGCAACCATTACTCAAATCTGCACAGGCTGATATCATACCTGAGCCACGCTTGGCTTATAATCAAGAGCAAGATGAGTCAGGCAATAGTGTTAGTAACACTTACGACCCTGCCATGGGCGGCAGTTTGTATGATGAAAATGGCAATGACTTACTGGCTCTAGAGAACGATATGAACCATGACGCATTTAATCAAAATAGCATGCCCCAAAGTTCTGCAAACAATGCGCTCAGTAATACAGATACTTCTATCAATGATAACTGCTTGCCACTTGGTTTGAGCGTGTATGACGTTTATGGTATCGCAAACGTGGGACTATCCGAACATTGGCGGGTTTACCCGAACGATGATAACTTGCAACAACTGAAGACGTTAGTTAGTGAAGATAACTTACACTTTCATTACAGCTAAAATGCACAATCCAACCAAAAATTTACTATAGTAATTTGACTGCTTTAACTTTTAACAATTGGATAAAAACCATGACTGACATGACGAATAATAATATGACTGGTCAGACTGATGAAGAGATTATCAATCACGAACAGTTCGAAGACATGCGTGACTTGCTAGAAGAAGATTTTGTCGAGCTGATACAAGTGTACCTCAATGACAGTCAAAAACGCGTTGCAGCACTGCGAATCGCTCAGGAAAAAGATGATAACGCCAATGGCTTTGAGACCGCTCATGCCCTAAAAGGCGCAAGTGCCAATTTGGGTACGACTCAGCTGGTTCGTCTTAGCAGCCAACTACAAGAATGCTGCCGCGAGCGCCGCATCAGTGAGCAAGCAGATCTTATCGAAGAGATTGCCGCCGCATTACAACGTGCTGAACAAGAAATCCATCAAAGATTGGGGCAATAATGAGTAACGACTCTTTATCATCTACTGAGCAAGCCCGTACAGTGAATGACTACCTCGACTGCTTACAAGTCATCATGGTCAATACGACGTTGCCTGCCAATATCGGCTCAGCCGCACGCGCCATGCATACAATGGGTTTGTCCCGTTTGACCGTTGTCGACCCCAAATTGCCAATTGATGAGACCAGTGTCTCTCATGCGGCAGGTGGTAGTGAGCTGCTGTCATCCGCTGTGATCGCACCTACTCTAGAGTCTGCCATTGCCGACTGTCAGCTGGTATTTGCAGCCAGCAGCCGCAGTCGTCATATGCCGCGCCCTGTTGTGACACCCATGCAAGCCGCTAAGATTATGTTTGATTTTATTGATACACAGTCGGCTTTACGTGCAAATGATAATAACGTTGACACCTCATCAGACGCTGTTGCTAGCAAACCAAATATCGCTATATTATTTGGGCGTGAAGATCGTGGGTTGACCAATGAAGAGTTGGCTTATGCTGATTATCACATTCAAATCGACGCCAATCCTGCTTACCCTGTACTAAATGTCGCCTCAGCAGTGCAAGTCATTGCCAGCTTTATTTTTGCTTATGCTCAAACGCATACTCAGACAGCTGATAATTTAGATTCGGATACAAGCGCAGAAACCCAATCGACAATCAACGTGAATTTGCGTCAGCAATGGGATGAGCCTGCTATTAATCAGCAGCAGCTGCAACAGCTTACTCAGCGTACTACTGACCTTATGGTACAGCGCGGTCTGGCAAATATTGAACATCTAAAGTCATTGCCATCACGCTTGTCTAGACTTGGGTCACGCCTACAGCTTGATCAAAAAGAGTATCAGCTATTAAGTGCTTTGATTGCAAAACTATCCAAAGACTAAAACAAGTCATTGTTTATCAGCTTGCCTTAATTTGACAGCTTTTTACTATATTTTGCGGTACAAAGCTGTTTATAACTTAGAAAAAATGAGCAACAATATACTCTCATCATTATTTAACCATCATGACCATAAAATAAAGACATTGCTACTTTAGCAACGCTACTTTATCGACGAATAGATAGGACGCTTTATGTCATTGCCATCCAAATTGTTCAGATCGCTTGTCAGCATCAAAAAAGATCTGAAAGAAGATATCGATGCGGTATTTAACCGCGATCCTGCAGCGCGCAATAGTCTGGAAGTCATCCTAACCTACCCAGGTATCCATGCGCTCATTCTACATCGCGGTGCGCACTGTCTGTGGAATCGTGAACAGAAACTGGCGGCTCGCGTCATCTCATATGGCTCGCGTATTATTACAGGTATTGAGATCCATCCCGCTGCCAAGATTGGTAAGCGCTTTTTTATCGATCATGGGGTTGGGGTCGTCATCGGTGAGACTGCTGAGATTGGCAACGATGTGACGTTATATCACGGTGTGACTCTAGGCGGTGTGTCTTGGAATAATGGCAAACGCCATCCAACGCTAGAAGACGGTGTAACGGTCGGTGCTGGTGCCAAAGTCTTAGGGCCATTTACAGTCGGCAAAAACGCCAAAATTGGCTCTAATGCAGTGGTAGTCAAACCAGTACCAGCAGGCGCTACGATGGTTGGCAGTGCTGCTCGTATGATCTCAGATCATCACGATGAAAAAGGCAATCCCATCGCGACAAAAGTACAAGATGCCAAGCAACAAGAAAAAGTCGCGCAAGCTGGCGGGAGCATCAAGGATCAAGCAGCTGACACCACTTCTACCGCAAAACGCACCAATACCTTCCGTGCCTATGGTATCGATCCCTATTCACAAGATCCTGTCGCAGAAGCGTTTGCTAAAATGCTCGAACACATTCAACAATCAGAGAATCGTCTCGATCAGTTGCAGTCAGCGATGTGTGATATCGATCCTAATTTTTGTAAAAAGAAATACGATAAGCTGTGCCTAGAGGATTTAGATGTGATTGGTCGTGCTGATATCGATGCAGCAGATAACGAGCAGAAGTGAATACGAGAGTTTCAGTAAAACAAATAAAACTAGGGGGCGTACAATACATTTTACGCCCCTTAGTCTTATCTGCTGCAAAAATATCAGATGTTATCAGTGTGAGTTAAAATAAGTCACCCCACTAACTGTCTATTTATTATCAATTTTTTCTCAAAACGCTATTCAAACAGCTAATCAGTAAATGCAGTCAACTCTTCAATCCCTATAATTTCATGCGCTTTAAAGGGATAACGATTCGCCATTACAATCCAATCAGATATTGATTTACATGTCGAATATTTGCTTAGGCTATTTTCTATAGTAGCCAATTTAATCATCAAAATATCAATATCCATTGTCACTCGTCGCACTTGATTCGGCTTAGTCTGTCGACGTCTATTACAGTTCCCCTCAAGCGCTTTAAAGGTTTGCTGTAGTTGCTGCAAACTCATCGGTGTATTCATTGCTAGATGGACACATTGATTGGTATAGTCAGGCTTTGGCTGTTCCAAGGTTGCGGTAAAATCAGGGTTTTGAAAAGCCGTAGATAGTCGTATCTCACCCAGCGCTGCCAAACTCTCTCGAGCAATCGGTAGATATTTTTCGGCTTGATAGTTACTACCTAGCGCTAACACCACCTCTACCACGGACTGCGCTTGCACAGTTTCAGGTGCGCATTGTGTTAGCGTTGCCATATTCAGATCCATTGACGTTTTATGCATCATCGGCTTGGCTATCATTAACTTTTTTGGTAACGTCTTTAGTAGCTGGCTCATTGGTTAGCGCTGGCGCATAGCGTGTTATTTGTACCCCTACCGCATCTGCTTGGGCAATAGCAGTCGGCTTGGCAATGCTCAACGTGATTTTTTGACAGTCATATTTTGCAAATAGCTTATCAGATATTTGACCAGCCAAATGCTCAAGCAACTTTGCCTGAATCTCTTTGCACCACTCGCTCACATCATCGCATACCTCTTTATAGCTCAGCGCATCGCTGACATCATCGGACACAGCAGCACGGCTAATATCCGTCTCAAGCGCGATATCGATCAGTAACGGCTGAGTAATGGCGCGCTCCCAATCAAACACACCAATGACCGCTTCAACTTTTAGACCTTTTATAAATACCACATCAGACTGCGTATGAAACATGCTTCCATCCTTGTTTGCTAATTTTTTGTTCGTATTTTTGATTTTTTAATTAACCGATTACAAAGCCTCTTCATGGAGACGCTCAGCCTTTAACACTTTACTTGGACGATGTCGCCACAGATCAATGCTAAATAAGAGTAACCCTAACCAAATCAAACCAAATACTGCCAGACGATGTAGATCAAATGGTTCATTGTAATAAAATACCGCTAAGAAGAAAATAAAGGTCGGCGTCAAATAATTCATAAAGCTTAAGATACTATATGCCACAAGCTTGGTCGATTTATTAAATAATAAAAGCGGTATCAACGTAATCGGGCCTGCGAGCATCAGTAGCCAAATGTTTGAGCTGAACCAAAAGCTTAGCTGATGGCTGACGACATCTGACTGCCAAAACCACCAAATGCATAAGGGTACTAGCATGGCCGTTTCAACAAACATAGCATCGACAGCAGTCAATGGCGTTTGCCGCTGAATGGTGCCATAAATACTAAAGCTGAATGCTAAAATCAATGATATCCACGGCAGACTACCAAGCATCACCACTTGAATGACCACAGACAGTAGTGCAAAGCCAATGGCTACCCATTGTAGCGTGCGCAGGCGCTCTTTGAATAAAATCATCGATAAGCCAACACCTACCAATGGCCCAATGAAGTATCCCAAACTGGCCTCAAGGATACGATCATGATTGACCGCCCACACATAAGTCAGCCAGTTGGTTGCGATAATTAACCCAGAGACGAGTGACAACGCGATCCATCTTGGGTTTTGTTTGAGCGTCTCTATCCACCCCCAACGCTTGGTCGCTACCAATACAATGAGTAGGCAAAAAAACGTCCAAACAATACGGTGCCCGATAATCTCTGTTGCATCGTAATTGGATAATTGCTTAAAGTATAAAGGGAAACCACCCCAGATAAAAAAGGCACCAAGGGCAGTGATAATACCGCGTCTGGTTGTGGTAATCGGGGCAACAGGTTTTTTGACAACATTTTGGGTAGTCATAATACAGGACAACTTTTTAGAGCAAAGCGCACCATCACCTAATTCTGATTATTATTATCAATTTAGTGGTGAAAGCGCAGGGTCACTACAGTGAAATTATAAGATAAAAAGCAATATACTCATGCCAATAGTGACATGAGTACATTGCTAACGATATTAGATTGAGCTTTTTATGGATGCTTTACAGTGCATGATTATAGGAAAATGTTGATCCGTACTCACTCATTTATTCAGCATCAGTATCCACTTGAATAGACATACCGATTTGGTTAGCCAGCTCAGCAAAACCTGGGAAGCTGGTATTGACCGTCTCAACCCCCTCAATGGTGATCTGCTCAGATGCACGCAGACTTGCAACAGAGAAACTCATCGCAATACGGTGATCATGATGCGAGACAATGTGACCACCACCAAAAACAGGCTGGCTATTATTTATATCGCCGTTCTCAGTAGCAGTGCCTTTGCCTTCAATAATCAGCCCATCATCAGTGACGGTACAATCGATGCCAAGCGTCTGTAAACCTTCAGCCATCACCGCAATACGATCCGACTCTTTGAAGCGTAACTCTTTAGCACCAGTCAAGACGGTACGCCCTTTGGCACAGCTAGCCGCGACAAACAGTACAGGGAACTCATCAATCGCTAGTGGTACAAGATGCTCTGGTATCTCAATACCGACCAAATTTGAGCTGCGAATGGTAATATCAGCCACTGGCTCGCCGCCAACATGGGCCTCATTGCTTAGGCTAATATCTGCATTCATTAATTTTAGAATATCAATAACGCCAGTACGCGTCGGATTGATACCGACTTGCGTCAAGGTCAACTCACTATTTTGGCTAATAGCAGCGGCCACCATAAAAAACGCCGCAGATGAGATATCAGCAGGAACCGCAATATCGCCACCTGTTAGTGTGCCGCCACCGGTGACACTGATACGGTTGCCTTCTACAATTACTGGATAACCAAAAGCGGATAGCATACGCTCGGTATGGTCACGGCTGATTTCAGGCTGAGTGACCGTTGTCGTACCCTCGGCCCATAGACCTGCTAGCAGCAAGCAAGATTTTACTTGTGCTGACGCCACTGGCATATCATATTCGGTGCCTTGCAATGGCTTACCAGCGGTATCACGACCCGTAATGCTAAGCGGTGCCGTACCACTATGACCCGTACTTTGGATGACGGCACCCATCGTGCGTAACGGTGCAGCCACACGCTCCATCGGGCGTTTGTTTAGGCTAGTATCACCCGTTAATACGCTATCAAACGATTGCGCTGCTAAGATACCAGATAGCAGGCGCATGCTCGTGCCCGAGTTACCCATATACAAAGGCGTTTTGCTTGGTTTTAGGCCATTCATACCGACACCATGAATGGTCAAATTACCATTATCAGGGCCCTCGATGGTCACACCCATATCACGGAATGCTTGCAACGTTGCAAGGGCATCTTCCCCTTCCAAGAATCCAGTAACGTGGGTTACGCCTGTGGCAAGACTGCCAAGCATAATGCTGCGATGCGAGATAGATTTGTCACCAGGAATGGCAATGGTGCCAGAGACAGTATTGCTAGGGGTAATATTATAAGAAGCTGACATGGCAGAAGTATCCGTATAAGGGGTGCTGGCTAACATATGGCCAAAATGTCGCCGTGCGGCTTGCGCGCGGCCCAAAAGTCCCATCAGGGCGGTTGAATCTTTATCAATGATGAGCTGGCGCATGGTTTGCAGATAGACACCATACTCATCAAGGGCGCTCACAATGGCGCTTTTATTGGCAAAAAATATATCATGCCACATTTTGGGGTCGCTTGCGGCGATACGCGTAAAATCGCGGAACCCACCGGCAGCATAACGAAACATATCTAAATTATCATCGTGGCTTGCCAATTGCTCAACCAAGTTAAAGGCAAGCAAATGCGGCAAATGGCTGGTATGCGCCAATATACGATCATGATGACCTGCATCCATCGATATGACATTTGCACCCACTGATTCCCACAATAGTCGCAACTTAGTAATCGCGACACTGCTTGTGGTAGCTAGCTCACAGATGATGACACTATGATTGACAAATAAATTGGCGCGTCTGGCATGATACCCTGAATTTTCAGCCCCAGCAATTGGATGCGCGGGCACCAATCCTACCGGCAACGAACCAAACACCGCTTTGGCCGCGTCAATGATATTGACCTTGGTACTACAGACATCGGTTAAGATACAGTCAGCGGCAAGCTGTCCGTTATCCATTGCCTGTTTGATATCTACAAACACTGCTTGTACTGCCTGTACAGGCACTGCAATGATGATTAAATCACTACCGCTTATGACGTCTTGTAGGTTTGCACTACCAGCATCAAGCAGACCATGCTCGATAGCTTCTGTAATACTTGGTGCATGCCTATCGACTGCGACCAGTCGCTCACTTAAGCCATTATCTTTAATAGCTTGCGCGAAGCTAGCACCAATGAGCCCAAGTCCAATCACACAAACTTGTTCGAATATAGGACGATGCATATTTAAAGAGGGCTGAAGATTGTTTTTTTTCTGACGACTCACGGCTTTTCTCGTTGAACGCGCTCGGATAAATTTCGGTAAATCCCAGCGTTATATAAGTTAATGGCTAGTTAAGATCACTTCTTACTAAATAATACTTTTGATCAAAACATATCGATGGATGTGATGAGGACATATCCCTATTTTAAAAATGGTGATAAACGTTTGAATTGGGGACATGCTCTAGTCTTCACTGAGAATAGAACGCAAAGTATCAATCAAACGTAAATTGTCCTCAGCCACACCTACCGTAATGCGTAACCAGTTTGGCAGCCCATAAGCGCCCAATGGCCGAACAATAACGCCTTGCTCAAGGAGTGCTTGATGGATTGAAGCGGCAGTTATATCTTCCATCTCAACCTGCACTTCAACCATAATGAAATTGGCATGCGACTTCACAAAACCCAACCCCAATGTATCAAACTGCTTTTCTAACCAACGCATTTGCTCATCATTCATCTGGCGCGTTTTTTCGATAAAATCTTGATCAGCAAGTGCCGCAGCGGCAGCAGCTAGGCCTACACGGCTGACATTGAATGGCTGACGAATTCGGTTCAATAACTCTGCAACAGCTACTGAGCTTAAGGCATAGCCCACACGTAAACCTGCCAGCCCATAAGCTTTAGAAAACGTACGCACAATGATGACATTATCAAACTCATCTAACAATGCGCGGTTGTTACTCTCAGGGCTATACTCGATATAAGCTTCATCTAGTACCACCAAGACTGAGCTTGGCACACTGGCAACGAACTGGCGCAACTCTTTTTGCTCTAACTGCGCACCCGTTGGATTGTTGGGATTGGCAATAAAGACGATTTTGGTATTGGGATTATCTTGTACCGCTTGGCTCATGGCTTTTAGGTCATGACCAAACCGATGAGCAGGCACCTCAACATCCATCGCGCCTTGCATCTTTGCCAGCATAGAATAGACCACAAACGCATACTGACTATAGACGATAGCATCATCAGCACCCACAAAACTACGTGCCAAAATATCGAG
Organism: Psychrobacter pacificensis; assembly: GCF_900101915.1. GTDB lineage: Bacteria > Pseudomonadota > Gammaproteobacteria > Pseudomonadales > Moraxellaceae > Psychrobacter > Psychrobacter pacificensis. The sequence continues at coordinate 111,296 of NZ_FNAL01000005.1, read as the reverse complement.
CAAATCATCAGAGCCATTGCCAAGCGTGATCTGCTCGACCTTGACATCATTAAAGTCAGCCAACGCTTGCTTCAGATAATAGCCATTGCCATCAGGATAACGTGATAATTGACCCAGTTGCTCAGTGATGGCTAGTGTCACTCGCGGTGAGCACCCCATCGGGTTCTCATTGCTGGCCAGCTTCACCACATCTGAGACACCATATTCGCGCGTCAGCTCTTCAATTGGTTTACCTGTCTGATAAGGTGCCAACGTCAGAATACTGTCATAAGCTGGCGTTAATGGCGATAGGTTTGATGCTGTCAATTGATCAGGCTGCATGGTTTATCCTTGGAGGTTATCACTAAATGCGATCGCCCATCTATTAGGTGTCAATCTCGATAGATAAACAAGCTAATAGATGAGCCAATATATCTCTACAATACTGCTTTTGGATACGAGCCTAAGATGCGCAGATCTTTTACCAATGGGCGAATATCGTTGATAGCGGCGCTAACATTTGGATCATTGATATGACCGTTCATATCAATAAAGAACACATACGCCCACTTATTAGGACGCTCAGGACGTGTCTCGATACTGGTCATCGAGACGCCGTGATATGACAAAGGTTTCAAGATTTCGATCAATGCACCAGCTCTGTCATGGGCTGAGACCACGATGGAGGTTTTGTCTTGACCAGAAGGCGCAATGGCCTCATGTCCGATGATAAGAAAACGGGTGGTATTGCTTGGGTTGTCTTCAATGTTTGAGTAAAGCTTATGCAAGCCGTACTCTGCAACCGCAACGTCGCCAGCGATTGCTGCTGAATGCCATTCGTTTTTGAGGCGACGCGCCGCTTCACCATTGCTTGATACCGCAACGCGCTCCACATTAGGGAAATTCACATCTAGCCAATGACGACACTGCGCCAATGACTGCTGGTGCGAATAAATACGGCTCAAACCATCAAGCTTAGTATGCTCAGCGACCAAGAAGTTTTGATGAATCGGTAGTTCAACTTCACCAATAATTTTTAGACTAGAAGATAAGAATCCGTCCAAAGTATGATTGACCACCCCTTCTGAAGAGTTTTCGACAGGGACAACGCCATACATCGCCGTGCCTGCTTCAACCTCACGGAATACATCGGTAATGGTCGTCATTGGCACGGTATCAGCAGCTTTACCAAAATGCTTTAATGCAGCGGCATGGGTAAAGGTGCCAACTGGTCCTAAGAAAGCAATACGCTGCGGCGCTTCTAAGTCTAAACATACCGACATAATCTCACGGAACAAACGTGCCATCTTTTCGTCAGCGATTGGACCCGTATTGCGCTCCATGACCGCTTTTAGCACCTGTGCTTCACGCTCAGGACGATAAAAGATAGGGTCACTACTGTCATCAGCGGCCGTGTGGTTTTTCTTTACCGCTGCTACTTGTTGCGCCAGCTTGGCACGATTATTGATGAGTGTTTGAATCTCGCAGTCGACCGCATCAATGTTTTGGCGAATATTATCTAAAAATTCTTTTTCAGTTGCGGTGTCGCTAGCGCCTGCGGCGGTTTGATTTAGATTATCCATGGTTTGTTCTGGTGACTGCTCGCTCATTACCGCCCATCCTTTTTAGATTTTATCACTGTTAGGTATTATTAATATTTAGATATGAATATCTGCTAAATTTTACTGTGTTTTTTAAATGCTTCGACTATCTCTATATACCGATAGTGCTTGAGAGTGTCATTATGAAGTCATTGGTAAATAGCGGTCAATGACCAAAACTATTTTAACCATCATCCAAAAACAGTCTATCAGAAATATCGCACGTCATTGGCGTTCTCTGGTATTACTGCTATATTGGTCGCCAAGTACAGCAGACAGTAGATGACCGGCTCTACTATAGCAAAAACTCAGGTCAGTGCCCATTCGTAAATAGTGATAAGCCAGCAAATTATTATTAATATTATCACAGTTAAGTGATATGACAGTGGCACATAGCACAACTATGAGCAAACACACGTAGAAAACTGTGTTACAGTTTCCATTCAGCTCCCTACCCTGCGATATATAAGAGGAGCACCCTATCATTAATAAGAAAAAGGATATCTGATGAGCGCATTACAACAGTTACGTACTATGACGACCATTGTCGCTGATACTGGCGACCTTGCTGCTATTGCCCGACTAAAACCTATCGATGCGACCACCAATCCAAGCCTCATCACCAAAGCCCTCATTCATCCTGATAACCAAGGTATGCTATCAGAAACAATGAGCCGCCATAATGGCGATGTCGATGCAGTGATTGACGCCCTGACCATTCAAGTTGGTTGTGATATTTTGGCGCTTATTGAAGGGCGCGTTTCTACCGAAGTCGATGCGCGTTTGTCTTATGATACTGGGGCGACGATCGATAAGGCCCTTGAGTTTATGGACGCTTATCAAAAAGCTGGTATCGACTCAGAGCGAGTATTGATCAAAATGGCAGCAACTTGGCAGGGCATTGAAGCGGCGCGTTATCTTGAAACTCAAGGCATCCACTGCAATTTGACCCTACTATTTGGTCAGCATCAAGCAATCGCCTGCGCAGATGCGGGCGTGACGCTCATCTCTCCTTTTGTAGGGCGTATTTTAGATTGGCAAAAACGTCAACAAAACCGCCAAAATGTACCAGCTTCTGAGGATATGGGCGTACAATCTGTCAAACTTATTTACCAATACTACAAGCAGCATGGCTATCATACGCAAGTCATGGGGGCGAGTTTCCGCTCAACTGAGCAGATATTGGCACTTGCAGGTTGCGATTTGTTGACCATTGCGCCCAACCTAATCGATGAGCTGGCAGCCATGGATATTGATGTGCCTCGTCAGTTATCGCCGAGCATGTCCATGGACATGCAAGCGATGAGCCAAGTGAGCTTGACGCATGAAGAGTTCAGCGCGGCCTATCAGCAAGACACAGTCACACAAGACCTATTACCAAAAGGTATTGATGGTTTTATTGGGGCACGTGATGAGCTGGCGAAGACGTTAGCGGCTCTGCGCGGGTAATAAAGTAGACACAGCCAATACTCATAACGCACAAAAGATATTTGCCTGCCCACAGTAAGTTGGCTATCATGAGCGACTTCAGATAACAAGAAGCAAGGCTTAAGTATGAAACGGCTATCAATGTTATTGGCAGGCAGTGTTTTAATGACCAGCACCCATGCGGTCAATTGGGTCGAGGTGACCGAGAGCGACTCTGGATCGACGTTTAGCTTAGATGTAGACTCTATCGAACACTCTGACATCAACATCATAGACGAAAAAGACGTCGAAAATATCACTGTCTCTTTGCTAAGAACCTATCCTACGCAAAAAGATAAGAGCACAGTGAAAGAAAAACCCATCCATCATAGCGATCAGCAATTACTGATTTCTTGTAAAGATTTCAGTTACTATAAAAGAGCTTACGTCGATTATAGTGCTGATAATAAAGTCATTAAGTCGTGGCAATCAGAAAAGCCTATACTGACCACCAAAGACTTTAAGATCACCACACCAAAGACGGTTGGTCGCACGCTGATCGAGTACGCCTGTAAAAGCTATGAGCAAAACAAATCATAATATCATTAGACTCACCACAAAAAAAGCGCCCTGATGATTTTCAGGGCGCTTTTTTATACTCTATAAACTCTCTTGAACAATCAAACTTACGCCTTTAATACCGTATAGACAGGTACTGGGAACTCGCCATGTAGCTCAACCAAATCTAATAAAACTAATGCGCCGACCACCGTATGATCGGCTGACTGGCATAACTCATAAGCGGTCGTCAATGTGCCTCCAGTCGCCAAGATATCATCGACCAGTAATACACGTTCAGGTGGCAAATTATTTTGCATCTCAAGCGTGTCTTTGCCATACTCAAGCGCATATGCTTTATTAGCGACAGGTGGTGGCAGTTTACCTGGTTTGCGGAGCAAGATCATACCCTTACCCAATCTTCCTGCCAGCATACTGGCAAATACAAATCCACGTGCTTCAACAGCCCCTAAGCAATCCACCTCATCCATCAGTCCCTCTGGCAACGCGGCAAGCAGCGCATCAATGACAGCATCAATATGACTGCGCAGTAACGGGGTAATATCATAAAAATCAATGCCGACTTTTGGAAAGTCTGGTACTGTGCGAATAATCTGCCAAAACGGATGGTCTGTATTGAGCATTGGAGTCGTCTCATTTTCGGTAGTGGCAGATGTGGCGGCGTTAATACTCATGAAAACCCTTAGCTTGTATATGTTATATGGCTTGGACAATAGTTAGACACTGATAGATCAGCAGGCAATTATGGCTGACAGTGTCAATTTAGCGGCCGTTATTATAGCATGATTGGCTTTTTCGTGGCGGCTTATAGCCCAAGATCGTACTTCGCTTCGGTACAATGGTACAGATGATGGACTTGATAAAAGCCAATTTCATCTCAATATACAAGTGTAAACTTAACTATGAAAATAACGGTTATATGCTAAACTACGTGCGCTTTTACCGTCTAATATAATGACTGTAATACGAAATATAAGCGTTTATGGCGCACTGTGACACTGGTAATGATCGATAGGACTATTTATGAAACGTTATGAATGTATTGTCTGCGGCTGGATCTATGACGAAGCGCTTGGCTGCCCTGAAGAAGGTATTGCCCCTGGCACCAAATGGGAAGACATCCCTGATGACTGGACCTGCCCTGAGTGCGGTGTCGGCAAGCTTGATTTTGAGATGCTTGAGCTGTAGTAGATGACCCTCTAATTAGGACACTTCATGACAACATCAAATGACATTAATAGTGCCAAATTGCCGGAAACGTCAGATACCAGTTTAGACAATACTCTAGACTTTTACCCTACTCCTGAATGGCAACGGTTTGGGGAACATCAGTGGCGCGACTCCGATCTTAGCCAACACCTTCATCAAGCGATGATTGATATTGGTGATGGTATAGAGTTGTGTGTCGAAGCAGGTGGCAACCCTAATAATCCGCCCCTACTGATGATCATGGGACTGGGTTCGCAAATGATATTTTGGCCAGACAATTTTATTAAGCGCTTTATTGATGCTGGTTTTTTTGTGATCCGTTTTGACAATCGTGATATTGGCCTGTCTTCTAAAGTACAGATCGAGGGCCTACCGCGTATCAACCAGCTCAAAATGATGGTACGCCTACAAACGGGTTTATCGAACAAAAGAACTCAGGTGGCTTATAACTTGACTGACATGGCAGAAGACACCGCCCGTTTGATCAAGGCGCTAAAGCTTGGCAAAACGCATCTGCTTGGTGCCTCTATGGGCGGGATGATTGCTCAAATTGTGGCGGCACGTTATCCAAGCTTGGTACAGCGTATGGCGCTTATGTTTACCACGACCAATCGAGCATTTTTAAAACCGCCAAGACCTAAGCAGCTATACACCCTTATCAATCGTCCAGAGAGCCACTCTGAGCGTGATATCGTACGCCATAGTGTCTGGTTTATGAAAACGGTTGGCACACCAGGTCACGTCAATGTGCGCATGGTACGTGAAATTGCCAAAATCCGCTATCAACGCAATTTTCACCCCCTCGGTACGGTGCAGCAGCTCAATGCTATCTTGGCATCAGGCTCTATCAGCCGCTTTAGTAAGCAAGTCAAAGCACCAACGATTGTCTTACATGGTAGCGCTGACGGACTGCTACCGGCGTCACAAGGTCGAGTGGTGGCAAAAACCATTCCTAATGCCAAGTTTCATTTAATCGAAGGTATGGCGCATGATATTCCAGAATATTATCAGCCTTATATGGTCGATTTGATTAGCAATCATTTGTTAGAAAAATAGCTATTCGCCTATAGTAACACTAGCCATAAAAAAGAGTGTAAACCCTATCGATAACGAATAGGGTTTACACTCTTTTTCGTTGTATACCAATTATAGATTATGGATATAACGCTAATCGCAGCTGACACCTGTGCCTTCTTTATTGATGCACATTTTATTGCCGTTTTTTAAATTGCCGATCCATGCCTTACCACCTGTAAATACAAATGAGGGTTGACCCTTATAATTATCATCAGTTAATACCCCATCACTAGTGAAGCGAAAAGGAATCACTAGCTCACCGCCCAGATTAACAAAGCCCCACTCCTCTCCGATACGAACGCCCGCTAATCCTTCAGAGAATGGACGGACTTCATCGAACGAATAGGTAATCATCGTGACGTCGTTGTCGTCAACGAAGCCCCATTTTCCATCTTGCTGACGTGATTGTAATGTCGTAAAACGTGTAGGTGCAGGTTGTCTTGATTGTGATGACGTATTGTTAGTAGAAGCTGTGGATTTTTTAACCGACTGACTATTATCCTGAGCATTTGGATCACGCGTTGCATTACCATTTTTATCTAACCAACTTATCACACTGTTTTTACGGACGCGCGCCCTCCCATTACGATAATCATCGATCTCGTCAATCGATGCTGAAAACGAGACAACCGTGCTGTTGGAGGTATTGATAACACCGTAGTTACCATCTTTTTTTACGACGATACGTCCTTCAGATACTGGACGCGCCCACCCTTGATTTCCTGTGAGCATATCGTACATTGCAGGCACGACTTCGCGTCCCTGCATATTGAGATAACCGACCCGACTGTTGCGCAATACAGGTAGTAGCCCGCCCGATATCTTGTCGGCATCGACTTTCTGATAGCGTGATAAATCAACGACCCTTTTACCTTTGCTGTCAATCAGAGCGACTGGCGCACCAAAATCTTTGATTGCTAAAAAATAGCCGCTAGTAGATGTACAAGAGACATTTTTATAGTAGCTTTTGGGGAGCTTGCAACTGGCCGCTTGGGCGCTAGGCATTAAAAAAAATGCACTAGAGACGATACCTATCGCAAAGCTAAATTGCGATATTTTTAGAGGCAAACAAGAGGTCACATTTGGTTGTATTTTTGACATAAAATGTCGAAGCATAAGCAAACCTAGGCAAATAATATTGTTTGATATAGCGAATCATGACTGGTGATTTTATGAGTACTAGACTAACAAATTGCAATATCAGAGCCAATATCATTCCTGTAAGGATGTGACTCGATTATATAAGCGCTGTTGTACAAGCATTATCGTGTGAGTAAGGTCACAAGATGGTTCTACTGCCTACGAGACTTTTTCGTACTATTTGGTTTAATAAATTATCTACAGCAACGATCTATCTAATAACCAGAATAAATTTTGGTTTTGCCATTTTATTTTTTGCTTAAAACCACGACAATAGGGCTTTGGCTAACCCTCACATTGGTCTAGGACCATAAAAATAATAATATAAGGACGTTTTATGGCGACTGCTTCTTCACGCGCTGCCCCTATTAGCCTAGTTATCGGTTGTATTATCTTCGGGCTGGGCAGTCTGATTGTCGCTCACGTCGATATCGGTGGCTGGGCGATGTCATTTTGGCGACTGGCCATTTCAGGTATTGTCTTTACGATTTTAGCCAAGGTGATGCGCCAACAGATGCCACAATCAAAACGTGCTATTTTTTATGGTTTATTGTCAGGTGCATTTTTAGGATTAGACTTGGCGCTTTGGCACGAGAGTATTTATGCTGTGGGTCCTGGTATTTCAACTCTGCTCAATAGTTTACAAATCTTTTTCTTGGCAGCGATTGGATTTTTATATTTTAATGAGCGCCAATCGATTGTGCAGGTCATCAGTTTATTTTTAGCGATGCTGGGCGTTGCAATGATAGGCAGCCCTGAATTTGCACACAATACCGCTGCTACTTGGGGGTTTGTCACAGGCATCGTATCGGGCGCGATGCTGGCAGCTTCCATGACTTTTATTCGAAAGACACATGATACCGAACCGACACCGATATTTATGCTGATGCAATTGATTAGCATAGGCGGTGTCTTAGCCATGATTGTGCCTATGTTTATATTCGATACAGGTCATATCTTGCCCAACACATGGTCGGAGATTGGTTGGGTGCTTATCTACGGCACAGTGATGCAGTGTTTGGCATGGGGTCTGATTGCTTATTCTATTCCTAAGTTGTCTCTGGCACTGACTGGTTTGTTACTATTAACTGAGCCTATTGCAGCACTTGTCATTGATTATAGCTGGCTGGACAAACCTATCAACAGCTTACAATGGGGCGGCGCGTTATTGACCATGCTTGCAATCTACTTAGGCTCCTTAAAACCAAAACCACGCGCCCTACGCCGCTATCGATTTTTTTCAAGGTTTTATATGCGAGACTATAAGTAATTAAGTAGTATTGATACGATTGTCTCACGCAGACATTTAATAAAAAGCGCCCATACTATTCATAGCATGGGCGCTTTTTGTTGACGCTGTAAATACACTGATAAAGCCTTTTTAACTTGTCTCAATATTTAAGACTCAAACAACTGACAGATTGATTATTTGGCCAACGATGAAGGCACGGTTTTGGTCTCGCCACTTTGGTTAAATAAGGCATTTAGCAAGATAGCAGCCAACGTAGCGGTACCAATACCACCCAAATCAAAACCACCTAAGTGCAAGCTAAAGTTACCTGTACCCATGATTACGGTCACTGCCGCGATGATCAGATTGCTGTTTTTACTAAAATCAATGTGGCTGTCGATCCAGATTTTTATCCCAGCGATCGTGATCAGACCGAAAACGACGATAGAAGCGCCGCCCAATAAAGCCGCTGGTATCGTTTGGATAATGGCACCAAATTTTGGTGATAACCCTAATATAATAGCGACCACACCTGCGACGACAAATATCGTTGTGCTATATACTTTGGTGACCGCCATCACCCCGATGTTTTCAGCATAGGTAGTCACACCTGTACCGCCAAATCCTGCTGAGAAAGTCGTTGCCAAGCCATCGGCAAAAAATGCTCGGCCCATATAAGGGGTCACGCGAGACTTGGTCATACCTTCCACTGCCTTAAAGTGACCTAAGTTTTCAGCGACCAAAATAAAGGCGACAGGCGCAATGAGAATAATAGCGCTCATCTCAAAGCGTGGGGTATGAATGCTGGGCAGACCAAACCATGCAGCCGCAGCGACTGCGCTAAAATCAATTGCCGTCCCAAAACCTAGGATATTGGTCAACACAAAATAAGCGATGTATGATAATACCAAACCCACGAGTAGCAGCAAACGACGTAACATGCCACGGGTAAATACCGCCACTCCACTGATGAGTAGTACGGTCAACGTAGCCATCCAAGCATCAAATTGGTTGGCAGAAACCCCTTGGATAGTAACTGGTGCCAAATTAAGACCAATAATCATGACAATAGCACCGGTGACGATAGGCGGCATCAAGCGCTCAATCCAGCCAGTGCCTGTTTTCATCACTAACAGGCCAATCAGCGCATAAATGATACCGCAGGCCATGATACCGCCTAGCGCGACATTCAAATTGGCATTGAACCCTGCCCCTGCATACGCAGTTACCGCAATCACTGGACCAATAAAAGCAAAGCTTGATCCCAAGTAGCTTGGCATACGCCCACCCGTGATCATAAAGAACATCACCGTACAGATACCAGACATCAAAATGGCTAAGTTAGGGTCAAATCCCATCAATAATGGCGCAAGGACGGTCGCACCAAACATGGCAAATGTATGTTGTATACCAAGTAATACACTCTTTGACGGTGGCAAATAATCATTGATACCCACTGGATCACGATCCAAATCACCTTTGTAAGGTCGCCATGTCGGAAACCAGCGACCATTTTCAAAATCTGGATTGTGCGGATAACTGATGGCTGCTGAATCAATACCTGCAGCTTCCAATGCATTGTGAGCTGACTGATTTTGAGCGCTGTTGTCTGAAGCTGGTGATGGGTCTTTTTGAGATGGCATGCGCGCTTGTCCTATGTGAGCTGAGGTAATAGGCTAAAATAATGGAAAAAGTAAAAACGGTGCGAAATTGGGGGGATAGTAGCGAACGCGATAGAAGTCGTAAACAATATAAATAAGCACTATCGTCTTCTATCGATAATATATCATCCCAATTCATTCATTTATGTTGTAATATGACAAACCAAAAGTATTATTTGGTATGATAGCCAGTTCTTGGCTGGTTGTATTGGATCACTATGTATAACCAAAGATGCTGTGTGATCAAAAGCACGTTTGCTCTTCTGCCAACCAGCCTATTTAATAGCGATATTAACTTACAGGATGTTACATAGTCGTTAACTCCGAGCATGATAGCGGAGTTTCAAAACAAATAAAAGTGATTATTCAGTCACCATCTGTACTCTTTAATAGCAATATTTTTATAGACGGTCGCTCACAAGTCTTCTGTAGTGGGCCTTGAGAGTGACGACTGCCTATTATATTTTCAATAAAAGCGCTCAAGGCAATTATCACAATTGTTCAAGCCTTTGAATTTTCGGTAACTCATTATGATTAGTATTTTTGATTTATTTAAAATCGGCATTGGTCCATCGAGCTCACATACAGTGGGACCAATGGTGGCAGCCAATTTATTTTTAGACTCATTGACCAAGCAAATGGAACTGACGGCTATCGCAAAGATTGAAATCGAGCTTTATGGCTCTTTGGCGGCGACAGGAAAAGGGCACGCAACAGATACTGCCATATTGTTAGGGTTACTTGGCCATACACCTAGCACCATCGATACACGTATGACCAGCAGCTATCTTTCTCCTATTTTTTCTGGCAAGACATTAAATGTGTCAGGTATTCACACGATTGCATTTGATACAGAGCAGGATATTTATTGGTACGACGATACTGTCCTGCCCTATCACCCTAACGCATTGACGCTTCGTGCTATATCGACTGACGGTATTCGTTATCAGCAGACCTACTATTCGATTGGTGGTGGTTTTGTCATCAATAAAGAAGATGCCACCGATCCAGATGAAGATCATGCCAGCCCAACGATCGATAGCGTTCCTTATCCTTTTAATAATGCAGCAGAACTACTAGAACAATGTCGTCAGTATGATTTGAGCATCAGCGAATTAGTACTGGCCAATGAATGCCACTTCCATGACAAAGAGACAGTGTTTGCCTACCTAGATAGTATTTGGGAGGTCATGCAAGATTGTGTTAAGCAAGGCTGTGAAAATGGCGGTATTTTGCCAGGTGGCTTGGATGTCAAACGCCGCGCACAAGATTTGCACAGGCAGCTGTCTGCGGAAAAAGACCAACCTATCACCAACAATGACAAATTGGCCGCCATGGACTGGGTAGACTTGTACGCGCTCGCCGTCAATGAAGAAAACGCCAATGGCGGCAAAGTTGTGACCGCACCCACCAATGGCGCAGCAGGTATTATTCCTGCAGTATTGCACTACTATCGTGATTTTTTACCTAACTATAGCCAAGATGGTGTCCGCAAGTTTTTATTGAACGCCACCGCTATCGGTAGCCTAATCAAGCAAAACGCTTCCATCTCTGGTGCTGAAGTCGGCTGCCAAGGCGAGGTTGGATCGGCATGTGCTATGGCAGGTTCTGCATTAGCAGAGATCATGAATGGGACACCAGCTAAATGCTTAAATGCGGCAGAAATCGGTATTGAGCATAATTTAGGTCTAACCTGCGACCCTATTGGTGGACTGGTGCAGGTGCCTTGCATCGAGCGCAATGCCATGGGGGCGGTCAAAGCTATCAACGCAGCACGTTTAGCCTGTAGAGGAAATGGCCAGCACTTCGTCTCTTTGGATAAGGCTATAGAAACTATGAAGCAGACAGGTGCTGATATGTCTGATAAATATAAAGAGACCGCTCGTGGTGGCCTAGCTGTCTATGCTGATAATAGAATTCCTACTGCGATGCGCGGCGTTAGTGTTAACTACAGTCAATGTTAATGCAATTGATAAATGTTACCTTTAACCACGCTATCTCATCATAGCAGCAGATATAGTATCAATAAAAAGGCCGCTATATATTAGCGGCCTTTTTATTAGTTGTATACTTGCAAGCTGTACTATTCAGCAGTTTTTGAAACGACTTCATTTAAAATCCAAACTGGTTTGACCACATTAGATCCTTCAGCAGTGACTGCTTCTTGGCGTACATCTAATACATAACGGTAGTTTGGCTCATAAGTGAAACCTTGAATGTTACCACTTAAAGTGGTGTAGTTTTTCTGATAAGTTTGGCGATACTGTAGGCACTGTGATTCAACCATCGTACCGTCTGTTGCAGTCAGGTCACAAACTGCTTTACGCGGTGCGATTTCTACTTCAAAACTTGGAATATTTACCACTTTGACGTTCATAGGCTGTCCTTCTACAACCATTGTACGTTCATTGTCCATGTCCATAGTAGAACAACCAGTAAGAGCAAAAGTTGTCATCAATGCTGCAAGTGCTAATCTTTTCATTATTCAATCCTCAGATAATTGGTAATAATTCTTCATTTTCTATCTAAATTTATTATTTTAAAAACTCTACTGCATTTCTTCATACAACAAAGCTTCTTTCTATCATGATGATATTTAGAGTCACGCTAATTGAAATCTCTAGCCAGCTTTACTAGCGATGTAGTGAATATCATCTGTTTACCCCAGCAAGTATAGGTCGCAATTCACCTTACTCTCTATGACTGCTTTGTAAAGTAACGTCAGCTTTTGCAACTGATGTTAATAAAGCGTATTGAATAGCAGAGTAATTTGATAACAGCTTAATATTAGACATAAAAAAGCCAGAGCAATAATCACTCTGGCTTTTTATAAATAGATTTAAAAAATCTGTCAAGATTGAAACTTTTAAGACCGTTTCTAACTGCGATAGTCAGCGTTTATTTTGACGTAGTCGTATGACAAATCGCAGGTATACACCGTATCGCTAGCATCACCACGAGCCAAATCAATGTGAATAGTAATCTCAGCGCGGCTCATGACTTTTTTACCTGCTTCTTCTGTATAGCTGGGCGCGACACCGCCATTTTGACAAATCATCACCTCATCTAAATACACATCAACTTGCTCGGTGTCTAGGTCGTCAATACCAGCATAACCGACTGCCGCCAAGATGCGCCCCCAGTTTGCATCACTCGCAAAGAACGCCGTTTTTACCAGCGGCGAATGCGCCACAGCATAAGCCACATCACAGCACTCTTGCGTGGTCTGCCCGCCAGTCACTTTAACCGTCATAAACTTGGTCGCCCCTTCACCATCACGCACGATAAGCTGCGCTAGGCGTACAAAGACGTCGCGCAGTGCATCAAAAACGGCCTGATAATGCGGATGCGCTGGACTATCAATCACCTCTGAGCTGGCAGCACCTGTCGCAATCAACACGCAGCAGTCGTTGGTCGATGTATCCCCATCAACGGTAATACGGTTAAACGACTGCTCATTGATAGCGCTGAGCATCTCTTGCAATAAGTCGGCCGCGATATTGGCATCGGTTGCGACATAACCCAGCATAGTCGCCATATTTGGACGTATCATGCCTGAGCCTTTTGACATGCCAGTGATATGATAGCTAGTACCTGCAACGTCGACTTTTTGGCTTGCAAGCTTAGGGACAGTATCTGTCGTTCGGATACCGTTAGCAGCAGCCAACCAGTTATCAGAGGCTAAGTTCGCTAACGCATCGTCTAAGCCTGCAATGACCGCGTCACTATTTAATGGCTCGCCAATCACGCCAGTAGAGAATGGCAATACTGTATTAGCCTCTACGCCAGCTTTTTTAGCCAAGGCAATACAGATTTCAGTAGCGCGGCGTTTACCATCAGCGCCCGTCCCTGCGTTTGCATTACCTGTATTGGTTACCAGATAACGCGGACTAGCCTTGGTAAAGTGCTCACGTAATATACGTACAGGCGCGGCGCAAAATGTATTTTTGGTCGTGACAACTGCGGTCGTGGCATGTTCAGCGATTTCAATCACGACCAAATCATCACGATTTTTGTAGCGTACGCCCGCGGCAGTTGCGCTCAGCTTAATGCCATCAATGGGATAAATAATATCAGGTACTGCTACGTTTCCAACAGACATAGTAAAATCCTTATTTTTCAATTTTTATCGTTGTTTTTAGGTGATGCAATAAACACTATAATTGATCCAATTTAAAGGTGGTACAAGGCAACCGAGTGCAGATGTATCTGTCATACTTCAAGCAAGGTTAACGCCGTAACGCCTTTATAGTGGATTGACTATATATCTGAATATTACGGTTTTTTTAGATCGAATGCTGACCAAATGGGTGCATGGTCAGAGGGTTTTTCCATAGCGCGTAGCTCATAGCTGATGCCAGCACCAATGCATTCACTAACGAGGTCTGAGGTGCATAAAATATGATCGATACGTAAACCGCGCTTGGGTTCATCATTAAAGCCGCGGCTGCGATAATCGAACCAACTATATAACTCTGTACTCTCTGGATAATGCAAACGGTACGTATCGGTCAACTCACGCGACATTAATGCTGAGTACCATTCGCGTTCCTCTGGCAAAAATGAGGTTTTTCTATTTTTTAACCAGCGCTTTGCATTGACCTCACCGATACCGATATCGATGTCCTCTGGTGCAATATTCATATCACCCATGACAATGATCGAACGACCTTCTGCCTTTAGTGCATCAATATAAGCCATTAAATCTGCATAATAAGCACGCTTCATCGGAAATTTGATCGGATGGTCTTGGCTCTCTCCTTGTGGAAAATAACCATTGAGCACATCTACTTCACGCCCTTCAAGCTCATAGCGTGCATGTATAAAACGCTTTTGTGCTTCTTCGTCATCACCAGGAAAGCCTTTTTGTACAAATATAGGCGCAACTTTTGACAGTAGTGCCACGCCATAATGTCCTTTTTGCCCGAAATACTCTACGTGATATCCTAGAGCTTTTATGTCATCAAGTGGAAATTGATCGTCATGGACTTTGGTCTCTTGTAGACCCATGACATCAGGATCGATTACTTCGCGCACTGCCTCAAGCTGATGCTGGCGAGCGCGGATACCATTGATATTAAAACTGACAAAACGGGTCATAAACTGTCCTATACTGATTGATTAAAATACGATGCTGATATAGATGTATACGATGCAAATGCCTATGATAACAGACCTAGGCTGCCCTAGCTGTTGCATGGCCTTATATCTTGAGCTAGAGTAGCGCTTATTATAAATATAATAGACTTCTTGCATAAGTCATCGTCAGCCCTTGTAACTCCGTCAGTGGAAGTCAATGAACTGGTACTTTTGCAAGAGATCTAATAGAGACTATTTCTTGTCGGGTTTCTTATTTGCCCACATATATAAATTACGTTCGCTAAACAACCTTTATCAAAAATACTGAGCCCGTTATGACGACAACTGAGCATAAAAATACAAATACAGCCGTAAATAACGACATTGAACCACTATTTGCTAAAGATTATAACGTCTACATCAACCATACGGATGCAGGTGGCATCGTTTATCATGCCAACCATCTGGTGTTTTTTGAGAACTGCCGCCGCGATTGGTTTACCAAGCTGGGTCTAAACGGTTATTTTTTGCAAACTGATGATGGCGACATACAGCATTTTGTCGTGAGTCAGGCGGATTTACAATACAAGAGAGCCATTCTCTTAGATGAAGTCATCTCTGTACGTATCGATAAAGTAGAGCTAAAGCCTGCTAGCATCATATTTTATCAAAGCATTCGCCGTAGCACATCAGATAATAGCGCTACAGACAAAACCACTAGCCAGATATTAAGTAGCACTAAAATCGTCATTGCTTGTGTACAAAACCTCGTTAAGCCAGAACCAATGGCTAATAACGAAACAAATAACGCTCAACCTGACAACGCAGTAAATACCACACCCATGCGACCTATCCGTGTACCAAAAGAGCTACGCGATGCCATTGAGCAGGCGATTAGTGAGCAAACGAACGAGCGACTGTAGAACGCTATGCGCATTGATCCTGATAGAACTTTGCTTGAATTTAATAATCTCTGGGTGCATGGCAGGCCGGTAGTCGGTAGCGATAATCCTAAGCATAGTAGTGGTGAACAGACAAAAACCTTTGTACCGCATAAACTCTATCAAAGGTGGTTAAATAAGCGACAAAAAAATGCGCTATCTGATGGACTATCGCCTCATAGCCGCATATTGATAAACGGTGCGAGTGGTAAGCTACTAACAGGTCAAATCACCGTGTTGACAGGGGCTTCTGGTAGTGGCAAATCTGTCCTCTTGCGGGTGCTGGCAGGATTGTTGCCGATGAGCACTGGTGATATTCATTTGCGTAGTGATGCCACACCACATCAGCGAGATGAAAGCATTCACACCACATCGCCAATTACTTGGCGCAAGCAAGTGGCGCTGCTTGCTCAACAGCCACAGCTGTTAGAGGGCAATGTCCTTGATAATTTAAAGATGCCTTATGCTTTAGACGCGCATCAGACCCAAAGTTTTGATATAAACTGGCATTTGACCCAACTTGCGTCTTTGAATAAAAATGCAGACTTTTTGCAACAAGAGGCCAACCACTTATCGGGTGGTGAGCGTCAGCTGGTCAATACCTTACGCCTACTACAACTCAATCCGCGAGTACTATTACTAGATGAGCCAACCGCCGCGCTAGATATCGACACCTCAGCGCAGTTGGTCAGCTTGCTGATGAGATGGTTGCAGGCCAACAGGCAGCGCTCGTTATTATGGGTAACTCACGATACCAAAGAGATTATGTCATTGGCCAGTAGACATTGGCATATGCAAGCAGGTGTACTAACCGAAGCGCCCTAGGGCACGATATGATGCTCAAAAACTTGCTCGAAACCTTCATTACATCGTGCTCATGACATTACTGCCTTCCTTTATAATGAGCCCCATCAACGGTATGAATCATATGCAAGTATTTTTAACTTACAGTGATATTGCGCTTGCCAGTTGTATGATTATCATCGTATTACTCATCTCATGGCAACTGCGCTTAAAACTGACAAAAACGCTGTTGATAGCTGCTATTCGCACCATTGTGCAGCTTAGCTTTATCGGTCTGATACTGGCATGGATTTTTGCCCGTGAGCAGTGGTATGAAGTGTTGCTGATTTTGACCATTATGACCCTGATTGCAGGGAGTGCTGCCAAAAATCGTGTCAAACGCAGCTATAAAGGGTTGCTAACCGATACGCTAATAGCCGTCGGCACCTCAGCGACACTGGTCACTGCAATAGCGATGATCGTTATCCTAAGAGTACAGCCTTGGTATACGCCGCAATTCATTATTCCTATACTGGGGCTGATATTAGGCAATTCTTTGACTGCCATCTCATTAACGAGCAATCAGTTGATCGAAGCTTTTCATGAGCAGCAAGGGCGTATCGAGATGATGCTGAGTCTTTCTGCTCGACCATTTGAGGCCGTCCATGAGCAGATTCGTGCCGCAATCACAAATGGCATGACCCCAACGCTCAACTCTATGCTAGTCGTCGGTATTGTCAGCTTGCCCGGTATGATGACGGGGCAAATATTGGCTGGTGCCGACCCCACACAAGCGGTCCGCTATCAAATAATCACGATGTTTTTGATCTGTGTGAGTAGCACACTTGGCTGTACCATCAGCGCGCTGCTCATTTATCGACGCTTTTTTAATAAAAACAAGCAGTTTGTTCTGCCTCATTGATGCCATTTTCTCTTTGCATGATATTCATCTTATTGACCATCAAACGTTGCCAGCTTAGTGACTTGCACCATGAATGAGTCATATCCATTTTAATACTTACGCAATCACTTCTCTGTTTTATCAATAAACCCTTCTACCCTATTGACACGTTTGACTCACTCAAAAACTTATCTTGCGGTAGCAAATTTCTTATACATCATATACCTGCTGTAGTGTTCAGCTTCATCTATGTACTGCTCAGTCTTGCTTTCTATTATTGTCTTCAACATTATTCATGCTACTGTATTGCTTAAATGTATCGTTTTTTTGATACCGTAGTTGCAAAAACCAGATAATATCTACTTGAAATACAGGTTATTTCTGTCATCGGATTATCTAATTGTTTGATTCATTTAACTCACCCATCAGTAGTTAATTAGATTGAACAACGGCAACAACAGCAAGCAGACATGGACGTTACTGCATCCAATAGCGGGTTAATCACATTAATGCTGATTTGTGATATTGGCATGCATATGACTGCTTTCTTAAAAAACATTCACCTATATCAAACTGCAAGGACGCTGACTATGATGCCGAACAAACCTTGGCTTGCCAATTATCCCGATGGTGTACCTAAGACTATCAACCCTGATAGATATAGCAGCATAATGGAGCTGTACGAGGAATGCTTTGACCGCTTTCGTATGCACCCTATGAGTATCTGTATGGGTGTGACTCATACTTATCATGATGTGGATAAAGCCTCGTTGGCCGTCGCCGCATGGCTACAATCTCAGGGACTACCACAAGGCAGTGTGGTGGCACTGATGATGCCAAACGTGCCGCAATATCTGCCCACGATGATTGGTATCTTGCGGGCAGGCTATGTATGCACCCCAGTCAATCCACTCTATACAGGCCGCGAGCTGCGTCATCAGCTCAACGACTCAGGCGCACAAATTATCTTTGTGGTAGACAACTTTGCCCAAGCGCTCGAGCAGGTCATCGGCGAGACCAAAATCAAACGTATTGTCTTATCAAAAATGGGTGATATGATGGGGCTCAAAGGCATCTTGGTCAATACCATCATTCGCCAAGTCAAACGTCTGGTCCCCAAATACAAGCTCAACGACCCAAAGTATCAAGTCACCAAACTCCCTGATGTGCTCAAAAAAGGCAAAAACCTTCCCTTTCAAAAGCCAAAAATGTCACTTGATCAAAAGGCGTTTTTGCAATATACCGGCGGCACGACAGGATTATCAAAGGGTGCCATCTTGTCGCAGCGTAATATCGTGGCGGCGGCGATGCAATCAGAGGCTTGGACCCGCCCTATCACCTCTGAGATCAATGAGGTATATATCAATATGGTCATGGCGCTACCGCTGTATCATATCTTTGCCTTTATGCTCAGCTTGCTCGGCATGCGCTCAGGTTATACCTTTATTTTGATACCCAACCCGCGCGATATACCAGGGTTTATCAAAACCTTATCAAAACAGCCTTTCCATATTTTTCCAGCGGTCAATACGCTGTTTAAAGGCTTGCTAGATCATCCAGACTTTAAACACCTAGATTTTAGCTCGCTACGTATCTCGCAGGCAGGTGGTATGGCGGCGACCGAACAAACCGCCACTCGCTGGCTTGAGACCACTGGCTGTGCGATGATCGAAGGTTGGGGGATGACCGAAGGCGTGGCGGTCGGTACGGCCAACGTCATCACAGATCGTAAGTTTAACGGAACAATTGGTGTGCCTGTCCCTAGCGTCGATGCCATTGTGATTGATGATGAGGGCAAGCGCGTCGGTGTAAACCAAGCAGGCGAGCTGTGTATCAAAGGCCCTAACGTCACCTCAGGTTATTTAAACAGAGACAGCAGTGATGACTTTACCAGCGATGGTTACTTCCGTACTGGTGATATCGTTAGTATGGATGAAAAAGGCTATTTTAGACTGTTGGACCGTAAAAAAGACATGATTTTGGTCTCTGGTTTTAACGTCTTTCCTAATGAGATTGAGTCTGTCATGCTTGACTGCGACGGTATCGTTGATTGTGCGGTCATTGGTATTCCTGATGAGCGCCAAGGCGAGGCAGTCAAAATCTATGTGGTGCCTGCGGACAACAATGTCACCAAAGAAGCTATCAAAGAATTTGCGTTGGACAACTTAACGGGTTATAAATGTCCGCGCTATATTGAATTTGTGAGTGATCTGCCAAAGAGTAATGTTGGTAAAGTATTACGTCAAAAACTGCGTGAGAAACATCATGCAGACCACCCTCAACAATAAGTAACTTCTCTTGAAAAAAGCGCCCTATATCAATAATAAGGCGCTTTTTTGTTGCGCCTATTTGCTTTGAATGTCTCATTGAAAGCTAAATGTATCGAGCACAAATTTTTATCTACTCTGATCAATTCTGTATACCCTTTACTCTCCAACATATATTTTTTCCTATATCAAACCCAAATATAAACTACCAAGTTCTCGTATGCATGTAACGAGTTTAGTTGTAGTTATGTTAATGTAAGCCCGCAATGTGTCACTAAGTTTTCTGTCGATTTAGATTAATCGAATATTGACTTTAGACACGTCAAAACTGTTGATTTGAAAGGTATTTCAATTTTAGAAACAGTAACCCGTTATTTGATCTACCCAGAAGCGTATTTATTAAGCGTTTAGTCTTGGTAGTTAAATCAAATTTTATAGAGGACTCTGTACGTTAGCAGTATGTGAAAACAAAGGATAGCACTCGACAATTCATCGCTCAAAGAGCACTGATGTATATCGTCGACATGGATGTGACTACTTTTTTATAGACCCTTAACTTATCTTAATTTAAGGACGCTTGGCATGACAGTAGAGAAACCTTGGCTTGCTCAATACCCAGAAAACGTACCCAAGACCATTAATCCCGATCAATATGAAAGCCTCATAGAGTTGTATGAAGAGTGCTTCAACCGTTTTCGTATGCATCCGATGACTATCTGCATGGGTGTGACTCATACTTATGATGACGTTGACAAAGCATCATTGGCAGTAGCAGCATGGTTACAAGCTCAAGGCTTACCTAAAGGCAGCGTCGTGGCACTCATGATGCCAAACGTCCCACAATATTTACCAATCATGATTGGTATCTTACGCGCAGGTTACGTCTGTACCCCGATCAACCCACTATATACAGGTCGCGAGCTGCGTCATCAATTGAATGACTCAGGCGCTCAGGTGATTTTTGTGGTGGATAACTTTGCTCAAGCGCTAGAGCAGGTTATCGAAGAAACCAATATCAAACGGATTGTCCTCTCAAAAATGGGCGATATGATGGGCTTAAAAGGTATTTTGGTAAATACCATTATCCGTCAAGTCAAACGCTTAGTGCCTAAATACAATCTAAATGACCCTAAGTACAACGTCACGAAATTCCCTGAAGTACTGAAAAAAGGACGTAATCTACCGCTTCAAGCACCCAAAGCCACCTTGCAGCAAAAAGCGATTTTGCAGTACACAGGCGGCACAACGGGTCTGTCTAAGGGTGCTGTTTTGACGCAGCGTAATGTCGTCGCAGCGGCGATGCAATCAGAAGCATGGTATCGTCCAGTCACCTCAGATATCAATGAGGTATATATCAATATGGTAATGGCATTGCCGCTCTATCATATTTTTGCGTTTATGCTCAGCTTACTTGGTATGCGTTCAGGCTACACCTTTATATTGGTACCGAATCCGCGTGATATGCCAGGGTTTATCAAAACGCTATCAAAACAACCGTTCCATATTTTCCCTGCGGTAAACACTTTGTTTAAAGGTTTACTTGATCAGCCAAATTTCAAAGATTTGGACTTTAGCTCATTGCGTATCACTCAGGCGGGTGGTATGGCGGCAACCGAGCAAACAGCAGCCCGTTGGTTAGAAGTTACTGGCTGTCCGATGGTTGAAGGTTGGGGTATGACTGAAGGTGTTGCAGCGGGTACCGCCAACGTCATTACTGATCGTAAGTTCAACGGTACAATCGGCATACCAGTTCCTAGTGTCGATATCATCGTCGTCGACGAAAATGGTGAACGTGTCGCCATGCATGAGGCAGGTGAGATGTGCATCAAAGGCCCAAACGTCATGTCAGGCTATTTCAATCGAGACAATACCAATGATTTCACAAGCGATGGTTACTTCCGTACTGGCGATATTGTGAGCATGGATGAAAAAGGCTACTTCACTTTACTAGACCGTAAAAAAGATATGATTTTGGTGTCAGGATTCAATGTATTTCCAAATGAGATTGAAGCGGTCATGCTTGACCATGAAGGTATCGTCGATTGCGCCGTGATTGGTATCCCTGATGAAAAACAAGGTGAAGCCGTCAAAATCTATATTGTGCCTGCAGACAACAATGTCACCAAAGAAGACATCAAAGAGTTTGCATTGGACAATTTAACGGGTTATAAGTGCCCGCGTCATATCGAGTTTGTCAGCGAACTACCAAAAAGTAATGTCGGTAAAGTATTGCGTCAAAAGCTACGTGAGCAGCACATATCAGACAACCCGCAAACGCTATAATCTGTACATGATTATTTAGCCATAGAGACAAAAAAGCCCACTGTTATTAGAGTGGGCTTTTTTGTTTTTATTGCACGAGCGTGTTGCATCAGCTCAATCGACTCATCACTTGCAGCGGCAAACGCTTCATCGCCTGTCCCACGATTGACCATGGTAAGCTCGGTACGCACGCCTCTTCTACCTCGGCCTCAATCGCGGCAACGATCGCTTTGGTACCTGTCTCAGTATCGACTTCAAACGGCAATGGCTTGGCATTCGTATTAATCTCAGTACGGATGTAACCAGGATAAATAGTAGAGACCTTAATAGGCAACTTAGTCAATAGCATATCAGCACGAATCCCTTCTGCAAGATGTGCCAAACCTGCTTTACTCGCGCCATAAGCTGTCAGGTGCTTAGGCAGGCCACGCATCGCTGACATGCTCGACATGACGACCAGATGACCACTGTTTTGAGCCCGAAAGATATTCATCGCCGCTTCGCATTGTGCCAATGCCGAGATGAAATTAATCTCAACGGTACGGCGATTGGTATCAAAACGTCCTTTACCAATACGGCGACTATCGCCAATCCCTGCATTGACCACGATACGATCAATAGTGCCAAAGTCAGCAGCAAATGCGTCAAATACCTTAAAAACAGCATCATAATCACTGACATCTAACGCTTGGTATTCAACGCGTATATTAGGATATGCTGCTACCAGCTCTGACTGCAAGCGCTCTAAACGATCAGTACGGCGCGCACAGATAGCAAGACTATAACCAAGCTTAGCAAACAATCTCGCCATACCCTCGCCCAATCCTGAGCTTGCTCCTGTGATCAGGACGGTTTTGCCTTGACCAACCTGCTGTTTGTTTAGGTCTTTTAGATAGCGTGATGGCTGAACGGCGCTAAATACCTGAGCTTTACTTTGTTTGGCGCTTTTAGTGACTAAATTAAGCAGTTTGTGTTGCATAAGCCCTCCCTTGTATCGATTCTAAATGACACTCCAGTTTTATAGATTCTCTGTACCAACGACAAAAACTGGTTGACTAAAATCGTTTATTGTAATGGCTAATGCTCTACAAATACGTGGCGATTGTGTATAAAAGCGCATCCAAACCCATTGACTCAATTATCGCCACGTCACAAACTGCTTACCTTCAGAAAATAGATGACTGTATTCATTTAAAGACAATAAATGCGCGCGCTGACTCTTTAGAGTTATCGATGTCACGCCCGTATTGACTAAGCTCTTATTTAACTGATAAGCGGTTTGACTGCCTTGGCTCAGTAGCTGTGCGGTAATGGCAGCGATGACACCGCCTGAGGTAAAGACCAATACAGTGCTATTTTGGTCTAAGCGCATATCGGCTATCTTTGTACGTACTTGTTCAAGCGCTTGCTGCGCACGTTCATTAAACTGCGGCCAGCTTTCAATATAATCCTGATCATTGTTGCCACCATGCCAGCGCTGCATCGCTTGATCAAACAGCTCAGCAAGACGCCGATTTGGTGATTGAGCATTGGCAATTTCAGCGGATATCTCAGCTTGGTTATCAAAATCACCAGCGGATTTCACAAACACATCTTTGTGATTGAACTCGTCAAACTGTGGCAAAATATAGCTGTCAGGCTCATCAAAGTTGATGACTGTCGCAATGGCCATGTCGTCATTATTGGCCTGAGCAAACGGTTGATACCCTTGCCAAAAGTGGCGAGCAGAGTCTTGTTGCCTGACCAGATTACCCGTAAATATCGCATCGATACGGCGCTGAGTATTTGCATAGTGTTGACCCAGCATTTTTGCTTGGGTTTCACCTAGCTCTGACAGCCGATCATAGTTTTCTTGACCAAAAGAAGCCTGACCATGACGGGCTAAAAGTATGGTTGTCATAAAATACTGCCTTTTATTATATTGTCCAAATTGCGATTTTTCTTATACTTCAGCTGAATCAGAGGGCTTAGCAAAATAGCCTTTTGGTAAAATGCCTTTCACTACTTTTTGTACAGGGTCTGGCAATTTCTCAATCGTTGCCGCATCGACTCCTCTGTCTTCTAAATATGGCTGAACGTGTGTATTGAACAGCGCTTCGCCTTCATATTGTGCAATCAGTTTGAGACATTTGGCATGCATGACATGTATGGCAAGCCACGCGTTTTTAAATGCTGGATTGGTGGTTTGTTTATGGTAGTAGCGATAGTAGATTTGCTGAATGATACCTGATAGACGAAACAGCCCAAACACTTCATAAAAGGTCCAGTTATCTATCTGTAGTCCAGACTTTTCTAGATAATAAGCAACCACTTCGTCACGCGTCATCATACCTTCTAAGTGAGTTGGCTGGCGACGAAACTGCTGCATGACAATATTGTCGTCTTCCTCAATCCAGTAAGCCAACGCACTACCCAAGTCCATTAGTGGATCGCCAAGGGTTGCCATCTCCCAATCGAGGACTCCGATAACTTTAGTCGGCTCGTTTGCATCGAGTATGACGTTGTCAAAGCGCCAGTCATTGTGAATAATGCACGTTTTGCTATCAGCAGGGGTATGCTTTTTGAGCCACTGTCTGACCAAGGCAAAGCTTGGGACGTTGGGTGTCTTTGCTTTGATATAACGCTTGTCCCAGCCACTAATTTGGCGGGCGCAATAGCCATCACCGCGACCCAAATCAACCAAATCAGGATGCTCTGTGTAATCTATTTGATGCAGCTCTACCAACGCATCCAAAACATTGGTACAAAGCTGACGGATTTGTTCAGGATCCAGATCGACCCCTTTTGGTAAATTGGCACGGGGAATGATCCCTTCCATACGCTCCATCACATAAAAATCAGCACCGATGACAGATTCATCTGTACATAGCGCAATCATCTCGGGCACATAAGGATAAGCATCTTTTAATGCTTTTTGAACGGTATATTCGCGTACCATGTCGTGCGCAGATTTTGCCTTGGTACCTTTTGGTGGACGGCGTAAGATAAGATCTTGGTTTTTATCATCGCCTTCATATTGTAAGCGATACGTCCAGTTAGAAGCCCCGCCTGAGAACTGAGTGACTGTAGGCTCGCCTACGACATCGACACCTTGGCTACGTAGCCATTCACTTACCGCTTTGGCATCAAGCTCCTCACCCTCACGTACGGCACCGCCTTTATCTAATACTCTATGGTCAGTTGACATGTGACATTCCTTATCATGTGATCAGTTATTTTTATAACTTATGCTTATAGTAGTAAAAAATTAGTAGTAAAAAACAGTCATAGTGATGAAAAATTCACTACTAAATCGTTAATAGTGAATTTCCAGTTTTTTATTTTCAGCAATAGTGGCGTGAACAACTTAAGGTTTACTCACACCCAATGATTAATATTAGGCTTTGTTAGACTTAGAACGGCTAAAGCCCTGACGCTTTAGCTCTAGCTTGGCAATCATGGTTTTATGTACTTCATCAGGACCATCTGCCAACCGTAGCACACGAGCTTGCGCATAGAAATTTGGTAACAAAGTGTCTTGGCACACACCCATGCCACCATGAATCTGAATCGCCATATCAACCACTTCTTGTAACACCGTTGGCGCAACCACTTTGATCGCAGAGATTTCAGTGAGTGCCGCTTTGGTTCCTTGAGCATCCATTTTTTGCGCTGCATAAAGGGTTAGCAAGCGCGCTTGATCAATTTTGATACGCGCCTCAGAGATACGCTCAAAGTTTCCACCCAATTGTAGTAATGGTTTACCAAAGGCCGTGCGCGACATGCCGCGTTTCACCGCCAGCTCTAAAGACTTCTCAGCCGCGCCGATACAACGCATGCAGTGATGAATACGACCTGGCCCCAAGCGACCTTGCGCAATCTCAAAACCCTTACCCGGCCCACCAATAAAGTGACTGACGGGCACACGTACATTATCAAAGCTAATCTCACCATGACCGTGCGGCGCATCATAATCGCCAAACACTTTAAGCATACGTTTGATATTCACACCCGCAGTATTGACTGGTACCAGCACCATCGAATGCTGATGATGACGATCTGCGCTTTCATCCGCGGTATAGGCCATAACAATCAAAATATCAACCGCAGGATCGCCAAGGCCCGATGACCACCATTTGCTACCGTTAATGACAATTTCATCACCATCGACCACAGCAGTTGCTTGCATATTGGTGGCATCGCTTGAGGCCACATCAGGCTCAGTCATACAAAACACTGAGCGGGTCTCACCTTCTAATAGCGGCGTGAGCCATTTGTCTTGCTGTTCTTGCGTACCATAGCGCCATAATAGCTCCATATTGCCGCTGTCAGGCGCATTGCAGTTAAACACATGCGGCGCGAGCAAACTGCGCCCCGTCAGCTCTGCAATCGGTGCATAGTCAGTGACTGAAAGCCCTGCACCTAAGGTGTCGTCAGGTAAGAATAAGTTCCATAAACCCGCTTCACGTGCTTGTTTGCGTAGGTTGTCATAAGCGTCTGGCCATTCCCAGTTTTCCCAGTTTCCATCAGGATTTTTCTTATGACATTCTTCCCAGAATTGGGCTTCGATGGGTTCAATATGCGTTTCAATGAACGCTTTGACTTTGGCATGCATGGCTTGACCATGTTCCGTTGCGGTAAACATTAAATTGTCGCTAGACATAAATGACTTCCTTTTCTTTATTGATTGTCTAAATCGGGTTTTGACAAAAAGCTCTGCGAGATCTTTAATGCGAGCTTTAGTGTACTGACGTATACTGTTTTCTGTATCCTACATTTATAACACAGCAATTATGATTAAACAGCAAAAAGGCGCGACCCGTTAGGACACGCCTTTTACAAAATACAAACAGTGTATTGCTGAACATATGACCGCTAAAATATTAGCTATCAGACATCATAATGATATCTAACACTATTTTAGAATATTCAAACGGCTGTTTAGCTCAAAACGTGCGAGCGCATCTGGCAGTTTATCCACTGCCATACTGAGCGTCGCTTCTGCGGCTTGCGCAAGGCCCAGCTTCTCTGCCAGCGTCGGCTTTTGACGTGAATGTAATGCGTACACCTCATTGTCTTCCATACGCTCTAAGATGTAGCTGTCAGAGGTCTGCAAGCTGTCAATCAGGTTAAGCTTCAACGCATCTTCACCATACCAATGCTCACCTGTGGCTACTTTGGCAACATCAAGTTCTGGACGATAGGTATTGACGAAATGCTTGAATAGCTCGTGCGTCTGCTCTAGCTCTTCTTGGTACTTGGCACGATCTTCGGCATCGTTTTCGCCAAACACAGTCACCGTGCGTTTATAGTCGCCAGCCGTAAACATCTCATAATCGACATCATGGTTTTTGAGCCATTTATGAAAGTTTGGCAATTGTGACACCACGCCGATTGAGCCAATAATCGCAAATGGCGCTGCCACCACATTGTCTGCCACGCACGCCATCATGTAGCCACCACTTGCCGCCACTTTATCGACGCAGACCGTTAGCTTTAGACCAGCGTCCTTTAAGCGCACCAATTGCGCGGCTGCCAATCCATAACCATGCACCAAACCGCCACCTGATTCGAGGCGTACAATCACTTCATCGCCTTTGTTAGCCGTACTGATTAAGGTGCTGATTTCTTCGCGCAGATGCTTAACGGCAGTGGCTTTGATATCACCTTCAAAATCCAAAACAAAAACTTGCGAGGCATTGTCAGGATTTTTTTTCTGCTTTTTACTTTTTGCTTTTAGCGCCTGCTTGGCTTTTTTTGCCATAGTTTTTTTGAATGCTTTAAGCGCAGCTTTGCCTTGGGTGGCTTCCATTAAATCTTCACGGCGCTGTTTTTGCGCTTCATTTAAGTGTCTTACTTTTAGCTCAACCGGGTTTTTTGGTGGATGAAATAGCATGATTACAAATCCTCAAGTCAGTAGGTATATCACTATAGATGTTTTTATTCAGGTATGGTTGATATGCGCACGCTCGCTGGTATTTTCAAGCAAAATGACAATATTTAACCTAATATAGATATCGCTCAATAAATACAGCCGATACCAATGCATGGCTACGCTTTGATTGAACTCAGCCGGTTGTATAACAAAGGTAGATTAGGCATAATATGCGTTTATATCAAATTTTCTGCAGCCAACGTGATGACCCTTTGTCTTGATCGCGTTGTTTGTGTGTTTTTTTGGCAAATCGCTTGAAACGCACAGCAATGGCTGCATTATTGTACTTCGAATTGGGCTGATAACTGGATAACAATATTATGACGCAAAGCACTATGACGCAAAGCGAATACCGAGACGAATATTGCGGAGCTGTAACCGAGAGCTTGCTTGAGCAAACCATTAGTATCGTAGGCTGGGTACATCGTCGTCGCGATCACGGTGGCGTGATTTTCTTAGACATGCGTGACCGCGCGGGTATCTTGCAGGTGGTTGTCGATCCTGATACACCAGAAGCTTTTGCAACGGCCGATGCGGTACGTCCTGAATACGTACTAAAAATCACTGGCCGCGTACGTCGTCGTTATGAAGGTACTGAAAATAACAATATGACCAGTGGCCAAATTGAGCTATTGGGCAAAGAGATTGAAGTACTGGCCAAATCTGAAACACCGCCATTCCCATTGAATGACGAAAAAACGACTGTGTCAGAAGACTTACGTCTAAAATATCGCTATCTCGATATGCGTCGTCCGCACATGCAAGAGCGTATGGTATTCCGTGCCAAGGCAACGTCAGCGATTCGTCGTTATCTCGACGATCACGGTTTCTTAGATGTAGAGACGCCTATTTTGACTCGTGCAACGCCTGAAGGTGCGCGTGATTATCTTGTACCATCACGTACGCGTCCTGGTAACTTCTTTGCCCTGCCGCAGTCACCACAGCTATTTAAGCAATTATTGATGGTGTCAGGTTTTGACCGTTATTATCAAATCGCGAAATGCTTCCGTGATGAAGATTTACGTGCCGATCGTCAGCCTGAATTTACACAGGTCGATATTGAGACGTCTTTCTTGAACGAAGAAGAGATCATGAACATCAACGAAGGTCTGATCAAGCATTTGTTCAAGACCATGATGGATGTTGAGTTTGAAGACTTCCCTCGCATGACGTACGCTGAAGCAATGCGCGACTATGCATCAGACAAGCCTGACTTACGTATTCCATTGAAACTGGTTGACGTTGCCGATTTGATGAAAGACGTTGATTTCAAGGTATTTGCAGGTCCCGCTAACGATCCTAAAGGTCGCGTCGCTGCCCTTCGCATTCCTGGTGGCGCTTCATTAAGCCGTAAGCAAATCGATGCTTATACCAAATTCGTCGGTATCTATGGTGCACGCGGTTTGGCTTATATCAAAGTCAATGACGCAAGCCTCATCAACAATGGTGTGGATAAAGAGTCTGGCCTACAATCACCAATCATCAAAAATATGACTGATGATGTACTTGTGAGCTTGATTGAGCGTACTGCTGCAGAAGATGGCGATATTATTTTCTTTGGTGCAGATAAAGCCAGTATCGTGAATGACGCAATCGGCGCATTACGCCAGAAAATCGGTCTAGACTTAGACATGACAACTTGTGAGTGGGCGCCGCTTTGGGTGACTGACTTCCCGATGTTTGAGCAAACCGATGACGGTCAATGGACGTCAATGCATCATCCATTTACCAAGCCTAGAGGCTCTGTTGAAGAGCTGAAAAACAACCCAGAGTCTGCACTATCTATCGCTTATGACATGGTATTGAACGGCACTGAGATTGGTGGTGGTAGCTTACGTATCAATACTTATGATATGCAGCAAGCCGTCCTTGAGGCCTTGGGTATCGGCGAGCAAGAGGCAGAAGACAAGTTTGGTTTCTTACTTGATGCCCTAAAATTTGGTGCACCGCCGCACGGCGGTTTGGCGTTTGGTTTGGATCGCTTGATTATGCTTATGGTAGGCGCTGACTCTATCCGTGATGTGATCGCATTCCCGAAAACCAAAACTGCTGAGTGCCCCCTAACTCAAGCACCTGCTGGAGTGGATAGCAAACAGTTACGTGATCTTGGTATCCGTATGCGTGAAAAAGCACAGGCTGATACCAACAAACCTGCTCAATAAAACATTTAATGATGTACTATTGCTGTCTACAGTGCTTGTTACGCGATTCATCACCATGTGAGTGGTTATGAATCCGTATCATATTTTTAAATTCGTGCCATTGTCTGTACTACAGATGCTGGCACGTTTTGTCGCTTGGGTTATCATCAAGATACCAAGTCTTAGCATCATGCGTACCATTCATATTAATATGGCGCTGATTACTGACAAATTGTCTGAGCCGCAAAAACGCGCACTGACCAAAGACATCATCTATCATCAATGTTTGACCAGTATTGAATCTATAAAAAGCTGGGCAATGCCACCTGAATGGAGTATTGCCCAGATTCGTGACGTCCATAATAAAGATATTCTACTAGAAGGTCTTGCCAATCCCAATGGCATGCTTGCTATCGTTCCTCATCTCGGTACATGGGAGATGATGAACGCGTGGCTCAATCAGTTTGGTTCGCCAACTATTATGTACAAGCCTGTAGACGGCAGATTCGCCAATGAGTTTATTCTTCAAGGGCGTGCGCGTCTCAATGCAACGTTGGTGCCTACCGATGGTAGCGGTGTTAAAGCCGTGTTTAAAACCCTCAAGCAAGGCGGCTTTAGTATTGTATTACCAGACCACGTCCCAGATCCGTCAGGCGGCGTAGTCGTTCCTTTCTTTGGTATCAAAACATTAACCAGTACCCTTGCCTCAAAACTGGCGAGCAAAACCAAATGTGACTTAGTTGGCTTGTCTTGTATTCGTCGTAATGATGGACGCGGTTTTGATATTTACTGCTATAAGCTCGACGATCCAGCGCTATATGACCGCAATACCGAAGTCGCGACTCACGCACTCAATCAAGCCATGGAGCATATGATTAAAGACAACTATAGTCACTATATGTGGGGCTATCGACGTTTTAAGCGCATACCAAATCTAGGCAATCCTTACCGAAAAGATAAAGCCACTTTAGCAGCCTTTATTCAGTCTCATCACGCTACTGGTAGTCGTTCTGGTAACGATGTAAGTGGTTCTTTCACTGATGACACTAACATCGATAATCGCAAGTAATAACTGTACTATCGTTTACTGATTTAGACATATCATCAATCACAGTTATGCTAATATTGGCTAAGTTCTGTACCCTCTAATTTCTATTAGCCCTTCATTTACCTCACTATTATCTCACTACGAGTGCATTATGACATCTGACGTAACTAAAACCTTACCTATAGAACCAACACAAAACCATACTGCTGAACAGCGTTATATTATTTGTATGAAATGGGGTGATAAATACGGTCCTGAATACGTCAATCGTTTGTACAATATGGTGAGCCGTCATCTGAGCTTAGATTTTCAAATGGTTTGCCTAACTGATGACAACACAGGTATTGATCCTGCGATTGCTTGTTATCCTATACCTGACATAGATCTACCAGCAGGTCCTGAACGTGGTTGGAAAAAGCTCACGACCTTTAAACCTGAGCTATATGATTTAAAAGGGGTGGCACTATTCTTAGATATTGATATTGTGATTGTCGATAATATTGATGCGTTTTTCACTTATCAAGCGAAGCACGAAGACAGTGTGGTCATTATCCGCGACTGGAAAAAGCCGTGGCGTATGATTGGTAATAGCTCCGTGTATCGCTTCAATGTTGGCATGAATACCTATCCTGATTTGCTGGCAAACTTTGAGCGCAATTTTGAGACTATTCGCACGCAAGTGCGTCACGAGCAGGCTTACCTCTCTAACTATTTGCGCGAGCATCATCACCTAGAGTACTGGGATAAGACATGGTGCGTGAGCTTCAAGTATCAATGTATCGCGCCCATCCCTTTTAACTTTGTGCGAGCGCCTGCTCTACCTGATAATGCAAAAATCGTCATCTTTCATGGTGAGATTAACCCGCCTGATGCCATTGCTGGTAGCGGCGGTAAATGGTATCGACATGTGAAACCAAGCCCATGGTTAAAGCAACACTGGCAGTAAATATATAGCCATGAACCATGTGTATATAGTTCACCATTAGTCCAAACAATTTGAAGGCAATGCATTAGGATACAAGTTATTTGAGATCAATGACTGGAACATAGTATGGCGTTATATTTGAGGTTACCTGCTACCGCTGGGTTCAACATTGATAGCGAGCTCATCGTTATTAGTGCTTTTAATGCCAATGAAGCAGAGCAAAGTTTGCTTGGACAAGACGTCAATATTATTGCCTCAGGGCCATCGGTACAACAACTATCGTTGTCAGAACTATTAGACACGCCCACTATTTTTGTCAACGGTAGTATCAGCCTTACTGAGCACCACGCCTTCGATCATATTGCTGGTTATGTCATCAGTGATGCGCGCTTTATCAATCATCAACCTGAAATTCTACGTCAGTATTATACAGGTCAACCTTTGTATGCAACATTAGCCGTCTTTGAAGCGATGGCCACGACTCACCCTGATATCATGCGCACGCACCATCATGCCATGCGGGTATTGTATCCAGTAGACAGACCCTGGGGGGGGTCAAATCAAATAAGCTATCATTCAATAAGCTCATATTTAAGAAAAAACGCCTGAATAAGAAAATGCCTTTATCCTACTTTATCAATCATCCGAATTTTGTTATTGATAGCGGTCAAAGCGCAACTGAGATCGGCGTCTCACTCAATGTTACTCATGGATTTGTCGAGGCGGGTACGGTTGCTTACGTAGCCACACAGCTGGCTTTCTCACGCCATGCAGCGACCATTCATCTATACGGGATTGACTTACTCAATAGCGATCAACCACGATTTTACGAAAACAACCACAACCGCGCGCCAAGCACGCTGAACAAAGTCATGAACGAGCGCATCGTACCTTCGTTTAACTTATTAGGTAGAACTTATAAGACTCACGGTATCGATGTCATCAATCACTCTCCTGTCTCAAAAGCCTTATTTGATACTCTCTAATCTCTCGTCTCTACTGTCTAGCACCTTGCTTTACCAATAGACCAAACTTTAGATATTGCTGCGCGATATGATTTGGCAGTAGCTGCTGATTTAGCGGCACTATGTAATTCGTCAGATTGTTTACTGCTTGATCGATGAGTATCGCCAATCCCTCAATATCACCGACGGGTATCAAGCTTTTGACAGGCAATAACTCTCTTGGACCAAATGGACAATCGGTACTGATTACTGGTACGCCAAGAGCTTGCGCCTCTACAATGACATAGCCAAAACCCTCAAACTTAGAGGTAAGCACCATTAATGCCGCTGAGGCAATGATCGGATAAGGATTACTCTGAAAGCCCAAAAACCTAACACAGTCATTAATCTTAAGTTGAAACGCCAGCGCTTTAATCTCTGCTTCAAGCTTGCCTTTACCAACCAATACTAATGGCAGCTTCCGCTCTGTTTTTGCATAGGCTTGTAGCAAGTCTCGATGACCTTTCATGGTATCGAATGAGGCGACATGGACAATATATTGTTTGTCTCTCAAGCCAAACGATTCGATACGTGGTTTTTGTAACGCTTTACTTTGGATCCAAGTGGCATCGCAAGGATTATAAATGGTTGTAATGGTTGTGGTTTTAGTGATGTCTCCTAAAAGTGAGATTAAGTCCTTGCGAGCGCCATCGCTGACGCAGCTACAGAAATGAGCACCATAGACCATACGTAAGTGACTTATCGTCTGTCGTGGTTTATCAGATAATTGATACTCAAACTGCTTAGATAGCGCTGTATGCAGCACATTCACGATGTTGGGTAATTGGCTGTACGCCATAATCCAATTCACTTTATAAATATTAGCCAATATCAGATTTGGTGTCCCTATTTGGCTAAGCACATACTCATCAATGCGCTTAGCGACTGCCTCGTAAGCCTGTGCCTGTTTAGAGTTTGGCTCAATATCTTGCTCAGAAAACACCTTATCGTATGGCACGATATGATAGTGAATGTCAGCATCTAACGGCATATCCTGTGTTTCTTCTAGACATAAAATATGGACGCTATGACCCATTTTTGCATAAGCGCTTGCCAATGTAGTCACCATCCGCTCAGCACCGCGGCCTTCAAGCGCTTTTAAAATAAATAGAATGATGGGCATTGATATCTCAACTTGGTTTTTTGAATGATAGTCATACAAGGCATCCATGTTCACAATGATTACAGGATTTTGGTTCTTTATGCTAGTCTCATCTACTTTTATTCACTACAGTATAAGCTAGGCTTATCAACTGACGCGTAAAAAATCATGAATATTGTTGATTTTATAAAACAGTTAACCCTTGCTAATACAGTTATCAATAAATATCATAGCTGATCTAAGTAGAATCAACATTTAAATAGAATGTATAACCACTAAAGACACCTATTGAAAAAAAACAGGATCAATCATGCAGCAACTTGATGAGAAAGCAATAGACATTGTCATCGCTTGGGTGGATGGTTCAGACCCTGTACTCAAACAAAAAAGAGAGTCCTACAAGCCAAGTAACATCGTAGCGTCAGATGCCATAACTGCCACCCGCTTCGCAAGTGATGATGAGATATATTACAATATCGCCTCTATCATCAAATACGTGCCTTTTTGTCGTCATATTTATGTGGTCACCGACCAACAAAAACCTGCGTTCATTGATGAATTTGCCAAGCAAAATATCTGTGCAGCAGATAAAATACGTATTGTCGATCACAAGGAAATATTTTCGGGTTATGAAGAATTTTTACCGACCTTCAACACTCGATCAATTGAGACGATGATTTGGAATATCCAAGGATTGTCTGACTATTTTATCTATATGAACGATGATTTCTTTTTTAATCAACCAGTGACGATAGATGACTTTTTAGACAGTGAGAAGCTAATCATTCATGGTGAGTGGCGTAAAAGTGCTGCTTTGAATGCCAAGCTCAATTTTCGAAAATCACGCTTTAAATTGTTTGGCACACCAATACAGCCAAGGCATACTATCGCGCAAATGTTAAGTGCTAAAATACTGGGCATGAATCAGTTTTTTGAAATTCATCACTACCCTCATATTGTCGATAAAAATATCTTACAGTCCCATTTGTTGAATCATCCGCAATTATTGACCGAGCAGATAAAATATAAATTTAGAGATGTGGCCCAAGTGAATCCTATAACGCTAATGAATCATCTAAAAATTCAAAAAGGCGAAGCAAGTTTAAAACCTAACACCTCTATCAACTATTTAAAAAATGAGAATAGCGTAGAAGATTTTATTCTTGCCTTAGAAGATAAAACTATTAAATATGGCTGTATTCAAAGTTTGGATCTTCTTGAGTCAGACTTATATAAAAAAATCAGTCAAGCCATGAGGCACAAATTCTTGGCTTATCTACCTGCTTCTTTGATAGCAAGCACCGATAAATAAATTTAAATATATTTAGTTTAAGATTGAATGGTGATTAATTTCACTTCCTCTTGATCTAAACCAATAAAAGCTCAAAAATCACTTGGATATATTATGAAAATAGCAGTAGTAGGTACAGGCTACGTAGGCTTATCGAATGCAATGCTGTTAGCACAGCATAATGAAGTCGTTGCTGTCGACATTGTCGCTGAAAAGGTAGAATTGCTAAATAATAAGCAGTCTCCTATCGAAGATACAGATATCGACAATTTTTTATTGAACAAAAAACTCAATTTTTCTGCAACGCTGGATGCCAAAGAAGCTTATAAAGATGCAGATTTCATCATCGTTGCCACGCCGACTGATTATGATACCAAGACCAATTATTTCAATACCTCCACAGTAGAAGCCGTCATTGAGCAAGTGCTGTTAGTGAATCAACAAGCAACCATTATTATTAAGTCTACAGTGCCAGTAGGTTACACAACCAGTATCAAAGAACGTTATGCCACTGATCGCATTATTTTTTCGCCTGAGTTTTTGCGAGAAGGTAAGGCACTACATGACAATCTTTATCCTTCACGTATCATTGTAGGCGCACAGACTGAGCAGGCTCGAATATTTGCCAATTTATTACTTGAAGGCGCAATCAAAAAAGACGTACCGCTATTGTTCGTTGAGCCAACAGAGGCAGAAGCCATTAAATTATTTTCTAATACTTATCTGGCAATGCGAGTAGCGTATTTTAATGAGCTTGATACTTATGCGCAGACGTTTGGACTCGACACCAAACAAATCATCGAAGGGATTGGCTTAGACCCTCGTATTGGCAATCATTATAATAACCCTTCCTTTGGCTATGGCGGCTACTGTCTGCCCAAAGATACTAAGCAGTTATTAGCAAATTACGATGAGGTGCCAAGCAACCTAATAAAAGCCATTGTCGATTCTAATAGAACCCGCAAAGACTTTATTGCCGATAAAATCATCGAAAGACAGCCAAAAATCGTGGGAATACATCGCCTAGTAATGAAAAGTGGGTCAGATAACTTTAGAGCATCTGCCATACAAGGCATCATGAAACGTATCAAGGCAAAAGGTATAGAAGTCGTTGTCTACGAGCCTGTGCTAAAAGAAGACAATTTCTTTAATTCGCGTGTGATTCAAGATTTAGAAGCCTTTAAATCAATGAGTGATGTCATTGTCGCAAACCGCCTATCTGATGAGATAAAAGATGTGGCTGATAAAGTGTTTACTCGAGATCTATTTGGGAGCGATTAATGAAAGTTTTAGTAACTGGGGCGGCAGGTTTTATTGGTTTTCATTTAATCAAGGCAATACTAGAAACAGATCTATCTGCTAAGGATTACTGTATCGTTGGTATCGACAATATCAACGATTATTATGATACAGATCTAAAAGAAGCGCGTTTGAGAATATTAGGTGAGATATCAGATCCAGAAAGTTTTGCGTTTATTAAGTTAGATCTGGCTGATCGTAAAGCCATGTCTGAACTTTTTGCAACCTATCAATTTGATATTGTCATCAATTTAGGTGCCCAAGCAGGTGTGCGCTATTCTATCGAAAACCCTAATGCGTATATCGACTCAAATGTAGTTGGCTTTGTTAATATTCTAGAAGGCTGTCGTCATCATGATGTCAAGCATCTGATCTATGCCAGCTCCAGTTCTGTTTATGGTATGAATATAAAGCAGCCATTCACGACGTCTGACTGTGTTGATTTTCCTATTAGTCTATATGCCGCCACCAAAAAATCCAACGAGCTTATGGCACATAGCTATAGCCATTTATATAATATTCCTACGACAGGATTAAGGTTCTTCACTGTTTATGGTCCTTACGGTCGACCTGATATGGCATATTTTTCGTTCACAAAGAAAATTCTAGCTGGCGAGCCAATTAATGTATTTAATAATGGTGATATGCAGCGTGACTTTACCTACATTGATGATATCGTCAACGGTATCATTCGCATTATGAATAAGGCCCCTTCGCCCCAGCATTCTACTATTACGACTGCAGCTGCCCCCTACAAGATTTACAACATTGGTAATAATCAGCCTGTCACTTTGCGCCGTTTTATTACTGCCATTGAAGATGCTTGTGGTAAAAAGGCACAGGAAAACTTATTGCCCATGCAAGCAGGCGACGTGCCTATTACTTACGCCGACATAGATGAGTTGGTAGAGGATACTGGCTTTAAACCTGAAACGAGTATCGAAGAAGGTATCAAAAAATTTGTCGATTGGTATAGACAATATTATTCAGTTTAAACAAATAACAATGATCTAAGGCTTATATCATAGAGATTAGGGCGCTAATATCTTTATATATTTTTAAAGGATTTTGATAACATGGCTACACCTTCAAGTTGGCAGAGAAAATTGATATTGATCTTTCGAAGCGAAAAAAGATTGAATGCGGGTAAGATTATCAAAACCTATAATGATAGAAGCTTTGATGAGATGAAAGCAACAACCATTACTGAATCAATGTGTGATATTGAAGCATTAACTAATGAGCGTAAAAGTACAGATTTAGAAAACCATTTGAATAACTTGAAATACAAATCGCTTGGTGAGTCTGAGCTCTGCTTTTATCACAACACGCTTATTATACTAATGCGCCGTAAGTACAAAATAAATAAAACATTCGCTGAATTTGAAAGACTATGGGAAGTAGAGAGCGACTATTTATTGACACATCTGTCGTTGCGCTGGATTGTCTCTGCTTGCGATACGTTTATTGATCATTCAAACAATACTCATAGAGCAGCTATCTTGATGAATGTCGTAACTCTAATGAATACTTTACGTACTTATGAAACCAAAAACTTTCTGCAGTTATCCACTAATGCTGAATCTATGCCATTGCTAACTGAAAAAACCGATATGCTTTATGCTGGTGACTTGCCTCTTTACGATGGTCTTACTTATTTTCGTATCGGCACCGATGATAGCTTGAGAAATATGCGAAAACGCTATAATAAATTTCAGAAAGTTGATAAATTGGCCACGACCATGTTACTGGCAGTGTTTGAAAAACTGCAGAATAATGACAGTGCTTTTGCTACTCTACGGCAGTTGCACAGAGATGATTGGTCTAAATGGTGGTTGGATTAGTCTATCTCATATATTACTACACGACTACACCCTACACCTTTTATCAAGGCTGCAACCGAGTAATGTCTAACCATTAGTTCTCATAAAATCTATATATTGTTGAGCAATATTAATTGGTGATAACTCTTTGTCAAACGAGGACTGATATCTATCAGCCTTCTCCATTGCTTCATCCATCTTCTTAGCTAATGTATCAATATCTCCCACAGGGACGAGGTTGTGTGGTGGTAGCAACTCACTTGGACCCGATGGGCAGTCTGTACTGATAACAGGTGTCCCTAAAGCCAGTGATTCAGCAATAACCCGTCCAAATCCCTCAAAGACTGATGACAAAACCATAAACTGTGCTTTTTGGATATAAGGATATGGATTTTTTTGAAAACCTAAAAAATGTACACGGTTATCCAAACCTAAAGAAGTAACCAGCTCTTTCATTGACGCCAGCAATACACCTTCACCCAATAATAGAAGTGGCAATGTTTTCCGAGTCTTTGCATAACTTCTAATCAATACTTCATGAGCTTTTTGAGTCTTAAAACTACCAACGTGAATAATGTAACTGTCAAACTCTGGCTCAAACTCTGATGCCAATTGCACAATCTGCCTTTGGTCAATCGGGTTGTATATTGTCGTTGTATTCATCACACCCAATGTAGCTTGAAAGTCTTTTTCGACTCCTTTACTAATACATATACAAGGATGCCGAGAATATATATTGCTTAATCTTTTATCATTTGCTTTTTTGCCTTGGCTTCTAAACAATTCAATTTTTTTAGAAATAGTATTTCTAATTACGTGTGCAATATTGGGCAGACTACTATGGCGCAAGACCATATCGGCTTTATCTAAATTCGCTAGCGTCAATATTGGAGTACCAATCTCTTTGAGCACGTATCTGTCTAATACTTTTGCAAAATACCAGTACCTAAGACTTTTAGTAGGTATAGAGTTATAATCATTTAGGTCTAGTTGATGATAAGTAATATCATCATTGAGCTCATAAGCTACTTTGGATTTGAAGCGTAAAATATGGACATCATAACCTAACTCGTGAAAACCTTGTCCCAGCGTCAAGACCGAACGTTCTGCACCGCCACCTTGCAAGCAGTTAATAACCAATAGCACTTTTTCTTTACTATTCGAATTTTCTTTTTTTTCTGTAGTATTATCAATCATTTATTAAGTATTCTTAAAAATAAATATTTAGACTTAGACATGTAGCGGCCCAACTGTTTTGCCAGCTAAAGATTTTGGGTAAATTCTACGTATTTTTCTGCTATTTTGGCTGGTAGCAGCGCTTCATCGAATGGCGCATGAAACGCTTGCGGATTACTCATCGCTTGCTGCATTTTTGCGGCAATGGCATCAACATCGCCCATCGGCATTAAGTTACGCTCTGGTAGTAATTCACTTGGGCCTGATGGACAGTTGGTACTGATAACAGGAGTACCTAGCACAAGAGCTTCGGCAATAACTAAAGCAAAACCCTCCCAGTCAGAGGTCAGTATCTTAAACTGCGCATTTTTGATATAAGGGAAGGGATTATCACGAAATCCTAAAAATATTACTTTGTCTTCTAGGCTTAACTCTGTTACCAGTCGCTCTGTTTCACTTTTATGCTTCCCTTGACCCAAGAGCAGTAAAGGCATAGATTGATCTGTTTTTGCATAAGCATTTACCAATACATCATGACGCTTGGCATCTTTGAAACTACCGACATGGATAATATAGTTTTGGTAGTCAGGGACAAAAGCATCGGCTTGTTGTTGAATACTGTTTTTATCTATTGGATTATGAATGGCAGTGGTTGGCGTAATATGACCAAAGCTCTTAATAAAATCTTTTTGAGCGCCTTCACTGACGCACACACAAGGATGCTTGGCATATATATCTATCATTCTTTGCTTTAACTGCTCAGCGTCGTGATTTTTATTAAACTTATAGAGTAGTGATACTGTGTTATGAATAATATAAGTGATATTAGGCAGTTTACTATTACTTAGAATACTATCGGCACGATCTAAGTTGGACAGTATGATGTCAGGCTGACCGATATTTTTCGACACGTATTTATCGACAGCACGTGCAAAAATCTGGTCACGTCTTTGTGCCCCTGGTATAAGTTTATACGGCTTAAACTTAAGTACATGATAGTTAAGACTCGGACTTAAGTCATACTGTACTAACAGCTTAAATCTTAGAATATGTACTTCATAGCCCAATTCATAAAACCCTTGCCCCAATGTTAATACGACACGTTCCGCACCACCGCCCTGTAGACAATTAATAACGAGTAACACTGTTTTTTTATGCTGCTTCATACACGATAACCTATGGAGTAATTTTTCACCTTCTTAGAAAGGCTTATCATTGCTTCATTAAAAAACTAGCGTTTAAATAGCTTCGAAAAAAATGATTTAGAAGCGTGTGGACGAGTCACCTTATTACCGGTATACCTTTCTTGAGATTTTTTAGGAAAATGACCGAAAGGTTCCACCCTATAACTGTCTAAATCGTATCCAGCAGCAAGTGCTTCGTTATAATATTCATCAAAAACCTCAGATAAATCCTGCCTCGGGTGGGACATTATTTTACCGTCAAACCAGTGCTCGATACCTTCTTCACTGACTCTAGGTAATGAATATTTATGACTGAACTGCGTACCCATATCTGAATAATGCAAAATCCTAATATCTTCTAACGCTAAGTTTTCGCCATCTATACAGTTGTAACTATCCTGATAAGGCTCAATGAGCTGATTATTATCTTTAAATACAGCCATCATTTCTTTATGGCTTTTGGGATCTTTCCTGAGTTTTTTAATTGGTAGGACAATGTTTTTTGCCGCCTTGCAATCCCATACGCAGGTACACAACCGAGTCATATCCGCATTAGTCTTAGCAGCTACAACAGACTGTCCTTCAATAGGATGGTGCCACAGCTTTGCCAAATCATCTAAAATAATGACATC
This sequence comes from Psychrobacter pacificensis, assembly GCF_900101915.1. Lineage (GTDB taxonomy): Bacteria > Pseudomonadota > Gammaproteobacteria > Pseudomonadales > Moraxellaceae > Psychrobacter > Psychrobacter pacificensis. The sequence goes on along the minus strand of NZ_FNAL01000005.1, from coordinate 69,640 downwards.
AGCGTCCATGTAGATGGCACGACCAGAGTATTGACAGTACTCTGGAATTGCCCAGCGAAAGCCTGAAAAAGGCGTTGACCATTTAGTGGTATTCCAACCCTCTCCAGTCTCAGGATTAGAATACCAATAGCTATTAGGATCACGTGACAGCTGCATCCATACTATCTCAACGGGTACACTGGTATGTTTATGAATACTATAATCTAATACCATCATCTGCTCTAGATCACAGTTATTTGGGTCACAACCAACAAAGACTTTAATAGTATCTTCTGTATTCATAATTTTATCCGTTCACTGACTAATGTTTATCTTTGCTAATGCAATGCGATAATACTCAAATATATAATGGGACCTATTCTTTCCAGTACTTTTCGATCCACCCTACCGGCAAGATAAAATGACGCAAGTGACGTAGCGGTCTTTTTAGATTTTTGGGCTCAGTTAATCTTTTTAAGTGATCTTTGGCATTGTTAGCAGCATTTTTATTGTACTTACCTTCAATCGCATGTGTCGGATATAGATCTCCTGGGAAAATAACAATTCGAGCACCTTTAGGAATCTTTGGCTCTTTGATGTAGTTAAGTGGGAACGGTTGACGGCATTTGCGTCTAAAATGCGCAACCCACTTTTTCGGAAATAACTTAACCCCGCCTGGGGCGTTACGCGTCACAAAGCGCTGCTCAAAACGATATTTGTCCGCGATGCCTTGTGGATCTGCTTTAAACTTCTCTTGAAGAGATACTAACGACCCTACCTGAAAGCGGAAGCAAGAAGTCTGGCCGAGGCGCTCTAGCGGGTTACTTGGGTTATAAGATAAAATAACATCGTCCGGCTCGCCGTATTCAAAGAAAGGATCGAGACTATCTACTATAATCACATCCAAATCTACAAATAATACTGTTCCTGTCAAATCACCTAACTTCTCACCCCACAAACGTGATTTTGGCCACTTGCCAAGTGTGTTGGTTGGCATAGTGACATCTAATGGTGGCAATTCTTGACATTCAATTTCTGGACGTACATCGGTGGTATCATCGGTAAAACAGACGAAACGAAATGGTGGCGTGATATTACGCGATACCATGCCATATAGTTTATTGGCGTAATCAGCCCCGTACTTTGTACCCCATTTAATACAAATAATTTGTTTGATATCTTTATTATCTGCTGTACTAGAATCTATTGCCATGGACTGCTCACTTTAATCTTAAGAATAAATATGATGGCTATATTAGCATAAAAAAAAGACTGAACAATTATGTTCAGCCTTTTTGGTCTTTAAACTAACGACTTTATTAGTCAATAAAGCTTAACCAGTCCATATACTGCTCATTACGACCATGTACCACATCGAAATATAGAGTTTGCAGTTTTTCAGTGATCTCGCCGCGGCCACCATTACCAATGACACGATCATCATATTCACGGATAGGAGTCACTTCAGCAGCCGTGCCAGTCATAAAGATCTCGTCAGCTAGATAGAACTCATCACGAGTGATGCGGCGCTCAACGACTTTGATACCCAAATCTTCAGCAAACTGAATGATAGTGCGACGGGTGATACCGTCAAGTGCGCCGCCCGCCAAATCTGGCGTATGTAGCACGCCATTTTTTACCAAGAATAAGTTCTCGCCAGCGCCTTGACATACATACCCTTGCGGATCCATCAAGATAGCTTCGTCATAACCATTACGAGTGACTTCTTGGTTGGCCATGATAGACACAGGATAGTTGCTTGAGGCTTTTGCCTTACACATAGTGACGTTTGGCATATGATGCGTGAATGAAGAGGTTTTTACACGGATACCATTTTTGATACCTTCCTCACCAAGATAGGCGCCCCAGTGCCACGCAGCAACCATAGCATTGATGCTATTGTCACGCGAAGATAAGCCAAGCTTTTCTGCACCTACCCAAATAAGCGGACGAATATAGGCTTCTGCCAAGTTGTTTTGCTTGACCACATCTTTATGTGCTTGCTCTAGCGTCGCCGCATCAAACGGCACGTCCATTTGAAAGATTTTTGCCGAACCAAGGAGACGTTCGGTGTGTTCCTTTAGGCGAAAAATAGCGGTGCGGTTGTCAGCTGTTTGGTAAGCGCGTACGCCTTCAAACACAGCCATGCCATAATGCAAGCTATGGGTAAGCACATGAACGTTGGCATCTGGTTGTTCAATTATTGTGCCATTCATCCAAAGCTTACCATCTTGTGTTGCCATATTCATTTTATAGTCCTTATGCTAGCACTGACGTCTAACTTTTTTTAGGTAGGTTTTATTTAATAGTATTGATCAACATCGTGTGATAATACTGCAGCGTTCATTTTTATTGCTCAAATACCGCTTCATTATGACGAACACTTGACTGTATTATAATGATGTGTGACCGATTATATCACTGGCCGTGTTGGCAAATGAAATCTTTTGGTTTGAGACCCTATAGTTTTTAATTACGGTTTTTAATTATCATAAGGCCTTACAGTTTAAGCGCCTCTTTGGCTATCGGCAAGGCCTTAATAAAAACAAATCTCATAATTATTCTTTGACAGATTTTACGCCCATTAGATGCTGCCACTGTGCTTGTACCAGTGCGCGTGTTTCTTGCCAAAGCGACTCATCGACCAATAATGATTGCTCTGATAGTGCCAGTTGATGAGTCGCAGCACGTATTCTAAGATAAGCATCTGTTAATGCCTGACAAACTTGCTCCTCCCAAATACCAAGTGAAGCAACTTCTTCAAAAATACGGACATTATCACTCCATTTGGTCAAGCTTGGATGCTCATGTGAATAGGCCAATACCGCAAACTGCGCTAAGAATTCAATGTCTACAATACCGCCTGCATCTTGTTTGAGTTGAAACTTGCCCGCTTGCTGTTGCCACTGGCTGGTGCCTAAGTGCTTCTGCATTTTGATACGCATACTGGTGACCTCAGAGCGTACTTGCTCTAACGTCCGCGGCAGCGCCAGCACATCTCGGCGAATGTCACAGAAGCGTGCAGTCACTCGTCTGTCACCACAAATCGCCCGAGCGCGCACCAGTGCTTGATGCTCCCATGACCACGCTTTGTCCATTTGATAAGTTTCAAAGGCATGACAGGACACGACCATCATGCCAGCGTTGCCCGACGGACGCAGACGCATGTCAATCTCATATGCCCTACCATCTCGCGTTTGGGTATTGAGATAATTCATCAGCTTTTGTACCAGACGTGCGGCAAACTTCATGCCACTCACTGACTTCTCACCTGTGGTCATGCCCTGCTCTTTTATCTTATGTAAGAATACCAAATCCAAGTCGGAAGAATACGAGAGCTCTAAACCACCAAGCTTGCCATAACCGATAATCGCAAAACCACAGTCAGCCTCAGTGACTGGATCGCCATCTTGACCGATAGGATAGCCATAACGATTGACGATTTCGGCAAACGCTCGCTCTAGCGCGGCTTCTAGTACCACTTCAGCAATATAAGTCAGTGAGTCTGAGACTTTCATGATTGGACGCTCAGCCAACACATCGCTGGCAGCCACAGCCAACACTTGGTTTTTCTTGAACAGTCGCAGCACACTCAGTAGCTCTTCTTCGTCATTGGGTTCGACACGCAATAGCTGTTGGCGCAGGATGTCACGCAGCTCAGGCTTATCTGGCAGGTGGCGATAGTGTTGCTGTAAAAAGGTGTCTAACAATACAGGATACTGTGCCAACTCTTTTGCAATCCACGGGCTCGCCGAGAGCATCGGAATCAGCTCAATCGTTGCATTGGGGTTTTCTGCAATCATGACCAAGTAGATTGAACGTCGGCAAATGGCTTCAAGCAATGCAATCAATCGCGGTAAGGCAGCATTGGCAAGTTTTTGCTGCTCTTGATGGGCTAATAGCGCATGGACAATGACAGGATACGCATCATCTAAGCGCTCTCGGGCCTCCTCGCTGAGGTTGGCAACCATCTTTGATTGCCAAAAATTCTGCAATAACTCGCGATTTTCTTTTGTTAGTACCTCATTTAAACGCGCAATTTGCGCTTCTAAATGCTCAGGCTCTAGATCAGTATCATCATTGTCAGGTACTTGACGCTCTGTCACCATACGTTCAAATGGCACATTAACATTGTCTCGATGAGCATTTAATTGGGTCAGTAATGCCTGCCAATCATTAAACCCAAGCGTCACTGCAAGATTATGCTGCCAATAAGCATCATGCGGCAGTCTTTGGGTTTGCTGATCGTTAATGGCTTGAATCGCATGCTCAAGTCGACGCAAAAACCGATACGCGGCTTGTAAGTTATCGTAGGTAATCTGCTCTAGATATCCAAGCTCACGCAACACTTGCATCGCCTCCAAACAAGGCTTTACCTGTAGCTGAGGATGCCGACCACCGTAGATCAGCTGAAACGCTTGTACAATAAACTCAATATCTCTGATACCGCCCGCGCCAAGCTTAATATTGTCTAGATCTTCACGCTGTGCAACTTGATTTTGAATGAGCGACTTCATCTCCCTGAGTGCTGAAAACGCGCTGTAATCCACATAATAGCGAAAGACAAATGGTTTGATTAGCGCCTGAATCGCATCATAAAATGGCTGATCTATCTGCCCAACGACTCGTGCTTTTAACCAAGCAAAACGCTCCCACGCGCGTCCATGCAACGCAAAATATTTCTGTAACGCTGAGAGATGGATGGCCAAATCACTGCCATCACCCCATGGACGCAAGCGCATATCAACCCGAAAGACAAAGCCGTCAGCCGTTTTATTATCAAGCAGCTTAATAACCCCTTGACCCAGACGAGTCATAAAACGTTTATTGTCTATGCTACGCGTGCCCTTTGCCTTGTCACCATTGGTTTCGCCGCGCGCTTGATGTACAAATATTAGGTCAATATCGCTCGATAAATTCAGTTCCTGAGCACCAAGCTTACCCATGGCCATGATGGCCATATCATCGATCTGCACATTGCCTTGTTCATTGATAAAGGTTGGCTCACCGTATTTAGCAATCAAATGCTGATAGGTATAGTCCTTGGCAAAGGAGATACAACCGCCTGCAAACTCTGATAGCTCATCAGTCAATTGCTCAAGACTAATCATCTGCAAGGCATCTTGCCAAATCCAGCGCATCATTAACAGCTTACGCAAATTACGTAAGCCACTCATGACTTTCGTTTCATCGGCGAGTTGATAGTTTTCATCTAGCGTATAATCTTGTATCAGATCATCGATTTGCTGACGAGTCAGCGTACTGTTCAGTGGGTAGCTACGCAAAAATGTTTGGCAGGAAACCGTTCGGCTCTCCCAAATTTGATAAGCAAACTCACTGGCTGTTTGCAGTACTTGCAGTTGCTCTGCTGTCGGCTGATAATCTGTACCACTGTTCATACGTGAGGGCATAGCAGGTAACATAGTGACAAAAACTCCTTACATAGAATGGTAAGACTACGTGAACCCAACTCATAAGTTTATTGTTTTTTCTTACGAGACAGTCACAGCATCAGATGAACATACTCAATATATCATTACAAAACATAAAGCCCTGTTTAGTAACAGTGACTCTATTTGCTTTGAGCCGCTTTATGGTAGCATAAACATCTTTAATCGAAATGCTTTGAGACAGCTTCATTGCAGCGCACCTTTATACTCAATAAAAATAGCGTTTTGACTCAATGGTATTAAGAAATATTAGGGCGTGTTGAACATTCGACCATGGCACTGACAGCGACTATTTTTTAGGCGATTCGATGTTAAAAATAATAAGTTTAGTCATTCTAAGCGCTTATTTTTAACGATGAAGCGGCAAAACAGAGTCCTGTCCCCTGCTTTTATCGTTGGGGCTAATGCTAAAATTGCCCCATACTGCGTTACAAATCTCGCTAAGGCATCTGCATTATCGTCGCTTTGTGCCTTGTCTGGAACAATTTTAGCGATCAGCAGTGCCTATTTGCGAATGTTCAACACGCCCTAAAACTCGACTATAAATCGATTAGATTACTTTACACAAAACATTTATAGCCTTTCAATAATATTGTCTCACCCTTATAACACTCTCTAAACGCTTATTTATAATATGTGATACTGTCCCCTATGACTACTACCCCGCTACTACTCATTACCGCTGATCCTAGTCACCCATTAGCGCATTTAGCATTACGTTATGCGCGCGCGTATCTTAAGAGCGCATCAGCTGATCATAATATCGACAGTCACGCAGACGATATCGTCAATAAAGAAGGCATCGACAATCCTATCACCAAACGGCCATTGCTCAATGTCTTTTTTTATGGGGATTCGGCGCATCTGGCGAATCGGCTACTCTGGCAGTCCGCTGATCAAATGAATTTGACCAAAGAATGGCAAATGTTGGCTGAGCGCTATCAGTTGCCACTGCCTGTTTGTGTTAGCACAGCTCTTAGCCGCGGTGTGAGTGACACAGATAACAGTACCCGCCATCAGCTTGATGGTGACAATCTGGCGACAGGATTTACGTTGGTGGGACTCAGTGAGCTCGCTCTGATGATGCAGGATGGCTGCCGCTTAATAAAGTTTTGATAGCGTACCCATTACGACATTAGCCTGCGATAAATATATTTAGGAATACATGATGAGATTATTAATCCAGCTGCATACACCCACCGAAGCAGCAAGCTACGAAGGCTGCGCTCTGGCACTGACATTAGCGACATTCGGTCATGAAGTGCAGCTGTACTTGGATGCACCTGTTTTTGGCTTATTGATGCAGCCTGAATCACGTTTGCACGGTATGATTCAGTCGCTTGATCTTTACGACATGCCAGCGGCTTGGCTACCTGATGATGTCTTTAGTGGTTGGGTGATTGGGATGCTGCCAGTAGATCTGACTTCACAGCTCATGCTGGTGCCAGAAATGATCCGCTCGCAAGATTTTGAGCAGATTTTAACTTTTTAATTGGCAATATAATCAGACTTATAAAATAATAAAGTACACACTTGGACACTGTTATGGCAACTTTATATCAATTACACAGCACGATGGATACCCTCAGGCGCAGTGCTGAAGAGATGTCTCGCACTTGGCGTACTGGCGACAGTATTATCTTACTTGGCACCACAGCCGCTTTTATTGACTGGCTCAACGCCTATTTGAATGATAGTGAAATAGATAGTATTGCAGGTATTTATGCATTAGCCGATGATATATCGCAGCTGACAGTTAACACTGCTGGCAAGCTAAATTTAGAGAGCAAATTGACTGATATTTTAACGGATGAAGAATGGATTAGCCTATCTCAGGATAGTCAGTTTGATAAAGTGGTGACGATTGCCTTATGACGACTCATACCTCTACGACAACTCATACTGCCACAGCATCGACCGATATTGCATTAGATCAAGATGGGCATTTGTGTGACCATACGATTTGGACACCTGTTATCGCACAACAACTAGCAGACACGCTAGATGTCAGCCTAACGAGTGAGCACTTACAAATCTTGCAGCAAGTGCGCGCGTTTTTTGTCAAATTTAATCATGCGCCAGCGACTCGCCCATTGATTAAATGGCTACAGAAAACTTTGCCTGGGTACGATATTAGCAATCAAAAACTACAACAGCTATTTAATACAGGATTGGTTGCGCGCCATGTCAATCGTCTAGCTGGACTACCCAAGCCGCCCAATTGCCTATAAAAGTGTCTTTTTTAACTGTAGCTGCTTACCAAGTGAGCACTGATGAATAAGTCATATCATCGACTCATTTGGTACATCGCTACTTTGGATCGCTATTTCGGATCGTAGACTGTCAGCGTTTCATAACCGACACTTCGTCCTTCATCACCCAAAAATCCTTGCTGTCGCCATATTTCATACAAACATATGGCGACACTATTGGATAAATTGAGACTGCGCGAATCAGCCAACATTGGTAATCTCAACCAATTATCAGCACCGATATCTTCTCGTATATCATCTGCCAGACCTGCTGTCTCAGAACCGAATACCAGCGCGATATTGGGCATGGTTTTATTGTCAGATTTTTCACTGTCTGCTTGCCCGCCAAAATCATAATCATAGAATGGTTTGCTCAGTTTGGTGGTCAATGCGGTGACAATATGGCAGTCGGCGGCTTGCAAGGCTTGCCTCGCTGCAGCCCAATCTTCGTGCACCTGCAAATGTGCATATTCGTGATAATCAAGGCCTGCGCGGCGTAGTTTTTTGTCATCAAGCTCAAACCCCAGCGGTCTGACTAAATGCAGCTGCGCGCCGCTGTTGGCACACAGTCGAATAATATTGCCAGTATTACTCGGCATTTTTGGGGCGACCAACACGATATGAATGGACATATTTGTTTACTCCACAACTAGTCGATGCTCTGTTATTTAAATTTATGAGCGGTAGGTAATTAAAAGTTACAGTTTACTGCCAATAATTACATTTTGATACTGTGCAGGGTTTTTAACTTTCACTATGATGTCTGTAATGGATAGCGAGATAGCATTTATGTATGACTGTCTCATCCAATACCCCTTCAGTGAAGCTTGAGCAAGATACTTAGCGTCACTGTTGTTATTTATAACCATTCATTTATCTTTGAGGATACTATTATGAAAAAAGTAATCATCGCATCTTTAGCTGCTATGTTTGTTCTAACTGGTTGCAACACGTTTAAAGGCCTTGGCCAAGACGTATCAAGCGCCGGAAATGCTGTAACTGGCAGCGCACAAGACGTACAAGATAAAATCTAAGGTCTGCTTTTTTTAGATTTTTTGAGGGACTTACTATTTTGTAAGTCCTTTTTTTTGGTCACGAATTCTTTATTCTAAGTAGTTACTGCACATACACTTTATCAGATGCTACAAAAAAACACGCAATATCTGATTGAGATAACGCTGACCTAACAATGTTGGTTGCAGCTGAGTTTTACTATCTATCAGTAGCCCTTGCTTAATCAACTTGTCTACTTGTGTGGTAACGCTTTCAAGCTTAAGCCCTGTTCTCTGCTCAAACAACGCCCAAGCGACACCGCCATGTAAGCGTAATGCGTTCAACATAAACTCACTCACTAACTCTTCACTATCGATTGCCTGCCAACCAACCATTTTTGGTACGTTTTGAGTGCTCTTGGATGTTTCCGTCTCTATATCTCCTACATAATCTTTTGGCAAACGTGATTTGCTAAAACGATAGATGCCAGATTCTGCTAACAAATCGTTTTCTGATTTATCACTTTCCTTTGACGGCGCGCTACCTCTGTCTGCGTGACAATCAATCGTCACTTTACCATGTGCACCAGCACCTATTGCTAGATAGTCGCCAAACTGCCAATAGTTGATATTGTGACGGCAAGGCTTATCTGACTCGCCCGCCCACGCAGACACCTCATAATTGCTGTACCCCAGTTGCTGCAACAGCGCTTGCCCCGCTTGTTCGATATCTGCCAAGTTGTCTTCATCGGGTAAAATAGGCTGACTACGATAAAACACCGTGTTGGGCTCAATCGTTAATTGATACCAAGAGATATGCGTTGCGCCAGCATCGTGCGCCATTTGAATATCATTTAATGCTTCGTTCATGGTTTGCTGCGGCAGACCATGCATAAGATCGACATTGACTCGCGTAAATCCAGCAGCCTTAGCAGCGCGTATCGCTGATAACGCTTGTACAGGATCATGGATACGTCCAAGCACTTTGAGCTTATCAGCGTCAAAGCTCTGTACACCGATAGACAATCGATTGATACCAACCTCTAGATACTGAGCAAATGGTGCATGCTCGAGTGTTCCGGGATTGGCCTCCATCGTAATCTCAATGTCCTCTGCAAATTCAAAACATGACCGCAAACCAGAGAACAGTCGCTGATACTGAGCAATTGGCAATAGTGATGGTGTGCCACCGCCAATAAATATTGAGCTGATTTTACGCCCTTGCGCCAATGACTGTTGCATATTCGCATCCAAAAGGAGCGCATCGACATAATCATCATACATAGACAACTGACTGTTTATAGGCAGCTCATGCGAGTTGAAGTCACAGTAAGGACATTTTTTCACACACCACGGGATATGGATATAGAGCGACAGTGGAATGCTCGTCACCTCTACAACGCTAGTCTCTGTCATCTTTTCTGTGAGTTGTAACGTATCAAGGTTATTTGGCGAGCTATCAGCATTCATTTTGGACATAAATAAACTTATTGTGTAATGGGCAATAATGATCAGTATCAAAAGTATCGCTAGGATAACGGCTAGATGATATAAAGAAAAGCCTAACTGACGTAAAACTATTAACAAAGCCACGCATAAAGCCACGCACAAATTCCCTATTCACCATGGTAACTTGCAGGCAGTATATAAAAAGACTATTAACAGTACAGCATCCAAAGCGCAGCGCTGTATTCAGAATATAGTCAATCCTAAATAAAACAGATACATTATATATCAAGGTGGAACTGGTCTAAATTTTCCTTGCGTGCTGTGCCTACGCTGCTCGATGCTGCGAAAAATTTATCCCAGTCACACTGTATCGTTTTTATACTGAATTCACTATATAACCGTTACATTTGCGGCGCGCTTGAAATCTGCTTAATAAAAAACCACCCTGATAATATTAAATTTAAACATGAAGCAAAGGATAAGACATATGGCTTATTGGCTAATGAAATCAAACCCAAAGTTTTTTAGTATTCACGATTTACAACGGCTCGGTACAGATAGCTGGGATGGTGTCCGTAACTACCGCGCTCGCAACTTTATGCGCGACGACATGAAGGTTGGTGATCAGGTATTCTTTTATCATTCTAGCGCAAGACCCTCTGGTGTGGCTGGTATTATGACGGTCAGTCAAGCAGGTTACCCTGACCCCACTCAGTTTCATCCTGAGCATCGCCATTACGATCCTATTGCAACCGAAGAAGAACCACGCTGGTATATGGTGGATCTCACTTTTGAGCAAGCTTTTACAGAGGTGTTGCCGTTATCAGCGCTGAAATTTTTGCCTGCGCTTGAGGACTCTTTACTGCTGAGAAAGGGCTGCGAGCAATTAACGGTCATTCCATTAGAGCCCAAACACTGGCACGCGATTATGAACATGGCCGAGACACTCGAACTCCTGCCAGAACACACCGATTAGCTCGACCCTCTATCTACTGATTATCAATACCAAGGTAAAACAAGCCTAAGATGAATATTCATATAGCGCTTCTAAATCGTTGACATCATAGTCTGGCTTCTTTACCATCTTATATGTATATGACCTGTCAATCTACTGCTTGGATTGACGGGTTATTTTTATTTTAGTGCCTTCACTTTTATTTTCTGACTCCGTCTGTATAAGCTTGCTCATATTATTTGTCGGAGTATCATCGTCGGCACGACTCTTCTCATACTGTGTCAATATTGAATTGACGACGATATTTACTTGTTCATCGTTACTACTTTCATAACAATTACCGCAAAGAATAAAAAGTTGCTCACCATGGTTTTCCCATTATCTTTCAGAGATTTTAAAAGCTACAGCTTACGCTTAGGGGTACTCGCCCTCCCTATCTTGATTACTCAGTTTTGTCAAGCAGCGCTTGGGGTTGTCGATGCCATTATGGCAGGCCAAGTATCTGCGCTTGATTTGGCGGCCGTGGCAGTTGGATCTGGCATTTGGCTACCGCTGTTTTTATTAGCAACAGGTGTGTTGATTGCCACCACCCCTCTCATTGGTGAGGCTGTCGGTCAAGATCAGCATCACCATGTTCCTCATATTACTCAGCAGTCTTTGTGGACAGCAGGCGCTCTTGGCCTTATTGGTTTTATTGTTGTCAATTTGGCACCCAATGTCCTTGGCATCATGGGTGTGCCTGAGAATATTCAGCCTATAGCAACACAATATTTGCATGGTGTGTCTTTTGGTTTCCCTGCATTAGCTGTCTATGCTGTGTTACGCAGTTATTGCGAAGCGCTTGGTCGACCTGAGCCAGTGACGGTTATTAGCATTGTCGGTCTACTCGCAGATATTCCTCTGAACTATATTTTTATCCATGGTTTATTTGGCATGCCCGAGATGGGCGGCGCAGGCTGCGGTGTGGCAACAGCACTGGTATTGTGGATAAATGTGTTGTTACTGGCGGCTTATACCAGCGTCACCAAGCGGCGGGAATTTGCCAGCACTCGCTTTTTTTATGGATTTGCGAGTCCAAATCGCACACAGATCAAAAAACTTCTAAAATTGGGGATTCCTATTGGTGTCTCTATCTTTTTTGAGGCCAGTTTATTTAGTTTGGGCGCTCTTGTTATCAGTCCGCTCGGAGAGCTTGCAACAGCCTCACACCAAGTAGCGTTATCAGTGACGTCACAGCTGTTTATGATACCGATATCTGTTGCGATGGCACTCACGATTATGGTCTCAAATCGTTATGGTCAAAAAAACCTCTTAGCCTTACGTCAAGTACAAGCAACTGGACTTGTCTGGACCGTATTGATTGCGCTCACTTGTATGCTTGGTATATGGCTATTTAGACCAGAGTTGGCAGCAGCATTTACCGATAATCCAGCGGTTAGAGCGGAGTCGATGCACTTGCTCATCTTTGCCCTTGCCTATCAGTTATTTGATGGCTGGCAGGTCAATGTCGCTGGTATATTACGCGGCATGCAAGACACCACCATACCGATGTGGGTCACGCTTTTTTGCTATTGGTTAGTGGCGCTACCACTGGGTATCTATTTAGTGCGTTTCACTGATGTTGGCGCTCAAGGCTTTTGGATGGCATTAATCACTGGCCTATTCTTATCTTCTATTCTATTGACCCTTCGTTTGCGCTATCAGCAAAGACGTTTAACCGCGCTGTGGGGTTGAAACTGATTGATTAAAACGTCACACCTCATAACCATTGCTAGCGATATATGGTCACATAGACTATGATAAATCGTAGATGATTTCTTGCTAAAAAGATGGCTTACGTCAAAATATGTAAAAAATCTCAGTTAACAACTGTACATTGATTGCTCATTACTCTGAATCTAGGTATCATTAGCAACTAATTAGACAATATTTAGTTACACTATTTTCGAATTTAGTACAAGGTCAGATAAAAACTATGGATATTGAAAAAATACGCACCCTCATCGCCCTTATGGAAGAAAGTGAACTGGTTAATTTAGAAATCAGTTCAGACGATGAGCATATTAGCTTGACTCGTCACTATGATGCGCCTACACCCACCATGATGGCCGCACCAACTGCTAGCGCAGCGCCTATTGCTGCTGAAGGAAAACCTGCGGAAAAAGCGGGTAGCGTCGAAAACTCGCCAATGGTTGGTGTTTTCTATTCAGCGCCAAGTCCTAACGACCCACCATTTGTAAAAGTTGGTCAAAAAGTTCAAGCGGGTGATACTCTAGGTATTATCGAAGCGATGAAAATAATGAACCCTCTTGAAGCGACTCAAAGCGGTATTGTTGACGAAATCTTGGTAGATAATTCTGAAGTCGTACAGTTCGGCCAACCTGTCATACGTTATAAAGCGTAACGATATTTGCCATACTTTATTTCATTATGGCTGGTTTTTGATATAGGTATCGCATCAAAGTCAAATAACAGGATGCTAGATATCAAAACTTGGTCAATAACTGATGCTTCGACAAGGATGAACCCATGATAAAAAAATTGCTCATTGCCAATAGAGGTGAGATTGCCCTGCGTATCGTTCGAGCTTGTAAAGCGCTAGGTATCGAAACGGTAGGCGTCTACTCTACTGCTGATGCCAACTTGATGCACCTGCGCTTTGTTGATGAGGCAATTTGTATTGGTAAGCCTAATGCCAATCAAAGTTATCTTGATATCAATACCATCTTAACGGCGGCTGAAATCACTGGCGCGGATGCTATTCATCCCGGTTATGGTTTTTTGTCTGAAAATGCTGAGTTTGCTGAGCGCGTAGAAGAAGCAGGATTGACCTTCGTTGGTCCTAACGCTGACCATATTCGCTTGATGGGCAATAAAGTCTCTGCGATCAACGCCATGAAAAAAGCGGGCGTACCAACCGTGCCTGGCTCTGTGGGTGCCGTTACGCTGCACAATGCTGAAGAACAGGCACGTAATATTGGTTTTCCGCTATTGATTAAAGCGGCTTCTGGCGGCGGTGGACGTGGTATGCGTGTGGTTGAACGTTTTGATGAGCTGGTCGGTCAAGTGCAGGCTGCTAAGCAAGAAGCTGAGCTCTGGTTCGGTGATGACACCGTCTATATGGAACGCTACCTACAAAACCCGCGCCACGTAGAAATACAGGTACTGGGTGATGGCAATGGTAATGCCATCCACCTATATGACCGTGATTGCTCATTGCAGCGTCGTCATCAAAAGGTACTAGAAGAAGCGCCTGCGCCAGATATCCCAGATGATGTCCGCGAACCTATCTTGAAGGCCTGTGTGAGAGCCTGTGAGCTTGTAAAATACCGCGGCGCTGGTACGTTTGAGTTTTTGTTTGAGAATAATGAATTTTTCTTTATTGAGATGAATACGCGCGTACAGGTTGAACATCCAGTAACCGAGATGATTACTGGTATCGATGTCGTGGTTGAACAGCTAAAAATTGCAGCCGGCTATGGTTTATCTTATCGTCAAAGTGAGATTGAAATCCAAGGCCACGCGATTGAGTGCCGTATCAATGCTGAAGATCCAGCAACTTTTGTTCCTTGCCCTGGTACTGTCAATCAACTGTTTGCGCCAAGTGGCGCAGGTGTTCGATTCGATTCACATCTATACCCTGGCTATGAGATACCGACTTACTATGATTCACTCATTGGTAAGCTTATCTGCCATGGTCAAACTCGTCAGCAAGCGGTTGCTAAAACCTTACATGCATTAGATGAATTGATCATTGAAGGCATCAAAACCAATATACCGCTACACCGTGATGTGATTTTGTCAGATGATAATTTTGCCAAGGAAGCGCAAAACATTCATTATCTCGAAAGAGAGCTTCTAAACACAGACAAAGCCGAGAAAGAGGCATAGATCAAAACAGCGCTAAGCTGTAGTTTGCTTACTCGTACTGACTGGGACAGTAGTCATTTCCCATAAAAATCAATTTCCACAAAAAAAGCCGCTATCGATATAGCGGCTTTTTTATGCTTAGTAGATGTCGAATAACTCGTGCAATATGATACAAGCCACTTATTATGGCAATACTCTATTAAAAGTCATAAAGCACTCTGTACCGTCAGGATCAGCACACCACTGCATCTGATTGCCATCATGGTATAAAAACGCAATCAACGCTTCGTCACTTTGATCCACTTGGTTGCCTGAGCAGTCTACTTCGTTATTATCATAAATCGTCTTGATAGCGATGACGGGCAGGCCTTCTTCGCGGTGTGTGACTAGATAGCGACCGTATGTCCACTCTTTGCCACTGACCGCCCACATCTCATTGTCCGCGCCAAAATTATATAGCTCACGGCATTGGTTTGACTTATTTACGGATGCCATTAAGTTTTTGCGGCTTGTTGGGTCAGCGTTCACGATGCGCGCTTCACTTTGAGTGATTATGCCACCGTCCATATCAGCTACCACCTTAGGCTCTGAACTGTTTTTTTGCAGACTATTCGATGATGCCGCTTGCTGAGCTTTCGCGTCTTTGGTCATGGTGATAGAACTGTTTAAATCTATCTCCCACTGTCCTGTAATGGCTGGACTAATATGCGTAGTGATTGTCGGCTCAGTAACTGTCTCACCATTCACTGGCAATGAAGCCAGAATAGATGCCAATGTAAATGAAGCAAATGATATAGGTTCCATGATTAACCTTTTATTTATAATATTTTATATACATTAGCGTAAGTCGTAGACACCAAAAACACAAGTAACATTATGCTATTGGGCAAAATACCTTAATCCAAACGATAAGCAAAACCTTAGTCAGTAGTGACGTTGAAGTAAGATAATGCCCGATAATCTAGTCGCTTTCTACTCATAAAAAAATGACACCGTAGCTTTGCTTGTTGAGTACAAAGAGCTACGGTGTTATATATTTATGAAATCAAGACCAGTAAAGTATTACGATATAGTTATCTAATACTAAGCAGCTGCTACACTCAATGCTTGAGCAAAGGCTGATAACGCCCCTTTTAGCATGGCTGAGACCGTGCTACTACATGTACCGATGCCAGAGTACACTTCGCCATCTACATTCAGTTGAATATAAGCGGCGGCATTTGCATTGGTTTTATTATCACTATTGGTATCATCATCGATACCGTTACCACTATTATGATGCGGGTTAATGGCATGCTCTGCATAGTTAATAATATGCAATGATTTACCCGTATGCTGTGCAAGACCGTCGATAAACGATGATAATGGACCATTACCCGTACCATCGATATCAATGGTGTCGTTATTCATCTGGACTTGGCCGCTGAAATACACCTCACCGCCTTTGTTACTGACATTATAATCTAGTAACTCAAACTTACCTTGCTGCAAGTAGGTATCCTCAAAGGTTTGTAAAATTTCATCATTTTGTAATTCACGGGCAACCGCTTCCGCTTGCTTTTGTACCACACGGCTAAAGTCAATCTGCATCCAACGTGGTAGGTTAAAGCCATAATTACGCTGCAAGATATACGCAACACCACCTTTGCCCGACTGGCTATTGATACGTACTACATCTTGATAGCTACGACCAATGTGCGCAGGATCAATTGGCAAATAGGCCACATCCCACACGTTGTCAGTCTCAGTTTGGTTGTTTTCATTGTAATCGAGTGACTTCTTAATGGCATCTTGATGTGAGCCGCTAAAGGCGGTAAAGACCAATTCACCCACATAAGGATGGCGCGGGTGTAGCGGTAAGTTATTGCACTCGCTCACGACCTGTACGATTTCACTCATGTTGCTAAAATCAAGCTCGGGATCGATACCTTGGCTAAACAAGTTCATGGCCATGACCATAATGTCCATGTTACCTGTACGCTCGCCATTACCAAGCAACGTGCCCTCGATACGATCTGCACCTGCCAAAACACCCAATTCGGCTGCGGCTACAGCACAGCCACGGTCATTATGAGTATGAAGACTAATAATGACATGCTCACGCTGAGGAAGATTGCGGCAGAAATACTCTACTTGATCCGCAAAGACATTCGGCATAGATGCTTCAACAGTCGCTGGCAAGTTAAAAATCACCTCTTGGCCTTGTTGTGGCTGCCACACATCACAAACCGCATCACAAACTTCTACTGCGTACTCAGTCTCTGTTTGACTAAAGCTCTCTGGCGAGTACTGGAACACCCAATCTGTCTCAGGGTATTTGGCCGCATACTCTTTCAGTAGTTTGGCGCCAGTGATAGCAATTTCTTTAATTTCGTCTTTGTTTTTGGCATAGACTTTTTCGCGTTGTACACGGCTGGTTGAGTTGTAGACATGGACGACGGCGCGTTTGACGCCTTTTAATGATTCAAAAGTACGGGCGATCAAATGCTCACGTGCTTGTACCAATACTTGTAGCGTCACATCATCCGGTACGTGGTTTTCTTCGATAAGTTTACGGGTAAAGTCAAATTCAACCTGCGCCGCTGACGGGAAACCAATCTCAATCTCTTTAAAACCCACCTCTACTAAGGTCTTAAAAAAGCGCATTTTTTGTTCAATGGTCATTGGATCAATCAGTGCCTGATTACCATCACGCAGATCTACACTTGCCCATATTGGCGACTTCTCAATTGTTTTGCTCGGCCACGTACGATCTGGCAGCGATGGCGCAAAGGCAAATGGACGGTATTTACGGAAGTCAAAAGCGGCATTTTTCGGTGTAATCTTTGCAGTCTTTGCGACTGCCGTAGGCGTGGTTTGGTCAGACATAATCAATCCTTAGATGATATGGTTATTTGTATGTTTAGCTAGATGATTAGCTGTTGTTTAGAATTGTATTTATCATACGAGATAACGAGTAGTTACACCATAATAATAGCAAAGTTTAGCGAATAGAAACCTGCTATTTTTTACTTTATTTTCTATGATTTTAGTGAAAAAACCCAATTTAGTAGTTACAATCAACTAAATTCACTATTGAGGTACTAAAAATGCCAGAAAGTCATTTTAGAAGTATGGGCACAATAGATATAGATGACATCGATAAGCAATTATTGCGCTTGTTACAGACGCAGGCACGTATGAGTATTACGGAGCTTGCTGAGCGTGTCAATCTCTCTGCCACCCCTTGTGCCCGCCGTATTAAACGCTTAGAAGACGCTAATATCATTACAGGCTACCATACCAAAACCGATGCGCAAAAACTGGGCTATCCGCTTGCCGTGTTTATCGCCGTCAGTATGGATCGTCATACGGCTGAGCGTTTTGAGCAATTTGAGCGTAGCGTTCAGAGTTTTGAGGAAGTCGTGAGCTGTAGTATTGTCACAGGACGTACAGAAGACTATCTGATTAAAGTCAGAGTGCGTGATATGGCACATTATGAGGAGTTTTTATTGCATCGCCTCAATCGTATTGAGGGCGTTGCTCAAGTACATACCAGTTTTGAGCTGCGGGAGGTATTCAGCCGTAGCGTCGTATAGAGCGCTCATGGCGTTAAAAATGCTAAGCGAGCGTTGGTGACTGTCTACGAAACATTATTATCAAAATCAGTCCAATCATCAACCCAATAGCAGCGACCAGTAACCCTGCATTGAAATTGCCATCCTCTCCTGCCAATGCTACCGTCACCAAAGGTCCCAAGAACTGCCCTAGCGCATAGGCGAGCGTTGCCAATGCAATCAGTAAATTAGAATAAGCAGGATTGATGTTTTTAAACAACGTGAGGGTCATCGATACCATACCGACGAAGGTCAACCCTAGAATAATAGCATTGCCGTATAATCCAAGCGCACCATCAAACCATATAGGCAAACACATGCCAAACGCTTGTAATACCGTGAGACCCATTAGGGTTTTTACCTCACCGATACGTTTGGCAAGCGCACCCCATAACGGGTTTGATAGCATCGCAAAAACACCAACCACCAACCAAATCATCAATCCAGCATAGGTCTGTGTCGTTAAGCGCTGCGCTGCCATAACGGGCAGGAAAGTTGCTGAGCTGATATAACCAAATCCTGCCAATATATAACTGACAAAAAGCAAAGCAAGCGCTTTATGGTGTCCAGAAATCGCTTCATATAAAGAGCGTTTGAAGTTCAAATAGCTCTGATAAACGGACACGTGCTGATCATAGTCGGTCCGCTGTGATACTGAACTATCTACTGGTTTGGGTTTTATCGCGTAGAGGAGCCATATCAGCGGTAAACTGGTGCAGCCTGCAACCAGCCAAATCACATCAAAGTGATAGCCCAATGTTAGAAGCCACCATGTCACAATGGCAGAAGCACTAATACCAACACCAATACCTGCATAATGTACGGCCGAGAGTATAGAACGGCGCTCGGGGCTCAGGTTTTGAATCACAAACGATGAGCTCAATATCATCGCTACCCCGCTTGCAATGCCTGCGATTAGGCGAATGATATACCATAACGTGAGCGACATATTTGGTATAACGAGTAGCATTGTTGTGACAACACTGATTATTGCCCAAAGCGTCATCGCCTGCCATGTCGCACGCTGAGGCACAAACATAGCAATGAGGGCACCGATAAAATAACCGATATAGTTGATTGATGCTAGCCAGCCAGCAATCGTCGTTGATAGTGACAATTGCACCATAATATCAGGTAGAGTGGCGGTAAAGAGAAAGCGTCCATAGCCCATGACAACTGCCAAACAGTACATACCGATACAGGCAATGGCCGCTTCATTGGTGATGGTAGGAGCGACACGGCTTTTAATAGCAGTCATCATGACAGCGCCATTTTTGTGGCAATTAGCACACAATCCTTTGTGTTAGATAATTAAAAGCAATAGTAAAATAAGTAGGAGTCAAACAGTTATTAGAGCTATTGGGACATCATAAAATAAAAACAAACCCTACAATACATCTAACGTGGTTGTCCCTATCGTATCCTGTCCTAGCATTTGTACACGCTGATCGCTAAACATATCCATGTCAGGGGCTAGCGTACGCATAAACCGATCAAAATATAACATCTGCTTGGTCAATAAAGCAAAGTCGCGTGGAAAATGGATACCATGACGTTTGCCAACTTCGACAATCTCAAGCATCATTTTATTGAGCTCGTCAGCTTGCTCTTTACTGTTAAAAGGCACACCGCTGGTAAAGGTCTTATCTTCTGCCATGATCGTTATCATCATGCGCTCTAGATCGTTACCTAAGGCAACCACATCAACTTTATTGCCACCATGCGTCATTTCCATGTCAATCATATAACGTGCCATCGCTTGATAGTCACTGTCTTGCATCGCTTGCATCATACCCATGCACGCACGCCAGCTCTCGGCTTTTAATTTACCGACAATACCAAAGTCTAAGAAACCAATACGTCCATCGGTTAATAGCATCAAGTTACCCGCATGCAGGTCAGCATGAAAACTATTGCACAGCATAAGACTGGCAAACCAGGTGTTTAATGTATCTGCCATGATTTGCGCAGGATCGCTGCAATACTGACGCATGAGCGACTCATCAACCATAGAAACCCCATATAGGCGGCTCATCGTCAATACACGCTTGGTGGTCAGATCGTCATACACTGTTGGTGCCACTACCCGAGTATTACCTGAGACGGCTAAGAACTGCTGAAAATCGCGGATGTTTTGTGCTTCAGCGATAAAATCCGTCTCGGCAAGCATACGCAGGCGAATCTCATCGATAATTGGCGCGATACTTGCGAACTTCATCGATGGCATCACTATTTCAAGCAGCTTGGTCACGCCATGCAATACGCCCAAATCGGTCTGCATAATCGTCTCGACGCCAGGCTTTTGTACCTTTAGCACCACTTCATCACCATTATGCAGACGGGCAGCATGAACCTGAGCGATAGAGGCAGAGGCTAGCGGCTCTGAGTCAATATGCGCAAACTTATCATCAAGGCTCATACCATCAGTCGCCAGCTCTTCTTTTAGCACCTGCTCGATATAAGCATAAGACAATGGCGTGGTTTGATCCAAGCAGCTCTGGAAAGCAGTAACATAATCACGTGGAAACAGCGAGGGTGTACTGGCGATAAACTGACCGATTTTGATATAAGTCGTGCCTAACTGCTCAAAGGTTTCTTTGAGTAGCATTGCATCAGGTTTTTCCCCTTTTGCCACTCTTAGCGCAGATAAGCCTGCGACACTCGCGGTTTGGCGAACACGGTTGACGACATTAAAGGTATGCTTTAACAAATGCGGACGATGAATTTTCATAAAAAACAACTATGGTAATAGAAAGGATTTGAAAATAGATAATTTCGAAAATAGACTAAAAATATATCAAAGACATAGTATTCAATCAGGGCTGCTACAGACTGGGCATTCTGGATCTTTTCTATAACCCATCAGCCGCTGCTGCATCTGCCTACCATCCCATATAAGCAGCTTATTTGTCAGTGGATTTTTGGTTAATCCCAAATATTGCAAGGCGGTATTGGCTTGTAGGTTACCCATAACCGCAGTGGTGCTCGCAAGCACACCTGAATTGGCACAGGTACGCTCATCGGCAACCTCATCATGCACAAGCGCGCCAAACACGCAATGATAGCAACCTGTGTCCAGATGTGGCTCAAACAGCGCCAGCTGCCCTTGCATCGCAATTGCCGAGGCAGATAATAATGGAATCCGATAATGGACGCTAATGCGATTGATGACGTCACGAGTCGCAAAATTATCCGTACAGTCTAGTAATAAGTCTGGCTTACCAGAGGCTAGATTGAGCAACTCATAAGCATTGTCTTCATCTAACCGCGCCACGGTGCCGTAAGCTTCTATCAAAGGGTTGATGCGTGCCAGCATAGCCGCTGCTGTCAGCGCTTTGGACTGACCGATATCTTCTGGCAAAAACAGCGTTTGCCGTTGCAGGTTACTCGCTTCGATCGCATCATCGTCAATCAGATGCACATAACCAACCCCTGCACGCACCAGTGTCTCAGACGCTGGACAACCAAGGCCACCTGCGCCTATTATCACCACGCGTGCTGACTTTAATCGCAGCTGAGCATCCATATCCCAACCGTCGAGTAGTATTTGCCGTGCATAACGGAGAAGCTCATCATCAGATAGCTGTGCCAAATCGTCTGCCATATTTTTTGCAACCTATAATTAAAAATGTCTATCCATAAAGCCTATTTATGGATATTGCCCTACTGTGACACGATCATTACCACCGTAATCTTGTACCGTGTGTACTGACTCAAGACCATTCTCCAAAAATAACCGTCGAACCGCAACCCCTTGGTCATGGCCATGCTCGATAGCCAGCAGTCCTTTTTTGCACAAATAAGACGGTGCCTGCTGGACAATATGCTCGATATCAGCCAAACCATGATTGGGTGCACTCAGCGCGCTGATCGGTTCAGCGGTTAGTCCCGCCAAATGCTCATCTGCCTCATCAATATAAGGCGGATTTGAGACAATCACATCAAACCGACATTCGTCATCAGTAGGTAACGCTTGATACCAACTGCTTTGGATAAATTCAATATTAGTGACACCATTAAAATCCGCATTATGCCGAGCAATATCGAGCGCCTCAAGCGACAAATCAACGGCGACCACTTGCCAATTGTCTTTTTTTAATTCATGAGCCAGACTGATAGCAATACAACCTGAGCCTGTACCCAAATCAAGTAAGCGCTTATGAGGATTAGATACCGGCTGAGCATTGATCCAATTCAATACTTGCTCGACCAATACCTCGGTATCGGGTCTGGGAATCAAAGTATGCTCATTGACCACAAAATTCAGCGACCAAAATGCTTGCTGACCCGTCAAATAAGCGAGCGGCGTCCCTTCTTGCATCTTAACCATACCAGTATAAAACCGTCTTTGCTCACTTTCTGTCAGCTGATAATCTTCGTCAGTAATCAAAAATAGTGAAGGTTTATCAATAACATATAGCAGCCAATCCGTTGGCCAAAACGATGGTATCTGACGATTTGTCTCACCATTCGTCAGTTGGCCAATTTGCTGCTTTATTTGACGAATGGTCAATGCGGTCATAAGTCACTCTTAAAGATATCGTAAATAAAGATAAAAGTACTGCCAATGCTACTCTGAAGCGCGCGGTGGCTCATTGGTATCGGTCAGGTTTGGATTTGCTTTCGCTAGTTTGTCATCACCATATATGTCATCATTATCACCAATCACAATGTGTTTATCGACCAAGTAGATTAAGATCAAAATTGGCATACCAATCGCAAAGGTGAAAATAAAGAAAAATGGATAGCCCATATTGTCAACGATAGCCCCAGAGTAGCCACCCATCACCTTAGGTAGCAACGTCATTAATGAGGAGAAAATAGCATACTGTACCGCGGTAAAACGAATCGAGGTCAAGGCAGACAAGAACGCAATGAATACAGCGCTGGCAAGGCCTGCCGCTAGATTATCAAAAATCACTGCCACGTACATATGCGGCAAGCTACCAGGATGGTAAGTGAGCAGGACAAATAATAAATTCGTCACACAAGCCAAGATGGCACCGACCATCATCGCCTGCATCATACGCAGTTTTTGAGCCAAAATACCACCCAAAAAGCCACCCGCAATAACCATGATGACACCAACCAGTTTCACAGCATTGGCAATGTCTGTCTTGCTAAAACCCATGTCTTGATAAAAGACATTCGAGATGACCCCTGCGACGATATCAGAAATCCGGTATAACCCAATCAAGGCCAGTAGCAATAATGCTTTTTTGCCATAACGACGGAAAAAATCAACGACTGGTTCGACCCAAGTGGTATAAGCCATTTCTTGTTTGACCACGCCCACTTTGACAGACAGGTAACCCACAACCGATGCCACCAGTAAGCTGGCTAACAGGTGAACCACTTCGAGTACAAAGGCAAACATCACACTGTCTGTCTCTGGCAGTAACGCACCAACATTGACAAAAGCAATGATAAAAGCGGCGACCGACAATACAAATACCAGTACCAAACGGGCATAGTCAGAGGCGGGACGATCAATACGTATCTGCTCGCTCACAGGCTCCCGAATTATCAACGTGGTCACCACACCTACGCCCATCACTGCTGCCATGATCCAATAAGTATTGCGCCATGCTTCGTAACTATAAAACTCTTCGGTCGAACCGAAATAATCTGCCAAATAGAGCGCACCTGCGCCTGCAAAAATCATCCCTAAACGGTAGCCTGCGGTATACATTGCCGACAATACTGACTGAAAACTCGCAGGGGCAAGCTCAATACGATAGGCATCGACCACAATATCTTGCGTGGCGGATGAAAAGCCCAACAGCACCGCTGCCATGGCCATATAGTGCAAACTGCTCTCATCGGTCGGATTGATGCTGGCCATCATATAAATCGCCAAAATAATTAAGAGCTGTGCAATCAAAATCCAACTACGACGACGGCCCAGTAATCTAGTCAATATCGGTAGCGGCACCGCATCCACTAAGGGCGCCCAAATGAACTTGAACGAATATCCCAATGCCGCCCAACTAAAGGTCGTCACTACACTGCGATCAAATCCCGCCTCACGCAGCCATAACGATAGGCTGGAGAAAATAAGCAAAATAGGAATACCAGCCGCAAAACCCAAAAACAGCATGATCATAGCACGCCGATCAAGATAGGCTTTCGCCGCCTCGCCCCATGATTTTTTGGCGATGGGAGGTTTGGGTGGTACAGATTTGACAGCAGACATAATAACTCACCAACAATTGAGACAAATAACACAACTGCGCACAATTTTTATCAATCTTTAGAATCAGTTATCCATCAAGAGATCGATAAAAATTGCTCTACGTTGCACCAATATGATCATTACAACAAAATTCAGTTATGGTACTTGAGAACCGCTACCTTGACTAGATGTTTTTGCATTAACTCATTGATTCTGGCACTTTCATAACGGCTTATATTTCGCTGCAGTAACGAAGATTATAGCAATCTTTCACTATGGTTAAACCAGTCCTTAGTTTTCTTACTACTTACTCTCATCAAAGATGTCTAATAACGCTTTCAGTTATCGGCAATATATAGATAGAGGTAGGATCAATACAAACTTGATCGGCTTATTACTGTCCCACCTAGTAGCAAGAGCAATGGCGTTAATAGCAAGCTGGATGAGGTACTACACCAAGAATTAATGATTAATAATTTAAAACATATAATTTTTATATATTAGTTTTATAAATAAACAGTACTTCGTTATGCTCTCTATATCAACAATGATTATCTTAATTGACGGTTTGTTCTTTCTATTACCATAGCCCAGGAGTTTTGCCATGTCCGATTCAACCAACACCCCAACCGACAAAAACACCACGCAAGATACTGCCGGTTGCCCGATAAACCACCAAGGTAACAGCGACACCGCAACCAATACAACTTATGATCAAGGTGATGATAAGGGACCGACGATTCATAGTGAAAACGCTGATCAAACACACGCACCGCAGCGTCCTAGCATGGGCGGCTGTCCTGTCATGCATCAAGCGCATACTACCACCGCCTCTGCTGCGACTGACTGGTGGCCGAATAGCTTAAACCTAGACATATTGCATCAGCAAGACAAAAAGACTGATCCAATGGGAGCAGACTTTGATTATGCTGAAGCGTTCAAACAACTTGATTTAGAAGCGGTCAAAACCGATTTGAAAAACCTCATGACCGAATCACAAGAGTGGTGGCCAGCAGATTGGGGTCATTATGGTGGCTTGATGATTCGTATGGCGTGGCATTCAGCGGGTACATATCGCGGTGCCGATGGTCGCGGTGGCTCTAATACTGGCAACCAACGCTTTGCGCCACTAAATAGCTGGCCGGACAACGCCAACCTAGACAAAGCGCGCCGCCTACTATGGCCCATCAAGAAAAAGTACGGCAACAAACTATCATGGGCTGATTTGATGATTTTGGCAGGCAACATGGCTTATGAGTCTATGGGCTTTAAAACGCTAGGCTTTGCTGGTGGTCGTGCTGATATTTGGCATCCAGAAAAAGACATCTACTGGGGTTCTGAACGCGAATGGCTGGCACCGACCGAAAACCGTTACGATAGCGATAAAGACCGTGCATCCCTCGAAAACCCACTAGCAGCGGTACAAATGGGCTTAATCTATGTCAACCCTGAGGGCGTCGATGGTAACCCTGACCCATTGAAAACCGCTCAAGATATGCGTACGACGTTTGCGCGTATGTCAATGAATGATGAAGAAACGGTTGCTTTGACCGCGGGTGGTCATACCGTTGGTAAGTGTCACGGTAATGGCGATGCGACGACACTAGAAGACGAGCCAGAAGCGGCGGATGTCAAAGAGCAAGGTCTAGGCTGGCGCAATCCTAAAGGTAATGGCAATGCCGGTGATACTGTTTCAAGCGGTATTGAGGGCGCGTGGACCACCAATCCAACCCAATGGGATCATGGCTATTTTGAATTATTATTGAACCACAATTGGGCATTAACCAAAAGTCCAGCAGGTGCATGGCAGTGGGAGCCCACAGATATTAAAGAAGAAGACCGTCCATTAGATGCTCATGATCCCAGTGTCCGCCGTAATCCGATCATGACTGATGCTGACATGGCATTGATCAAAGATCCTGTTTATCGCGAGATTTCAGAGAAATTCCATAACGACCCAGCGTATTTTGATGAGGTGTTTGCCAAAGCATGGTTCAAGCTAACTCACCGTGACCTAGGGCCTAAATCTCGTTACTTAGGGGCAGATGTACCGAGCGAAGACTTTATCTGGCAGGACCCTATTCCAGCAGGCAATGCAGACTTGAATGCTGATGATATTGCAGCGCTAAAATCGCAAATATTGGACAGTGATTTGAGCCGCCGTGAGTTGATCGTTACGGCATGGGACAGCGCACGTACATTCCGCGCATCAGACTATCGCGGCGGTGCAAATGGCGCACGTATCCGCTTAGCCCCGCAAAAGGACTGGGCAGGCAATGAGCCAGAGCAGCTGCAACGTGTGCTTGAGACATTAACCCGCATTCAGTCTGACTTTGATAAAGACGTAAGTTTGGCCGATTTGATTGTGCTTGCTGGTAATGCTGCTATTGAGCAGGCAGCAAACGATGCAGGCATAGAGGTTACGGTACCATTTACCGCAGGTCGCGGTGATGCAGAAGCGGCAATGACCGATACCGAATCTTTTGCAGACTTAGAGCCACTGCACGACGGCTATCGCAACTGGGTCAAAGAAGACTATGCGGTCTCTCCTGAAGAGATGCTGCTCGATCGCACGCAGCTAATGGGATTGACAGCGCCTGAGATGGTGGTATTGATTGGCGGTATGCGCGTCCTTGATACCAACCATGGACAGAGCCAACAAGGCGTCTTCACTGACCGTGCTGGTGTACTAACCAACGACTTCTTTGTCAACTTGACCGACATGAACTACACGTGGCATCCCGTGAAAACAGGTGACGAGCCAAGCAACACGATCAATAGTTACGAAATACGTGAGCGTAGTACCGGTAATACCAAATGGCAAGCCAGCCGTGTGGATTTGGTATTTGGCTCAAACTCTATCTTGCGTGCTTATGCTGAGCTATATGCGCAGGATGATAACTTAGAGAAATTCGTTCGTGATTTCGTTAGCGCTTGGAGTAAAGTCATGAATGCGGATCGTTATGACGTTGCTGAGTAAGCGTTATTGATTAGATTAATGAACAGTGAGTAAGTCTATCACTCATGAACAGCTATCTTTTAGAAGGTAGCTGTTTTTTATGCCTAAAATTTAGATATTCAACAGTCTTAAATATTCTGAGTTACACACCCCATCTAAATAAAACAAACGACTAAACGACTATAAGAAATACCGTAAAAACAAGAGGACTATAAAAAACATATATTCATAATTATCATAAATTGATAGCTATTTATTATATACAAGAATAATGGCTTTGTTTTACACTACGCTCTTATGGCACATTTGTAAGTTTTTACTTTCATATACAAATCTTTCAAATATAGGTAAGGTTTGTATTGTTACACAATAGGATTCAGTGATGGCAATCGATGTAGTGGTCAACCAGCGACATTTACAAATTCAGCTCAAACAGTTGGAAACAGTCTGGCATACGGTGATTAATGGCTATAACTTAAGTCAAGCAGCGACTGTACTGCACACCAGCCAATCGAGCTTGTCAAAGCATATCGCGGCACTTGAAAACCAACTGAAGACCGAAGTATTTATTCGTCAAGGAAAGCGGCTGACAGGTCTGACCACCATGGGCACCGCGCTCATGCCGCATATTGAGTCTATCTTTGCCGAGATTCGTACCATTGAAAATCTAAGTCTGGATTTTAACAATCCAAATATCGGTACTTTGACCATTGCGACGACCCACACGCAGGCACGCTATGTGCTGCCGAAGGTGGTTAAAAAATTCAAAGATCGCTTTCCCAAAGTCAATTTGATCTTGCAACAAGCGGATCCTGAGACCATCGCGCAGATGGTTATTCGTGGGCAGGCCGATATTGGCATTGCAACGGAGTCATTGCTCCATAATAACTACCTACGCTGTTATCGTTATTATGACTGGACACACCGCGTCATCGTACCAAGCGATCATGAGCTTGCAGGCTTAGAGTCCATTGATCTGCCGACGCTGGCCAGCTATCCGATTGTGACTTACCATGGCGGCTTTACCGGTCGCGGCGCGATTGATAAAACCTTTGAAGCCGCAGGTCTAGAGCCAGATATTGTGTTAGCAGCACTTGATGCGGATGTGATTAGTACCTATGTTGGACTTGGCTTAGGCATTGGTATCATTGCCGAGATGGCCTTTGAACCAAGTCATTATCAGAACCTAACTGCCATACCAGTCGATCATTTTGGACGGTTTACCAGTTGGATGGCAGTACGCGATGATGCTGAGATTCGCCAATATGGCCGCGCCTTTATGGAGCTTTGTCAAAAACAATTTGACAACTAGACAAAGCGGCTAGAGCGTCTGTCTTACCTTACCCCACCTTTACCGAGCTTATGTATAAGTGATAAAATACAGTCTAGAACGTTATTCAACGTTTTATTTCGTTTTTATTTCTGCATGTATTGCTGGACGCCTAGACATTTAATTGTACTGGGTGTCGATCACTACATGTCCATTTGCTTCTATGTAACAGGTGATACCGCTCATGGAAAAACTCGTAGCGATCATTATGGCAGTTTTTGCCGTCCCCTTGATTATTGGCGGCGCTTATCTGCTCTCTTTAGGCGGTAGTCCTTACTATCTTTTTGCTGGCGTTATGATGTTAACGACAGCATTTTTATTGTTCAAAAAACACTGGAGCGCTTACGGGGTGTACGCGATATTTATCGTTGTGACACTAGTATGGTCGCTTTGGGAATCTGGATTTTATTGGTGGGCGCTGGCAACTCGCTTGGGTTTCCCACTAATATTTGGTTTATTAATGCTTTTACCGTGGGTCTCTAAGAAGATGCACGGGAAACACGCTCAAGTAACAACCACAAACAACGTTAAGAAAAGTCCTCTTTATTATTGGGGACTAATGGCCAGTGTGGTTGTGGGCGCACTGCTCTCTTTCGGTAGTATGGCCAATAATGCCACCGACAAATTGGGCGAACTCGATTTAACTGCCAAAGATGACGGCGATCAAAACGCCACTTCTACCAACCTTGGCGACCCATTATCCACTGGTGAGCAAACACCAGATGGCGAATGGAGCGCGTATGGCCGTACTGATTATGGACAACGCTACTCTCCTCTGGCTCAGATCAACACTGAGAATGTCAAAGATTTAGAACTCGCTTGGCAAATCCAAACCGGTGATGTCAAAGGTCCTAATGATGTTGGCGAAACCACTTATCAAGCAACACCATTAAAAATCGGCAACGCTCTTTATATGTGTACGCCGCATAACTGGGTGCTAGCATTAGATGCCGACTCTGGTGAGACTCTATGGAAGTTTGATCCTAAGGTTGGCGAAAACCTCCAACGTCAGCATCAAACCTGTCGCGGTGTATCTTACTATGCTGGTCAAGCTGGTACAAACAGCACTACGCCATCAGCTAATGCTAATATCGAGACAGCTAGCAATAGCGCCGTCAGTGACACCACTGATAATAACGTAGTAGCGGCTAATAAACCGGCCGCGACTGGCGATACATTGGTGCAAAAAATTGCTGGAAATACCTTTGAAAATCCTTCCAAGCAATGCGATGCCAAGATCTTTATCCCAACTTCTGATGCCAAGCTATATGCATTAGATCCAAAAACGGGACAACGCTGTCAAGACTTTGGTGAAGATGGTGCATTAGACCTCATGCACAACATGCCGTTCCCGCAAGCAGGCTACTACTACTCAACGTCTGCACCCGTCGTCGCAGGTGGCGTTATTATTGTCGCTGGTGCTGTTAACGACAACTACGATGTAAACTCACCCTCTGGTGTGATCCGTGCTTATGACGTGAATACTGGCGAGCTTATGTGGAACTGGGATTCAGGCGATCCTGACAACACAGCTCCTTTTGATGTCAATGATCCAACTCAAGTCTATCGCACCAGCTCGCCAAACTCATGGTCGACTGCCAGTGCTGATGAAGAGCTTGGTTTGGCCTACTTCCCAATGGGCAATCGCACGCCCGATCAGCTCGGTAGCTATCGTAATGCTGCTGAAGAAAAGTACGCAACCTCTGTGGTCGCACTAGATCTTAAAACAGGTGAAGCGCGCTGGGTACAGCAGTTTGTCCATCATGATCTTTGGGATATGGATACGCCTGCTCAGCCAACATTGCTTGACTTAAATACCGCTGATGGTGTCCAACCTGCGTTGGTTATACCGACCAAACAAGGCGATGTCTACGTCTTGAACCGTGCCACAGGCGAGCCTATTGTACCTATCAAAGAGCGTGATGCACCGCAAGGCTATCTCATTGCTGGTGAACATGCTGCTCCGACGCAACCTTACTCTGGTTTGAGCTTTGAGCCGCCGATGTTGAAAGAAAAAGACATGTGGGGCGCAAGTCTCATCGATCAGATGATGTGCCGTATTGAGTTCAACAAACTCAACTACGACGGCCGCTACACGCCGCCATCAACCAATGGTACTTTAGTCTATCCTGGTAACTTTGGTACCTTTAACTGGGGCGGACTCGCTGTTGATCCTGAAAATGGCGTGATGTTCGGTATGCCAACTTATCTTGCCTTTACCTCAAAACTCATCCCTAAAGACACACTTGGCGATGTTGAGACCAATAAAGGTGAACAAGGTGTGAATGCCAATGAAGGCGCAGACTATGCGGTAGAGATGGGACCATTCTTATCACCACTTGGTGTACCTTGTCAGCAGCCACCATGGGGCACTATTGCAGGTGCTGATCTGGCCACAGGCGAGATTGCGTATCAGCGCAAAAACGGTACCGTACAGGACTTATCTCCTATTCCAATCAAGTTTGAATTGGGGGTACCTGGTATTGGCGGCCCTATCATCACTAAAGGTGGCGTCGCATTCTTGTCAGCAGCAACAGAAAACAACTTCCGTGCTTATGATTTGAAAAATGGCGATGTCCTATGGAATGTTCGTATTCCAGCAGGTGGTCAGGCTACACCTATGACCTACTTGAACTCTAAAGGTGAGCAGATGGTGGTATTGGTAGCTGGTGGACATGGTTCAGTAGGTACGAAGATTGGTGATTATGTTGTGGCTTATAAGCTTGGCGATCAAGCCAAATAAGTGATTTAAAAAACTTACCATTTACATAATGTCATTTCAAAAAAGCAGGTAACTTCGGTTGCCTGCTTTTTTTATGTGCGACTGGTTTTGTTATACAAATACTTTTGATATAGATATGTTTGATAGCAAGCTTATCAGCAGCCTTATCTTTTGCTAGCTATACCTACTATCCACTAATGGCGCTTTGTTATGAATTATTACTGCTTGGTCACACGGCTTGAAATCGATATCAATGACAAGCATATCAAGAGAAAATAATTAATCACTCTACTGGATAATTTATGAATAACAAAATCCCTTTATCTTTTTTAGATCTCGCACCTGTACCTGAAGGCAACACCATTGCTGAAGGCATCGCCCAAACGGTACAAACCGCGCAGCAAGCAGAGAAGTCTGGTCTAAACCGTTATTGGATGGCAGAGCATCACAATATGCCGGGTATCGCTAGTGCAGCGACCTCAGTCCTACTGTCACATATCGGTAGCCAAACCAAGCGTATCCGTATTGGTGCAGGCGGCGTGATGCTACCAAATCATGCGCCTTTGGTAATTGCTGAGCAATTTGGCACATTGCAAGCATTATATGGCGATCGAATTGATCTCGGTTTGGGCCGCGCACCTGGCACTGATGGGGCGACGTTTCAGGCACTGCGCCGCCAAATGAAAGACGCCGAGCGTTTTCCACAAGATGTACAAGAACTGATTTACTTTTTGGGCAATGATACAGATGGCAGCCCTGTACAAGCGTTCCCCGGCGCCAGATCAGGCGTCCCTATTTGGATATTGGGCTCGTCCCTATTTGGTGCGACCTTAGCCGCGCATTTAGGACTGCCCTATGTGTTTGCCTCACATTTTGCACCGCAAATGCTCGGACAAGCAATTAAAGCCTATCGTGAGCAATTCAAGCCGTCTGCCTATTTAGATAAGCCTTATGTCATGCTGGCTGCAAACTTGTTACTGGCTGACGACGATGAGACTGCTCAGTATCACTTTACCTCAGCACAGCAGAGTTTTGTACGTTTGCGCCGTGGTGAGACAGGTCAAATGCCAAAACCTACGCACGATATGGACAGCATCTGGAGCCAAGCAGAAAAAATGATGGTAGATAATGCGCTGTCAGTATCGTTTATTGGCTCGGTTGGGACAGTCAAACCAAAGCTTGCGCAGTTTTTGGCACAATATGAGCCAGATGAGCTAATCGTCACGGCCAACATCTATGATCAAGCAGCGCGTTTGCGTTCACTTGAACTTACACCTGAGCTAAATTTGTTTACTTTACAATAAGATGGAACGCTTGCATAATTATTGATAAACCACTATGAGATCATACTTATGGAACCCTCTGCTTTTATTGGTTCATCGATATTTATGTATATCGTGGCATTTCTTGCAGTCATGGCCATCGGTGGGTATCTGACCTACCGTACCAGTCCTAAGCGTAAGCAACGTCGAGAAGAAAAGCGTAACCGAGACAATATAAATTGACATTCACCCCCCCTTTTTTCAAAATAGAAAAAAAGGGGGTTTTTAGTATTACAACGACCAGTTGACGCTATGTCCAACAAAGCACTGAATATATAAGCTACATCAAACCAAGCGCACGTAAGGCGGCCGCACCAAACGCCATGCCAAACATACCAACCACCGTCGTAAACGCCAAGATATTTGCCGCGAGCACATCATTGCCACCCATAGCCTTCGCCATCACATAACTGGCCGCTGCGGCTGGTGATGCCACCATCAAGAATAACACGCCCATATGGACGCCTGATAAACCAAATGCTAATCCAATCGCAATGGCGATGATTGGCGCAATCACAATCCGACCAATACTTGCCTGCATAGATAACCCTGAGGCACTCAGCATCGATTTCAAATCAATACTAGCACCAGCGCAAATCAGTGCCAGCGGCAATGCAACCGCTGCCAACAAATCACCAGTCGTGTGAATCACACCTGTGAGTGGTGGCAATGGCAATGCCTTATAAGCAAATGCTGATAGCAATGCCAAAATAAGTGGGTTGGTAAAAACTTTTTTGAGGATCATAATACTGCGACTGATCAAAGTATCATCCACATTTTTAGAGACACGACTTAACGTAATGACCGCTAAAATATTGAACAATATGGTGACTAAGCCCATGTAAACGGCACCAATACTTAAACCACGCTCACCATAAGCATTGGCAACGGTTGCGAGGCCAATAATAGCCATGTTGCTACGGAAAATACCTTGTACGAACACGCCTTGGTCGGCAGGACGTTTGATGAAGCGTTTGGCATACAGCTCCGCCCCAAAGAACAGGACAAATGTCACCAAAATACCAACAAAAATTAGCTTAACTTGCTGACCATAATCAACATCGCTATCGACCACGCTAAAGAATAGCAAGCAAGGCAGGCAGTAGTTAAAAACAAAGCTGGATGCCTGATCAATGAAACTTTGGCTCGCCTCGCCACGTCTTTGCATAAAAAAACCCAACCACATCAAAGCAAGGTTGGGGAATACAATAGTAATAGCAAAAACAATAGCATCAATCATAAATAGGCTCAATTCGGTGACAAGCCCATCATGATATGAGCATCAACAAGAAAATTTAATAAGTAATAATCAGATTTTACGACCTAGTATAGAGACAAAGCAGCAAGTAAGACAAGTTTGAATGAGACTTTATTTCGTTAATAGAGTGGTTTTTCAATAAACAAAAGCCCGCAATAAAATATTATTACGGGCTTTTTATATCATGGATGCGTTGTTATAAAAGGCTTTGGCATACTACCGTTACGAGTCAAGCGCAGCCTTTGCTTTTTTATGTTTTTTGACCGTCATCGCCAATAACTGTATGGCCGCAGGTGTGACACCGCTGACACGTCCAGCTTGAGCTAGCGTCGCAGGACGAACTTGCGTGAGTTTTTGTACAATCTCGTTTGATAGCCCTGATACCACACTATAATCAAAATCTAGCGGTAGCGCCGTGTTTTCTAAGCGCTTCATTTGATCAATATCTTCTTGCTGACGATCGATATAGCCGGCATATTTGACAGAAATCTCGATCTGCTCTCCTACTTGCGCATCAACGGTTGAGTCAGTAATAGCCGCGATATCAGCAAAACGTATCTGCGGACGCTTGAGCAAATCAAAGGCAGTCGATTCTTTAGAGAGCACCTCACCTGTCTGCTCAGACAGTTTCTGACCCAAGGTATTTGTCGGCGTGGCCCACATGTCTTTTAGGCGTGACGTCTCTGTCGAGATCGCCTCCATTTTTTCTTGATATGCTTGCCAGCGCACATCATCTACCAGCCCTAGCTTGCGACCCGTCTCAGTTAAGCGCTGATCGGCATTGTCTTCACGTAGCAATAAACGATACTCTGCACGGCTCGTAAACATACGATAAGGCTCGGTCGTACCATGGGTGATCAAATCATCCACAAGTACGCCAAGATACGCTTCATCACGGCGCGGGGTCCACGTGTCAAACTCGCTATTGTTAGTAGTGACCAATGCGGCATTGGTCCCTGCTAGCAAACCCTGCACGCCCGCTTCTTCGTAGCCTGTCGTACCATTGATCTGACCCGCAAAGTACAGACGATCAATCGATTTGGTCTCAAGCGTGGGCTTGAGATTTTGCGGATCAAAATAATCATACTCGATGGCATAGCCTGGACGCGTGATATGGGCGTTCTCAAGCCCTTTCATGCTATGAATAAAATCTAACTGCACATCAAATGGCAAACTGGTTGAGATACCATTCGGATACAGCTCATGCGTGGTCAGGCCTTCTGGCTCAATAAAGATCTGATGGCTGTCTTTGTCCGCAAAACGATGAATTTTATCTTCGATAGACGGACAATAACGCGGGCCTACGCCTTCAATTTTGCCAGAGAACATCGGTGAGCGGTCAAGATTTTCACGGATGATATCGTGGGTGCGCGCATTGGTATGTGTGATATAGCAGTTAACCTGCTCAGGATGCATAGAGACATCACCCATATAGCTCATGACAGGCAGCGGCGTATCACCTGGCTGTACCGTCATCACGCTAAAATCAACGCTACGGGCGTCGATACGTGCTGGCGTGCCTGTTTTTAGGCGACCTACTGGCAATTTCAGCTCACGCAAGCGATCGGCGAGCTTGATAGAAGGCTGATCGCCTGCACGTCCGCCATTCGAGTTTTCTAGACCAATATGAATGACACCGCCCAAGAACGTCCCTGAGGTTAATACGACTGTTTCGGTCTTAAAAACAATACCTGTAGAGGTCACAACAGCTGTAGCACGGCCATTTTCTACCAAGATATCATCAGCGGCTTGCTGAAATATATCTAGGTTTGG
Source organism: Psychrobacter pacificensis (assembly GCF_900101915.1). Lineage (GTDB taxonomy): Bacteria > Pseudomonadota > Gammaproteobacteria > Pseudomonadales > Moraxellaceae > Psychrobacter > Psychrobacter pacificensis. The sequence goes on along the minus strand of NZ_FNAL01000005.1, from coordinate 33,558 downwards.
TTGATTCTCTAACGTATGACGAATAGCCGCTTTATACAAGATACGGTCGGTTTGCGCACGCGTGGCACGAACGGCAGCGCCTTTACGGCTGTTTAGTACACGAAACTGGATACCTGCTTTGTCCGTTGCTAGCGCCATCGCGCCGCCTAACGCGTCAATCTCACGCACTAAATGCGATTTACCGATACCGCCAATCGCGGGATTACAGCTCATCTGACCAAGCGTCTCGATATTATGGGTCAACAATAAGGTCTGAGCGCCCATACGTGCAGCCGCCAGAGCAGCTTCTGTGCCAGCATGACCACCGCCGATTACTATCACGTCGTAATGTTTTGGGTATTGCATGTGTGCCTCACTTGACTCATAACGCTGCTGATTGACGTATCTTATGTTCAAATAAGAAAACCATCAGCAAATAAACGTCAGTCGTATTTATAAAAAAGATAACGACTCAGTTAAGTCGTTCATAATTGGTTGAATAACCCATCATTATAACAATTTTTTCACGCTTAAAAAACGCTAGGATAAAAACTATTATAATTAAGCGCAAAGATACTTACGCCAGCATCACTTTGGTTGTTAGCTTTTGAGTTCGTAATGATCTCTTAGTTATTACTGTTTCCACGGCTCAAGGGTACGAGCTGATCCGATTGACCGCTAGACAGCATATGATGGCTACCATACCCTTCTGGGTTTATCTGTAGATAGGCATTCATTTGACCAATCGCCTCACCATCATCACTCGCTAAAATCTGCGCTTTGATAAGCTCAACTGGCGGTAATGGTAAGTTTTTGAGTAAGGCCAAGCGCTGATGGTTATCACCCTTGTTGACTACTAATTCGATAAGTTGACGAGCATCGATTGGCAAATCTGGCGTGTTTTGAGCCAACAATGCCAAGTGATAAGCACCTGCTGGATCTTGGTCCACAACAATGCGCTGTTCAATAGCGATATACGTCGCTTCAGTTGCACCGCCTGCCACACTAAGCTGATGAATACACTTCAGTGCTGAGTATGACTCATTATTAGCAATCTCAATGATCCGCGTAGATTCGTTTTTTAAACGCGCGCGACGCTTTTCAATCGCTGCTTGCGCAGCCGCTTCTCTCTGCTCATTTGACTGTTCATTGGTTTGGTTATTCATAAAGCTCTCTTAATTATCTGATAATTATTATTTATATCGCTGGTATCTTGGACACTATATGGGGGTAAATCCCATAAAAACAACGAAGCCTAATGACATAGGCGCGTGGAAATACTAGTAGGGACAAGAATAGATAGAGTATTAGTGACACTAATAGCAATAATAAAAAAACCCAAATAGCCATTAATGACTACTTGGGTTTGCTGTGCTCGTATCTTACACTCGTATCTTACAAAGACTAATTGGACATTAAAGACATCCAACTCACACTTTTAATTATTAAGCAGCAGGGCTGTTTGCTTCAACCAATGGCTTTAGCTCGCCTGATTGATACATTTGCAAGATGATGTCTGACCCGCCCATCAACTCGCCATCAATCCATAATTGTGGGAACGTTGGCCAGTTCGCAATTTTTGGCAACGTTGCACGGATTTCTGGGTTTTCTAAAATGTTTACAAACGCAAATGGACGACCAATCTGAGTCAACACTTCGATAGAGCGCGCTGAAAAACCACACTGCGGAAATTGCGGTGTGCCTTTCATGTAAATAATGACTTTATTGTCACGGATTTGATCACGGATCAATTGTTCAACGTCGTTTGCAGTAGTGTTTGGGGTTTGCTCACTCATAAAAGCTCCTATTGATAAAGCGGTTCATTAAAATGATTATTTATATAAAAATAATTGTGTAAAGACGTGGCTGATACATGGGGCAACTGCCGCTGTATTACAAGCACGAATTTCGATCTATGTAGGTTCAACAGTATTAGGGACTAATAATACCACGGCATTGGCCATGATGCCTTCTTGACGACCCGTAAATCCCAATTTTTCAGTCGTGGTGGCTTTTACACTGATATTGCTAATATCTGTTTGTAAGTCGCTCGCGATATTAGCGCGCATCGCTTTGTTGTGCGGTGCCAGCTTTGGACGTTCACACATCACCGTGATATCAGCATTGCCTAGACTATAACCAGCCTCTTGCACTTTACTATAAACATAACGCAGCAAAATCCTTGAATCCAATCCAGCATGCGCCGCATCGGTATCAGGAAAATGCTGCCCAATATCGCCAAGTGCAAGTGCGCCCAGCAGCGCATCAGCCAATGCATGCAAGACCACATCCCCATCAGAGTGTGCGAGCAAACTATGAGAATGCTCAATCGGCACGCCCGCTAGAATGACATATTGTTGCTGCTGACCATTATTATGAAAAGCATGAACGTCAATACCTTGACCAATTTTTATCATTATTATTCCAAGATGAGTTAAAGGTGATTAAAATAATTCAAAACCACTATCTGAATTTTCAAAGTGGTTTTACGAGTAGCCAGACACCATCGGTCGCCACCAGTTTCAATTAACTGGTATAATATGACGTTTATTTTATCATAATACCAGATCCAAAAGACAAGATGACGTTGTTCTGCTGAGACTACGCATTGTAGTGATTGCATAACGCTTGGCGTCGGCATGTACTTTGGATAACGTATAAATAGTTGAGCCGTTTTATGTCAGCCATACAATACACTTCAAGCACAACCGTTTCTGAGTCTTTTAATGCTCATCGCCCTTTAACACTTGCTGATGTCGAAAATCCTAGCACCAAGCATGTGATCGTCGGTATGTCAGGTGGGGTCGATTCTTCTGTATCAGCCGTATTACTTCAGCAGGCAGGCTTCAAGGTTGAAGGCCTGTTTATGAAGAACTGGGAAGAAGATGACGGCACCGAATACTGTACAGCAATGGATGACCTCGCAGACGCGCAAGCCGTATGTGACAAAATTGGCATCAAACTGCACACGGCCAACTTTGCGATGGAATATTGGGATCGCGTATTTGAGCACTTTTTGGCAGAATATAAAGCCGGCCGCACCCCTAACCCTGATATCTTGTGCAACAAAGAAATTAAGTTTAAGGCGTTTTTGGACTATGCGTTGACGCTTGGTGCAGATTATATCGCGACCGGTCACTATACGCGCCGCAGTGTGAACTATATCAATGCCGAAGGTGACGAGGTTGCGCAGCTCTTACGCGGTCTTGATAATAATAAAGACCAAAGCTACTTTTTGCATGCGGTTGGCGGTGACAAAATCGCTAAAACCTTATTCCCAGTTGGCGAGCTTGAAAAGCCAGTGGTACGTCAAATCGCTGAAGAGCATGACCTAGCGACGGCTAAGAAAAAAGACTCTACGGGTATTTGCTTTATTGGTGAGCGCCGTTTTAAAGATTTCCTACAACAGTACTTGCCTGCCCAAAAAGGCGAGATACTTACTGATGACAATAAAGTCATCGGTACTCATGATGGCCTCATGTACTACACATTGGGTCAGCGCGGTGGCATTGGCATTGGCGGTGTCAAAGACCGTCCCGAGGAGCCGTGGTTTGTATTGGCAAAAGACTTAGAGAAAAATCGTTTAATCGTCGGTCAAGGGCATGAACATCCCATGCTAATGAGCAACGAGCTAAAAGCCTATAAGCTCGATTGGATTGATGGTTTACCACCTGCGGATGTGTTTAGCGACGAAGGCTTAGCCTGTATGGAGAAGTCTCGCTATCGCCAGCCTGATCAAGCGTGCCGCGTGTTTGCGACCAATGCTGATGGCAGTGAGGTTCGAGTGGTATTTGATGAGCCGCAGCGCGCTGTCACTCCTGGACAGTCAGCGGTATTTTATATCGATGAAGTATGTTTAGGCGGCGGCGTGATTGAATCTATCGATGCACCATGTGGATTTTAATTGATTCCTAACACCCAACTTAAAGCACAGATGTTGATGCAGCAAATAGATTTATTTTGACGAGGGTCAACATCGCTTTATTTGCATAGACCACTTTTTTAATATCATATTTCTGCTATATTACGCGCAACGATTTCGACGTCGTTTTTTATATGGTAATTTTTTATCTAGACTCTTGCAGTTTTTTATTTCATAACTACTGAGGCACAACCATGACCCCACTTACCGCTCTCTCTCCAATTGATGGTCGTTACGCATCAAAGGCTGACAGCTTACGTCCTTATTTATCTGAATTTGGTCTAATCAAAGCTCGCGTTACGGTAGAGATTCGCTGGTTGCAGTCTTTAGCTGACAACAGCGCAATTGGTGAATTAGCAGCATTTGATGACCAGACCAACGCTTTTTTGAATGCAATCGTTGATGATTTTGGTGAAGCCGATGCCCAAGCGATCAAAGACATCGAAGCGACGACCAATCATGATGTAAAAGCGGTTGAGTACTTTATCAAGAACAAGTTCCGGGGTCAGGACGCTTTAATTGATTCTCTTGAGTTTATTCACTTTGCCTGTACCAGTGAAGATATCAACAACTTATCGTATGCATTGATGCTCAAAGACAGCCGCAAGCTTGTCGTTGCCAAAATGCAGCAAGTGACTGATAGCATCGTTGACTTAGCGATTGCTCATGCTGATCAACCAATGCTATCACGCACCCATGGTCAGACAGCCAGTCCAACGACATTGGGTAAAGAGATGGCAAACGTGGCCTACCGCCTTGCTCGTCAAATCAAGCAAATCAATCAAGTAGAGTTATTGGGTAAAATCAATGGCGCCGTTGGCAACTACAATGCGCATTTTTCAGCGTATCCTGACGTCGACTGGCAGAGTCATGCTGAAGCATTTATCAATCAGCGTCTAGAGTTAACCTTTAACCCTTATACGACTCAAATTGAGCCACATGACTATATCGCTGAGTTGTTTGATGCTGTTAAGCGTTTCAATACCATCTTGATCGATTTTAACCGTGATATTTGGCAATATATTAGCTTAGGCTATTTTAAACAGCGCCTAAAAGACGGTGAAGTTGGCTCTTCTACCATGCCGCATAAAGTTAATCCAATTGACTTTGAAAACTCTGAAGGCAACTTAGGCGTTGCCAACGCGATGCTGGCCCATTTGGGTGAGAAGTTACCGATTTCACGTATGCAGCGTGATTTGTCAGACTCTACCGTATTACGTAATATCGGTGTTGGCCTAGCACAGAGCATGATTGCTTTTGATGCGTGCCTAAAAGGGGTGGGTAAACTTGAGCTAAATGCACAGCGTTTAAATGACGACTTGAATCAAGCGCAAGAAGTGTTGGCAGAACCGATTCAAACGGTCATGCGTCGCTACCGTGTTGAAAACCCGTATGAAAAACTAAAAGCCTTGACTCGCGGTAATGCCATGACTCGTGAAGCCATGCTAACCTTTGTTGAAAGCGATGAGCTATTGGCTGTTAGCGACGCGGATAAAGAACGCCTACGTGCATTGACGCCTGCTACTTATATCGGTAATGCCGCTGAGCAAGCACGTGCTATTAAAGAGTGGATTGCCAAGCTGTAAAGTTTGCCAAGCTGTAAAGTTTGCTAAGATGAATTGAATACCTTAAAGCAATAGAGATAAGGCACAATTGCCTCATCTCTATTTGTTCAAACTGGCTATACATTCGCCTAAGTCTATAAAAAAACAACCTTACTTTGCATGCTATGATGATCTTAAAAACTCATAGGTGATAAGTAAGGTTTTATTTTTTATCCTTTTTATCATCATCGTCATCACTATCGCCTGGTATGATAGCTTTACCGACCGCGACCGTGCCTTTGACTACGCCTTTGGTGGTTTTATAGGCGACTTTGGCAGGCACGGTGACGATTTTATGGACACAAGCTTGCAAGAAAAACACGCTAGCAATAATGACAACAAAATGTAATTTTTTCATAACTTTCCTACGATTTGATGGCTGCTCTGATGATAGCCATCAGATAGGTGATCATCATAAACGATTAATCCCTTCCTATAAAGCATCCCTTACCATCAATCTTGTACGTATTTAAAATATGGATTTACCCATGACCTCTATTCCTCTTTGTCTACCCGACTCTATTACGCCTGAGCAGTTTTTGGCTGAATACTGGCAGAAAAAACCACTGCTTATCAAGCAAGGCTTACCGCAGCTGATCGATATGTTTGAGCCCGATGATATGATGGGTCTTGCCCTTGAAGAAGATGCTAGCGCACGCTTGCTAACCCAAGCAGCCAGTAAAAAAGAAGGTCAAGCGCAGTGGCAACTCAAAAAAAGCCCACTGAGCGAGACTGATTTTGAGAACCTACCAGAACAATGGACCGTATTGGTACAAAACCTAGAGCAATGGTCACCAGAGCTCGGTCAGTTGTGGCAAGCGTTTGACTATATTCCGCAGTGGCAGCGTGATGACATTATGGTCTCTTACGCGCCTAAAGGCGGCTCGGTCGGCAAGCACTATGATGACTATGATGTATTTTTGGCGCAAGGCTATGGCTCTCGCCGTTGGCAGCTAGGTAAATACTGTGATAAGAATACGGAGTTTGTCGCAGATGAGCCGATAAGACTGTTTGATGATATGGGCGACATCATCTTTGATGAGATATTAGAAGCGGGTGACGTGCTTTATGTGCCGCCCAAACTCTCGCATTTCGGCGTGGCGCAAGATGATTGTCTGACGTTTTCTTTTGGCTGCCGTCGTCCAAATTTGATGCAAATTATCGATAGCTTAGCGGATATCGCCACCAACGATAGCGATTTGTTTATTCCGCTGCTATTGCCGCAAGCACTACAGGCATCTGGCGCATTGCAATCAGAGAGTATCAGTGCGATCAAAGAGCAGCTCTTGCACATGCTACAGTCTGAGCGTGGTGATGATATGATTCGTCAAGCAGTCTCTGAGGTGGTGAGTAAGCGCCAATACGATGCGCTGATGCCAGAGGAAACACTGGGCACCGATGAGCTTGTACAAGCCTTGTCTGAAGGTGCGCTATTGCAAGCGGACTATAGCAATCGCCTACTCTATAACAAAACTGGTAATGGTATTGTGCTGTATGCCAATGGGCAGCGTCTCGATGGACTTGATGATGCAGCAATAGCAGTGTTGGTACGTTTGGCTGATGGAGAGCCATTACAATATAGTGATGTGAAGGATATCGATACAGATGATTTAAGCGAATGGTTAGAAAACGGTTGGATATGGGTCAATATGACTGAATAAAACATAATCATCAAATTTTAGCTGAATAATGCACAATAAAAAAACCGCTATCTGATAATTACTCAGATAGCGGTTTTTTCTTATGCATATTACACAATTACTCGTTCAATACTCATAATGATGTATCAAACGCCGCTTAGTATTTATTAAAACCACTATAAACACTAAACGTGTTGGTCGTTAATACTATTACTCTGTACCAAGCTCAAGCAAGCTAGCATTACCACCAATCGCTGTGGTGTTAATCGTCTTAACACGCTCAGTGACAAAACGATGCAGATAATCAGGCGTTAACATCTCAGACAGTCCTTCCATATCAGTGACACTGATGACTTGAGTCAAAATACCATCTGTCTTTGCAAGCTCTTGACTGATGGCTTGTACTTCACTACGACTGCCAGAAACGGCCACCTGAGCAAGACGATCAATGTATAAAAGCGTGATGGTTTGCGAGTCATTAGCCACGCTCAATACATCTTCGCTAATACCCGTATCGTACAGGATTTTAGCGGCTTCATTGCACATCTCATTTTGGCTTGGGCAATGCAGTATGACTTCATTACCAGTCAATAATGCAGCCACAAGCTGACCTAGTACGGCCATTGCTCTGGCTGATTCGCCACCAACGACCATTGTCTTACCACGACCAGTGACGTACAAGTCGTTTGACTCACCTGTCGCACCAGTCATACGATGCGTCTCATCTAAGCTTGGCGCCGCGTTCAATAGGTGATTGAATAAACGCTTTGCTTTGTTGGCATCACCAGTCAATAGAGACAACTTTGGAATTGCCGCCTCTAGGTACGTTGCGCGATTGACCGCGCCAAGTAGTCGCCAAGATTCACAAACCTGGGCATGATTTTTTTTGAATTCAGTCGCCATGTTGCTACTCCTTATGCGAGTTCTGTTTGAGTGGTTGTTTGGGTGTTAACATTTGTTTGGTTGCTACCATTTGATTCTGAGCTAAGCTGCATCAGACGCGCAACATAGTGCGGGCCACCTGCTTTCGGGCCAGTACCAGACAGACCACAACCACCAAATGGCTGGACGTTTACGACCGCGCCGATTTGGTTACGGTTGATATAAGTGTTGCCTACAAAAGCACGGCGCTCGATATGCTCAACAGTTTTTTCGATACGGCTATGAATACCCATCGTCAAACCAAAGCCTGTGTTGTTGATAGCGTCAATCAGCTTATTCAGATCACGTGCTTGATAGCGCAATACGTGCAGGATTGGACCAAAGTGCTCACCACCAATCACATCAATACTGCTTACCTCGATTGCGGTTGGCAATACAAAGGTAGAGTTTTCTTGGCTGACAACCGAGCTTGAACTCATTGGGGTTTGAGCCAAGATAGTAGCGGTTGGCTCAGCGTCCATACGGGCGATATGCGCCTCTAAACCATTTTTGGCATCAGCATCAATCACAGGACCCACATCTGTGGCAGCGTATAGTGGATTGCCAACAGACAGCTCAGCCATATTGCCTTGTAACAGCTCAATCAAATCATCCGCCATCTCATCTTGCACGCACAATATACGACAAGCTGAACAACGCTGACCTGCTGAACCAAAGGCCGACAATACCGCATCTCGAACGACTTGCTCTGGCAGTGCTGTTGAGTCAACAATCATTGCGTTCTGACCGCCAGTTTCAGCGATAAATACAGGCAGCTCGCCACTCGCTTGAGCATGATCATTCAAGCTTTGATTGATACGCTGAGCAGTTTGGGTTGAGCCAGTAAATATCACACCTGCTATGTTATCAGCAGCCGTTAGCGCTCCGCCCACATCACCGGCACCTGTCACCAATTGTAGTGCTTCTGCTGGTACACCCGCTTGATACATGAGTTGCGCAGCAAAATGCGCAATCAAGCTGGTTTGTTCAGCAGGCTTAGCGACTACCGTATTACCTGCTGCCAGTGCCGCCACGATTTGACCCGTATAGATAGCCAATGGGAAGTTCCATGGACTAATACACACAAAAGTGCCACGTGGTTTATAAACTTGACGAGATGGCTTACCAGACAAATCTGTAAACTCATGCACGACATCGTCTAGGCGCTCTGCTTCATCAGCGTAAAAACGACAGAAATCAACGGCTTCTTTGATTTCATCGATGCTGTCTTGCATAGTCTTACCAGCTTCGACTTGGCATAGTGCCATTAGCTCAGCGTAGTTTTCTTCAAATAGCTCAGCGATTTTACGCAGTATTGCCGCACGCTTGGTCACGGCTACGTTTTGCCACATGCTTTGACCAGCGACAGCCACATCAATTGCTTGACGAGCCAATTCTGCATTGGCATATTTGACTTCACCAGCGCTTACGTCATGATTCCAAGGCGCAAGTACAGGCTGCGCATCAAGCTGATGGGTGACGCCATCTACTTCATATTCATTAATTGCTTGGCCGTTGATGATAGGTGTCGCTGACCATTTTTTATTGAGATGGCTATCAATAGCTGCTTTGAACGGTAGCCATTGTGACTCTACAAATATATTAGGGCCAAAACTTGCACGGCGCGAACCATAAATCTCTAGTGGTAGCGGAATATCTGGGTTGTGCAAGGTTGGGTTGGCAAGTAGCTTGTCATATGGATGCACAGTTAGTTTTTCAATCGGATACGACTTGTCTAATAACTGATGAACAAAAGAGCTGTTGGCACCGTTCTCTAACAAACGACGTACCAAATATGGTAGCAAGTCTTTGTGCGCGCCAACTGGTGCATAGATACGTACAGGAATCTCATAAGCTTGCAAAATATGGTCATAAAGTGCATCACCCATACCGTGCAAACGCTGGAATTCAAACTCTTTATGGGTGCTCATGGTCATGATTGAAGACAGTGTGTGCGCATTATGCGTCGCAAACTGTGGCCAAATAAGACCGCGCAGATGGTCTGATAATAAGAAACGCGCACTGGCAAGATATGCGGTATCTGTACCTTCTTTGCGTGTCCAAACTGGATAGCCTGATAGACCTTTTTGCTGAGCAAGTTTGATCTCAGTATCCCAATAAGCGCCTTTTACCAGACGTACTGGAATGCGATCGCCTACTTCAGAAGACAAACGAGCAAGCCAAGCCAATACAGCAATAGCACGTTTAGAATAACCTTGTACAACGATACCTAGGCCATCCCAACTAGCTGTTGAGTTATCACGGTATAGAGACTCAAACAGTTTTAAAGAAATCTCAAGACGATCCGCTTCTTCGGCATCAATACTAAGATCAACATTGACCTCGCGTGCCGCTTCAATAAGGAGCAAGCAGCGTTGACGCAATAGACCCATAACTTGAGCTTCTTGTGTCGCTTCATAGCGAGGATGCAGCGCAGACAATTTGATAGATACTGATGGCTTAGGCATACCTTCTTTGACTTTGACGTTGGCCGTCGCTTTGATCGCATGCAAGTAGTCATTGAAGTATTTTTCAGCATCTCTATGCGTGATAGCCGCTTCACCTAGCATATCGAATGAATAGGTATAACCTTTATTACGATATGGCTGGCTGTTTTTATTGGCGTCTTCGATGGTTTCGCCCAATACAAACTGATGGCCCATGATGCGCATGGCTTTTTGCATGGCACTACGAATGACAGGCTCACCCATCTTTTTGGTCATGCGATCCAAGAAACCTGATGCAGTAGTGCTGCTATCAATACTGACGACACGGCCTGTCATCATCATGCCCCAAGTAGAGGCATTGACCATGAAACCATTGTCATTTTTGATGTGCTTTTTCCAATCTGCCACACTCATTTTGTCATGAATCAATGCATCAGCAGTATAATTATCCGGCACTCGAATCAACGCTTCTGCCAAGCTCATGAGCAAGATACCTTCTTGGGTATCAAGGCTATACTCAAGCAATAATGAGTCAACCATCTTGACGGCTTTGCCATCGTTACGCACATGCTCAACCAGCTTGCGTGTCTGCTCAGCGGCAGCATCACGCTCCTCTGCACTAGGCTTGGCAAGTGGCAATAAATCAGCCAACCAACGCTGTTCATCAACGCTATATAGTGGCGAAATACGCTTATATAACTCTTCTATTGGCTGGGCAAGATACTCTGGCGACAGCATATCAACAGGATTGAACAAAATCGGCTCTTGCGGGGTAAACTGGTCTACTGGGTTCATAACAACTCCATAACTATCGTTTAAAAACCATAATAAATGGTGCTTTAGGAAGTCTGATCGTCCTGCATAACTGCTCGTAACCGCTATCAAAATAGAGGTTATGGAAGGATATTCACAGCAATAATCAAAAGACCAAACGGCGCCATCACAAAACTAGAAAATCCAGCACATGCTGGAGATGGTTAAGTAGGTCGTTCCACTGTTAAACGGGCTACGTTAACAATACAAAGGCAACAACGAAAAATTAAGCGGCATTAGTGCCTTCTTCTTGTTAGTAGTGAAAGGAGTGTGATGGCCAAATATCGCTTGAATGAAGTGATAAAAAAACACTTAAACAAGCCCAAACATACCATCTTAAATGTGCAAATTCACTGTAAGAAAAACCTCTACGGCGTTGATTGAGGTGATGCGCTTAACTCGGCTATAATATCATGAAAAAAAAATTCAAACTAACGCTTTTTTTTATTTTTAAAAATTAATTTTTCTTTAAAAAACAAATATTTACAAGCAATTTTTCAGTCATGACGCTTTGGTTATATTTTTTAGTTTACTATTACTGATTAATTATTACCAAAATTTTGGGTTTTAATCGTAACAATTTTGGGCTCACTAGTAAGCTAAGTACCATCTCCAAATAATAAAAACCCTCTTTACCATCAAGTGATAAAGAGGGTTGTATGGTTAGGTCTCATACCTAGCGCAATACGCCTTATAAGAAGATAATTTTAACCAATAGCACAAGAGTCAAAAGCCATACAGCAATGCTGATATCAGCGAACTTACCAGAGATCGCTTTGACCGCGGTAAAGGTGATAAAACCAAGTGCGATGCCATCAGCGATAGAGTATGTCAGCGGCGTGAACAGCAATACAACTACAACAGGCGCCGCTTCTGTTAAGTCGCTCCAGTCGATGTCTTTTAGGGTGCCCATCATCAGTACGGCAACATAAAATATGGCACCGGCCGTCGCGTAGGCTGGGATCATACCGGCTAATGGAGAAAAGAAAATGCTTAGTAAAAATAACACACCAACAGTGACTGCCATCAATCCTGTACGGCCACCTGAGGCAATACCAGAGATACTTTCGATATAACTGGTTGTCGATGAAGTACCAAGTAAAGAGCCTGCAACTGTCGCTGTTGAGTCTGCTAATAGCGCCTTGCCCATATTAGGAATATTGCCATCTTTGTCAGTCAACTTGGCTTGGCTAGTGGTTGCAATGAGCGTACCTGCAGTATCAAATAAGTCCACAAATAAGAAAGCGAAGATCACACTGATCATACCCACATCAAATGCGCCAGCGATATCGAGCTGCATCAGTGTCGGCGCGATAGAAGGCGGTGCAGATATGATACCGGTAAACTGTGTATAGCCCATTAGCAAACTAATCAGAGCAACCAGCAAAATACCAATGGTTACCGCACCTGGGACTCTTTTATAAGACAGACCAATAATGACGACAAAACCTAGAGATGCCAATACAGGACCAAATGACGTCATATCACCAAGAGCAACCAAGGTCGCATCATGATTGACGATGATACCTGCACTCTGCAAAGCAATAAAAGCCAAGAATGCACCAATACCAGCGACCACGCCGTTTTTGAGAGAGTTTGGAATCGCATTGATGATTGCCTCACGAATCTTAAAGAGGCTTAATAGAACAAAGATACAACCTGACAAAAACACCGCACCCAGCGCGGTTTGCCATGCATACCCCATACCTAAGACCACGCCATAGGTGAAGAAAGCATTAAGTCCCATGCCTGGCGCTAATGCCACTGGTAGTCGGGCATAGATACCCATGATGAAACAACCGACTGCTGCGGCCACACAGGTTGCGACAAATACGGCCCCTTTGTCCATACCTGCATCGGCTAAGACATTAGGGTTAACAAAGATAATATAAGCCATCGTCAAAAACGTGGTTATACCAGCGACGATTTCTGTTTTGATCGTGGTATTGTCACCATTAATCCCAAAATAGCGTTCAATTGCATTCATAAGTGTTCGCCCCCAACTGGCTAATAAAAAATCACCACTACCTAAAACTAAACATGACCTCAGCAAAATGGCGATGCCGCAGTAAGAATAATGTAGTAACAAAGCGTAACATATTAGACGAGTTGTCTTACAAACTCAATCGCTGATAATGTCTAACTCGTATAAAAAACAATTAAAAACACCACTTTTATAACGATAAAAAGTCTATACAAATTTGAATTTTCTTATAGTCTCTAGCTCAAATCATTTATGTATACTAGTAGGGCGTGTTGCCACTATATTGTTAAAATATTTGATGTATCGTACTTTTTGTCTGGTTAACACATTAATAATGACGTTTCTTTTATTTAGAAGTAAACTAACAGGTTATTATGTTGATGTCTCAGTGGTTGAGCGTGGTCTCAAATAGTCTCTTACTAAACCCGATTGCCGAGATCTTTACTGCGCTTAAGATTCAACGATAAAGTATGCTTATTATTTTTAGGGTTCGTTTGGTTTGGATGTCTTTATTTAAACCAGCTGTTGTCAATTATCCGTGAGTCCATTACATGCCTGAATCATTAAATATTATTGATCTTATTACCCAAGCCAGTCTATTGGTACAGATTGTGATGGCGTTATTGCTATTAGCCTCTTTGTTCAGTTGGGTCATTATTTTCCGTATGAGTGCGCGGCTCGGTACAGCCAAAAACTTTGATCAACAATTTGAGACTTGGTTTTGGTCAGGCGAAGATTTAGCAAAGCTGTATCAAGGCGTACAAGGCTCACCTGATCGCCAAGGACTTGAGCAGATTTTTTATGTGGGATTTTCAGAGTACCTGAGAATGCATAAAAAGCGTCAACCTAAAGATGACATCATCGACGGTGTTGAACGTAAACTGCGTGTCGGCTTGGGCCGTCAGCAGCAATTACTCGAGTCAGGACTGACGACGCTAGCGAGTATCGGCTCGGTGGCTCCTTACATTGGACTGTTTGGAACCGTTTGGGGCATCATGAACGCGTTTTTGGGACTGTCGCAAACCGAGCAAGCCACCCTAGCCTCTGTCGCGCCTGGTATTGCTGAGGCGCTGATTGCGACAGCCATGGGCTTGTTTGCCGCTATTCCTGCTGTATTGGCATACAATCATTTTACGGCAAAATCTAGCCGTCTTTATGATTCACGAGCACTGTTCTGTGACGAGATGACAGGCATGCTACAGCGCGAGACCAGTGTGCAAATCCCCGTTGCTAGAGAGACGCAAGTGAGTGCCACTCAGGTGAATGGGCTATGAAACCAAATCCCTATCGCCGTGAGAAAAAAGCGCTGAATGCAGAGATGAATGTCGTTCCCTACATCGACGTTATGCTGGTGCTATTGGTGATATTTATGGTGACCGCACCCATGCTCATTACGGGTGTCGATGTTGATTTGCCAAAAGAGCAAACCAATACCATGAGTCAGAGCCAGTTGCCCGTCATTGTCTCATTGACTGACAAGGGTGAGATTTTTATCAGTTATGAAAATAATATCGACTTGCCTATTAGTGAGCCTGAGCTAATTAACACTTTATCCAACTTACAGTCTCAGAGCGGTAATACCAACACTGAGCCATTGCAAGTGATGATTAATGCTGATCAAAATAACCAATATGGCGCTATCATGACGCTCATGGCAACTTTGCAGCAGGCAGGTATTGAAAAAGTAGGGTTATTGACTGGTGCGCCTTTACCGACGCCATCACTCCAATAGCTATACCTTCTATATAGGTATGTCACATCATAGCAGCCAATCCGATAAACCACGTTCATGAGTATCCATATCATGCATAATGCGCCTGCCGTCTATGTCCCCACCGAACCTGAAGGCAACGGGCTAACACTGCCTACATTACTCAGTTTGCTAGCACATGGTCTTATAATCGGCATACTGATTTATAACTATCAGACCACTGAGGTTGAGACTGCTGGTAGCATCGAGACGGTCATGGTAACTCCTGAGCAGCTCGCTGAAATGCAAGGACAGATATTGGCCAATCGTGCAGCAGCCAGCGCCATGCAAATGGACAGCAGCACCAGCGACTCAGCCAGTAGCGCTCAACAAGAAACCTCAAGTAGTAGTAGCTCAAGCGCTCAAAATCCAAGCCAGCCTAACTCCCAGCGTGTCCCTGTGTTTACGCGATCTGACGAGCCTGCCAGTCAGCCTATGCTTATGAGTGAAGAGCAACATCAACGCCTGCGCGAGCAAAACCAAGAATATGAGCGCAGAATGGCTGAGTGGGCAGCGCAGCTAGACGAATCCGCGATAGAGGAGCTTGATCAAGTAGAGCAAGACAAAAGAGAGCAGATGATCGAAGAGCAAAAAAGGCTTGGAGATTTTCGCCAAAAGCAAAACAATCCACCCAAGATCAGACGCCCCACGGCTAACGATCGTAATATACAGATTGATACCGATGGCTCTGGCAATGCAGGCCGAACCTTTAGTCTCTCAGATGGTCAATCAACCATCTCCGGCGAGACCTCAACCTCTAGTACTTCTAAAGGTAGTAGTCGCTCTGCCTCAAGTGGTAGTCGCGGTGCCAGCAATAGTGAAATCATCAATCTAATCAAGCGCAACTATACGCCGCCTACCGCAGCGAAAGGCTCTACCCAGCGTGCCACCTTAAACATCACCGTTAATGCCAATGGTGACGTGGTCAATGTCACCGCATCTGGTCCTGATAGCGTCGTCAATGAAGCTGCCAGACAAGCAGTGCTCAACACAGGTAGCCTACCAATCGATGCTGATGACCCAAAATATCCTACCTTTACTATACAGTTTAAAGGTAGCAATTAATCAGTTGCTAGCGTCTTGTATTATTGATAACGTGATGTTAAGCGGCTTTTATCGCATCGTTTTTTCATCTAAATATAGTAAAGCCCAAATAAAACTGATATAGCATCACAAACACACTCGATTAAATACTATTTTCCTTGCTTGCTGTGACTTCGTCTCCAGAGGCTACGAAAAATAGCCTTTAATCTCGTTGTGTCATTTTTAAATTGACTTATCTATACTTGCCTCATCGACTATAAAAATGACTATCATATTAATTTTAGGAGCGCCATTGACCCATGTATACTCATAAAAAACTACTAGCCTCTTTACTTGCGGGTAGTTCAGCATTACTTATCTCGCAAAACGTGCTCGCAGCCCCTGTCGTATTAGAATTGGACTATGAGATTCCTGTCCAACAAAACCAAGTCGCGTTTGTACCATTCGCAGGCGATTCTGTTTTGTCCCCTATTATTTTAAATGATTTGAATAATACAGAACTAAAAGTCACCAGCCAAAACCTACCGCAGCAGCCACGCAGCAGTAGCGAACTGGCAGGCACACTGCCAGTATGGCAAAGTATGGGCATACCCTATCTAGTCGTCGGCAGCACTCGTACCAATCGCGGCAAAATCGTCACCGATTACGAGGTCATCGATGTCAAATCTGG
Source organism: Psychrobacter pacificensis (assembly GCF_900101915.1). Taxonomy (GTDB): domain Bacteria; phylum Pseudomonadota; class Gammaproteobacteria; order Pseudomonadales; family Moraxellaceae; genus Psychrobacter; species Psychrobacter pacificensis. Next base: position 16,784 of record NZ_FNAL01000005.1, on the reverse strand, counting down.
TCGCGTGATAGAAGGCAAGCAAAGCCTAACCGCTGACAATAACAGAGAAAGCATGCGCTACGCCGGTCACGTCATCGCAGATAAAGTCTATGAGCTGATTACGGGCATTCCAGGGGATTTCTCAGGGCGTATTGCTTATATAGAAGAAACAGGCACTGGCAAACAAAAAGTCTCTCGTCTAAAAGTGATGGATGCTGATGGTGAAAACGCCAAAACCATCACTGAGGTAGCTGGGTCTATCTTCTCACCAGCATGGTCACCTGACGGCAATCGCATTGCCTACTCGGTACAACGTGAAAAATCATATCCCGTCATCTACATTCAAAACGTCAGCGGCGGCGGCGCCAGTGTGCTAACGCCTTTTTCTGGTAGTAACTTGAGTCCGTCATTCTCCCCTGATGGCAGCAAAATCCTATTTTCTAGTAGTTTTGAGGGTAGCGCCGATATCTATGAGATAAGCGCAAGCGGCGGTACGCCTAGACGCCTCACTAATTTGCCAAGCAGTGAGGTGCAGCCAAGCTACGCTCCTGATGGCAAGTCATTTGTATTTGTCAGTGACAAAGCTGGATTCAATAAACCACAAGTCTATCGTTATGAGTTTGGCTCGGGACGCACCACCAAAGTATCTAATGGTGGCTATGCAACCAGTCCGCAGTTTAGCAGCGACGGAACACAAATCGCCTTTTTAAGTGGACGCTCAGCCGCGATTATGAATAGCAATGGTGCGGTGACGACCAACCTTGGTAATACGGGTATCGATGAAGCCCCAAGCTTCTCACCCAATGGCAAGCGCGTGGTCTATGCGTCAACCCAAGGCGGCAAAGGTGTACTAACGATTAAATCATTGAATGGTGGCGAAGCGTTCGGCAAATCAGGACAAGGCATCATCCGCTCACCCGTATGGTCATCAAGTCCAAAGTAATTTAGGCAACTGAATCACAACGTTAGAATTTACTCATACAAAAAGCCTTAATCATAATGAATATGATTAAGGCTTTTTTGTGTCATAAGCTGCTAGAAGAAAAGTGATAAAACCTACTTAGTAAAACCTGCCCGCCGTCTTATGCACTCTTCTTAGGTACCCTTCATTCGAACTCATTTTTCTTCCTTATTGTTAGTAATAAACCCGTAAACCGGTTAGTACCAAAAAAAACATTGCATTAACTTTCATTTTACCTATATCCTAAATAGGTCTGACTAATTGGTCAGGTTATTTAGATATTGGCCAACAAATATAAACTATTACTGTTGTCTATTTTAAGGTCGGGAACTTACCCCTATTATTTGAATCGATAAAAAACAGGTCAAGGATTGGGTTTTAATTTTTATCTAATGATTTGTTACGTTGTCTGATATATACAGCTAATTGGGTGCTAAGCAGTTATTCTAGGAGGAAACCACCATGAGTGAAAACGTTCCAGCAAATACTGATTTATTATATAGACTGCACGACCGCCCCAACCCTATCAAAGCATTCTTAGGTGCCATACAGCACGTACTTGCTGCTTTCGTTGGTATTATTACCCCTTCACTAATCATCGGTGGCACTTTAGGTTTAGGGGAACATATCCCCTATCTGCTAAGCATGTCCTTAATCGTATCTGGAGTCGCGACTTTTATTCAAACGCGAAAAGTAGGGCCCATCGGCTCTGGCCTTATGGCATTACAAGGCACCAGTTTTGGTTTTTTGGCGGCAGTATTGACCGCAGGATTTGTAGTAAAAAACCGCGGTGGTAGTCCTGAAGAGATTTTATCCGTTATCTTTGGTGTGTCGTTTCTCGGTGCATTTGTTGAGATATTTTTGAGTCAATTTATCACCAAACTCAAATCATTTATGAGCCCTATTGTTACTGGCTGTGTGATTGTCACGATTGGTTTGTCCCTAACAAAGGTAGGTCTCACTGATTTGGCAGGTGGGTTTGGTGCTGAGGATTTCGGTAGTATTCCAAACCTACTCTTAGGTGGTGGCGTACTCGTCAGTGTGGTGCTCATTAGCATTATTAACAATAAGGTTATTCGCTCAAGTGCTATCTTTATCGGTCTGATGTTAGGCTTGCTCGCTGCCGTATTTATGGGGCGCATTGATTTTTCATTGGTGTCTAAAGCGGATTTTTTCACCGTTCCCATTCCCTTCAAATATGGTTTTGGTTTTGATTGGCAGGCATTTATTCCCATTGCCTTTATGTACATCATTACCAGTATTGAGACCTCAGGCGACTTGACCGCTACCTCGATGATTTCAGGCGAACCGATCAAAGGCCCTCTCTATGAGAAGCGCATTAAAGGTGGTGTGTTGGGTGATGGTGTCAACTCGCTGATTGCGGCTGTATTCAACACTTTTCCTGTGACAACCTTTAGCCAAAATAACGGCGTGATTCAGATGACGGGGATTGCCAGTCGCTATGTTGGTTTTTATGTTGGCGGTATCTTGTGCCTGATGGGTCTATTTCCTATCCTTGGTGCGATTTTCACGCAGCTGCCCAAGCCTGTCGTAGGCGGGGTCACGCTACTGATGTTTGCCACTGTCGCAACTGCGGGTATTCGTATACTATCCACCGTGGATTTTACCCATCGTAATGTCTTGATTATCGCCACGTCACTAGGATTAGCAACGGGTATTGCATTCGTTCCTGACGTACTCTCACAGACGCCGCAATTTTTCCAAAACATCTTTGGCTCAGCGGTGACGATGTCCGGTATTGTGGCAATCACGCTTGATATAATCCTACCAAAAAACTACGGTGTAGAATTTGATACGGCTGAACAACATGCCGAAGATGGCTTAAAAACAGCGCAAAAAGTGGCATAAATTTGAATGTTTAGCCCTGTCTGAAAGTAAAACGAGGTGCCATAAAATTTGTTTATGCACCTCGTCCACTGTGATCGCTTAATCACAATGACTTAACTGTATATAATCATTCAAGTCCACAGCCTCGTAAAATAAAAGGCACTAGAAAATCTGCTGCGCGCGCTTCATCTTCTGCGTCATAAGCTGTTTTGTCCATCAGGCCGACAATTTCAATCTCAAATTCAGCGTAACGCTGGGTCGTCGCCCATATCAAAATTAGTAGTTGCAAGGGATCTGTAATCCCAATCTTGCCTTGCTTATGCCACTCTTTCATGACTTGCGCTTTATCATTTACCCAATCTTTCATCGTTGTTGACATAAATTCGTGCAAGTGAGGCGCACCGCCGATGACCTCAATGGCAAACAACTTATGACGACTAGGATTGACAAAAGCTTGATGCAGCTTGGTACGGACAAACTTTTCAATGACAGTTTTTGGATCGCTGTCCACTGTCATGGTCACCAAGCCGTCATTCCATTCTTCAATAATCGAGCGTAGCACCGCCATATATAGGTTTTTTTTGTTTTTAAAATAATAGTGAACGTTGGCTTTAGGCAGTCCTGCTCGATCAGCGATGCCTTGCATCGTAGCGCCGCGATAGCTTTGGAGCACGAACTCCTCTTCAGCTGCTGCCAGTATCAACGCTTGATTGTGCGCGCGCGTAACTTGTTGACTACGATGCGATGGCGCATCAGTAGTCAGGATATCCTCTTTCTGATTATTTTGAGTCATAACAATGGTATCTCACTCCAAGTGGCTGGTTCGACAAAATAGTCGCTATATTTTTGAATGTTTTTATATATCAATGCACAGATTTTCGCAGCATGAGCCACCAAATAAAAAAATTCTCATAAAACAGTTGACCAATTAGTCAGGTTTTAGCAGAATGGTAATTATAAATCACACGTATTACGACCAAAACTATACTGCCATGTCATTTTGCGGCTCAACTATTAGTATTTCCTCAAAAAATACGTTCTGTATCGTCAATTTATCATGATTAGAAAGCTAGCAACTTAAATACGCACTGTGGGTTTGCTTAAATAACAATGCAAACGTCGAAAAACTAAAAAATGAACCATAAAAACATCGATTGCTATCGCTAAGTCTAAGCAAAAAACCACCATGTATAAACCTTTATTAAACAATAGTTATCCAGTCCACATAATGGGCTGTCATATCAACAAAAAGGATATCACCATGAGCTTAACCTTAGCGCAATTTAATAATTTGTCTCAGGAAGTAGCTATTGCTCAGCTTTTAATCTGCTGTACCAGTAGCGTTTGGGCAAATAAGATTGCCAATGCGCGTCCTTTTGCAGATTTCGATGCGCTCTTAGCGAATAGCGACGCTATCTGGGATGAGGTACAAACCAATGAGGCCAACTTGCTAGAAGCATTTGATGGACATCCACAAATCGGTAATGTGGCTTCTTTAAAAGAGAAATATCGCAATACACAAGATAGCGCCGCACATGAGCAGTCTGGCGCTAACGATGCGGCAGACGATGTACTCGAAGCGCTCGCTAAAGGCAATCAAGATTATCTTGATAAATTTGGTTTCATTTTTATTGTCTTTGCAACCGGCAAAAGCGCACAGCAAATGCTCGATTTGCTCTTGGCGCGCCTGCCAAACGACCGTGCCACAGAGCTGGCCAATGCCGCCGCAGAGCAAAATAAAATCACACGTTTACGTCTAAGCAAACTATTAGGTAATGCTTAGATGATCAACAGCTATCAAACCACATTATTACTATCGATGTTTGTCCGACGTTCTACTTATCAAATACGCTAGCATCATTACTCTATTTACGTCTTTACTAAATACAAAGGAAGCCTTATGTCTGCCACCTTATCGTCACATATCTTAGACACTCATTTGGGCACGCCTGCTGCTGATATCGCCGTCCGCCTACACCGCGTACCAGACAGCGGAGACACGATACTGCTTGCGCATGGGACGACCAATCACGATGGCCGCGTGACACCAGATGCTTGGCAGTTTGAGTCAAGCATTGATGACACTGAGCGTCAGCTAGATACGGGGCGCTATACCGTGACGTTTGATACTCAGGCATATTTTGATGCCCAGCAGCTGACGGCATTCTATCCGCAGGTAGTCATCGACTTTGTGATAAAAGACGCAAGCCACTATCACGTGCCATTACTTCTGAGTGCGCATGGTTATAGTACCTACCGCGGATCATAACTGACCCTTATTATCAAAAAACTGTGAGCGAAAATCGTTATCCGCTCATAGCCATTTTATTTAGACATTGTCATATTAAAGGACACTTACCGCATGGGCGCCTATCTTCTCGAATGGTTGAGTTTATTTTTTCGCTGGTTTCATGTTATCGCAGGGGTGGCATGGATTGGTGCATCGTTTTATTTTGTGTGGCTGGATCTGAGCCTACGCAAGCCGCCACAGTGGAAAGCAGACAAAGGCATCTCAGGTGATCTGTGGGCCGTCCATGGCGGAGGGTTTTATGAGATTGCCAAATACAAGCTCGAACCAGAGGAAATGCCAAAAACGCTACATTGGTTTAAGTGGGAAGCTTACACGACTTGGCTGACGGGTGCGGCGATGATGTCGATCGTCTATTATGCCAATGCAACTGCCTATCTGATCGATCCAAGCAAAGTGCCTTTTACCAGTATCGGTGCCATTGCGACAAGCTTGCTGTTTTTATTTGGTAGTTACTTTATTTACGAAGTCATTGTGCGCAGTCATTTGGGCAAAAACGCCTTTATCTTTAGTACCCTGATTTTTATCTTGTTGGTTATCGCGAGTTGGGGTTCTTATCAGCTGTTTAGTGATCGCGCCTCGTTCATCCATATCGGGGCGATTTTGGGCACGGTGATGGTCGGTAACGTATTCTTCGGTATTATGCCAGCGCAGCGCGCACTCGTTGATTGTGTACGCCGCGGCGAAAAACCGGGCAAAGAAGTCGCTGAATTGGCACTGCAAGCCAAAAACCGCTCACTGATGAATAACTACTTTACTCTGCCACTCATCTTTACCATGATTAGCAACCACTATCCGATGATGTATGCTCATGAAAAAGGTTGGTTGGTATTGGTCTTCGTTGGCGTTATCACTGCAACGGCACGTCATTATTTTAACCAAAAACATTTAGGGCATAAAAAACCACGCTACTTGGTTATCCCAGCCATACTGACCGTATTATTAATTATTTGGATGCGACCTGAACCAATTGATCCAGCGCCTGCAATGCCCGCTACTGCCGCAGTAACACCTACGACAACTAATAGCACCCCAACAGCTACAAGCGCGACTACTAATACTGATAACGTTAATAATAGCAGTGTTAGCAATAATGCCGCCACTGCTGCTGAAGCCGTACCAGTGAGCGCATCAGTAGATGACGCTATGATGGATGTTGTACATACACGCTGTAGCACTTGTCATGCAGTGCAGCCCACACAGCAAGGCTTTGCCGCACCGCCAGCAGGTATCATTTTGCAAACACCAGAAGATCTAAAAACACACAAAGCAAAAATCGTCACTGCGGTACAAACTGGCTATATGCCACTTGGTAATATCACTCAGTTAACAGATATAGAACGTCAGCAGCTTGTAGCGTACGCATCATCCCTGTAGTTTGTTATCAATAGAAAACTTTCCTTGGCGAGCAATATTCAATTAAATATTTAAGGCTCTACGAGATATAGGAACATAAACAATGAGCAAAAAAATCATCAGTGATTTTAATCAAAATACATACCCACGCGACCTAAAAGGCTACGGTGGCAAGCCACCAAAAGCCAATTGGCCAGGCGGTGCAAAAATCGCCGTACAGTTTGTCTTGAATATCGAAGAAGGGGCAGAAAATAGCGTCATCCATGGCGATGGACAGTCCGAGCGCTTTTTGTCGGATATCTTGGGTACGCCCGAGTTTAACAACCGTCACCAGTCTATTGAGTCTGCATTTGAATACGGCAGCCGTGTTGGTGTGTGGCGGGTGTTGGATGTGTTTAAAGAGTACGGCGCTCCTATCACCACTTTTACTTGTGCTGCCGCTGCCGAAAAAACCCCGCATATTATCGAGCGCGTATTAGAAGACGGTCATGAGATTGCCAGTCACGGCCTGCGCTGGATTACTTATCAATATATGTACCGCGAGACGGAACGTGAGCACATCCGCCGTGCAACCAACATATTTGAGCGCATGCTCGGCAAGCAGCCACTCGGCTGGTATACGGGACGCGATAGCCCAAACACGCGCGAGCTGGTCGTCGAACAAGGTGGCTATCACTATGACTCTGACTCCTATGGCGATGAGCTGCCGTACTGGCTCAATGTCAAAGCCCAAGAAGGCGATCTAATCACACGCAAGCCGCATTTGGTCATCCCTTATAGCCTAGAGACCAATGACATGCGCTTTTCTTCGAGTCCAGGGTTTACCCATGCCGAGCCGTTTTATCAGTACCTCAAAGACAGCTTTGACACCCTTTATGAAGAAGGCGCAGAAACCCCCAAAATGCTGACCATCGGTTTGCATTGCCGCATTATTGGACGGGCAGGACGTATCAAAGCGTTAAAGCAGTTTTTGCAATACATCACCAATAAGCCTGACGTGTGGATATGCCGCCGTGATGAGATCGCCAAACACTGGTACGACAACCATCCTGCAACACCAGACAACACAGCCAACTGGATGTAGCTTTTGCCATTGCCTCGCTCATTGAATACATCGCAGTGTGTCGAATAAATAAAACAAGTGGCACACGATCAATTAAATCTACTATCAAATAAAAGGAATCATGATGAGTCAAAACACTTCAGAAGTGGGACAAATCATCTCAGCAAATAATCTACCTGAGAGCCTGCCAGCCTTTACTAAAAAACCCAACGTAGCCGACAGTCGCTTGGGTGCCAAAGCGCTATTTGCGACCGATGACTTTTTTGCGGATAAAAGCCGCATCCTAAATCCTGATGCGCCTATTTTTGTGGTCGGCAAATTTGACGATAACGGTAAATGGATGGACGGCTGGGAGACGCGCCGTAAGCGTCATTTGGGCTATGATTATTTAGTCATTCAGCTGGCGCGTCCGACCAAAATCGCGGGCCTTGACATTGATACCAGTCACTTTACGGGTAACTTCCCCTCTTCTGCCAGTGTCGATAGCTTATACGCGCCAGAGCTACTACAGCAAGATGAAACTGAGCTTACTAGCCTCAGTAAAAAAGACTGGGACAGTAAAAACTGGCAGGCGCTAGTGGATATGACGCCGCTACAAGGACACAATCATGAGTTTATCGAAACTGATAACGAGCAAACGGTCACCCATATCCGTTTGAATATTTACCCAGATGGCGGCGTGGCTCGACTGCGTGTCTATGGTGATATCCAACTTGATGCCAGCCTAAACAATCAAGGTGAAATGCTCGACTTGGCAGGCGCGTTAAATGGCGGTCGTGCAATCGCCAGTAACGACGCACATTTTGGTGCTGCCAGCAACTTACTGTTACCGACCAAAGCGCCCAATATGGGTGATGGCTGGGAGACGCGTCGCCGCCGTGAGCCAGGCAATGACTGGTGCATTATTGCCTTAGGTCAAGCAGGTATCGTGGATTCTATCGAGATAGATACCGCTCATTTTAAAGGCAACTATCCTGATAAAGTATCCATTCAAGCCGTCTACTCGCCAAATACGCCAGAGCAAACCTTGGTCACTCAAAGTATGTTTTGGGATACGTTGCTTGAGCCGCAAAAAACCAATGCGGATGACATCCATACCTTCGGTAACGACAAGCTCTTAATAGACCAGCCTATCACCCATATCCGAGTCAATATCTTCCCTGATGGTGGTATCAGCCGCGTGCGCGTGTTTGGCAAAGTAGCAGATCATGTTGGTACTACTGATAATACAGAGGTCAAATAATGAGTGTTATCTTAACGGCTCAGCCTTTGACCAAAGGCGACTTTGCCCCTTACGGCTCGGTTATCGAGCGCTATAGTGAGGAGGAGCAAACCGCTGACAACACTTATGAGATCAATAATGGCTATGCGGTTCGCCATCATGCGCTTGCTGCGAGTCAGATTGAGGGTGGCACTGTCGGTATGAGTATCTTTCGAGCCAAAAAACGTGAGAATCCGATTGCCCTCTCCGTCATGGAGTATCATCCGTTTTGCACGCAAGCATTTGTGTCGATGGAAGGTCAGGACTATGTCGTCGTCGTTGCCAAAGCAGGTACGCCGCCACAATCGCCTGATGATCTGGCCGTGTTTTATGCCAAGTCGCATCAAGGCGTACAGTATGCTGCCAACGTCTGGCATCATCCCTTATTGGCGCTTGGACGCGACAGTGACTTTTTAGTGATTGATCGTATCAATGGCGAAGGTAACAACTGCCATGAGATAGACATTACGGACTGGGGTGTGCTTATTGAGTTAGAAGACGTCAGTTAGAAAATGTCAGTTAGAAAAAAAGTCGCCAAGCTATCTCATAAGCACAGACAAAAAAGCACAGAACAAAAGATACAGACCAATCAAAGCCCCGTTTATGATATATAAACGGGGCTTTTTTGTGACTCATGTTTTTCGCCAGTTTATCAGACCGCAGATTTTCGATAGCGGCTCTGACCAGCAATTATCGTCTGCTCAATCACTCTATCATCACCCAGCATAATCAGCACAAATAACTGCTCTTCAAGGGTTTTGGTCTGCGCCATACGCCGCTCTAACAATGCTGTGGCCTTCATATCAATCACGACAAAGTCCGCTTCTTTACTGGGCATAAAGTTACCAATCTTATCATCTAATAGTAGCGACTGCGCATTGCCCAAAGTGATCTGATACAACCCTTGGTGTGCTGATAATTGATTACTTTGTAGTTGCTGGACTTTGTATGCCTCTGATAACGTCGTGAGCATCGATAAGCTCGTGCCTGCTCCAACGTCGGTGGCGATACTAACACCGGTATAACTTAACGTCTTTGGTAAATCGAACAGCCCACTACCCAAAAACAGATTGGACGTTGGACAATGTGATATCTGCGTGCCAGTCGCGCGTAGACGCTCGTATTCTGGTGTCTCAAGGTAGATACCATGCGCCAAGGTGGTACGGCGGCCCAGTAATCCCATATCATCATAGACGTCGAGGTAGCCTTTATGATTGGGATACAGCTCCTGCACAAAAGCCACCTCATCACGGTTTTCTGCCAGATGCGTTTGCAAATACACACTGTCATGGCTGGCATACAACTCACCTGCCAGACGTAATTGTGTAGGGCTCGACGTAATCGCAAAGCGCGGGGTAATGGCCACATGCTGACGCCCGCGCTCATGCCAATTATCAATGATATTTTGAGTGTCACGGATACTTTGCTCAGCAGGCACACATAGCGGCTCAGGCGCATTTTGGTCCATCAAGACATTACCCGTGATCATACGCGTATTGAGCCTGTGGCTTTCAGCAAAAAACGCCTCGGCAGATAACGGATGACTGGTTGCAAAAACCATCGCACTGGTCGTGCCATTGGCAAGTAATTGGTTCAAAAAAAACTGCGCGGTATCATGCGCTATTTTTGGATCACCAAAGTTGGCTTCCGTCACAAAAGTATAATTATTGAGCCAATCAAGCAGTTGCTCACCATAAGCGGCAATCATATCTATCTGCGGATAGTGCACATGGGTATCGATAAAACCCGGCATGATGAGTTTGTGCCGATGGTCATGAATCTGTACTGGTTCTTGACTGTCATTAGTAGCGGTCAGCACATAATTTGCTAGCATCGCCTCTCGACTGCCATAATTGATAACCAGTCCAGTCTCATCATCAATAACAAGTGCACCGTCGGCAATATACTCAGGGTAAACACGCACGCCTGCAACTACTGGAAGCAACGTTGTATCTTTATCAACGGTCAGATTTACGAGAAAGTCAGGAATTCTAGTATCGGATAATTCAGCAGCCGTACGCTTAGCAAGGTCATCTTCGCTAATATAATGTAATAAATGAGCTTGATAAATATGTAGGGTCATTTGGTAGTCTCACAATGGCGTAGTAGTACTGAGCGTTTAAATTATTTAATGAAAAATGACACGGCTTCATGAAGTAATTAGTCCCTTCAAAGAGCAACCTGATGATAACGTTGTAATAGCTGTGCCGCGATAGATACAGCCACCGCCATTGGCTCTTTGCCGCCGATGGGTAATCCGATTGGCATGATGAGCTGATTGACTAGTTGCTCACTATAGCCACGCTGAATCAAACGGTCTCTAAAACGCTTGGCTTTGGTGGATGAGGCAATACAGCCAATATAAGGTAATGAGATATCTGAGCGCTTACTATCAGCTAAGCAGATATCAGAAGTAGTATCTAATGCTGCGCGCACCAGCTCAAAATCCACACTATGGTCATGCGTCATAACCAAAATAAAACGCTGACCACCCTGCTCGATAAATGGACGCACAAAATCGACAGGATCGTCATCGATATGCGCACGGATATGCCTTGGTAGCTGATAGAGTTGTGATTGATTCGGTGTGGGGTTTTGGTAGGCACTGTTGCCTGCTTGGCCCGTTTCACTGGAGTTGGTTTTATCAATCAAGTAACGCTCAAACATCTCTGGGCGACTGTCTACCCAATCTACCTGACATGGCAATTCAGCAAGGATAGTCATGAGCGCTGATGCCACATGACCTGCTCCAAATACCAGTACTGTCATCGGCGGCGTCACGTTAAAGCATTCGAACATAACAGTGACGCTACCACCGCAGCATTGGGCCAATTTCGCACCCAGTGGGTAATGCTTAGTATAAACCGCGTCTCGGCGTACCGCTTTAGAAGGAGCTGACGCGCTTGTCTCATTAGCTTCAGAAACTTTTGGTTTGACTTGTTTGGATACCGTGGTGGATATCTCGCCACTTAATAGCTGACGAGCAGTAGTAATCACATCGTGCTCTAGACCGCCGCCACCCAGCGTATCTACGATACCATCCTGCGTGATAATCATCTTTGCCTGTAGTGCACGCGGGGCCGAACCATTCACAGCCACGACCGTTGCCAACACATGAGCCATGCCGCGCTGCTGATATCGCGCTAGACCTTCATACCAGATAACTGGTGGGACCAATGACTCACTCACTGTGCGCAGGACCTCTTGCCCCTGCAACATTTGGGTGCTCTATCGCCTCTGGCTGCTCATCGGTCTGTTTGCCGGCTACCTCTTTTGGATCGATATCTTTGGCATGACGCACATCTTGCGGCATGACTTTGTCGTTATAGAGACCGCCCTTTTCTTCTATACCTTCAACAAGACTATCCATCGTATCCTTGTCCGCTTTGGTCTCTAGATCCCAAGACGACCCTTCCATACGCATAACTGCTTTTAATACGGCTTCTGGGGTCGCAGGCATGGTCAATTCTGGATTTTTTTGATAATTACCAAGGCTAGCCACCGCGTTATTGATAGCGCACCAGACACTGGCAGCCAACATAAACGGCGGCTCACCAACGGCTTTAGAATTATAGATAGTTTGTTCTTCGTTTTTGCGATCGTATAGTTTCACATTCCACTGCTTAGGCAAGTCATGCGCCGTTGGAATTTTATAATTGGCAGGACTATCGGATGCAAGCTTTCCTTTATCATTCCAGATCAGCTCTTCTGCTGTGATCCAGCCCATACCTTGCACAAAACCGCCCTCAATCTGACCGATGTCAATGGCAGGATTGATCGATTGTCCTGCATCATGCAGCACATCACAGCGCAGCACTTTGTACTCACCTGTCAGCGTATCAATCTCAACCTCAGCACAAGCTGCACCTAGCGCAAAGTAGAAAAACGGACGTCCCCATGCTTTAGAGCGATCATAAAATATCTTCGGCGTTTTATAGTAGCCAGTAGACGATAGGCTGATGCGATTTTGATACGACAGCTGAATCATTTCGGCAAAGGTTAGTGTCTTTTTATCACCGATATAGACGTGGTTTTTTTCAAAGCGTATGTCTTCTTGTGACACCTCAAAATGCTCAGCAGCAAATTCAACAATGCGCGCTTTGATACTTAAGCAAGCATTTTGCGCTGCTTTACCGTTGATATCGGTACCTGATGACGCGGCAGTTGGTGAGGTATTAGGTACCTTATCCGTACGAGTCGCTGACACTTTTACTGTATCTAGATCCACATCGAACTCATTGGCGACAATTTGGGCGATTTTGATATACAGACCTTGCCCCATCTCCGTCCCACCATGATTGAGGTGGATGCTGCCATCGGTATAAATATGTACCAGCGCACCCGCCTGATTGAGCGTCTGCACCGTAAATGAAATACCGAATTTTACGGGCGTTAGCGCGATACCTAAACGCTTGTCACTACCTTCTGCGGCGGCTTTTTGATTGAATTCTATAATTTGCTGACGGCGCTTGTCGTAATCGCAATCCGCTGCCAGTTTGGTCATGATGTTTGCTAAATCGAAATGTTCAATGGTCTGACCGTAATGGGTGCTTTGACCATCTTGATATAAGTTTGCTAAGCGCACTTGCAGCGGATCTTGCCCCAAGGTATAGGCAATATGGTCCATCATATATTCAGCGGTCATTAGCCCTTGTGGACCACCAAATCCTCGATAGGCCGTATTGGATACGGTATGCGTCTTACAGCGATGACCCGCCACACGAGCCGCTGGATAATAATAGGCATTATCACAGTGGAACATCGCTCTATCGACGATGGCATCAGATAGGTCTGGCGCATAACCGCACAGACCAGCCAATTGCATATCGACGCCCAATATACGCCCAGACTTATCTAAGCCAACCTCATAACGATTGGCAAACTCATGACGCTTACCGGTCACGACCATATCATCTTGGCGATCTAACCGCATACTGACAGGAACGTTATGGCGCTTGGCAACGATACCGCACAGACACGCCCATGCCGCGGCTTGCGTTTCTTTACCACCAAAACCACCACCCATACGGCGTACGACCGTATTGACCGCATGAAAGGGCAAATCCGTCACTTCGGCGACGAGCTGCTGCACTTCACTTGGATGCTGTGACGACGTATACACTTCCAGCCCGCCATCATCACAAGGCACTACATAAGATACTTGTCCTTCAAGATAAAAGTGCTCTTGCCCGCGCATATGAATATGACCTTCAATACGAATCGGTGCACTCTCAAGCGCCGTCGCCGCATCACCACGCTTCATAAAATGACTCGGACGCACAAATAACTCTTGCTCTAGCGCTTTATCAATACTAAGTACCGCTGGCAATGGCTCATATTCTACTACTGCCTTGGTAGCCGCCTTTTTGGCAGCGCGATGGCTGGTTGCCACCACCACAAATAGCGTCTGACCGACATACTCTGTAATGTCATTCACCATCAGTGGCTCACCATCAAACACCGCACCGATATCTGTCTGCGCCGGTAAATCTTTAAAACTTAAAACATCAACGACCCCATCAGCCTCTCTGACAGCACTCAAATCCATACCTAATATACGTGCATGAGCGTGGCTGCTTTTACCTACTGCTAGATGTAGCGTGCCTTGTGGTTTGGTAATATCATCCACATAAGTTGCCGTCCCCATCACATGGGTGATCGCACTGTCATGCTTGGCTGACGTGCCAATCTTGTTTTTTGGCGGACGCACGCGGCGGATACTATAACTGTCAAATAAAGACGAATGATGGCTCATAGCAAATCTCTTCTATTAGTACGCATTTACTGATGCGCTTTTTTATTTCTGACAAATACACTCATGACGCAGTATTGATACTCAATTACGCTGACAGTCAAGCGCTCTCAGCCTGCATCTCTGCTACTAAATGTTTACCGCACTTCACCAGTAGACGCTGCACCACATGCATGCGATATTCACGGCTGGCTCTGACATCCGTCATTGGTGTGACATCTGCAGATAACACCTGTGCTGCTTGCTCAAAACTTGCAATATCAGTAGCTTGACCAATAAGCGCTTGCTGACAGTGCACCGCAAGCAGTGGTATCGCTGCCATGCCACCGAGCCCAAGCTTTACATTGTCGATAATTGCACCATCTGCTGACACATCAAGCCGCGCCGCAAGCAAGCACGCTGAGATATCATCTTCGTAGCGTTTGCTAATCTTATGGATAAATAAATGCTGATGATCTTGCATCAAAGGAATATGAATAGCGACAATATAACTGCCTGCTTGCAACTTGGTCTTTTTATAATCTAAGAAAAATGCTGATAACGGTATGATTTCATCCGTATAAACCGAATCACTACTATCTAAATCTTTACCTGACTCTTCACGATTCGGCGCGCAATGACGCAAATGAATTGACGCATCTAACGCCAAGAGAATCGGTGGCAAATCACCAATCGGGGATGCGTTGGCGATATTACCGCCGATGGTGCCCATATTACGAATTTGCGGAGAGGCAATGCGCTCAAACACTTGCGCAAAGCGTGGAAAATACTGCTCAAGCACAGGGAGCATTTGCTGATAGCTCATGCCAGCCCCTAGCACTAGCGACTGACTTTGAGTTTGTTCGTCAGTCGATGTGTTACTATTTGCATCTGATAGCGACCAAGACTTTAGCGCCTCAATACCTGAGAGCTGAATAATGATCTCGTGATCGATTAGATGCTGCGTCACACTCAATCCCAAATCCGTACCACCTGCCCAGATCGTCGCCTGCGGATTAGCTGCTAATATTTGATTAAGCTCGTCTAGTGACTTGGGTATATATAACCGTCGCCCAGCATCATTGAGTGCAGGGGCAATAGCTGTTGACTCTACATTGTCCGACTCGGCTTCAGCTGGCGCATTTGCAGATACTGCTGATTCCTTTGTACTACCCATCGCGTCTGTTGCGAGACTGATAGTCAAGTCTTTCACCACCGACTGCTCTGCCTCTCTTTTCTGACCGATATCGCTCATCAGTAGGCCTGCCTCGATAATCGGACGATAGCCTGTACAGCGACATAAATTGCCCGATATTGACGCAACCACTTCATCATAGCTCAACTGCTTAGCATCACTCTGACTTGCTGCTTCCGAACTTGTCTGCAAACGATTATTTTCGTAGACGCAGGCCAGTGACATGACAAACCCAGGGGTACAAAAACCACACTGCGATCCGTGACACTCAACCATCGCCTGCTGTGCTGGATGCAGCAAAGCACGTTCTGGATGATGCTCAGGATTGTCCGCCAAGTAGGACGCTGTCATAAGATGATGACCGTCCATCAGCGACAATAGCGTAATACAGGAGTTAATCGTATAGAATGGAGGCGTAGCATTTTTTTCGTTGCCATTTTCATCATTAAGCGTTTGCTGGATAGTGCTAGGCAGGCGTTGAGCCATTACCGTACAAGCACCGCAATCACCACTGCCGCAGCCTTCCTTCGTATCCGTTTGGCCTTCATGCAATCGTAGATACTCAAGCACTGTCGTATTGGGGTTAAGCTGGGTTAGCTCATGGTATTTTCCATTGAGATAAAAACTAATCATAGCAAGGCTCGGCTAAAATAATGAAAGTGAGTATAAGACTGAGAAGCATTAGTGGTTTGAGTACGAAAGGTAAACGCTTAATCTATATTTTGCTGCAACCGCTCAAGTAAGTTTATCGGCAAGTACGTTTTTAGTTTTTAATAGACCTCTTGCAAAAGTAGCAAAGGGAATTAAAATAGGAAGACACTCATAACTTTTTAGGAACCATGCCAAACATAAATAAGCTACTCAAACAAAGTGACGCTGGTTTTAAACGCTACACTGGCATTCATAAAGCCACCTTTTATGACATGCTTGAGGCCATGCAAGAGCATGAAGCATCTAAGACCAAATCAGGCAGACCAAGTGTGCTCAGTCTTAAAGCACAAATACTATTAGCCCTGACTTATTGGCGTGAATACCGCACGCTTTATCATATCAGTATGGACTTTGGTATTCATGAGTCTTCT
>NZ_FNAL01000007.1 GCF_900101915.1 Psychrobacter pacificensis | reverse complement strand
ACCAACTTTATTTTTTAGCATTCTGAATCAGCAAAAATCCACACAAGTTGTTCTTTAGTTATGCTTTTAAATAGTTTCAATCACTGTCGTCCAGTCATCGATATATAGGGTATTACTTACGCTTTTTGCCTTTTCTGTTGCCGGTTAAGCTATCTAGCGAGCCGACTATCTTATCATATTGATTTGAATTGTCAAGCTTTATTTTAATTTGTTTCAACAGGTTAACCGCGTTATTAATGTGTAATTGACACATCTCTCACTGCCAGTCCGTCTGATGAGGGCGTATTATAGACCCTTTATTTATTTAGTCAAGAAGTATTTTTAATTAGTTTGAAATAACTTAATCGCTTAAGCTTCCTCACCACTTCCCTTTCGACTGGGACGCATTATACGCAGGTTTGAGGATGGGTCAAGGATTATTTCGAGGGTCTTGCTCACTGCTTTCGCAAACATCAAATTGTAGAGATATTCCAATGGTTTATACACTTCAATAGTTTTATCTATTTTACAATGGTTATGCAAAACAGGGTTTGAACTAGTTATCTAGGACAGCCCCTTCGTTTGGATGTACATTTTGTTTAGAAACATAATAAATGGCTATTATGCAAGGATAAAACGTATCTGATAGTAGAATATTCTTCAATATAGTTGATCCAATTTAAGAGTGGTAAAAGGCAACCGAGTGCAGATGTATACGTCATACTTCAAGCGAGGTTAACGCTGTAACGCTTTTTTAATGGATTGACTATAACACCATGTTTTTATAGTAAATAAAGTATAAAAAAAGGGACTCACCTATTGGCAAGTCCCTTTTTTTATCTCAGTAACGTTCATATTTACACTTACATCTTTGCTTTGATCGTAGTCACAATACCAGATAACGCATAAATGATACCGATCGCCAAGATACCAACAGGTATATCATAAAGCATAATACTCATGACCAGTACGCCAATGATAAGCACCACAAAGGGTACTTTCTTTTTATCAAACTCTTTAAAGCTGTAGTACTTAACATTACTGACCATAAGCAGACCACAAATGACCACCCACGCTGCGAACAAAAACATGATCGCCGTATCATACTGTCCAATCCATTCGTTATGATCAACTGCCACCATAACAGCAGAGGTTACTAGAATGGCGGCAAGCGGACTGGCCAAACCAACGAAGTATTTTTTATCGACAATGCCCACCTGCACATTGAAACGTGCAAGACGAAAGGCAGCACAGGCAGTAAAGACAAAGGCACAGCCAATCCCAATACGACCCAGCGGCTCTAGGGCAAAGCTATAAACCAAAATAGCAGGCGCAACGCCAAACGCGAGCATATCTGCTAATGAATCATATTGCTCACCAAACGGGCTTTGGGCATTCAGCATACGGGCAACGCGGCCGTCGGCACCATCTAGAATACCTGATAAAAAGATAGCCAAAGCCGCCTTGTAAAACTCGCCTTGCGTACTTGCCAAAATTGAATAAAATCCTGATAGCAGTGACAAAGTGGTAATCAAATTAGGCGCTAAATAGACACCGCGACTGACCACACGCTTACCTTCCGCGACTTCTGCCTCGACGACCTCAAAGGTCAAACCATCATAATTGTCATTGTCCGCTAGACGAATATTAAACTCATGCTCATCCATGTATGGAGGCTGGGTCGCTACATTATCCTGCAACGCTCCCTCTTTTGGTGACATGTTATTTGGTTCGCCTTCAGGTGGCTGCATATTCGTCATCTTGATATCCTTATTGGCCAATGTTGCTGTTCACTGACATCACCTACTGACGTCACTATTCACCAACCAGCCAGCGTACATTGGTCGCACTGTCAGGTGTTAAGTCTGGCGCATCTTCTACTTTTAGTACTGGCTGCAAGAAACGTAATATCTCGCGAGCATGGTTATCAAACTGCCATGGCGGATTGATAACCAGTAGACCTGTACCGTTCAGACCGACGGCCACATCATTAGGATAAATATTTAGCTCACAAACCAGCTGACGACGCATCTCGGTACGCTTGAGCTTTTTATAAAACAACTCAACCGCTTCGATATTTTTGATTGGGAACCACAGGGCATAAGTACCTTGTGGCCATTTTTTATAAGCCGAGACTAATAAATCGATCAGACGCGTAAAGTCTTTATGCTCTTGCTCAAAGGGAGGATCAAGGAAAATCAAACCGCGCTTTTCTTTTGGGGGAATAACAGCGGTGATACCTTCAAAAGCATCGCGATGCTGAATACCAATTGGCAGCTTATATAGCTGATAGTTCAGTGCATCATATTCAGTCGCTTTGGCTTCAAAAGCCTCAGCGCGCACGCCAGCATCAGGTTTTTTAGCGGCGGTTTTTTCGACATGATGAGCAATCCACCACGGCGAACCCGGATAGACTTTATTGTCGTAAGTGAATTTGGCTTGTTTAATACCTTCCATATAATCTTTGACAGCGGCTGGTGCTTTTTCGGTATCTGCTTTCAAAAAAGCCTGAATACCACCTTTGGCCTCCCCTGTCTTGCGCGCTTCTTCACTGCTTAGTGAATACAGTCCGCGGCCACCATAAGCGTCAAGCACATAAAACGGTTTGTTTTTTTGCCCCAATTGATTGAGCAGTTGTACCAATAAAATGTGTTTAACCACATCAGCAAAGTTACCAGCGTGGTAGGCGTGTTTATAGTTCATAATCTCAAAAGTTTAAATAAGAAAAATTGCATCTATGGTAGCATAGGCGGAGTAAAAGATAATGTGGTTTTAGTAAGCGCTTTCGATAAAAACGCATTGAATGGCGGTATATTGACCACTGATTGATAAGAATGAGATGAAATGACGCAGATTATTAGCAACCTGAACAAGACAGCGTTGGTCGTTGATCATCCGATAGGACAGGACAATCCTCCGTTACTATCTCCAGACAGTCATAACGACGACCAAGACGCGCCTACCCAGAAGATGCTGCAACTGTCTGATTTTGCAGTCAGCTGGGAAGATAGGCTGACGGATAAGCAGCTTGATACCTTTGTCACTGATGGCTGGCTCACTATTGATAATGTATTTAATAAGACCGCATTACTTGCGCTACAGGCTGAAAGTGGTTTTATTGACTATCGTGATGCGGCGCTAACCGCTGGCATTCGTATCAGTGATATTCGCGGTGATAGAATACGCTGGATCACCGAGAACTTTTTTGCAGGCTACTATTATCTACAAAGCATTAACGCCCTCGCCGCTCTGTTTAATCGCAGCTTATTTGCGGGTATTCGTCATAGCGAAGCGCATTATGCGTGTTATCCGATTGGCTTTGGTTATCAATGGCATAGCGACAACCCTGCTGGGCGCGATGAACGCGTAATCTCGGCCGTGTTTTATCTCAATGATGATTGGGGAGCGACTGACGGCGGTGCGCTAGAAGTCGTTGATAAGCATGGCATGCACCATGAAGTAATGCCAGTTGCCAATAGACTAATCATTTTTGATAGCGACCTACAGCATCAAGTGCAGATCGCGCATCGTCAGCGTTACTCTATTGCTACGTGGATGCGCCGTGACGGTCTTGTACCCTTTGTCGAAGTAGACGCTTAGCACTTATTACTCATTATCTATTTATATTTAACATTTTCATTATTATACAAAAGGCTAACCCATGTCAGACTCTCACCAACAGCCCACCCACCAGCAAGCAACCTTAGATTTGAGTATTGCCCTACTCGAGCGCCCATCTGTCACACCAGACGATGATGGTTGCCAAGACATATTGTCAGAGCGTTTGAAGCAAGCAGGCTTTGACTGCGAGTTTATGTACTATGGTGACAGACAAGCAAAGGGTGAACATGCTGAAGTCAAAAATTTGTGGGCACGCCGTGGCACGACGGACCCCGTCATTTGCTTTGCTGGTCATACCGATGTCGTACCAACGGGTGATGAAAAAAACTGGACGTATCCGCCATTTGAGCCGACCATCGCGGACGGCTATCTATGGGGACGCGGCGCGGCAGACATGAAGACAGGCATTGCTGCCTTTACTATCGCCGCTGAGCGTTTCGTTGCCAATCATCCTGAGCACAATGGTTCGATTGCTTTTTTGCTCACCTCAGATGAAGAAGGGCCGTCAATCAACGGTACGGTCAAAGTCATCGAAACCTTAGAGGCTCGTCAAGAAAAAATTACTTATTGTCTTGTGGGGGAACCATCGAGCACGGATACGTTAGGCGATATTATCAAAAACGGTCGTCGTGGCTCGCTAGGCGCAGAACTGACGGTCATAGGTAAGCAAGGTCATGTTGCCTATCCACATTTGGCCTCTAACCCAATTCATGCAGCGATGTCTGCCCTTGCTGAATTGACCTCTACCGCATGGGACAACGGCAATGACTACTTCCCAGCCACCTCATTGCAGATATCAAATATCAATGGCGGCACAGGTGCAACCAACGTCATTCCTGAAACGCTAAACGTTGTCTTTAACTTCCGTTTTTCGACAGAGACGACTGAAGACGAGCTAAAGGCAAAAACCCATGCTATCTTTGACAAATATTTTACCGACAGTAAGGCCAGTTACAACATCAATTGGAAGTTATCTGGTCAGCCGTTTTTGACACCTGAAGGCAAGCTGGTTTCAGCCTGTCAAAATGCGATCAAGTCAGTCACAGGTACAGACACGACGCTATCGACATCAGGCGGTACGTCCGATGGACGCTTTATCGCGCCGACTGGTGCGCAAGTGGTCGAGCTTGGTGTCCGTAACGCCACCATTCATCAGGTCGATGAAAAAGTGGAAGTCGATGATTTGGGTAAGCTTGCGCAGATATACGAAGGCATTTTGGAAAACTTATTGTTGGACTGATTGTAAGATTAATTGCGCCTGTCTAATTGATTACATCTATCAAAAGAAAAAGCGCTACCTGATTTAGGTTAGCGCTTTTTTGTCATTGTTTTTGTCGACAACAGATTGAGCAGATTAAGTTACTTAAGCCAATTACTAGTTTTACTCAATCCCAATATAAACATCCACTTGGCCGTACTCTAGATTACCACCGATATAATGCTCAAAGTCTACATCAAAGTTGCGAGTGTGTTCACAGTTTGGATCATTAAAGTACTCCCATGCCTTTTCCCATGCATTCATGACGGTATTAGGCATATGGCCTTCTTCAGAAAATACCAAGTACTTTCCTGCAGGAATGGTGACTTCTACCACATTACTAGTGCTGGCGGTACGCTCACTGTCTGATTGGTCGTCCTTCTCACTGGCTGTTTTCCAGCTAGCGACAACATCAAACGCGCCTGCTAAATCATCGCTCTCATAATTATGGTAAACGCCATAAATATCTTCACCTTCTGGCAACTGTCCTGCGTGATTTTGATAAAATTTTTGCCATAACCTACCAAGCTTGGCAGTGTCATGGCTAATCTCAGCGTGATTGGTGGTACGAATGCTAATACCCTTACACGCTATCGCTTCGGCTAACTTTTTAATTTGAGACGTCATGATGCTGCCTGCCCTGTTGCTCTCTATTATTGTTATTGGATGTACTGTTAAAGAAGAAAGTCACCTTAATCGGCTTCATCGATCCAATTCATCTGAATGGCTTCTAAAATACCTTCGTTTGAGCGCTGTGGATCATCATCAAAGCCTTCAAGCTCAGTCACCCAGCGGTGCAAATCCGTAAAACGAATGTACTGCGGGTCGACCTCTGGAAACTTCTCATAAAGCTCAATGGCGATGTCGAGGCTGTCTGTCCATTTTAGTTTTTGCGGGGTCATGGTATCTCCTTAGCGGTTATCATTTAAAAAGTCTTCTCAAGACGTTGATCGGCTAAATTATCAGCCTGTTTATTTACCTCTATCCTACCAAACTTCGCTAACTGATTATAGCCAAGTTCTTTATACAAACGGCTTTGATTAATCAGCCTATTTGGCAGACTTTACAGATTTAATCGCTACTTGATGCGCATTCCATGAGTCGATGACGTCATTGGTTTGCTCGCCGAGCATATCCAATACCGCCGGCGCGCACTTTCCTTTTTTATCGGTCAAGACAAACTTCGTCATCCCAATACCCATAAGTTGATGTTTGACAAAAAACCGCGTTTCAAAATACACGTATTTTTTATCCCAACCGACAAGCACACTATTTACTGTCATTTTATTTAGAAATTTAATTTCTTTAAGATAGACCATCTCTTGCATGGCGATAATCCAGCCAAGATTTTTTATTCCTTTTTGATGACAGCAAGTCATCAGCCAGTTGGTGATGTTTAATTCTATAAAAGACAAATAACGATAATTGGGCAGATGATCGCGAAACCCCATGTCATGCGGTAATACCCGATAGTTACGGACAGTCGGTGCGATTAAGGTCTCAATACTAATCGTCTCACTCATGGGCTCATGCTTGAGCTGCTGCTTAAGCAAACTGACCATAATAAAAAAGCGCAGTAACATATTCATAAATAGTGCTCTTACTTTGTTGTGTTTATGAGTGAAGGTTGAACGGCTCAACAATATTTTCTTATCGTTGTTTCCGAAACGTTGATCACTTTAACGCAAAAAAGCCACCTAAGTGACTTTTTTATTTAAGAAAACATACTCAAAACTTATGCTGAAAAGCTGATTTTAGCGATTAATGGCCGCCGCCATTAATACTACGTACCATCTCTTCGACCATCTTTTTGGCATCGCCAAAAATCATCATCGTTTTGTCCATATAGAAGAGGCTGTTATCAAGACCTGCATAGCCGGTGCTCATCGAACGCTTGATGACCATCACCGTTTGCGCTTTGTTGGCTTCTAAAATGGGCATACCAAAGATAGGAGATGTCGGATCGTCTTTTGCTGACGGGTTGACGACGTCGTTGGCACCGATGACCAAGACCACATCGGTACTGGCAAAGTCGGAATTAATCTCATCCATCTCTAGAATATCGTCATAAGGCACGTCGGCTTCTGCCAATAGTACGTTCATGTGCCCTGGCATACGACCAGCAACAGGATGGATGGCAAAACGCACGTTAACGCCTTCTTCTTTTAGCAGCTCATATAGCTCTTTTACTGCATTCTGCGCGCGGCCTTGCGCCATACCGTAACCTGGTACGATGACCACGTTGCTGGCATTAGACATGAGGAACCCTGCATCTTCTGCTGAGCCTGATTTGTATGTTTTTGGTGCACCATCATCACCGCCTGCAGCGGCCGCTGACGTGCCCATACCACCAAACAAAACGTTTAGTAGAGAGCGGTTCATGGCTTTACACATGATATAAGATAAAATCGCACCCGAGGAGCCAACAAGCGAACCTGCGATAATGAGCATCGAGTTGCCCAGCGTAAAGCCAATACCTGCTGCCGCCCAACCTGAAAATGAGTTCAGTAGCGACACGACCACTGGCATATCACCGCCGCCGATAGGCGCAATCCACATCCAGCCAAAGATAACCGCAATCACTGTCATCGCATAAAACGCAGGCAAGGAATCCGTGACAAAATACACGCCGCCAAACCCAATCATCGCTATAAATAGCAAGGCTTGAACAGGTTTTACCCAGCCGCCAGTGACTGTTTTTGCCCAGCTTTTTGCTGCCAGTTTACCAAAAGCAAAGACAGAGGCAGAAAAAGTAATCGCACCGATAAAGCAACCGATAAATAGCTCAACACGGGCAACCGCGCCATGTTCTTGCTCAGTGTGTAATACCGTCGCAAGGGCAATCGCAACCGCTGCCAAACCGACGAATGAATGCATCAACGCTACGGTTTCTGGCATCTGCGTCATGGCAACGGTTTTTGCCTTCCACATACCAACCAGCGCACCTAAAATCATCGCGCCAATAATGAGCCAAAGGACAGGGCCTTCTGCTAAAAAGAACGTCGTCACGACGGCAATCGCCATCGCTACCATACCAAAGCGGTTGCCACGAATCGCTGTCTTTGGACTCGACAATCCGCGTAACGTTAAAACAAAAAGGATCGCACCAACCAGATAGAACCAATCCGCATTTGCCGCAATCATTGTTGATAAATCATTCATGCGTCGCCTCCATTATCAGTGCTTGCTGCTGGGGCTTTTTTTACTTTGGGTTTGAACATCGCGAGCATACGTTCAGTCACCGCAAAACCACCAAAGATATTGATACTGGCCAAAAATACCGCAAAAGCACCAAGCAAACTGGTCGGGGTAAACATCGAGCCGTCGATATGGACAGTCTGTAGCATCGCACCGACGATCACGATACTTGATAAGGCGTTGGTCACCGCCATTAATGGCGTATGTAGCGCTGGGGTCACGCCCCAGACGACGTAGTATCCGACAAAAATAGCGAGTACAAATACGGTAAAAATCGCGACAAATGGTGTGCTACTCATGGCTGCACCGGCAGGCGCTGCCGCTAAAATGGTGGCGATCATCTCATCCTCCTAAAAATTTATTCTTGTCTGGCAAATGTATGGCGACCAGCAAGGGCTAGCGTTTGGCCAAGCGCACTTGGTTGTCGTGGGTCACTGCCAGTGCACCCTGAATCTCATCTTCCATATCTAAGTTAAGCGAAAGGTCGTTTGCTGCTGCATCGTCGCCAGCAGGTGCGATCAAAGTCGTGATAAAGTTAACCAAGTTATTGGCGTATAGATCTGACGACTGTGCGGCTAGCATAGATGGGATATTGGCGGCACCAACGATGCGTACGCCGCTTTCTGTGGTGATGGTCTCATTTGGCACACTGCCTTCGACGTTACCACCGGTACCAGCAGCCATATCGATCAGGACAGAACCTGCTTTCATTTTGGCAAGGGTTGCCGCGTGCACTAGACGCGGGGCATTACGCCCAGGAATCTGTGCTGTGGTAATGACAATGTCAGCATTGCTGAGTGCCTTGTCGACGACTGCAGCTTGGTCTTTGATATATTGCTCTGATGGCGTCCATGCATAGCCGCCCGTTGCTTTGGCTTTTTGTGCTTCGTCATCACTCATCGGCACATCCAGCCATTTACCACCAAGTGATTCGACCTGCTCTTTTGCCGCAGGACGCAAATCACTCGCTTCTACAACCGCGCCTAGACGCTTTGCCGTTGCAATCGCTTGCAGACCTGCCACGCCTACGCCCAAAATAACCACTTTGGCTGGCTTGACTGTACCTGCAGATGTCATAAACATAGGAAAAGGACGTGAATATTCGTTAGCCGCCAGCAATACCGCTTTATAACCAGCAAGGTTAGCCTGCGATGACAATACGTCCATGTTTTGCGCACGTGATAATGTGCGCGGTAATAACTCCATTGCAAAAGCCGTCGCACCTTTGGCTGCATAAGTGTCAAGCTGAGTGTTGCGATACGGGTCTAGCATACCGACGACGATTTGGCCTGCACTCAAATGCTCTGCCACTTCGGCGGGCAAGTCGTGAATGGTGGTAATAATTTGAGACTGGGCAATCACCTCGGCGCTGCTGCTGGCAATGTCGGCTCCTGCCGCCTGATACAACGCATCAGCATAATACGCTGCTTGGCCTGCACCTGACTGAATGACGACTTCAAACCCAAGCTTGCGCAATTTTTTGACTGCGTCTGGGGTTAGTGCGACACGGCTTTCACTCGCGATATCTGCACTGATTACACCGATTTTCATATCGTCTCCTTACTTATATAGAATGACTTACCCTTAATACCCTCAACGCATTTTAAAAAGCATAGGGGACAAAAATCCTTAACCATGATTTATCCAATATCATAAATAAAGACTATCAATTTAATAAATGATGTATTGTTTACCATCATGCCTTTTTATTATAGAGATATAATCTGCCAACTTTCATTGTCTAATGATGACCAACAAGTAAGATAAAAAGTTAGGTATTGATACCATCTGCATAACTTTTGTTGTTATATTAAAGTTTTTCATTTTTTCAAAAAACCTCTACCCCTTATATAACAAGGTCTCGATTCGATAGAAGCTAACTGTATGGACATTTACGCATTGCCATATCCCCTTAAAAAAAACATAAAACACTCAAGGTCAAGTCAAGTTAAGCCCGCAGCTGTCGTATAATAAGAATGCTTGACACCTGAACAGGTCGGTCATTGACTCACGATAATAAGGACTCACCATGTATTTTTTACTCTCTCCTGCCAAATCTTTAAATGAAACAGATGACATACCAGTAAATATTGGTAATTACTATAGCCAACCTGAGCTGATTGAGCACTCACAGGCACTAATGAAAATACTAAAGACAAAAGAGCCGGTTGATTTGCAAGCGCTGATGAGTATCTCGGATGATCTTGCGCAACTCAATGCCACGCGCAATCAACAATGGTGCTGGAGCGAAGATAAGCCGTTTACTGATGATGAGTCTGGTAATGCAGCAAAGCCGGCGGGCTACTTGTTCGACGGTGATGTTTATACCGGTCTTGATATGTATCACATGGATAAAGAAACCGCTGTCTATGTCAATGAACATCTGGGTATTTTGTCAGGTCTTTATGGGGTATTAAAACCGCTCGATTTGATTCAGCCTTATCGTTTAGAGATGGGTACAAAGCTAAAAAACGCGCGCGGTGATAATCTTTATGAGTTTTGGGGAGAAGAAATAACTGACGTTATCAATGCTCGTATGGCAGATAGTGAGGACAAGGTCTTGATCAATCTGGCGTCGAACGAGTATTTTAAAGCGGTGAAAAAGAAAGCACTGAAGGCAGATATCATCACGCCACGGTTCGAAGATGAGAAAAATGGCACATATAAAGTCATTAGCTTTTATGCCAAAAAAGCACGCGGACTGATGGTCAAGTACGCAGCAGACAATAAGCTGACCAGTGCTGAGCAGCTAAAAGGCTTTAACTTAGCGGGTTATTATTATTGTAAAGAGGCGTCTGATGATAAGACGTGGGTGTTTAGACGCGATGCGGCGGATCAGTAACTTGATATAAAAAACGGCTGGTAATGCCGAGATCTTGGCTAGATTTTCAGCAACGGTTGGGGTGATTTTAGCCTCAGCCTTTTAGCGTAGTACCACATTTGAATGTTCAACAGAACCTAAGGCTTGCACCTAATGAGCCACCATCAATAAATAAAAATTAGCCCCATTTAGTTTATCGCCTAATAACCATGGGGCATTATTAACGACCTTTTTCAATAATCTTCCAGCCGTGAGCTAACCTATAATTTTCTTCATCTTTCATTGGTTGCAAATCGTATTCGCCATGACACTTGCATCATTTATTTCGCTCGATTGGACAAAATGACGCCAATGGTACTAAGTGCGATTCCGCATATCATGATGACTGATAGAGACTCTTTGAGTATCAACGCCGCGAGTATAGCGGTTAATCCTGGGGACAAAGAGCCAAGTAATAAGGTACGAATGGAGCCCAGCTGTTTGACCGCATAAGAAAATGCAATGGTTGATACCACCCCTACGCCAAGTCCTTGTATTAGGATAAAAGGCAACACCTCATCAAAGGATACAGAACCTATATTGGTGTCCATCATGCCAGATAAAACCATCACCAATGTCAGAAAAAAAGAGGTATAAGAGAGCACGATCGCGATAGCTATTGGAGTTAACGTGGTGCTTTTTAACCCTAAGGTATAACCCGCCCAAATCAGGCTTGCCAGCAACAGTAACCCCACCCCATACAGAAGACTATTAAGTATTTCCTGTGCATGCCCGCCAATCATAGTCGCGATACCAAAGAGAATAAGGATTAATGAGGCAAATTTTCTTAATGATATTCGTTGACGATAAAGAATAAAAGACAGTAAGGCAGCAAAGAAAACTGGTGTCCCTGTCAAAATGGTACCCATGTAAGCTGCTGGTACCGTACTTGCACCAAAAGCGGCCAACAAAAGAAACGGCACCCCGCCAAATAAAATAAATAGGATATCTGGCAGTCTTATATTTTTGATGTCATGCCAACTAGAGAGCATCCAAGGGGTCAACAAAACGAGCGGTACACTAAAGCGAATGAGCATGACATCCGCAATGCTGAGCGACGACGCCCCAACCGCTCGCACAGTCAACGCAAATCCTGACCAAATCAATAAGACGACGCTCATCGCCACATAGCCTTTGGTCAGTGGCGACATTATAAACAAAGGGTTTTTGCGCGACGAGGGGTGGAATATCGTATTCATAGTCGTGTCTTATGCTGGTATACAAAGACCAATTATCGATTAAAATACGCGCTTTTATCTCTATTTATTCATTGCAATTTTGCAAATATTTGGTCGATAATGCTAATTAAATCAAAATTCTTGGCTTAAAAAACCAAAAGGCAAATTATGGACAAAATCGACCGTCATATCTTGGAAGTGCTCCAAAAAGAAGCACGCTTATCTACGGCAGAACTAGCCGAACGTATAGGGCTGTCGCCATCTCCTTGCGCAAGGCGCCTAAAACGTTTGGAAGATGAAGGTTATATAGAGAACTATCAAGCAAACATAAACAAAGCCAAAGCGGGTATTGCGATGAGTTTTTTTGTGGAGGTGAGTCTGAACAACCACCAAGAAGAATCTATTGCAACCTTTGAGAATGCCCTATCCAATATGGACGAGGTCATCAATGGACATGTGGTGTCGGGTTCTTATGATTATTTATTAGAAGTGGTAAGCCCAAATCTCGATGGTTATGAGCGGTTCACACGTAAGCTGCACAAACTTGCGAGCGTCAAAGATATACACACTCATTTGTCGGTGAGAAAGGTCATCAATAAGACGACTTTACCTATTTTTGTGTGAGACTTTTAACACTAATGGGCAACGTCGAGCACGGCCTTCCCTGACGTTAAGTCTATTAAGATTAATATAAATAGCTAGTGAAGTTGAATTATTACATAGCTTTATTATCGAGCATAAAAAAGCCCTGCTATCTTTCGATAGCAGAGCCTTTAGTAGTCAAATAGACTTTATGAGGTTGATTTTACTTTTTGCGAAAAGCGGTTTATCGAGGAAGACAAGCGAAATAGTACTTATTGCACATTGAGCGTGTCTGACAAAGACAAACCGCTTTGCAGCGACAGTAAAATTACATCATGCCGCCCATACCACCCATACCGCCCATTCCACCAGCAGCGCCCATACCTGCCATTGCGTCTTCTTTCTCTGGTATGTCAGTGATCATGGCTTCAGTCGTTAGCATGAGACCTGCTACTGACGCTGCATTCTCTAGCGCTGAACGTGATACTTTTGCTGGATCAAGGATACCCATTTCAAGCATATCGCCGTACTCACCAGAGGCAGCATTGTAGCCGTAGTTGCCCGTGCCGTTTTTCACTGCGTTAACCACAACTGATGCTTCTTCGCCAGCGTTGGTAACGATTTGACGTAATGGTGCTTCCATTGCGCGGCGTAGGATGTTGATACCAGCGTCTTGGTCGTCGTTGTCGCCTTTTAGCTCAGACAATGCATTCATCGCACGAACTAATGCAACGCCGCCGCCAGGTACAACGCCTTCTTCAACCGCGGCACGAGTGGCATGTAGCGCATCGTCAACACGGTCTTTCTTCTCTTTCATTTCAGTTTCAGTCGCTGCGCCAACTTTGATTACTGCTACGCCGCCTGCCAGTTTTGCAACACGCTCTTGTAGCTTTTCTTTATCGTAATCAGAAGTAGACTCTGCGATCTGACGGTTGATAGACTCAACACGGTTTTCGATGTCAGCTTTGTTACCAGCGCCATCAACGATCACGGTGTTTTCTTTACCAACAGTGACTTTTTTCGCAGTACCCAATTGCTCAAGGGTCGCCGTCTCTAGGCTCAGACCAATCTCTTCAGATATTACGGTGCCGCCCGTTAGCGTTGCGATGTCTTCTAGCATGGCTTTACGACGATCGCCAAAACCTGGTGCTTTAACCGCACAAGTTTTTAAGCCGCCACGCATGTTGTTTACAACTAGAGTTGCCAACGCTTCGTTCTCTACGTCTTCAGCGATGATTAGCAATGGCTTGCTTTGCTGCATGACTTGCTCAAGTAATGGCACGATCTCACGGATGTTGCTGATTTTTTTGTCAACCAATAGGATATATGGGTTTTCAAATTCAGCAGTCAAGCTGTCTTGCTTGTTGGCAAAGTATGGGCTGATATAACCACGGTCAAACTGCATACCTTCGACAACTTCTAGGGTATCTTCGAAGCTTGACCCTTCTTCAACGGTGATAACGCCTTGCTTACCAACTTTTTGCATCGCTTGCGAGATCAATTCACCGATTTTGGTGTCTGAGTTTGCAGAGATAGAACCGACTTGCGCGATGGCTTTTTCATCATCAGCAGGCGTTGATAGGTTATGGATTTCTTGCACAGCTGCGCGAACAGCTTTGTCGATACCGCGCTTAAGATCCATTGGGTTCATGCCAGCAGCGACTGATTTCATGCCTTCTTGCAAGATTGACTGAGCCAATACGGTCGCAGTGGTCGTACCATCACCAGCGACATCATTAGTGCGGCTAGCAACTTCACGAACGAGCTGAGCACCCATGTTTTCAAATTTGTTTTCAAGCTCGATTTCTTTGGCAACGGATACACCATCTTTGGTGATGGTTGGCGCGCCAAAAGATTTATCGATAACGACGTTACGACCTTTAGGGCCTAGGGTGACACGTACTGCGTTTGCTAGAACGTTGACACCGTCCATCATTTGTTTACGGGCATCTATGCCGAATTTTACGTCTTTTGCCATGGTAAATTACTCCATTATTATAAGTATGAGAATACAATTGAATGATTTGATAGTTGCTTATCAAAAGCGGTTATCAGAACCTGTGGTCAAGATGTGCTGAGTATAAAACGATACTCGAGAGGACTAGCCTTCTAGCACACCTAGTACATCAGACTCTTTCATAATCAATAGTTCTTCACCGTCAACCTTCACGGTTTGACCAGCATATTGACCGAACAAAACTTTGTCGCCAGCTTTTACATCTAACGCACGAGTTTCGCCATTGTCACGAACTTGGCCATTACCAACTGCAATGACTTCACCTTGTGAAGGTTTCTCTTGAGCAGAACCCGGCAATAAAATACCACCAGCAGTTTTTGTCTCTTCTTCTATGCGGCGGACGACGATACGGTCATGTAAAGGACGAATATTCATCGATATGACTCCAAAAATTGGTTGTTTGAATAAAGGGTTTATTTGAATTAATAGTCTCAATACCAGTATCTATAAGAGTCGCCATTCAATCATAGCAATCTAAAGATACGCTTTGAGCTTGTAACAAACAGTGGGGGCAAGATAGGTTGGCTTCAAGTGTAAAGCCCAAAAATTTACAAGATTATTCTGACGGAATTTGATAGAGATGAGGCTTAATAGAGGCCATACGTTTTATTTACCCTCTATTGCTGGCTTTACAGCACGTTACCCTCGATGGTCGTATCAGATGTCATAGCAACATTCGCTACAATCGTCACACGTGCCGGTCGATTGTTACTCTTGAAAATGTAACAGAGTATGACCATTATAAGCGTTGTGAACATAATAAGAATGACGATAGATGCTGCTATGTCAGCATCTTATTAACTACTAAGAGGTATCTATGAGTTTTTTATCAATGCATAATAAATCACTGCCCAACGCTTCTAATAATACGAAACGCAGTCCATCTAAGTTTTTATCTGCCTTAATCACAGGTATCAGTATTTCTACCATTGGAGCCTTGAGTATGACCGCACCCACACTTGCCAGCGCAAAGACTGTTCAGCCAACAACGGCCAACTATAGTTTTACCGTTGAAGACAAATACAAAGGAACCGCGACTCGTACGTTAAACAAATCCGGCAATACTTGGAAATACAACGTTAAGGCTCGCGTCGCCGGGGTAGCTAGTGCCTCGCAAAACAGTACGTTTACCCTCAATGGTAATAATGTCATTCCAACCCAAGCCAGCACCACTTATAAGCTATTAGGATTGGGTCGTACCCACAAACTAAACTTTAACCCAAATAGCAAAAAGGTGACCAGCAACTATAAAGGCAAGACCACAACGCTGAGTATGCCGCAGCAAGCTTTTGATGATTTGAGTCTTGAAGTGCAAATTCGTCAAGATCTGTTAAATGGTAAGTTCACTGGCAATTACTACATGGCAAAAAAAGACAAAATCGAAAAGACCCCATTTAAAAAATCTGGCAGCACCAAAATTACCGTTCCAGCCGGTACCTTTGATACCGTCCGTGTTGACCGTATTCATGACGACAATGACCGCTCAACCAGTTTTTGGTTAGCGCCGAGCTTGGATTATTTGCCCATAAAAGTCAGTCAGATCAATGATGGTAAGAAGATGGATTTGGAATTGACCAAGGTTAACTAATCCAAGTATGTAAACAGAAGCGTTGAAAAGTAATACTGCAATAAAAAAGCGGCGTCCTATTTGGAGCGCCGCTTTTTTATGTTTGAAGTTTAAGAGTAGAAGCTATCGATATAAACCGTTTCTTTCATACTATAAAAATACTAGCGAGAACGTGGGGTTTTTACGACATTATTCATCGAAGGCAAGCGTTTTAGCAAAATAAAGAGCCAGACATTAATAGCAAGTAACAGTACAAAGTCGGTCAAGTACACTGCTATCTCAGCCCAACTACTGCCATACGCGCGCGTAAACAGCACCACGCCACTTGCGCCCAAATATACTAGAGTAAACATACTACCGACCAATAACGCATAAGGCGAGCGCCCGCGCACGATCCATGGCGTCAGTATAAAAGCTGGCAAAAGCCATAGTGCTTGCCAGGCGATACCGCCCACAATATCAGGGCTGCTTGGGTTAAAGACGCTAATAAAAATAGGCAGTCCCATTAATCTATAAACCAGCCAAATCAGCCACGTCATCATCAAGCGCTGCGCAATAGGTGCGATAGGCTTGGTAACTTTAGGAGACTTACTGTTAGAGTGGTTTGTAGCCATTAGAGATTTTTACTTCCTAAATGAATAGCATAGATATGTCGCTATTAGCGATTAATCATCAGTATTTGAGTGCAAAGAGTGTTTAAGTATCAAGCTTGAGCTATAACACCGGTTACATGAGACTCGATTAGCGACCCCAGTTTGCTTGTGCTAAAGCAGTAGCGGTGATTGCCAAGCGGCGACCTTGTGCAATACCTAGGTCACGCTCGTCTGCCGATACTGGCTGATCATGCGCCGCACCACTGACATGACTGGCACCATAAGGCGTCCCGCCGCGATGCGTCCGATTTAATGCAGGTTCAGCATACGGTACCCCCACGATGACCATCCCGTGATGCATTAATGGTAACATCATCGTGAGCAATGTGGACTCTTGGCCACCATGCATAGAGCCTGTCGCCGTAAATACCGAGGCAGGCTTGTTTTGTAGATTTCCCGCCAGCCAGAGCGTGACGGTATTGTCCCAAAAATACTTCATGGGCGCGGCCATATTGCCAAAGTGCGTCGGGCTACCCAGTGCCAGACCGCTACAGTCTTTTAGATCATCCATCGTACAATACAAGTCACCTTCATCAGGTATCGCAGGCTTGCTCAATGTGGTTTCAGGTGCCACCGTCGGGACAGTACGAATACGTGCGGTCATGCCAGCATCTTCGATCCCTTGAGCGATAGCATATGCCAATGTCTTTGTCGTGCCATAATTTGAATAATAAAGCACCAAAACGTAAGGGTTGGCCTGACTCATTAACCGTCCTTCCTCATAAAATCATTGATAGTATTATCTATATATCATTATTTATCGATCAATAACGATACCGCCCGCGATAGGCGATGCGATGATGTGCTCATTATGCCCCAGTCATTCACCCACATGCAAACCAGCTGACGACTATTTTACGACCACCTACTCCAGCTACGCCTACCTGATGCCTTATCAAAGAGCCGCTGTGCATTTTGACACAATTAAACGGCAGATGATAACGACGCATCTTTGTTACACTATTGTCTCTCTACTTCTTGCTAAATGGTCACTATGGAAAACTTAAGCAAAAGACTCCCATTTTTACATCAGCGCTGGTTCCAGTTTTTACGGTTTTTGACGCGGCACTTTTTTGAAGACAACTGTCAGCAAAAAGCAGCATCGCTAACCTACACGACTATGCTGTCGATCGTGCCTGTATTAACCGTTTTGCTCATGATATTGTCCTCTGTACCGGCACTGGCATCCGTCAGAGCGCAGATATACGAGGTCATTTATAGCAACTTGTTGCCGCAATCGAGCATGCAAGTCAGTGAGTATATCAATGACTTCGCCGAAAAATCATCGAACCTTACCATCATCGGCGCCATGGTGCTATTTTTTACCACCATCATGACCTTGACCACCATTGAGCGTGCCTTTAATCAAATCTGGCGGGTGGAGAGCCGCTCAGGTGGTATAAAGAGTCTGCTGCGCTATTGGACAATTGTGACCTTGGGGCCTATGGTGCTGGGTACGGCGTTTATCGCTTCAAGCACGGTACAAAGCTTGAGTTTTTTAAATCGCCAAATCGCAGGCTACGGGATCGATTGGGGGTTTTGGGTACAAGTGGTGTCGGTTGGTATCACCATGGCCGGCTTTATAGGGATGTATTGGTTTATTCCCAAAGCTCGTGTGCCCGCAAAAAATGCAGCCATCGCTGGGGTCTTTGTGACGATTATCTTTGAGCTGATGAAGCATCTGTTTGGCACAGTGATGGCAAACTTTACCAGCTACGAGGCCATTTACGGAGCTTTTGCCGCCTTGCCTATCTTTTTGTTATGGATATACCTGTCTTGGAATTTGATTTTGTTAGGCGTTGAGATCAGCTATACCTTAACCATTTTTGAGACCGAAGAAGTCTACCCGCGCCATCCCCTACTTAGCTTGCTGGACATGCTGAACTTGGTATATACCCATCATTTAAAAGGTGAGGCCGTCAGCGAACAAGCGCTGCGCAATGTGTTGGGACGCAAAGAGCTACCCAAATGGTACACCTATATCAACTACCTCCAAGACAGCAACCTCATCACCATGACCGAAGATGAGGACTATGTACTCAAAAAAGACTTGAGCAAGATGACATTGTGGGATTTTTATCGCACCTTGCCTTATCCATTGCCTATTAAGGATGAGCTTGATGAGATGAGGCTAGAAGACCAAAAACCTTGGCTCAGCTTACTGGTAGATCGTTTTGAGCACACAGAAGCCTATGCCAAGCAGCAGCTAGATTTGCCGTTGAATGTAATCTTTACCAACGCCGAACCGCGCAAAAACCCTGATGATAAAGGCACGAATAAAAACACCCAACACCCTTTATTTAAAAAACCTGAATTTAGAAAAACATCGCAAGCCGCTCCTAACAGCTTAGCTCGACAGTCAACTGATACAACAGCGACACCGCACTTTGATCCAGCCGCTTATGACAAGGACAGTAAGGTTGAGTGTGATGCACATGATAATGAAATCATCATTCCTATAGACCCAAAAACGCCGCCGTCTCCACAAACCAGCAGATGGGGATACAAAAGCACAATCATCACCGAAGCGGACAACCCTAAACACGGCTCTAGCAATAAAAATTAGTTTGCTAAAGTAGATAAAAGAAAGCTGATTGGAAACAAGAAAACAAATGTAGTACAGTTTATTAATATAGCTGTTATATTCCCAGCAACACCTTTGTTGGGGTATTCTTTTGACACATAACACACCATTTCCATTAAAAACCATAAGTATCGGCATCATCTCTATAATGCTATCTGCATGCGGTGAAGGTAGTGATGATAATACACAGCCTGCATCATCTGATAAGCCGCCTGTAGTGGTTCCACCTGATATAAGTGAGCCACTGACACCGCTGGAGCCAAGTACGCCAATCAAGCCTAGCGAACCATTAACACCGCTGGAACCAAGCACGCCGATCAAATATCCAGAACCACAAAAAGACCGTGCTGATTATTATCAATTAGGCTTCTTTGACTATGACGGTGCCGGTGAAACACGAGAGATCCGTTCTGACTTGACTGGCTCTTTTCAAGCTATGATTCAGTTTGGGCAGAATCATACGGTAGATCCTCAAGGCAACGAAGCAAAAAACATGCCACGCCTAACTGCAGAAAAAGAGGCGTTATTACTGGTTACGCCTACGCTTGAGATGGGAGCAGTCAATCAACTGGTTGCTGAGATTTATCAAGATGGTCTGCTATTACGCAGGGTCAATTTAGACGACCCGACCCAAATCCCACCATCTGACCAAAACAACAGCGATGATAGACCACGGGTCGCCTATAGTAAGCGCGCTTGGTCAACCAAACTCAACTGGGATGAAGTACAAAGCGGCCTTAAGATTCGTATTGTCGATGAACAAAATCGTAGCGGTGAATTATTAGAGAATAAAATAGACTTTGCGGCGCCAGGTGAGCTGGTCTTAACCAATATTCGTCTTGGTCTTTTGAGCCCAGTGACTGTAAACAACAATGGTCATTATATGCTGCTACAGCCAGAAAAGGCGGGCGCAGATTATTTCCAGACCATTCCAGCAGCAAAGATGACCGTCGCTAAATACGATGACGTCGTGCTTGATCGGGTGATGGTAGCGAACGGTACTATTTATGATACGGCTTCAGGTAGCAGCTCAGATGGCAGCGTATACAGCGGTGATATGCGCGAAAACACAGGCAAATCAACCTTTGGCGTCGGTATTAACCTTGCCAACTGGGGCGTCACTAGCGCATCGATGGCAAGCCAAGAGCAGCCGCAGCTCACCCAAAATGTCAATGTGCACCATGCCCGTGGCAAATACGCCAACGGTACATTTAACCATGGCTTAAGCGGTGGCAATGGTATGCTGACTTTGATTGACTCGGTCGGTAATGAGTTTAGTCATGAAATTGGCCATCATTATGGATTGGGGCATTATCCAGGTAAAGTTGGTGATAAAAAATTCTGGTCAGAGCACCATGCCGATAGTGGTTGGGGTTACATGCCCCTTAGAAATAGAATGCGTGGTAACTTTGAATGGTGGCGAAAAGACGTCGGTGCCGGTACTGAAGACTCACCTACTTTCTTAGGTCAATACGGCTATGGTCGTGACGCTATGTCTGGTGGCTCTAATAACAGTGACATCTCGCGCTATACTCATTACACCGGCTATAGTACAAAAACCAAAATCCAGCCAGCATTTGATCGTTATATGTTTGCCAGTGACTCACCGACGGGCTATAAAAAGTGGGATGCTGAGCGTCAAAGAATGCAGATCGCACAACCAAAAGTACCACGATCTAATAATGTTTGGTACAACAGCGCCGATGGCAACTATTTAAGACCGCGTTTGCAAGGCGTGCCTGTTTATACTATTTTAGGCGGTTATGACCCTGTCACCCAAAAGGGTATTATCTATCCAGCAGCGCGTGGTAACTGGGGTAACGTCTTTGACTTACCGGCGGCGAGTAGTTCAGCTGACGTCGCTAGCTGCTGGCTGACCGTTACTTACAGTAACAACATGGTCAATAACATTGCCCTTGCCCCTCATCGCATGAATGGCAATAGCAATGCCAATAAATTTCACGTCAATTTAGCGATTTCTGAAAACCCTAATAAAGTCGATTTGTATTGTAAAAAAGCCAACGAAGCACAGGTATTATTATCATCAACCGCTATTGGTCCCTATAGCGATACCATTAAGCCAGCCGTTACCTTTGGTAAAGAGCATGGCTTTAGCGCCTTAAGAAAAATCGAATTACCACTATTAGCGCGGCAACTTATCGATCAATCGGCCAACCCGACTATCAATTTGGACGCCGAGGGTGAGCTAATATACCACTCTTATAAAAATGATCGTGATGCGCTCAGTCAAGCACTCAGCCCGCTTGCCTTTCAGGTACTCGAGCGTTATGAGCAGCAACAACAGACCATGCATCGCCTAAATCGTTGGGTCGATGTGTATCGCACTGATTTAGTCGAGGGCGGGCCGGAGGTCATCACTGCCTTTCATAAGTTTGTCAACGAATTAGAACTGCAAGATGATCAGCCTCTAGCAAATGTCAGCCCACTCATGAATGGTAACAACTGTCTTAAGGTTGAAACATTAAAAGATGGTAAGCTCAATGCTTTTATCAGCGGACCAAGTGCTTGCACAGGAGATGACTCTGAGCAATGGATTCAAGACAGCAAAGGTCGTATCCACAATAAAATGGCACTAGATCAGTGCCTAATGCCGCAAGGTGGCAATGTCATTAACCTAGCCCCTTGTGATGATCAAGCAAGCTTGCAAGTTTGGCAAATGGATGTATCCGCCAATGCCATCAAGCAAGGCAATCAATGCTTTGACTTAGAAAATGGCTATATGAGTAATAATCGCGCTCGACTCATTCGCTATAGCTGTACAGGTGGTGGCAACCAAAGATGGACGATGCTCACGCAAAACTCGAGTTTGATATTATCTAGCGCTGGCAAAAATCTACCGCTGATAATAGAGAGTATGCAAAAACAAGCAGTGACGACAGACACCATGCAAATGCAGTTGGCAAGCATCAATAGTAATCATCAGCAACCCTCTACACTAGCCAAAGTAAGCAACGCGATAAGCACTTGGTTCTATAGTCTCATCAGCTAATTGAAAATACATAATAATGATAAAAATAAGCTCCTATGATAGGGGCTTATTTTTACTAAATTTTTCATCGTTATTAGGGCGTGTTGAACATTCAACCATGGCACTGACAGAGACTATTTTTTAGACGATTCGAAGGTAAAAATAGTAAGCTTAGTCGCTCTAAGCGTCTATTTTTACCAATGAAGCGGCAAAAAAGAGTCCTGTCCCCTGCTTTTATCGTTGGGGCTGATGCTAAAATTGCGCCATACTGCGTTGCAAAACTAGCTAAGGCATCTGCATTATCGTCGCTTTGCGCCTTGTCTGGAACAATTTTGGCGATCAGCAGTGCCTATTTGTGAATGTTCAACACGCCCTATTTATATGATAAGGTAATAAATAGTCAAAAGATTACTCCAGCGTTACGCTTAAATTTATCACCATTTTATTTTGAACCGGCTATAGGGCGTAGACGCAGCAAGCAAGGACAATGAATCCCTGTAGGACGATACCTGTTTTAAAATAGATTCACTATATAAGATCTCGTCAGTCATTTTTGGAGCGCGAATATTGGACAAACACCCTGAAAATGGCTTTTTTAAGCGACTACTCTTATTTTCAGTGCAGAGAATGAAGGCGTTTTCGCAGCTTTGGTCGTTACAGACATTGGCTGACCTGCCCGATCGTTTAAGAAACTTGTGGCAGGAGTTGATCGGCTCTTATTGGTTTATTCCGACTGCTTGCGTCATCGCCGGCATCTTACTGGCGCCGGTACTGGTGACGATAGATCAGCACTTTGATCGTGAAACGGTCCGAGAGATCTCTTTTGCGTTTACAGGTGATGACGATGCGGCGCGCGCTATCATGACCGCTATTGCTGGTGCGGTGTTGGGCGTTGCTGGTACGACGTTCTCAATTACGATTGCCGTGCTGTCGATGGCCTCCTCCCAGTTTGGCCCACGGCTATTACGCAACTTTTTGACAGATACGCCCAATCAATTTGTACTTGGCGCTTTCATTGGTACCTTTAGCTATAGCCTACTCGTCTTAAAATCTATCCACAAATACGATGTGTCCTTTGGCGTACCGCAACTGGCGGTGACCTTTGGGATTATCATGGCGATCATCTGTGCGCTGTTGCTGGTGTATTTTGTACAACATATGGTACATGCCATTCAAGCGTCTCACGTCATCCAAAATGCCAGCAACGATGCGATTAATAATATTTATTCTTGGTACAGCGATCGATGCGACATCCAGCATCAACGTGATGCTGAACATCATGATGTCGAGCAGTTTCACCAGTGGCAGGCAACGCCGATTTATCCGCCGCAATCGGGCTACCTGCAGCACATTTATTTGGAGTCTTTAATCACCCTGACTCAAGAGTATGGCGGCGTGGTGCATCTACAGAGCAACCTCGGTGATTATGTCACTGACAAAAACGTCATTGGGCATTTTTATCAACGTCCGACAGACCATCCCAATAATCGGCAAAAAACCGCAACGCCGCAGTTGGCTGTGGTGCCACGTTCCCCTGATGGTATGTTTTGGCAGCGCTTTGCCGGTTGTATTCGTATCGAGCAGCGACTGGCACACTCCAATGATATTGCCTATAGTCTGGGGCAGATGACCGAGATTGCGGTGCGCGCCCTCTCACCTGGTATCAATGACCCAAAAACAGCCGTCAACTGCGTACAATCGCTCACCAGTTGCCTGAGCATTATGATGCGTCGTCAGCCGCCTAGCCCCTATCATTTTTATGTACCTGCCGAGCACCGTGACAAACCGCCGTATACCGCTAGACCAAAACAAGTGGTGGTGCAGCAGCGCGTGGCTATCTTGACCGTGGTGACTTATACGCCCAAAATATCAGAATTCATCAATACCTCACTTGGAGAGATTCGGCGCTATGCCGCAGCTGATGCCATGGTCCTAAAGGCGCTGTGTCAAGCGATGGTCAATCTCAACTATGCCTGTATCAATCAAGCACAGCAGCAGACCTTGCTGCATGAGCTACAGCTAATTGAGCGCGCAGGAGAAGAAAACCTAAGCTACCAAGAGCTTATCGATGACCTAAGCGCGATGTGCCAGCAAGCCAAAGCCTTTATTATTGATAAAAACTCGCAGCACCAACACTTTTACTATGTCAGTGACTTTGCTGCCAGCATTCGCCAAAGTCTACAGGCGCACACTAAATAATTTGTACTGATTACTTTTACTACTTATCACTCATAAGAGACCTGCTTTATGGCATCTGCAACCAGCCTGACCATACTTGAAATCAGCGCTATCTTTTTATCGATTACTGCCCTGCTGACCTATGTCAATCATCGCTTTATCGGTCTGCCCACGACCATTGGAGTCATGGTCATCTCGATTGTCCTATCTATCGGTGCGATTTTTTTGGGGTTTTTGGGGTTCGACCAGCTCATTGATTATGAAGTGAGCTTACTAGAGCAGCTAGATTTTACCGAGGTGCTATTGGACGGTATGCTCTCGATGCTTTTATTTGCAGGGGCGCTGCATGTCAATATCAGTGACTTAAAACGCTATCGACTGCCCATTGGTATTCTCGCCTGCGTGGGTACCCTAGTCTCAGCCTTGCTAATCGCCACTGCGCTCTATCTTATGTTGCCCTTCTTTGGATTTGGCTTGCCGTTTCTTTGGTGTTTGTTGTTTGGCGCTTTAATCTCGCCGACCGACCCTATCGCGGTGATGGGCATCTTATCATCCGCTGGCGCCCCAAAAAGCTTAGAGACCGTCATCGCAGGCGAGTCGTTGTTTAATGATGGTATCGGCGTCGTTATTTTTGTCCTGCTACTTGGTATTTTATCCAGCGGCGATATCCCAACAGCCAACTATGTGGCCCATACCTTGGCCGTTGAGGCAGGAGGCGGCATTGTGTTTGGTCTGGTGCTCGGGGCGATTTTGTACTATATGCTAAAGAGCATTGACAGTTATCAAGAAGAGGTGCTATTGACGCTGGCGGGGGTGATCGGCGGCTATGCGCTGGCCAGTCATTGGCATCTCTCAGGGCCACTGGCCATGGTCATGATGGGACTGATGGTCGGTAATCGCGGACGAGCACTGGCGATGAGTGATAAAACACGGCACTATATCGATCTATTTTGGGAGCTGATCGATGAGATTCTCAATGCGATTTTATTTGTCTTAATTGGACTTGAGGTGGTGATGATTGCATATTCTGGCAATCTATTTATCGCTGCAGGTTTGACGATTGTTATTGCCTTGCTTGCCCGTTTTATCGTTGTCGGTATGACCACAAAGACCCTTCAGCGGCAGCTTGACTTGCCAACTGGAGCGTGGAAAGTACTGACATGGGGCGGACTGCGCGGCGGCATCTCGGTGGCACTGGTGCTGCAGCTACCAACGGGCGCAGAGCGTGACATTTTACTGGCGCTCACGTATGCGGTAGTGATATTTTCTATCTTGGTACAGGGCCTCAGTGTTGGCAGAGTCGCCAAGAGCATTCGTAAGGATAAAGAAATAACAGAGGCATAAACCACAAATACAGCACGTATAAAAAAGCCAGCCTGAGACATGATGTCTTAGGCTAGCTTTGGCTGGCTTTTTTGAGCAGTTTCAATGGTTATATTAAACCCTTTCTTTTCATATTACGATAAACCACGATAATAATAAGCAGATTAGAAACCAATATTACCAGTTTAAACCAATCAAATGGACTGGTTATCAGATAATAAACCTCTATAGGAATAAAGACACCATAGCCCAGCACACCAAACCAATACGCCCATGTCTTATCGCGCCATAATCCATAGGCTTCTAGGAAGCGCAAACTGGCATAAGCAAATATCAACAATAAAAACACTGGCCAGTTTTTGCTGGCCTGTTGGGCAATACTTACTACACTGTCGATTTGCGGTGCAAGTAGGTGGCCAAAGGTATGGC
Source organism: Psychrobacter pacificensis (assembly GCF_900101915.1). Lineage (GTDB taxonomy): Bacteria > Pseudomonadota > Gammaproteobacteria > Pseudomonadales > Moraxellaceae > Psychrobacter > Psychrobacter pacificensis. Next base: position 111,972 of record NZ_FNAL01000007.1, on the reverse strand, counting down.
GCCAAGAGCCAGTCGCGGTCGTCAGCCAATGCTCAAGATCGGTATGCCACGACCACAATGCACCTGCACCTAATAATGCCCCCACACCTTTGACGACTTCATAGATGGCCACTGCTTTGATAGACTCACTGGCTGTGCTGTGCGTTTTTTCTAGAGGGTCAATCATTTCACCCCCTTTATCCTTCGAGGATAGCGGTAGACTATCATCCTGTCGGGGCAAATTAGCCAAAGAACGTCTCCACAACACGTCCTTGCAACTGCTGATTAAAAAATGGTGTGTTTTTACCATTCGATAGCATAGATTGCGCAGTCACTTGCCACTCAAGATTCGGGTCAACCAATACCGCGCCGCCGATCGCTTCATACTGCTCATGAATACCCGCAATCTTTGCCGGATTAAGACAGATTTTATCAACCAGCTCTGAGAGTGTTAGTACCTCATCATTGACCAGCTGACAGGCCAGCGCCATAAAAGTATCAAAATTCGAGATACCTGGCGTACTCTCAGCAAATGGCGCTTTTTTCGCCGTACTGTTCAGTGGCTCGTGATGACTACAGATGGCATCGATAGTGCCATCTTTTAAGCCACGGCGGATTGCCTGCTGGTCGGTATTACTACGTAGCGGTGGCAAGACATATGCCTGAGCATTAAAGCCTTCAAGATTGTCATCAGTTAAATACAGCTGATGCATCGCAACATCACACGTAACAGGCAAGCCTTTATCTTTTGCCCAGCGCATCAGCTCAATCGAAGACTTGCAAGACAGCTGGCTGAAGTGAGCGGCTATCCCCGTCTCTTCAACCATCAACAGCTGCTTAGATAGTGCAACCGTTTCCGCAATCCAAGGAATCCCTTGTAAACCATGATAAGAGGCGATATAACCCTCATGCGCCACGCCATCTCCAGACAGACTTGGCTCATCAGGATAAAAGAATACTTTCATACCAAAAGTCGCCGCGTACTCTAGTGTTCTTAGCAATACTAAGTCATTGCGAAAAGGTCTACGCGCATTGGATACTGCGATACAGCCGCCCTTTTTAAGCCCTGCAATATTAGACGGTCGTTCGCCCTCTAACCCTGTGGTCAATGCGCCCAAAATATGCAAGTAAATACCGCCATCACTCAAGGCGCGCTCACGCAAGCCCTTTAAGAGGGAGCCATTTTCTAAAATAGGATTGGTGTCAGGTGGCGTGACTACATGCAAAAACCCGTTACCACGAGCTGCCCTACCTTCTGATGCCAGCGTACCGTGTTGCTGTTGGCCCGGCTCACGCAAGCGCGCGCATAGATCTACTAATGGTGGTAGTAACCACATCTCATGTTCAGCATCAAGCGTAGACAATTTTTCTGTTACAGTTTGCGGCAATGCATCTTTAAATGCTTTTGGTAAATGGTCAAAGATGGGTGCATCCGTATTAAGCATGGTAGACATAACGTTATTACCGTATCAATAAAATGAAATAAATGAGAATAAGTCGCGCGGCAAGCTGTTACTTGCCAGCCGCTTGATGAGCACGTTGACCTTCCATCGCAAGCGACAAGACCGCCATTCGTATGGCAATACCGTTATTTACCTGCTTTAAGATCACCGATTGCGCGCCATCAGCCACACTAGAGGCAATCTCAACACCGCGGTTCATTGGCCCTGGGTGCATAACTAGCGCATCAGGCTTGGCCAATGCTACTCGCTCTGGCGTGATCCCATAATGCTTATAGTATTCACTTGACGATGCCAATAGCGGCGAACCGATACGCTCATTTTGTATTCTTAATCCCATAATCACATCACAATCAGTGACACACTCATCCATATTTTCATATACTTTTACGCCAAAACGCTCAATACCTTTCGGCAGTAAAGTACGCGGCGCACACACACGGATATCTGTCACACCTAGGGTTTGCAAGGCGCTAATATCAGAACGGGCGACGCGTGAGTGCTTAATATCACCAACGATTGCGATAGACAGCTCTTCAAACGGGCGCGGTGCCTCACGGTGAATGGTCAACATGTCGAGCATTCCCTGAGTAGGATGCGCATGCCAGCCATCCCCCCCATTGATGATAGCAATATCAGGGGTCACTTCTGTCGCCATAAAATGCGCAGCGCCTGATGCTGAATGTCGAACTACAAAAATATCTGCGGTCATCGCCTGTAGATTCCACAAGGTATCGCGTAGACTCTCGCCTTTTTTGGTACTAGAGCGTTCGATATCGATATTAAGTACATTAGCACCCAAGCGTTTTTCTGCTACTTCAAAAGTCGTCCGGGTACGAGTCGATGGTTCAAAGAACAAATTCATGACCGTATAGCCATCTAACTCAGGACGATTGATGAGCTGCCCGTTTTCATCAAAGAAAGTCTCTGCTTTTGCGATAATAGCTTTGAGCTGTGCTTTATTAAGACCTTCAACACCCAAGAAATGCCTGATACTGCCATCGGTGTTGAGCTGCGGACGACTCAGTGAGGTATTGAGTCTTTGATGAATTGTATTGGGATCAAATTTTGCATAATCAGTCGGTGAGACTGGTTGTGTAGCGCTACTATCGAGAGAATTTGACATAATGACGAGTCTTTATTGTGGGTTTATATGAGTCTGTCGTAATCGCTTATTCATCTTTGTTCAATCATTTAGCACCGATAGGCACAGAGACGAGGACATTTTGACGCTTATTTGCTACAATTTACCGTAATCAAATTCGACCAAAACCGCCTCAGCAGACAATCGGAAAGCGTAAATAGACATGCTATATTCTCATAGAGAATAATTCTGACAAATCTATAAATGAATAACAATAGATATAGTGTAGCCGATTTTGTGGTCAGGACAAAGATACCGTATAAGCTATTTAAAAACTCAACCATTTAAGGTGTGCCAAATGCCGCCTATGACCTGACTCTAAGACCATCCATTTTTTACTTTCCATACCCTCTATTAGGAAGCTTTATGACGACCTTAGCAGATTATCTAAACCAACATGCCTCTAGTCCTGCACTCAACGATGTAATTACCACGGTCACTAATGTTGGTAAAACCATCTCACAACTACTTAGAAAAGGTGCTCTGGCGGATATTTTAGGCGAGGCTGGCAATCAAAACGTCCAAGGCGAAGATCAGAAAAAACTAGACATACTGGCCAATGACTTACTGCTAGATGCATTGGCAAAGAATACCCATTGTGCCGGCGTTGCATCAGAAGAGCTTGATGATGCCACCCCTGCTAATGACGATGGCAGTCTATTGGTTTTGTTTGACCCACTAGATGGCTCATCAAATATTGATATCAATATGGCAGTAGGTACGATTTTTTCTGTTCTGCCGTACGAGCGTCAAGGTCAAACCAGTGAAAACAGCGACTATCTACAGGCAGGTAACAAACAGCTAGCAGCAGGGTATTTGTTATATGGCACCTCTACGGTACTGGCGTTGACCATCGCAGATAAGGTCGTGATGTTTAGCCTAGATCCAGAAACTGAAGACTATGTGCTAATAGAAGACAACGTGCAAATCGATGCCGATACGAGCGAATATGCGATCAATAGCTCAAATTATCGCTACTGGCGCGCACCGATGCAACAGTACATCGATGAGTTAATCGCTGGCGAGACAGGCGTACGTGGACGCGATTTCAATACGCGTTGGGTCGCCGCTATGGTTGGTGACGTCCATCGTATCTTATGCCGCGGTGGCCTCTTCACTTATCCGTTTGATACCAAATACGCGCATAAAGCAGGTAAACTACGCTTGATGTATGAAGCCAATCCAATGAGCTTATTGATTGAACGCGCGGGTGGCGGTGCGACAGACGCTGTCAATCGTATCTTAGATATCGAGCCCACTGACATTCATCAGCGTGTTCCTGTGGTGCTCGGTAGCAAAAACGAAGTCAATTATGTTAGAGACTTACACGTCAATTATTCTGAGCAGTAATTGATATAAGTACTTTCTAAAAATAACCAGCTTACAGCGAGATTATAAGCTCGATGCTGGTTATTCGCCCTTCTACTCTTCTCTAAGCGATCCACTATGGTACTAAATCCCACCGAGCTGATTACCTCAGATAAGAACACCACCGTCAAGCTTGTAAAAGCCCTATTGGCACAAGCACGTCAACGCAAAAAGCATGGTCAGACCGTCATAGAAGGTGTTCATCTGATAGATGCTGCGCTGCGTAGCGACTATCCTTTTGCCCAGATACTACTGTCTGAGTCAGCGCGTAGTCATCCTGAAGTTCAGCAGGTATTAACTCGCCTGCCGACTTATACGCCTATTCTTATTTTATCCAATTCACTGTACGAGAGTATTCGTAGCTTAGGTACTGGTATCGATATCATGGCGATTATCAACGTACCAACGCCTAACTTATCAATGATTGATGAAGATTGCTTGATCTTAAATGATGTACAGGACAGCGGAAATGTCGGCACACTCCTGCGTACAGCAGCAGCCGTTGGTATTCGCAACATCTTATGTACCAGTGCTACCGCGCAAGCTTGGTCTCCCAAGACGTTACGAGCCGGTATGGGTGCACAGTTTGCCCTGACTATTTATGAAGGCTTAAGTACGCAAGATATTTTAGATCACGTAAAAGTTCCACTGTTGGCGACCAGCTCACATACCGATACTATCATTTACGATCACGATTTATCTGCGCCTGTGGCGTGGATTATGGGTCATGAAGGTCAAGGCGTCAGCGATGATTTGATGCAATGTGCCACCCCTATCGCTTTACCGCAGCCAAATGGGCAAGAGAGTCTTAACGTGGCGATTGCTGGGGCTTTATGTCTGTACGAAACCTTGCGCCAAAGACAATACTCTTAGCGTCCATTTATAACTACAATTAAAATCTTCTCTATCAAGCAATAAAAAAACCCACTACCGATTGATAGTGGGTTTTTGTTATCTGTCTACTACTAATATAGTCAAAGAAGTCTAAAACGATTACAAGGCAGCCGACTGCAGATTGTACAAGTAGTACCTCTAAGGAGGGTAACGCCGTAGCCGTTTAGTAATTCTGTGACTATATATTAAACCTTGCTAGATATTAAACCTTGCTAGTTAGCTCAGGCAGTGCTTCGAACAAATCAGCTTCTAAGAAATAATCAGCAACGCTAGCGATAGGCGCTTCTGGGTCATTGTTGATCGCAACGATGACTTTAGAATCTTTCATACCAGCCAAATGCTGAATCGCGCCTGAGATACCAGCGGCGATATATAGCTGCGGTGCAACGATTTTACCGGTTTGACCAACCTGCATATCGTTTGGTACATAGCCTGCATCCACAGCGGCACGTGATGCGCCAACCGCAGCGCCTAGTTTATCAGCCAATGGCTCAATGTACTTAGTGAAGTTCTCACCGTTTGCCAATGCACGGCCACCAGAAACCACGATACCAGCTGAGGTCAATTCTGGACGATCAGACTTAGCCATTTCTTCGTTCACGAAGCTAGCTTTGCCAGTTTCTTGTACATTATCGATCGTTTCAACAGTCGCTGAACCACCTTCGCTTGCTACTGGGTCAAACGCAGTCGTACGTACGGTTAGTACCACTTTGTCTTCTGTCGTTTTTACGGTTGCCGTTGCATTACCTGCATAGATAGGACGCTCAAACGTTTGCGCATCGACCACACCTGAGATTTCTGAAAGCATGCTGACGTCAAGTAACGCGGCAACGCGTGGCATAAAGTTTTTACCAGTCGTGGTCGCAGCTGCTAGGATATGGCTATAATCACCAGCCACATCAGCAACCAATAGTGCCACATTGCCCGCCAATTGATGCTCATATGCTGCATTGTCTGCCAGTAATACTTTTGTCACGCCTTCTGCTTTTGCTGCTTCATCAGCAACGGCCTGCGCGCCACTACCTGCCACTAATACATGGATGTCATCACCGATTTGCTTAGCAGCAGCGATGGTGTTCAAAGTTGCCTTTTTTAGACTGGCATTGTCATGTTCTGCATATACCAAAATTGCCATGGTTTTAATCCTTTATTTATTCGTATTATCTATTCATGCGGTTGTTTGTGTACAAAGCCCTTTGAGCAACTATCGTTTAATATAAATAAAGCAGTCAAATTCTTAGCTTTGTACAGGATATGCCGTAGCGAAGTATCTAATCATTGAAAAATTAAATGACTTTTGCTTCATTTTTTAGCTTATCGACCAACTCATCAACTGACCCTACTGTAATACCAGCTTTGCGCTCAGCAGGTGGCATGACTTTAATAATTTCTTGCTTAGACGCCATATCGACACCGAAATCTGCTGGCGTTTTCTCATCAACCGGCTTTTTCTTCGCTTTCATGATGTTAGGCAGTTTCGCATAACGTGGCTCATTCAAACGTAGATCAGTTGTGATGACTGCTGGCAAATCAAGGGCAACGGTTTGTAGACCGCCATCGATTTCACGCGTTACGTTGACTTTGTCGCCTTCAACCTTCACTTCTGAGGCAAACGTACCCTGACCGATACCCATCAATGCCGCTAGCATCTGACCGGTTTGGTTGTTGTCGTCATCAATCGCTTGTTTACCCAACAAGATAATATCTGTGCTTTCTGTTTCAGCGATATTTTTTAGAATCTTGGCAACTTGTAGTGGATACGGTTTTTCGTCACTCACGACTAAAATACCACGATCAGCACCCAATGCTAGGGCTGCACGAATTTGCTCTTGTGACTCTTTTGGACCGATAGACGCGACGATGATTTCATCAATGACGCCAGCTTCTTTTAGACGAACGGCTTCTTCTACTGCGATTTCGTCAAAAGGGTTAATCGACATTTTGGTGTTTGATAGATCAACGCCAGAGTTATCGGCTTTTACACGTACTTTTACGTTATAATCAATGACACGCTTGACCGCTACTAATGCTTTCATACGTTCCTCGTTTATTAATGTTATGAATTAAAAAATATCAGTTAAGAACCAAATTTTCGTTGTGGTTCAAGTCGTCGTTCAAAATACTACTCAAGGTTATTACTATATCAACAGATGTATAACTAATTAAGAAAAATACGCCAATATTCGAAATTATATTAGCATTGCACTTCTTACGGATAAAATCTGCTAAAGCTAAGCCAACCGTTCTTATCAGACCTATGTATCTTGCGTGAGCCTGCAGATAAGGTCAAGACAACGCCGTGAATAATGCGTCATAAATTTGTCACTATTCTATAATAAATAGTTATAAGCACGTGATCTAGTGATTTTTCTTTGACAATAGCCTTAAGAGTCCTCCTCTTTATAGCACTCTCAATGGTATGTTTATTTAATATTTTGTTATTATTTATTTCCTAGGGTTTAACTAATAGTAGTCGCGAAGAACCCAACAGCTATATGTCGCTGTCTTTGTTAGAGCTCATTAACAACTCACTGTCACGTATGTCATCAAACAACGCCCAGTCAGGAGTTACATCATTATTTTTGATGACGCTCATGTCTCCTGTCGTCTCCATAATGACCGCAAATATTTCAGTTTTGGCTTTGATGCCATTTTTGCGCAGCACTTCTTGAACATCGCTGGTCGTAAGATTCGCTTCTTTTAAGTTATCTGAGAAGTATTCGCCATGTGCCATGAGTATGATGGCACGATTGTCTATCAGCGCTTTTAGAGGTTTAATCTTGCGCCTCACTATTGAGATAGCACCTTGAATCAAAAACAATACCGCAACCGCAAACAGTCCTTGCAGTAACGATGGTTTATCCGCCAATATAGTCGACGCTAATATACTACCAATACCAACTGTCATGGCAAAATCATGACTTGATAGTTTGGAAAAGCTGCGCAGACCCATCAGTCGGGTAAAAAGCATTAAACCTATATAGAAACCCACCGCAGACAATGAAATGCCTAACAGCTGTTGCCAGTCAATTGAAAACCAAGTTTCCCATTTCATAATAGAGCCTTATTTATTATTGAGTCAGTACCTATTATGAACTGATAATTATTAAGAAAATCAATCAAACGCTACTTCAGATAAAATGATATAAAAAAAGCAACCTGATAAGAGGTTGCTTTTTTTTAAAGTCTAAACAGTATTTTTATTGTTTTTATAAACAAAAATTTTATGTATATCGTCACTCTCACTGTCATCGAGCGTACTAAACATCAGTGTGCCCAAACAGCAAAGAGATTATAGTGCTTCGATTTGCTCAGCTTGTGGACCTTTTTTGCCCTCACCTAAGATGAACGACACTTTTTGGCCTTCGGCTAGCGTTTTGAAACCGCTACCTTGGATAGCGCTGTAGTGAGCGAATACGTCTTGTCCGCCGTTGTCTTGAGCGATAAAACCAAAACCTTTAGCTTCATTAAACCACTTTACAGTGCCTTCAACTTTATCTGACATAAATTTTCCTGACTCTTTAACTGTTGGCGAGACTTGTGTCATCACCGATTAATTGATATATACCCATGCATCTTTTGCTGAACGCTACGGTTCAAAATTGCAAATAATCTAAGAGAAAACCTGAATTTTTTACCTCAAATACTTTGAGTACAATCTGATTATAACAGTTTTCTATACAGGTAACAGTCTAAATTGATGATTTTTGTAAATAAATTCCAGCTATTAAAACCCATCAAAATAGCTAGCATTTTTGCCGTTATCATATTGATATTGAATAAATTTCTAACATATGAATATTAGGCTACAATTGCGAAGCCATCGTTAAATACGACAAGAAAGACCCTTATAGGTTAAAAACTCATTCATTACCTATTGCAATATCGTTAACCATGGTGAACTTAATACAAGCAAACATAGCCCAAAAAATATCAACGAAAACGACTGACTATAAGCAATATATTTGGCCGGTATGACCATGTCTTTAGGAGAATCAGGGATACCTTTGCGCTTTAGTAGTCGCGTACCGTAAACCCAACCAAAGGTCGTATAAATGCCATAAGCGGCAGGTACAGCAATCGCGAGCGGTGCCAAATCAATCACGTATAGGACAACAACAGAGATAAAGAACCAGATGGTATCTAAGATTGAACTGATTTGGAAAAACTTAGATTTAGGCAGTTTACCATCGGTTTTCTTAAGCATTTCTCCTTCTATCCAAATTAAAACTGCTACGACAGCGCTAAGAGTAATATACACGAATTGCGGCGTTAGCCAGTCTGGATAAGATATTTGCACAACATACAACCTGTAATCTATAGAAAATATGAATGAGGACTCATCTACTTTGATCAATCAAAGATAAATAAGCACAATAAAAGCCCACTGGCTAATGTGAAGATGCCTGCCTATATTGGGCAGTTTTTACTGGTTTTCAACCAACACATATAGCGGTGTAACCATATGTCAAAAGTAGGATATAAAAAACCCGTGCTATCAGGTGATAACACGGGTTACTTAATAAACTACCAAATACTCTATTTAAGTAGTATCGAATTAGTTTTTGTCTTTATCGATAATTTTGTTACCACCGATCCAAGGCATCATAGCGCGCAATTTGGCACCTGTGGTTTCGATCTCATGCGCTGCATTGTTACGACGACGAGCTGTCATTGATGGATAGTTGGTTGCACCTTCAGAGATGAACATTTTTGCGTACTCACCAGACTGGATGCGTTTTAGCGCGTTACGCATGGCTTCACGAGACTGCTCATTGATAACTTCAGGACCAGTCACATATTCGCCGTATTCAGCGTTGTTACTGATTGAATAGTTCATGTCAGCGATACCGCCTTCATACATTAAGTCGACGATAAGCTTTAGCTCATGTAAACACTCAAAGTAAGCCATTTCTGGCGCGTAGCCTGCTTCAGTAAGGGTTTCAAAGCCCATTTTTACCAATTCAACCGCGCCGCCACAAAGAACCGCTTGCTCACCGAATAGATCGGTTTCAGTCTCATCTTTAAATGTAGTTTCGATGATGCCTGAACGACCACCACCAACGCCAGCAGCGTAGGATAATGCTAATTGCTTAGCTTGACCTGAAGCATCTTGGTAGATGGCGATTAAGTCAGGGATACCGCCACCTTTGGTGAACTCTGAACGTACGGTGTGACCTGGTGCTTTTGGTGCTACCATGATAACGTCAAGGTCGCTACGTGGCACTACTTGGTTATAATGGATAGCAAAACCGTGAGCGAAAGCTAATGTCGCGCCTTCTTTGATGTTTGGCTCAATGACATCGTTGTAAAGCTCTTTTTGGAACTCATCAGGTGTCAAAATCATGATAACGTCAGCAGCTTTTACCGCTTCTTCGACTTCAGCAACTTTTAGGCCCGCATTTTCAGCTTTTTTCCATGAGCCTGAGTTGGCACGTAGACCAACCGTTACATCAACGTCTGAGTCTTGTAAGTTAAGCGCGTGCGCATGGCCTTGTGAACCATAACCGATAATGGCCACTTTTTTACCTTGGATAATGGATAGATCACAATCTTTGTCATAAAAAACGTTCATAAATAGAGTCCTTGTCCTCAATCATGGCTTACCATGGATAGTAGACGCTTATACTGTAATCAAGATAGTGATTAAGATAAGCGCTTTGTTGATTTAGATAAATAGTTCTTTAATAAAATAGGATATTTGGGCATTAATTCTAGGTGCTAAGGGTTTTCTCACCGCGGGCAATACCAATCACACCCGAGCGAACCACTTCCATAATACGGTCACGTCCAAGTACGTCAATAAAGCCATCAAGTTTTGCTTTGTCACCAACGATTTGAATCGTATATAAGTTGGCATTCACATCGACAATCTGCGCACGGAAGATATCTGCGCTGCGTTTCACCTCTTCACGTACGCTGCCAGTCGCTCGTACTTTGATGAGCATCAATTCACGCTCAACGTGTACATTCTCTGTCAGATTATGCACTTTAACCACTTCAATCAATTTATGCAATTGTTTGGTGATTTGTTCAATTCTTTCTGGTGAGGTAATGGTCGTTAAGGTCAAGCGTGAAATGCTTGGGTCATCAGTAGGCGCGACGTTGAGCGTTTCGATATTGTAGCCACGTTGTGAGAACAAACCGACTAGACGCGACAACGAACCCGCTTCGTTTTCCATCAATACCGAAATCAGATGTTGTTGTTGCATTAGGTACGCTCCCCTTTTGTTAACCACATATCACGCATGGCTTGTCCAGCGATTTGCATCGGATATACATGCTCATTACGATCGACATAAACATCGATAAATACCAACTTGTCCTTCATGGCCATCGCTTCAGCCAACTGCTCTTCCATCGTATCAGGGTCAGTAATCTTGATACCAACATGACCATAGCTTTCAGCCAATTTGACAAAATCTGGCAAGGAGTTCATATAAGACTGTGCATGGCGACCTTCATACAGCATGTCCTGCCACTGCTTCACCATACCTAGCTGTGCGTTATTTAAATTTAGAATTTTAACTGGCAAGTCATACTGCAAGCAAGTTGACAGCTCTTGGATATTCATCTGAATAGAGCCTTCGCCTGTGATACACACCACATCACGCTCTGGATTAGCAAGCTTGGCTGCCATGGCATACGGCAAGCCAACGCCCATCGTACCTAGGCCGCCTGAGTTCAGCCATTGGCGAGGCTCATTATAAGTATAGTAAAGGGCTGCAAACATCTGATGCTGACCGACGTCACTTGTGATAATAGCGTTACTGTTAGTCACTTTATCTAGAGCTTGTACGACACTTTGTGGCTTAATGCCATTATCTGTGCTGGTGTCATAACGCAAACCATGGCGCTTACGCCACTCATTAATTTGTGACCACCAATCGAGCAATGCGTGTTGCTCTAATTGCTTATCTTCTCCAACGATCTCTAGCATATCGGTTAAGACAGATTTTACATCGCCAACGATAGGAATATGCGCAAGGATGGTCTTTGAGATCGACGCAGGATCGATATCGATATGGATAATCGTCGCGTTCGGACAGAATTTTTTAACATTATTGGTGACGCGATCATCGAAACGCGCACCCACTGCCAAAATAACATCGGCATGATGCATAGTCATGTTGGCTTCATAAGTACCATGCATACCAAGCATACCTAGGAACTGACGATCAGAGCCAGGAAATGCACCAAGACCCATCAATGTATTGGTCACTGGTAAATTAAGACGGTGAGCCAGATCAGTCAACTCTTCGTGAGCATTGCTCCAAATAACGCCGCCACCTGCATATACGACAGGACGCTGGGCAGATAGTAGTGTCTCGACCGCTTTTTTGATCTGACCATTATGGCCTTTGAGCGAAGGCTGGTAAGAGCGTATAAATACCTCTTCTGGATATTTATAGGCAAACTTTTCACTAGGCGCAGTCATGTCTTTTGGCACATCAATAACGACAGGACCTGGTCGGCCAGACTGTGCAATGTGAAATGCCTTTTTGACAATCATCGGAATTTCGCTAGCATGGCGCACCTGAAAACTATGCTTAACGATCGGACGCGATACCCCCACCATATCCGTTTCTTGGAAAGCGTCTTCACCGATTAGACTACTTGGTACCTGACCTGAAATCACGACCATCGGTACTGAATCCATAAAAGCGGTCGCAATAGCGGTAACCGTATTGGTGGCACCAGGTCCTGAGGTTGCCAGTACAACCCCCGTCTCACCAGTAACTCGTGAATAAGCATCTGCCATGTGTCCTGCCGCCTGCTCATGGCGCACTAAGATGTGCTCAATGGCTTCTTGCTGAAATAGTGCATCATAGATGTGCAGAACGGCACCGCCTGGATAACCAAAGATATATTTGACACCTTCGTCTGTCAGCGCTTGTACCAGCATTTCAGCGCCCGATAGCATCACAGGCTGAGCGCTGCCTTCTGCAAGACGTTGTTGTTTTTCTTCAAAATTTTTGGCGGCATTACCCGTTTGGGTATGTCCCGTCATATTCGGACTTTGCGTGGTTTGCGTCACTGTCATCACCTTTTTTTGCGGCGAGAATTCGCAGTATGTTATGACTGAAGATAACCCCTTATAGGTATTATTTTCACGCTCATAAGATGGGTGCCAATTCTTGTCCATATCAAGAATATTTGCCTATCATATTTAAGTAACGTTGTTTTTTTAAGACAGCAAATTACTCAAACATAGCAATGTATGTAAGGTCAGTTTTGTGATGGATGTTTATCGATATACAGTGACAAGATGCGGACGCACCTATGAAAGAAGCTTATTATTGAGTCTTTCTATAAATAAGTACTGATAATAAATTCATGAGTGCAAAGACGTAGAGATAACAGGATATTTATACCCAAATACTATGCATAAGTTACTAAAACTTATAACAGAGGCTTTGGCGTACTTTTTTATAACCAGTACTGTATCGTATTTTGCACAATTGCCAGAATTACATTTAGCACAGTTCAAATAATAAGTTTATCTTAGTCATTGTAGACAGATAAGTCCGGAGACAATGTATAGTTATGAGTAGCCAATGCTACGTGTGCTATATCATCATCACAAAGAAAATAACACTGCATAAACTACCGATAAGTAGCTCGTAGTGATCATTTTCAAGTGCCACGGCAATATCATAAAAGCCGTTCACTGACCAATCAACTTCTATTATATTCGATGGTTTGCCCGCTATTGTCAAGAAAAACTTCTAAAGCCTATCCCAAACTATTAGTTATTAAATAATATACATTGATAAGTATTATTTGTTAGAATCGAAAGTCAGTATATTACTACTGTCAATCAACCATTCAAATGTTATATTTATACGAATCTGCTTTTATCAAACAAAAGGATTGCTGCTATGGCATATGCGTCTAAAATAGCGACTGCTGCTAAATGGCTAACGAGTACCACCTGTATGCTAATGCTATCCATGAATACCAGTCAGGCTATTCAAGTTTATAAATCCATTGGCGCATATGGCGAAGTTAAATATAGCCAGCACGCACCGCAAAATGGTAAAAACGTTGAGTTGATTGAATTTCGTAGTGACGGTAGACAAAACAACGCCGGACAAATGGCTGGCAAAACAGACCCCAGCCAAAGCAATAATACTCAAACGGCAGAAGAACAGCGCGTAGCCGCACTTGAAGCGCGTATCAAAGAGCAAGAAGCGCAAGCCAATGCTCAGCGCTGCCAATCGCTACGTAACAATTTAACGAATCTAAACGTTGGCGGACGTATCTATGAGATGGATGCAAATGGCAAGCGTCAATATCTAGATGGCCGTGAAATTGAGCTAAAACGTGAACGCGTACAGCAGGCAATCGACCAATACTGTAGCAGCGCTACGACCTAGTCTTTATACTAATGATGACTACTCAACTATCATTAATTGCATAACATGACGAATGGCTGCTGGCATATCTTGCGCTTGCAGCCCTCGTTGTCCAATCATAAGTCTGTTTTCACTATGACAATCACTATTTTGGTTGACCAATACATCTCCTGCAAATCCATGAATAAGCACTGCCTGAGATAAACTGTACGACTCTGCTGCTAAGTCTTGTTGTGCTAATAATCCAGCAATCACTCCAGATAGAATATCGCCCATGCCAGCAGTTGCCATACCAGCATTGCCCGCATCACAGACATATACTCGCGCTCGTCCTGATTTTTGCTCCAAAACTAGCGACCCTGCTCCCTTTAATACCCAGTCACCACCATAAACTGCAGCGCATTGTTTTATGGCTCGCAATCTATCACTTTCTACCTCGCTTATTTTTTGATCGAGCAATCTAGCCGCTTCGCCGCTATGCGGTGTCAAGCAAACTCGATGATTGATGCTATGTTCGCGAAGCTCTGTTACCAGTTCATGGCTATCCATTTGCAGCGAGGCCAATTGATAAAGACCATCTGCATCGATCACTATTGATTTTTCATGAGCTATGGCAGCCTGTATATAGTCGATAAATAACATTTTTGCTTTTTCGTCACGGCCCAATCCCATACCAATCGCGACAACACTGACTTGTTCAATCAGTGCCTTTAACCCATCTGCATCGTGCAGATTGATAGTCATCGCATCTGGCAGTGACGTTAATAATGCACCATGAAAAGCCTCATGACAGGCAACGGTTATTTTACCAGCGCCAGTTGCCATGGTGCTTGATGCAGACAGTATCGCAGCACCGCCCATCCCTTGAGAGCCATCAACGCGATTTCCACCAATGATTAGCGCATGACCGTAGCTACCTTTGTAACTGTTTTGGCGGCGCGGCTTCATACTATGTGCAGCCATCAGCAGTATGGCAACAGGTTCAAATGCTTCAATAGTATTTTGCTTGGTATTTTTATCAGATATTTTGTGAGGTTTAGCTGTTTGATAAGGTATTAACGGTATATCGATTATGTCTCCGCTATAATCCGCACCATCTTTGGTGTGTAAACCAAATTTGCGCGCAATCAGACATAAGGTGACATCAGCTTGTACTGCTATACGATCAAATACCGCACCAGTAGAAGCCACCAATCCACTTGGAATATCGACGGCGACTGCTAGTGCGTTTTGTTGCTGAGTAGTACGATTAAAAGCGCTAATAGCCTCCTTATAGACACCTTCTGGCGCACGATCTAGCCCAATCCCAAACAGTGCATCAATATAAATGTCAGCTAATAAAGCCATTTTCTCTGACTCATTTTTCTCTGACTCATTGTGACTGCTATGAATCTCTTCGAAGCGTTGATAATGACAGTTGGCAGATAGCGCTATTTGAAGAGCCTTTGTTGCGTCAGTTATACGGTCATTATTGTGGTCTTTCTTATTAGAGATGGCCGACTGAGTACGAGTATCAAAATCATTGACATCAAAACCGACAGTGACCACTTCTACTTGCCAGCCTGCTTGCTGCAAGTAATAAGCAATGAGCCAACCGTCCCCGCCATTATTCCCCTTGCCTACCCAGACACTTACTCGGCGCAAACGCTCTGTACGATAATAAACGTTGGTATTAGCAGAATGATTAGCATTGAGACATTTTTGTTCATAAAGCAATTCTATCTGCTGTGCCATTTGCCAAGCTGCTTGCTGCATTAAGCCAAAACTATCATATCCTTGAGCAAACCACGCTTGCTCCATGGTATAAATTTGCTCACTACTATAAAGCGCAATAGGTTTTGTATTTTTTATAGGTGATAAATTGGTAAAATTCTTCATTTATTATCCTCGGCCATGTTTTTCTGATATTTTTATAGTGTTGAGAGTCTAGTTTCTAAACTTTGATATCAGCTTAGCAAAAGCTCATGTCTACTTATGTATCAATATGAATGTGAGTTTATTTTCTTTTCTACTTGCGCTCTATGCTCACTGTCTTATCATAATGGTGTTCACACTGCCACTGATTGTGAGAAAATACCGTTTTGAAAATAGACCGCCAATAAGCACCTATCTCTATGCCTACCGATAAAAACAAGATTGCCGTTAGTAACTCAACAGTCTTTGCAACAACAGCAGATGTTAAACAATGGATCAAAGTGCAAGCGCAAACATTAGGGTTTGCTGACTGTGGGTTTTTATCTGTCCATCATCCACTGTTTACTAAGCAAATCGAACAGCTACAGAAGTGGCTGGATAAAGGCTACGAGGGTCAATTGCAGTTCATGCACAATAACCATCACCTGCGCGCTCATCCTGAGCAGTTGGTAGAGGGTGCAAAAACCATTATCAGTGTAAGGATGGACTACCTAACCAAAGCCCCAACACCGCGTGCTGTCACAGACAACGACCATCCCAACCAAGGCATCATTGCGCGTTATGCAAGAGGTCGTGATTATCATAAGACAATGCGTAGCCGTTTAAAGCAATTGGCTCTGAATATCGAGGCCATGCTTCCTGAATGGCAACATCTCGATATTGGTTCAGATAAAGAGTTTGTTTTTAGACCCTTTAGTGATTCTGCGCCTATCTTTGAGCGGCCTATTGCCGATGCTGCTGGTCTGGGCTGGACAGGTAAGCATACGTTATTAATCAACAAACAAGCTGGCTCATTTTTTGTGCTAGGTGAGCTGTTTTTAAGCTTAGAGCTGCCCGATGACCAGCCTGTTAAAGAGCATTGTGGCAGTTGTAGCGCTTGCATTGATGTATGCCCTACCCAAGCGATTGTAGCGCCTTATGAGCTCAATGCCTCTGCCTGTATCTCTTATTTGACGATTGAACACGATGGTATTATTGATACCAAGTATCGACGCGCGATTGGCAATCGGGTGTTTGGCTGCGATGACTGTCAGCTGATCTGTCCATGGAATCGTTATGCCAATCTGACTACCGTTAAGGACTTCGCACCAAGGCATGGTCTCGATAACAGCAGTTTGCTTGAATTATGGCAATGGCAAGAAGCGGATTTTTTGAACAACACACAAGGAAGCCCGCTCAGACGCACAGGCTATATCAATTTCTTACGTAATATCGCGATTGGTCTTGGCAATGCCAATGCCAGTTTGGACGTGGTTGAACAGTTAAAATCCAAGCTCACTATACACAATGCTATGCTCGACGAGCATATCGAGTGGGCCTTGAATGAGCAGCAAAAAAAGCTGAAAGACAGCACCCAAGTCTAAATACTTCAAGTATTAGCCACTATTAGAACTTCATATCCATTGCTATATCATTTTAAATAATAAAAAAGCCTCTTATAAAAGAGGCTTTTTTATCATCGATTTTTTGTACAGATTATTTATTGCTTATATCATCAATTTGTTATGGCTTAGGAATGCGTAACACTTGGCCTGGATAAATCTTATCTGGATCAGATAGCATTGGCTTATTGGCTTCAAATATCTTCATATAATCGCCAGACTCACCGTAAACATCTTTCGCAATCTTAGATAAGCTATCGCCAGATTTTACCGTATACATCGTTGACTCAGGTGCATCTTCTTCGATATCGATATTATCAATGACCTTAGCAACATTTTGTACGTTACCAATAGCAATAATCGCTTTTTCACGATCAGCTTGAGTTTTCGCGTTACCGCTGATTTCTGCTGTATCTGTAGAGCCGTTATATTTGATTTTTAAATTACTGATATTTAGGTTCTGTTGCTGAATACGACGCAACAGAATGTTAGCAACTGATTGAGCTGAAGGCTCGCTGCTTTTTACCGGTGTATTGGCATCTGCCTTGGTCTCTGATTTGGCATCGTGTTTCTCGTCATCACGATTAAAGATTTTATCACCGATATCTTTTGCAAAACTGAACATACCCATATAACTGCTCCTTGAAATATTGTTATTTATTATTCATATTTATTTTCGGTGGTGTGTTATTGAACATCACCGTGCTTTGTACTGTTTACCATGATGAGTATAGACAAACGAACCAAACGTGAATAGTAAGAGTATGTTGAGTAATGTTAATTGACGTAGCTTATGTTAATGCAACTGATCAATTAAATCACCCTCATAAAAAAACCGCCTATCTATTAAGATAAGCGGCATTATAAAATTTGCTAAACAAATGGCAAATTACAGCTGGGCTTGTACGTAATCAATTGCTTTTTGAACAGTAGTCAATTCTGCAGAGTCTTCGTCAGGAATAGTGATACCAAAATCACTTTCAAAAGACATCACCAATTCAACTAGGTCCAACGAGTCCGCACCTAGGTCTTCCATGAATGAAGCATCATTATTGATGTCTTCAACGTTCATACCTAGTTGCTCAGCAACTGCTGATTTTACTCTTAGCTCGATATCATTACTCATATAGATTACTCCATTATCATCTATTATTTTTAATAAACTGCTATAGCGCCTTATTTAAGCTCTATAGCATGATATATAAAATGTATTTGCCAGATCAGCATCGCTGTCTGAGTACTCTATGACTTGTTACACAGTCTGTCTAATAAAGCCCTGTTATCATACAGGGCTTTGACTCAAAAGTATTCGTAATTATAGCATCCTTTATTATAGTTTACACTCGTTCACACAGTTTTTTATTATAACTATGTAACGTCCGTGTATTGACTACATATACATGCCACCATTGACCGGAATGACCGCGCCGGTGATATAGCTGGCTTCATCACTGGCTAAGAAATGTACTGCTGCTGCGATGTCTTCTGGTTGACCAAGACGGCTGATAGGAACGGCATCTAGCATAGAATTCAATAGGCGCTCGTCGAGCTCATCTGTCATATCAGTCTCGATTAAACCTGGTGCCACGCAATTGATAGTCACTTGGCGTGAACCGATTTCACGTGCAAGCGTACGACTGAAACCTTCTACACCAGCTTTAGTCGCGGCATAGTTAGATTGACCTGCATTACCCATTTGAGCAACAACAGAGGTGATATTAATAATACGACCACGGCGCGCTTTCATCATACCGCGTACTGCGCGTTTGCTCATGCGGTAAACTGAGGTCAAATTCGTATCGATGACATTTGACCAGTCATCGTCTTTCATACGCATTAGCAGACCGTCTTGCGTGATACCTGCATTGTTAACCAATACTTGTACCGCTCCATAGACGCTTTCGATCTCTTCAAACAATTTATCAATTTGAGTAGTATCACGTACGTCTAAGACGCGACCGATACCACCACTATCATGAAGATAGTCATCAATAAGTTCAGCACCTTTTTCAGTGGTCGCGGTGCCAATAACAAAATGTCCTTCTTTAGCAAAGCGTTTGGCGACTGCCTTTCCGATACCGCGACTAGCGCCAGTTACTAATGTAATCGTACGGCTCATGATAACACCTCTAATAGTTTTTCTAGACGGGCAGGCTTGTCTGTAGGATAGCTTGCGATTGGCTGCGCTTGACGCTTAGCCAAATTGCTTAATACGTTGCCACTGCCACATTCGATTAATAGATTAATTTGCTTATCAGCCAGTTCCTGCATGGTTTTTGACCACAGTACTGGCTCACTCAGCTGTTCAGTCAATGCTTGTTTGATACCTACTGCACTGGTTTCAACACGCGCATAGCGATTTTGAATCACAGGAATGGTCGCTTGATCAAATTGAATACCTGCTAATATCTCAGCTAAGGCATTACTTGCAGGCTCCATTAATGCACAATGAGATGGCACACTCACTTTTAAGGGCACAGATTTTTTGCCCGTATTTTTGACTTTGTCGATTACAGCGTTAACGCCAGCAGCGTTACCCGAGATCACTACCTGTCCTGGGCTGTTGAAGTTAGCAGCGCCAACAATGGCACCCTCGACATGCTCTGTTGCTTGCTCACACAGATTTTCGACTCGGTTGTCTTCTAGTCCTAACACGGCAGCCATAGCAGTATCGACACCTACAACGGCCTCTTGCATCAACTGACCGCGCTTATGCACTAGGGTGACGGCATCACCAAGCGATATCACATTGGCAGCACACAGGGCGCTGTACTCGCCCAGAGAGTGACCAGCTAAATAGCAAGGCGTCTCTTCTATTTTTTGTTGTAAGACACGCCAAATGGCAATGCTAGCTGTCAGTAGCGCTGGCTGAGTATACTCGGTTTGATTGAGTTTTTCTTCATCCTGACAGATTGCCCACAAATCCTCACCAAGCGCCTCACTCGCTTCGGTAAATGTATCGCGTATCTCTGGGTAGATTTCAGCAAGCTCACTCGTCATCGCGACTGCTTGAGATCCTTGTCCAGGAAAAATGACCGCGATACGAGCGGGTTGCTTTTTTACCATATCGGGTACAGAAGCCATAACCAATATCCCTTATCTGATTAGAAATATCCCTAAAACAATGGGGTGTATTATATTATTAGATGTGATACAAAGCCGCTAGTTCAATTATTTATCTAAGAAAACGGATTGTCAGTAAACTATACACTGACACACACTATTATCATAGCGGATGCAGACCGAACAACGATAGGAAAACACAGTACCAATCAAAATCACTAACGTTTGAGTACGTGTTTCTATCTGCTAAAAATAAAAAGTCATCTAAGCAATGAGTTTAGTCATAAATAACAAAAAGCCAAGTTATCCAGCCACATAATATATGATAGCGAAATAACTTGGCTTTTTTTAGCTCAAAGCTTATTGACCAATGATAGCCAGGTAAATACAACAACAGTCACCAGTACTGTCACTATTTTACCTAGCTATCATAGGGCCAATGTCTTAGGCATCTTGACTAGCTTTGAATAGCTGACGACCACGGTAGAAACCATCTTTAGTCATGTGATGACGACGATGTTTTTCACCAGTGGTAGCATCTACGCTTAGTTCAGCAATTTCCATACGGTGATGTGAACGGCGCATGTCACGACGAGAACGGCTTTTACGACTTTTTTGAACAGCCATGATATAGCTCCTATACTTAAAAGGGATAAGCTTGAAATTCAGCTTTAGTCGATACTGACAGAGGCTATATAATCACAACAACCTAAGTCTGAAGCATCATTAGTTAAATAGATTGTTACTTACATAAAGCGCTAACTATGTCTGAAATTTATAAAAAATTTACCTAGTCAGCTTCTATCAGCACGCAACAGGTTGCTCGAATGCAATAAACCGGACATTATACGCATGTTTATTAGATTAATAAAGCCCTGCCTTGCACTCTTCTGTACAAAGCAGATAGAAGGCTTCTCAAATACTTGAATAAATAAATTTGGCTCTTATAGCTTACCTTTTAAGGAGGCTAAAGCAGCGAATGGATTTTCATTCTCTTCTTCTTCTGGTATCTCGCCAAACTGCTCAACTGACATCTCACAATCATCATGCTTTGGCGCCATTGGTATTTTGAGCAATATCTCATCTTCTACCAGTTTTTTAAATGGTAATAGACGCTCCGGAGACTGCTCAGTGACGATTTCATCAAGTAACAAGTAGTCTTGCTCTTCATCAATCAAGCGTACTTGGCTGTCATTTTCGAGTAGTGCAATGTCATAATCATCAGATAAGTCTATCGCAATTGGTTGTAAACAGCGTTGACACGTTAGCCAAACATCACCTGTCAACGTAAATGCCAAATGCAAAACATTATTACGGCGATAGAGTTCAGCGTTTAACTGAGTGTTTGACTGATCATGCTCGGCGCTCAACGTCGTGGCAAGACGTTCAAAAGAGTTTGGATCGACTTCTCCTGACCACTCAAAACCCGTGTCTGCCCATTTGTCCAAAGAAATGTGCTCAAGCATGCTAGTAGATACAGGCGCTTTTTTATTGTCAGCGTAAGGTGCTGACGGTTTAGTTTCTGGAGTGCTTGACATGCGCGGCCTCATTCATAAAAACGGTGTATAATATTGCCTGCCATACTAACGGAAAGTGCCATATTCTGCTAGCGCTAGTATGTTAAGATTTTTTGATAGCAAATATGTTCAAGCTTTTTTACTACTTACTTTTTTACCTAAAATTTTTTGTCTTTAATATTTATTAAGTCAATGTCTTCTCTATGAATCTACCTGATAATAAAATTAATTTTTCTGATTTACTTTCTCCTGCTACAGCAAGTTCGTTGCTGCAATATCTTACTCAACTAGATCGTCATACTGAAAATGCTCTTAGCAATAGACTGTGCCTCGATGAAGATGAGTATTTAAGAGAATGGAGAAGTCAGTGGCAAAAGTTATCTACTACTCAGCCTGACAATACTTACTCAGCAGGGTTGATAATTGATAGCGAACGATTAGCCACTGATTGGCTCATACAGCTATTTAATACTTTATTTACTAACCAGCAAGTGATATTGGTTCGTAGTGAGGGTGAGCCAGAGTATTTCCCTGCTCAAGACAATGAGCCTGCCAGAATTGAATTCGCTCATGGATTTTTTGCCAGTGCCCTGCACGAGCTGAGTCATTGGTGCCTGGCTGGTGACGCTCGTAGACAATTACCTGACTTTGGCTACTGGTATGCTCCAGACGGTAGGACAGAAGCTCAGCAGCAAGCATTTGAGCGCGTAGAGATCAAACCACAGGCATTAGAATGTTTATTCACCTTAGCGTGTGGTCGAAACTTCCAAGTCTCACAAGATAACTTGTTTGCCGACTTCGACACTAGCAGTAGTACCTTTGCTAATGATGTCTATCAGCAAGTAGAAAGCTATATAGCCAAACCTTATACTCTGCCGCGTGACGCTAAGACTTTACTGACTGCTTTAATTAGCGTTTGTACTCCTTCATCTGAAATCAACGCTTAATTCAAATTACTAAGTGTTCCTACTTATTAACGATTTTCTACGGTTGGTAACGCCTTGCCACTAAACTTATATTTGCTTTAAGCTATACTGATAACTAAAGTAGTATGTTAAAAATACAGATTTTCTTAATTTTTAAAATAACTTTTTTAATATGTCTAATGATTGAACTACATCTAATTAATGAAAAAATTGTCTCAATTAAAAACCAATAATTAAAAAATAAGGAAAAATCATGCAAGTATTTTACATTCATCCGGACAACCCACAACCGCGGCTTATCGAACAAGCAGCGGATTTATTACGTAATGATCAATTAGTTATCTATCCTACCGATACCAGTTATGCGTTTGGCTGCCGCTTAGGCGCTAAAGACGCGCTAGAAAAATTAAAACATATCCGTGAGCTTGATGATAAGCATCAATTTACCTTGTTATGTCGCGATTTAAGTGAAATTGCCAACTATGCCACGGTAGACAATGTGCAATTTAAACAGCTAAAAGCCCATACACCGGCACCGATTACCTTTATCTTAAACGCCACCAAAGATGTACCTAAGAAGTTGGCGCATCCTAAGAAAAAAACCATTGGTATTCGCGTGCCAAGCAATCCTATTGCGCAAGCATTGCTAGCAGCGATGGATGAACCTATATTGACCAGTTCACTCATATTGCCGCATCGAGATGAGATATTGGATGATCCATTTGAGATTGAAGAGTTACTCGGTAATCAAATAGATGGTCTCATTAATGCTGGTATCAAAACCACCAAACTGACTACTATCGTCGATATGACCACTAATCAGCCCGAAATCATCAGACAAGGTGCTGCTGACGTCAGCTCACTCGTACCATAAAAAAATTTTAAGAATAAAAGGCATAAAAAAAGCTCCAAATTATTGGAGCTTTTTTTATTATACAATGAGCGTATAAAATTAGTCACGATCAACCAATTCTACATAAGCCATTGGCGCATTGTCACCATCACGGTAACCGCATTTTACGATACGCAAATAACCACCTGGACGAGTTTGGTAACGAGGACCTAACGTGCCAAATAGTTTGCCTACCATAGTTTTGCTACGCATGCGGCTAAATGCCAAACGGCGATTAGCAACGCTGTCTTCTTTAGCCAAAGTGATTAATGGCTCAGCAACACGGCGCAATTCTTTTGCTTTTGGTAAAGTTGTTTTGATCAGTTCATGCTCAAATAATGAGTTGGTCATGTTCTGAAACATTGCCTTACGATGACTGCCGGTACGACCCAGCTTGACTCCACTCTTACGATGGCGCATAGTCAAAAATCCTTAAAGTTTAACGGCTACGATAAGAAAAGCGATCATCGACACGAAGGTCAGCTGGTGGCCAATTGTCTAGGCGCATACCGAGCTCTAAATCTTTAGACGCTAATACGTCTTTGATTTCGGTCAATGATTTCTTACCAAGATTTGGGGTTTTTAGTAGTTCAGTCTCTGAACGCTGTACCAAATCACCGATATAGTAAATGTTTTCAGCTTTCAAGCAGTTGGCTGAGCGAACCGTTAGTTCAAGATCGTCCACAGGGCGTAATAGCACCGGATCAACCTCTTCTTTTTCTTTCACAGGCTCAGGCGCTTCTTCAGCTTC
Organism: Psychrobacter pacificensis; assembly: GCF_900101915.1. Taxonomy (GTDB): domain Bacteria; phylum Pseudomonadota; class Gammaproteobacteria; order Pseudomonadales; family Moraxellaceae; genus Psychrobacter; species Psychrobacter pacificensis. Next base: position 87,323 of record NZ_FNAL01000007.1, on the reverse strand, counting down.
TAGGTCAACAAAGATAGAAATCTGTTGTTGTAAAATAGTGGCTGCTTTACGAATTGCTTCTTCTGGATCGATAGTGCCATTAGTTTCAAGCTCGATGATAAGACGATCAAGATCAGTACGTTGTTCTACACGTGCGTTCTCAACCTGATAAGCAACACGCAGTACTGGACTAAAACTTGCATCAAGCTTTAAGCGTCCAATCGCTTTAGTGTCGCCATCTTCACGGCGCTGGTTTGCTGGCTCATATCCACGACCCATTACCACACGCAAACGCATCTTAAGATGACCACGGTCGCTTAATGTACCCAATACCAATTCTGGATTGATAATGTCGACATTATGCGGCAACGTGATGTCTGCAGCAGTAATAGTGCCTGGACCTTGTTTATCCAAGGTCAAGAATACTTCATTTTGGTCATGAAGGGTGATTGCCAAGCCTTTTAAGTTCAAAAGCAAGTCAAGCACGTCTTCTTGTAGTCCTTCAAGCGTTGAGTATTCATGGTCAACACCATCAATCTCAGCTTCAATGACTGCAGCACCAGGTAATGAAGATAACAAGATGCGACGTAAGGCATTACCTAAGGTATGCCCAAAGCCGCGTTCTAACGGTTCGAGCGTGACTTTCGCAATCGTTTCATTAACCGTATCCACGTTAATGGCGTTCGGCGTTAGAAACTCAGTTGCACTTAGCATCATGATGTCACCTCGATTTATTAAACTGGTTTAATTAACGTCAATTGCTCAATGCTATTGTTATAACATCGAGCAGTACGTTACTTACTTAGAGTATAGCTCAACGATCAAGCTTTCGTTGATTTCAGCAGGTAGATCAATGCGATCAGGCGCTTGTTTAAACGTGCCCTGTAGCTTGCTGTGGTCAACATCTAGCCATTCTGGAATACCACGTTGTGTCGCTAGTTCAATAGCGTTTTTAATACGTAGTTGTTCGCGAGACTTCTCACGGATAGCGACGACATCACCATCTTGCAACTGAATTGATGGAATGTTCACACGAACAAACTCATCGCGGCCAGCTTTTTTTACCATCACAGTGCGATGGCTAACGAGCTGACGTGCTTCAGCACGAGTTGAGCCAAAGCCCATGCGATATACTACGTTGTCTAAACGGCTCTCAAGCATGGCTAGTAGGTTCTCACCAGTAGCACCACGCTTACGAGCAGCTTCTTTATAGTAGTTCGCAAACTGACGCTCTAGTACACCGTAGATACGCTTAACTTTTTGTTTTTCACGTAACTGCAAAGAATACTCTGAGCTTTTGTTACGGCTTACACCATGTTGACCAGGTGGACGAGCCGCTTTTTTCGTTTTTACGTCATATGGTTTAACACCAGACTTAAGGCCTAAGTCTGTACCTTCACGACGTGATAATTTGAGTTTTGGTCCAATATAACGGGCCATTGTTATGTCTCCTATAAGCTCTTATGATAAAAAGCTTCGTCTTTAATATTAGACGCGGCGCTTTTTCGGCGCACGGCAACCATTGTGTGGGATTGGGGTCACATCAGAGATGCTGTTAACTTTATAACCCAATGCACCAAGTGCTCTTACCGCAGACTCACGACCCGGTCCTGGTCCTTTGACCAAAACGTCGATATTCTTAACACCGTATTCTTGAGCCGCTTTACCAGCGACTTCAGCTGCAACCTGAGCTGCAAATGGTGTAGATTTACGTGAACCACGGAAGCCTTGTCCACCTGAAGTGGCCCAAGCCAGTGCATTACCTTGACGATCGGTAATCGTAACAATGGTGTTATTAAAAGACGCATGGATATGGGCAACGCCCTCCGATACTGAACGACGAGTCACTTTTTTGCGACTACGAGTGTCTTTAGCCATCTTTTAGCTTCCTAAGTTAATTATCTTTTGAGAGGGCGTGTCGGACCCTTACGAGTACGAGCGTTGTTCTTGGTGTTCTGACCTCTAACTGGCAGGTTACGGCGATGGCGGATGCCACGGTAACAACCAAGATCAACCAAGCGCTTGATATTCATCGACACTTCACGACGAAGATCACCTTCAGTCATGTAATTTGCAACTTGTGCACGGATAGCATCTAACTGTGTATCATCTAACTGGCTAACTTTAGTAGTAGGGGCAATGCCAACTGCTTCTAAGATTTTCTGAGCAGTGGTACGACCGATACCAAAGATATAAGTTAGTGAAATAACAGCATGCTTATTATCCGGAATGTTTACGCCGGCAATACGAGCCATTGATTTCTCTCCATTAAAGAAAAATAAGCGTTATTTATCAATAAGGCATTATTCTTCAGATTTGTTGCTGTTAATACTAGATTCTTTATAACGATAGTCGTTCTTTTGACTTAGTTAAAAGCCTATTGATCGAAAACATTATAAGACATTCTGCATAAACACGGCAAGTGGCGGATGATATCCCATCCGCCGTTATTTTTCAAGTATTAATTTAATTAGTAACAAAAGTTAAAAAACTTATGCTATCAAATATTAACCTTGACGTTGCTTGTGGCGAGGTTCTGCGGTACAAATAACATGTACACGGCCTTTACGGCGCACAACTTTACAGCTACCACAAATCTTCTTAACTGATGCTTGAACTTTCATAGCATACTCCTTTGAGATATCGTACCGCTCATTTAAGGTTGAGTGGGCGATTGAATTAACGTCTGATCATGATATTGATGGGTCATCAAATGCGCTTGGATTTGCGAAATGAAGTCCATTACCACAACCACCATAATCAGTAATGACGTACCACCAAGTTGAAACGGCACACCAAACGATGACTGCACGACCATTGGCATTAAACAAATAACCGTCATATACATCGCGCCAATAAAGGTCAGTCGGTTTAATACATGATCGAGGTAACGCTGAGTTTGTTGTCCGGGGCGGATACCTGGGATATACGCACCACTACGTTTAAGGTTTTCTGCTACTTCACGCGGGCTAAAGACCAATGCCGTATAAAAATAACAGAAGAAAATAATCATTGCGCCAAACAGTACTAAATACAGCGGTTGCCCTGGAGACAATACCAATGCCATATTTTGTAGTATTTTTTGTACGAAGGTAGGATCTGTTGATTGACCAACCCACTGTCCTAAACTCGCTGGAAACAGCAGCAAAGAACTGGCAAAAATAGCTGGGATTACCCCTGCCATATTAAGCTTTAGCGGCAGATGTGACTGCTGCTGAGCATATATTTTACGGCCTTGTTGCTGTTTCTGTGCATAGTTAACAGGAACACGGCGCTGAGCACGTTCAATATAAACGATACCAGCAGTGACCGCGATGCCTAACAATACAAAAATAAATAGTACAATCAAGTTCATCTGACCTTGATTGACCTGTTCGATAGATTGCGAAATCATACCTGGCGTACCCGCCACAATACTCGCAAAAATGAGCATTGAGATACCATTACCAACGCCGCGTTCTGTAATCTGCTCACCAAGCCACATCAAGAACATTGCGCCCGCTACCAATGAAGTAACGGCTGGAATATAGAAAGTCAGACCAGATGATAAGGTAAGATTTTGGCTGATTAAGCCAGCACACATTCCTAATGACTGTACTAGTGCTAAAGCAAGCGTTCCTTGACGGGTATACTTGTTCAGCTTGCGTCGTCCCGCTTCACCCTCTTTTTTGAGAGCTTCAAGCGATGGCAATACCGCAGACATCATCTGTACGATAATCGATGCTGAGATATATGGCATAATGCCAAGCGCCATAATAGACATACGCTCTAGCGCACCACCTGAGAACATGTTGAACATGCTCAAAATGGTATTTTCGTTGCGCGAAAACAGATCAGCCAGATTAACCGGATTAATACCCGGGACTGGAATGTGCGACCCTAAACGATAAACAATCAATGCGCCGATTAAGAATAATAAACGCGACCATAGCTCATCATACTTACGTATAAATGCGAATGGATTAAGCGGTATACCAGCCGATGACATTGATTGCTTTGACACGTTACTACTCCTCGATGCTACCACCAGCAGCTTCGATTGCTTGCTTAGCACCTTTAGTCACTTTGATACCTTTGAAAGTATAAGCTTTAGTGACTTCACCTGATAGCATTACACGAGCACGTTTCATATCGTGACGGATAAGGTTAGCAGCTTTAAGTGTTTCAAGGCTAACTACATCGCCTTCAATTTTATTCAGTTCAGAAAGACGTACTTCAGCAGTCTTCATAGCCAGTTTACTGGTAAAACCAAATTTTGGTAGACGACGATATAAAGGCATTTGACCACCTTCAAATCCTGAGCGAACGCTAGAACCTGAACGAGATTTCTGACCTTTTACACCACGACCACCAGTCTTACCAAGACCTGAACCGATACCACGACCACGACGTTGGGCAGTTTTCTTTGCGCCAACACCTGGTGATAATTCATTTAATCTAAGACCCATTACGCTTCCTCCACTTTTACCATGTAGTTAACGCGATTAACCATACCACGGGTTGAAGGAGTATCTTCAACGACCACACTATGACCAATACGGCGTAAACCCAATCCTTTCAAGCTCGCTTTGTGGCTCTTTAGGCGATGGGCACCCGATTTAAATTGAGTGACTTTCATTTTTTTCATCGTAACTCACCTAGTCTAAGTTAACCCAAGATTTCGTCTACAGATTTACCACGTTTAGCTGCCATCTTCTCTGGAGTTGACATATCACGTAAACCGTTAAACGTTGCACGAACAACGTTAGCAGTATTGGTAGAACCATAACATTTAGTCAAAACATCTTTGACACCAGCAACTTCTAATACAGCACGCATTGCACCACCAGCGATTACGCCAGTACCTTCAGATGCAGGTTGCATGTAGACTTTACTAGCACCATGACTTGCTTTGATCGGATGATACAAAGTTGCATCATTTAGCTCAACAGTAATCATATTACGTTTGGCAGCTTCTAGTGCTTTTTGAATAGCAGCTGGCACTTCACGCGCTTTACCACGACCAAAACCAACACGACCATTACCGTCACCCACTACAGTCAACGCAGTGAAAGAGAAAATACGACCACCTTTAACAACTTTTGCAACGCGATCAACGGTAACTAAGCGTTCTACTAGACCGTCAGTCTGTTCATTTTTATCATTTTTATCATTTCTAGCCATGATTAAAACTCCAATCCGTTTTCGCGAGCAGCTTCTGCTAAAGCTTTAACTCGACCATGATATTTGAAACCACTACGGTCAAAGGCAACTTTAGTAATGCCAGCTGCTTTTGCACGTTCTGCGATCATTTGGCCTACAGACGTTGCTGAATCAGCGTTACCAGTCGCGCCTGAACGCAAGCTGCTGTCTAAGGTAGATGCCTGAGCAATCACTTCACCACCATTTGGAGAGATAATCTGGGCATAAATATGTTTTGACGTGCGGTTAACCGTTAAGCGATGAACGCCTAGATGACGGATATGCGCGCGTGTTTTCTTAGCTCGACGCAGACGAGCTGCTTTTTTATCAAACATTTCAACTCACCTTATTTTTTCTTAGCTTCTTTGCGAATCACATGCTCGTCACTATAACGAATACCTTTGCCTTTATAAGGCTCAGGTGGACGGAAACCACGGATATCAGCCGCTGCTTGACCAAGCTGCTGTTTATTGTTTGATTTCAAAACAATTTCAGTTTGCGTTGGGGTTTCAGCCGATACACCTTCAGGTAGCGTGTATTCTACTGGATGAGAGTAGCCAACGTTCAAGGTTACTTTGTTACCAGCAACTTGTGCGCGATAACCAACACCAATCAATTGAAGACGCTTTTCAAAGCCTTCATTTACGCCAGTAACATAGTTGTTAACAAGAGCGCGCATGGTGCCAGTGTGCATCATAGCTTCTTGTGAATCGACTGCAGGTGAGAAAATGATAGCATCATCTTCCTGTTTCAGCTCGACCAATTCATGCAGGTGTAAAGACATAGTACCGTTCTTGCCTTTAACTTCGACCTGCCGATCGTTCAAAGTAACGCTTACGCCATTTGGCAGCGTTACTGGGGCTTTAGCCACACGAGACATAGGAATATTCCTTAAAAAATTTAACTTGCTTTTATTAGCGAAAAAACTAACAGGCTAAAAAGCGTGTTAGTTTAGCATAGTTGACTGTGTTAGACACCTATCAATTTGAAATAATTAAACATTACTCAATCGATAGAAGCCTAACCACCATCAAATAGACTTCATCGTCGTATAGCTTACGCTACAAATGCAACGATTTCACCACCGATACCAGCAGCGCGTGCAGCACGATCGCTCATGATACCTTGGCTTGTAGATACGATAGCAACACCCATACCTTGCTTAACAGTAGGGATTTCGTCTTTACCGCGGAACTGGCGTAGACCAGGGCGGCTATAACGTTGAATAGTTTCGATAACCGCACGGCCTTCGAAATATTTTAATTCAATAGTAAGGGTTGCTTTGTTGTTTTCTTCTTCAGTAACAACAGCGCTCGCCACATAACCTTCGCTAACTAGCAAATCAGCAATTGATTTACGTAATTTAGAGCTCGGCATTGCTACCGATACTTTGTTAGCCATTTGTGCGTTACGGATACGGGTTAGCATATCCCCAACGGTATCTTGCATACTCATATAGTTACTCCTTACCAGCTTGCTTTACGAACACCAGGCACATCGCCTTGCATGACACGCTCACGCAGCATATTGCGTGATAAGCCAAACTTGCGGAAGTAACCGTGAGGACGACCGGTGATAGCACAACGATTACGCAGACGTACTGGTGATGAGTTGCGTGGAAGAGCTTGTAGCTCTAACATCGCGTCCATACGCTCTTCGTCTGATGCGTTGATATCACTGATAGTTTCTTTTAGCTTGATACGCTTTTCAGCATATTTAGCAACCATTTTTTCGCGCTTTAATTCGCGGTTAATCATGCTCTTCTTTGCCATAACGTCTTTACCTTATTTAAATGGGAAGCCGAATGCTTTAAGCAACGCACGACCTTCTTCATCAGATTGAGCTGACGTGGTGATTGTCACATCCATACCACGGATACGGTCAATCTTGTCAAAATCTACTTCTGGGAATACGATCTGTTCTTTGATACCCAATGAGTAGTTACCACGTCCGTCAAAGGCTTTAGGTGAAAAACCGCGGAAATCACGAATACGAGGAATTGCAATGGCAACGAGACGATCTAAAAATTCGTACATTTGCTCACCGCGTAGCGTTACTTTACAGCCAATTGGCCATTCTTCACGAATCTTAAAGCCAGCAACTGATTTACGCGCTTTGGTGACAACAGGTTTTTGACCAGCAATCGCGGTCATGTCAGCTACAGCACCTTCAAGCAATTTCTTGTCTTGAGACGCGCCGCCTACACCCATGTTAAGTGTGATTTTAGTGATTTTAGGCACTTGCATCACATTGTCCAAACCAAGATCTTCTTTGATTTGCTGCTTTAATTTATCGTTATATAAAGATTTTAATCTTGCCATTACCATTACACCCTTAGTGTCTTACGCAGTCGCCACTACTTCACCGTTTGAACGATAGACGCGTTGTTTCTTGCCATCTTCGCCAAACTGATAAGTAATACGGTCTGCTTTTTGGGTTTGCGCATTTAAGATTGCGACATTTGAGATATGCATAAAAGCTTCTTGCTTAAGAATGCCACCTTCAACGCCAGTCGCCTGATTTGGCTTCTGATGTTTAGTAACAATATTAACGCCTTCAACTTTAATACGATCGTTTTTTACAGCTTGTACAGTACCTTGCTTGCCTTTGTCTTTCCCAGCAATCACGATAACTGTATCGCCTTTACGTAATTTTGACATGGATTACCTCACAATACTTCTGGTGCTAGTGATACAATTTTCATAAACTGATCACCACGTAGTTCACGAGTTACCGGTCCAAAAATACGAGTTGCAATCGGCGCTTTATTTTGGTTCAACAATACCGCAGCATTGTCATCAAAACGTAACACAGAACCATCTGGACGACGAACGCCTTTTTTGGTGCGTACAACTACTGCATTCATCACGTCGCCTTTTTTTACACGACCACGAGGAATGGCTTCTTTAACCGTTACTTTAATAATGTCGCCAACTGATGCATAACGACGATGAGAACCACCCAGTACTTTAATGCACTGAACTCGCCTTGCACCGCTATTGTCTGCAACTTCCAGCATTGACTCAACCTGAATCATAGCGTTACTCCACACGTATGAGCAATAAAAACCAGTTGCTGCCGCTAGCACAGAATGAGTAGGACGGCATTTTAATATAAATAACCGCAGCTTACTCTTAATGTGAGTGATATGCGACGGGCGCAATCAGCATCCTTAAAAAGGCGGCTATTTTAACAGCTTCTGGCTTTCAATGCAATTTACTTAGATTTTTTCTACTTTTTCAACCACATCAACTAAAGTCCAAGACTTAGTTTTTGAGATTGGACGCGTTTCTTTGATGCGGACAAGGTCGCCTTGTTGACAAACATTGTTCTCATCATGTGCTTTGATTTTAGTAGAACGACGAAGCTGTTTGCCATACAAAGGATGACGAACCAGACGCTCAATCAAAACTGTGATGGACTTGTCCATCTTGTCGCTGACAACTCGTCCTGTCAATACGCTAGCATTGGTAGCTGTTTGATTGTTATCGCTCATGAGTCGCCTCGTTGTTTCTCGTTAATCAAAGTCTGAAGCTGAGCAATCGTACGACGATTGGCACGTACTTCATGGGTATTACCCAACTGACCAGTTGCTTTAGCCATACGAATACGGAAAGCATCAAGCTGCTTTTCATCAAGTAACTGGGTCAGTTCTTCTAATGATTTATCACGTAATTCACTGATCTTCATTACATTATCGTCCGCTTAACAATGGTAGTTTTAAAGGGCAGTTTTGCTGCAGCAAGCGTTAATGCATCGCGAGCAAGCTCTTCAGATACCCCTTCAATTTCATATAGCACTTTACCAGGCTTGATTTCGCATACCCAGTACTCAACTGGACCTTTACCTTTACCCATACGTACTTCTAATGGTTTGTTGGTAATAGGCTTGTCTGGGAATACACGAATCCAAATCTTACCGCCACGCTTGATTTTACGAGTGATGGTACGACGTGCTGCTTCGATTTGACGGGCTGTCATACGACCACGCGTCAATGATTTTAGACCAATTTGTCCGAATGCAACGGTGCTTCCACGATGAGCTAGCCCAGTGTTACGACCTTTATGCATTTTACGAAACTTGGTACGTTTTGGCTGTAACATAGTTTAACCTCTGTCTGAGTTTCGACGGTTTCCGTTTCCGCGACCACGGCGTTTTGGCGCACGAGTCTGCTCTTCTTTGACGGGATTATAAACACTGTTCATACCGTCAAGGATCTCTCCGCGGAAAATCCAAACTTTAACACCGATGGTGCCGTAAGTTGTCTCTGCACGAATTGACGCATAGTCAATATCAGCACGAAGTGTATGCAAGGGCACACGGCCTTCACGATACCATTCGCTACGAGCAATCTCAGCACCGCCAAGACGACCAGACAGCTCAACTTTAATACCTTTAGCACCAGAACGCATGCTGTTCTGTACAGCGCGTTTCATCGCACGGCGGAACATAACACGACGCTCAAGCTGGCTTGCGATACCCTCTGCTACCAAACGTGCATCAAGATCAGGTGACGTGATTTCTTCAATGTTGACCTGAGCAGGTACGCCCATAATTTTGGTCAATTCTTTTTGAAGTCTTTCGATATCTTCGCCTTTCTTACCGATAACGATACCAGGGCGCGCAGTGGCGATGGTAATCTTAGCAGCGCCAGTAGGACGCTCGATCATGATGTTGCTGATCATTGCGTTATCTAGCTTTTTACGTAGATATTCACGAACTTGAATATCGTTGATTAGGTATTCTGAGTATTGTTTAGGATCAGCATACCAGTTTGCGTTATGCTTTTTTACAACACCAAGACGAATTCCGATTGGATGTACTTTTTGACCCATAACTTATTCTCCTACCTTTATAGTGATGTGACAAGTACGCTTGCTGATACGATCAGCGCGACCTTTGGCACGTGGTAGGATACGTTTTAGCGTAATGCCTTCATCAACATAGATAGTAGCGACTTTTAGGTCGTCAATATCTAGGCCGTGATTATGTTCGGCATTGGCGATAGCTGAGTTAAGACATTTCTTAACAAACACAGCGCCTTTTTTATTGCTATACGTTAGGATATCCAAAGCACGCTCAATAGATTTGCCACGAACTTCATCAGCAACGAGTCTAACTTTTTGTGCCGATATGGCGGCACCGCGTAATTTTGCAGTTACTTCCATGGTAAGCACCTTATCTCTTAGCTTTTTTGTCAATGCCATGACCACGATACGTACGAGTCGGGGCAAATTCACCTAGTTTATGACCAACCATCTGCTCACTTACGATAACCGGTACGTGAGTACGGCCGTTGTGGACAGATAAAGTCAGGCCAACCATTTGTGGTAGGATCATCGAGCGGCGCGACCAAGTTTTAATTGGCTTGCGTGAGTTGGTGTCTAATGCATTCTCAACTTTAGCAAATAAGTGCGCGTCTATGAATGGACCTTTTTTCAATGAACGAGGCATGAAATTCTTCCTTTATTTCTTCTTGGCGCGGCGGCGGATGATCATGTTGTCAGTACGCTTATTATGACGCGTTTTAAGTCCTTTAGACTTCTGACCCCAAGGGCTAGTTGGATGGCGACCTTTGTTACGACCTTCACCACCACCATGTGGGTGATCAACCGGGTTCATCGCGACACCACGAACTGAAGGACGAACACCACGCCAACGTGAAGCACCAGCTTTACCAAGTGATTTCAAGTTGTTTTCAGTGTTAGAAACTTCGCCAATAACAGCACGGCAATTTACGTGTACACGGCGAGTTTCGCCTGAACGTAGACGTAAAATAGCGTAGATACCGTCACGGCCTAATAACTGAACGCTAGCACCCGCAGAACGAGCCATCTGTGCACCTTTACCGATTTTAAGTTCGATATTGTGAATCACAGTACCCAATGGAATGTTTTTTAGCGGTAGGCAGTTACCTGGACGTATTGGAGATGTTTCGCCTGACATTACTGTATCGCCAACTGCTTGTTTTTTAGCAGCGATGATGTAACGACGTTCGCCATCAGCATACTTAAGTAATGCAATATGTGCAGTACGGTTAGGATCGTATTCAATACGCTCTACCACAGCTGGGATATTGTCTTTAGTACGTTTGAAGTCGATAATGCGATAATGTTGCTTATGACCACCGCCAATGTGACGAGTAGTAATACGACCATTATTGTTACGACCACCTGACTTACTTTTTGATTCTAGAAGCGCTGCATAAGGACGACCTTTATAAAGGTGTGGATGCACCACTTTTTCAACAAAACGACGGCCTGGTGATGTTGGCTTTGCTCTTACGATAGGCATGAGTGTAATCCTTATTCGTTATTCGCTGTTTCACTAGTAGAAGCAGTCGTGTTTGCGACTTCTTCACCAGCATCAGCCATTTGTACATCTTGACCAGCTTTTAAGGTAACATAGGCTTTTTTATAGTCGTTACGACGGCCGATACTTTTACCAAAACGCTTTGTCTTACCTTTAACATTCAAAGTGTTTACTTTAGTAACTTCAACACCTTCAAACATCAACTCAACTGCTTTTTTGACTTCAAGCTTAGTAGCGTTAGAGTCAACTTTAAATACCTGCACACCAAGTGAGTCGCCAAGCATTTGAGATTTTTCTGAGAATACAGGCCCTCTTAAGACCTGATAAAGTCTTGCGTTGTTCATGCTAGTGCTTCCTCAAATTGTTTCGCAGCTTCAACTGACATGATCACTTTATCAAATGCGATCAAGCTCACTGGATCCACTTCGTTTGTACCAAGTACATTGACGTGCGGAATGTTGCGAGCAGCTAAGTATAAGTTTTCGTCAACTTCTTTGGTGACGATCAATGCACGTGGTGCATCAAGCTCATTTAGCTTTGCAATCAGTTCTTTAGTTTTCGGCCCAGAAACGCTCAACTCTTCTACCAAAATCAGACGCTCTTGACGAATCAATTCTGCTAGGATGCACTGCATCGCACCGCGATACATTTTACGGTTTACTTTCTGTGACCAATCTTGTGGTTTTGCAGCGAATGCACGACCACCTGAACGCCAGATTGGGCTACGAATAGAGCCCGCACGAGCGCGACCAGTACCTTTTTGGCGCCATGGCTTGATACCACCGCCAGAAACTTCGGCACGGGTTTTTTGAGCGCGTGTACCTTGGCGAGCACCAGCTAGATAAGCGGTGACGACTTGGTGCACTAATGCTTCATTGAATTCACGACCAAAAGCCGTGTCAGAAAGCTCAACCGCTGCACCTGTAACTGTTTTTAAATCCACGTTAATCCCCTTGCTTAGGCTTTGACTGACGGACGTACGATAACATCGCCACCGGTGGCACCTGGGATAGCACCTTTGATGACAAGTAACCCTTTTTCGGCATCAACCGAAATCACTTCTAGGCCTTGAACAGTAACACGCTTGTTACCCATCTGACCCGCCATCTTTTTGCCTTTGAATACTCTACCTGGTGACTGGTTTTGACCAGTTGAACCATGTGCACGATGAGACACTGAGTTACCATGAGTAGCATCTTGCATACTAAAGTTGTGACGTTTGATTGGACCTTGGAAGCCTTTACCTTTGCTTTGTCCTGTCACATCAACCTTCTGACCTTGTTCAAACAAGTCAGCTAGAATCTCACCGCCAATCTCACGACCTTCAAGATCGCTATCGTTGACACGAAATTCCCAAACACCACGACCAGCTTTAACGCCAGCTTTCGCGAAGTGACCTTTTTGTGCAGCAGTTACGCGACTGTCACGACGGGTACCTGTGGTGACTTGGATGGCTTGGTAACCATCTACATCAGTATTTTTTACTTGAGTAATGCGGTTTGCATCGACCTCAACCACTGTTACAGGAATAGATGCGCCTGTTTCAGTGAAGACACGGGTCATGCCGCATTTTTTACCGACTAAACCGATCGCCATTTTAGACCTCTTTATATCTTATATTAATGGGTTGGGTGTGTAATGTGCATTAACCCAAAGCAATTTGGACGTCAACACCCGCCGCTAAATCTAATTTCATTAGCGCATCCACAGTTTTGTCAGTAGGCTGAACGATATCAACCATACGCTTGTGAGTACGGATTTCGTACTGATCACGCGCGTCTTTGTTAACGTGTGGTGATGTTAGAACGTTGAAGCGCTCAATGCGAGTCGGCAACGGTACAGGACCACAAACTTGCGCACCGGTGCGCTTTGCAGTATCAACAATCTCTTGTGCAGATTGATCAATCAGACGATGATCAAAAGACTTAAGACGGATACGGATTCTCTGGTTAGCCATGCCAGCAAGCTCCTAATATGTGCTTTCGTCATTCTTGGTTTGCAAGACTATGATCAAAAGCAGTTTGGTTAAATATTCACTTAAAGCGGCCTTCTGTTCTTAACCAGAATCAGTTCTTTATCCGAACTTATAGCGTGCCAAAAGCAAAATAGTTTAAAGCCCCGCCAACTCTCCTGTAATGGATGTCAGCAAAGGCATAATGAAATAGTGCCAGAAACGATGCTCCAGCTGTCATAGCGCCAGCTTTTTTAGTCAGCTGCGCATATATAATTCAGTGGTGTGTATTATACAGAGTATTTTAGGTATTGCAAGGGCAATATCTAGCGTAATTAAAGACCTCAATTTTCAGAAAACTGTTTTGTTGGTCAAGATACTTGTAACAAGTCTCTGGCAGTAGGCTCAGTAATCTCAGTCCAAAACAATATCATACTGCTCTTGGGTATAGAGATTTTCTACGTCAAATGTAATCACTCGACCCAGTAGATACTCTAGATCGGCTACTGTATCTGACTCTGATGTCAGCAATAAATCAATGACTGCCGCATGAGCCACTACTGTGAATTTCTTAGGAGAATTATAAGTACGAGCGCAGCGCATGATCTCACGGAAAATCTCAAAGCAAACGGTCTCTGCGGTTTTAACGAACCCACGACCTTGGCAAGTTGAGCACGGCTCACAAAGCTGCTGACCCAATGATTCACGCGTGCGCTTGCGTGTCATCTCCACTAAGCCAAGTTCACTAACCTGCGTAATTTTGGTTTTGGCATAGTCTTGGGTTAGCTGCGCCTGTAAGCTCTCTAGTACATCATCCTTATGCTGCTGCTCTAGCATATCGATAAAATCTAGAATAATAATGCCGCCTAGATTACGCAGGCGCAGCTGACGTGCGATGGCATGTGTGGCTTCTAGATTAGTCTTATAAACGGTGTCTTCTAATGAGCGACCGCCTACAAAAGAGCCTGTATTCACATCAATCGTCGTCATTGCTTCTGTTTGGTCAATAATCAGATAGCCACCAGACTTCAAGTCAACACGACGTTTCAATGCGTCACGTAAATCATCTTCAACCCGATGCACGTCAAACAGTGACTGCTCTGCCGTATAATGCACGATTTTATCGTAAATGAACGGTACAAACTCTTTGGCAAAGTATCTGACTTGTTCATAAACTTGCGTATTATCGATGATGACTTTTTCGGTATCAGCATGTACCAAGTCACGAATAGAGCGCAGTGGTAGCGATAGTTCTTGATAAATCAGCTCTGAGCTTTGGTGATGATTGATCTCTTGGCGACGAGCACAGATGGTACGCCAAAGCTGCAACAGGTAATAAATATCCTCTTCTAGCTTGTTTACAGGAACACGCTCGGCGGCAGTACGAGCGATGAGTCCACCTTTTAGATTGACCGTTTGCATTAAGCTACTAAGCTCAGTTTTTAGACGCGTGCGCTCTTCTTCACCATCAATACGCTGTGATATACCGATATGATCGCTTGATGGTAGATAAACCAGATAGCGAGATGGCAACGATATATTGGTCGTTAAGCGAGCACCCTTACTGCCTAATTGATCTTTGGTGACTTGTACCAAGATACGCTGGCTTTCGTGTAATCGATGCTGAATCAAGGTCTTAGAAACAGGCACGACCTCCGTACTTTGAGCACTGACAACAGGTGGCGTGACTGCTAAGCTATCCGTGGATGTTTCTAAGATGGCGCTATTGTCACTATTATCTTTTTTGATATTTGTAGCGGCTTTGCTTTTGTCTTCTGCAACTGGGCGAGGCTCACGCTGCATATCATTAACATGTAAAAACGCTGTCCGCGATTGACCGATATCAACGAAGGCTGCCTGCATGCCTGGAAGGACACGTACGACTGTGCCCAGATAAATATTGCCGACCAAACCCAGTTTGTGATGTCGCTCAATATAAATCTCACCCAAGATGCCATTATCTAAAACCGCAACACGGGATTCCATTGGACTAATATTAATCAGCAGCTCTTCGGACATAGTTTTTTCTCTTATCTCTCAGCTTTCTTATCAGACGGTCACCGTCTATTAGATTGACAGTGTAACAAATGCGCCTTGCTCTTGCCCATTGCCCTACCGTGTCATTATGTGCATATATAATTATAACGGGTCAACGATATCCTCACTGCCTTCTGTCATGTCTTTGATTAAGGCCAGCGTTTGCGCCAGTGGAAATCCAACGACATTGGTGTAACTGCCGTTGATACGGCTGACCCAAGCAGCACCCAAACCTTGAATACCATAGCCACCCGCTTTATCAGCAGGCTCTCCACTGTCCCAATAATTGCTCATCATCTCTGTAGTCAATGGTATAAAGGTTACTGCTGTACGCTCAGTAATTTGCTGCTGGTCGATAATTTGAAATGCCTGAGTGCGCTTTGATGCATTGTGTTCTGTTCCTTTAGGTAGCCGCTGTATTTTGGTGGCTTGTACGGCAGTCCATACTTCATGGATATTATCTGACATCTGCTGCCACATGCTATAAGCATGCTCACGATCGGTCGGTTTGACCAGTACTGTCTTGCCATCTGGTAACACTCCGATGGTATCAGAGGTCAAAATGATAATTAATTCGTTGGTACCGTTCTCATCGATTTCTAATGTGCCGTTTAGTTGCTCTATGGCAGCCATGGCTTTGGTAGCGACCATACGCTCAATATAGTCTTTGGGTAATTCATCATCTTGCGGCGTTTCGTCAATATCTACACTCAATACTCTAAAATCTAACTGTGCTCTTGCTAGTAGCTCTCGACGGCGCGGCGAACCAGACGCTAAAATGATATCCATCGCTCTTCTCTTTATTTACAGATTTATGAGGTATGTATTTTTTAGATATTTTGCATATAAGTTAATAAACCTCATTAACGCGCAAACTTGCGTAGAGCCAGTAAGACAAGTGGCCAGCTGATGATACTCATCATAAGCGACAAAGCAGATTTTGCGATAAAGGTATTTTGGATAAACATCTGCAGCATCCATAAATTTAGCTGAAAAACAATTAATCCTAAACTGGCTATCAACCATGCGCTGATGGTATTTAGTTGTCTAACATAGATACTAGTAATTTTGATCACTAGTGCCACCACGACAGCGGCAAAGGCTTGTTGTCCTAGATGGGTGTCCATCAGCAAATCTGTAATAAGCCCAATAGTAAATGCGGTAAAGATACCCACATAGCGCGGCTGGAACAGTAGCCAATATATCAGCACCATAATCATAATCATGGGCCGTAATGTTGCCATACTTGGGCTTAACGGATAGACATTGAGCGATGAAGCAATGATAAAGCTTAGAACAATGACCACAATCAACAGTGCCGTTGAATTCTCAGAATCAGGATACGACATGAGTATTTACCTTCGATTGTGTAGCGACCGCTGTTATAGGATGCATTGGGTAATAATGAGATAGTACGATAGGCAAAATTTTGATAAAAAAGGCAGCTGACATTATTGGTTAAAACGTTATGACATCAGAATTCATTGACTACTGCTCTTACTCTTAGTGAGCATCTTGTCTTGTAATATCAAGACATAAGCGTTGTCAATAAAGTTTGCAGAAGGCGTGACCTCAATGATTCTAAAGTTATCCGCTTGCCCATCTTTGATGTGAGCAATACGGCCAACACGATAGCCCGCTGGAATTCGCCCACCCAAACCAGATGATACCAACTCATCACCCACGCGCACGTCTGAAGTCTTAAAAACATAGTTTAGGCTCAGTGCAGATGGGATACCTTGGCCTGTCACAATAGCCCGCTGACCAGTACGTTTGACAGTGACAGCCACTGACTGCTGGTCATCTGTAATCAATAACAAACGGCTCGTATTAGGATAGACGTTAATGATCTGTCCTAAAATACCATCTTCATCGATAACCGTTTGTCCCACTTGTACACCATCTTGCTTGCCTTTATTGAGCACAACAATCTGTCTGAGTAAGTTGGTATCTGTACCAATGACTTGCGCCAAATTCAAATCAAACTGCTCAGGCTTCGTGGTGGATAAAATCCCTTGCAAGCGTGCGTTTTGCGCCAAGATATAATCTTGTTGCTGCAGTTTGGCATGTGCATGAATGAGTTGCGATTTTAGCTGCATGTTTTCGCGGCGCAGCGCTTCTTTTGACTGCAAACTACCACTCGCCCAATGCTTGGCATAGCTCGGTAATAAAGACATCTCATAAATAGGCTGCATGGCAGCATGACTGGTACTACGTACTGGATTGAACCATTCCGAGTTTTTGCTATCAAACCACATCAGTATTAAGGCTGCTATCAATACAATGGCAGTCTTACGAAGGGATAAAGCTTGGCGCGCAAAGATACTTGGAGTCATAAGTCGTCTAATTTAAGAATTCTAAAATGAACAATAGCACTTATTTAGAGCATAAATGTTTATCGGTGATATTGGGTTCTAGCATGGATTAATGCAATTAAAGGCAGCGCAGTCGGCTACCTTTAATTTATATACTTGTCATCGCATCGGCTACATCAATGATTGATGCATAAGCCATGAGGCATTATAGATATCCTAACAGGGAAACCATGCTCATGAGCAAAAGCTATTTAGACAAAAATCATATTCAAGCTTTTGTTATTGATGAAATCAAGGGCGATACCACCACCACGGCTAACGCAGGTTAATGGGTCTTCTGCTACGGTCACTGGCAAGCCTGTCTCTTGTGAGATAAGCTTATCTAAATCGCGTAGCAATGCGCCACCACCCGTCAATACGATACCGCGCTCTGCGATGTCTGATGACAACTCTGGCGGTGTCTGCTCAAGAGCGACTTTGACTGCACTGACAATACCGCTTAGTGGGTCAGTCAATGCTTTTTGTACTTCTTCTGAATTGACGATAAAGGTTTTTGGTACGCCTTCTGCCATACTACGACCACGAACCTCTACTTCTAGCTGGCTATTTTCATTCAATGCAGAGCCAACTTCTTTTTTGATGCGCTCAGCGGTCGTCTCACCGATCACACAACCATGCGTACGGCGCACATGTGTAATAATCGCCTCATCAAACATATCGCCACCGATACGGATAGATTCAGCATAGACGCAACCAGATAGCGCGATAACAGCAATCTCAGTGGTGCCACCACCGATATCGACGACCATAGAACCACTGGCTTCATGAACAGGCATGCCAGCACCGATAGCCGCAGCCATTGGCTCTTCTAGCAATAATACTTTGCTCGCGCCTGCTGATGATACTGCCTCACGAATCGCCTTACGCTCAACCAAGGTAGACTTACATGGTACACAAACCACCACGTTAGGCTGTGCCATAAAACGCTTGGCTTTTACCTTAGTGATGAAGTGTTTTAGCATTTTTTGCGTCACTTCAAAATCAGCAATCACACCGTCTTTTAGCGGGCGAATCGCTGTGATATTGGCAGGCGTACGACCCAGCATTTGCTTGGCATCGATACCCACAGCAGCGACGGTCGGGTTTTGAGTACGATTGCTTCGTAATGCGACCACCGTAGGCTCGTCAAGTACGACGCCTTTATTAGGAATAAAAATAAGGGTGTTCGCAGTACCGAGGTCGATAGCGATATTATTTGATAAAAATCCAAACAGGTTCATGACTAATATATCCAGCGTCTTACGAATGAGGCGAATGAGATTGACTGAGGTGTTACTCGTCAGTG
This sequence comes from Psychrobacter pacificensis, assembly GCF_900101915.1. GTDB lineage: Bacteria > Pseudomonadota > Gammaproteobacteria > Pseudomonadales > Moraxellaceae > Psychrobacter > Psychrobacter pacificensis. The sequence continues at coordinate 68,203 of NZ_FNAL01000007.1, read as the reverse complement.
TTGAGCAGGTCGTCGTTAGACATTAACGGGAGCGAAAGTGAATCATCGCAACCAGTCAAACCTAAGCAATAATGATGAAATGAAAAACTGAGCTAAATTATACCGATTTAGCTCAAAAAAAACATAGGTATTTGCATCAGTAAGCAAGGATTTTTGTCTGAGACGCTAAAAGTTGTTACAAAGTTTGAAATAATAGTAGTGACTATCATTCAACTCAATGAAACTGCTTTTAATGTGATAACTAACAAGGCTCTACAGGCAGATAATTGTTTTGCTTAGTAGTAGGTGCATACTGTAACGTATTTTAGAACCTAATTGGGAAGCAATTGAAAATCAATCATGAATTATGCGGTCAGTTTTGCAAGTATTTGCGTATTGCTATGCCGGCACTCTGCCCTGATTGATACGGATGTTGATTGATATTGTGCATCAATCAAGCCTCATACTCTGTAAACTTGGGTCAGATGCTTTATAATAAGCCAACTTTATAGCCAATTACATTTGAGCGCTTATATATTTGCCTTATCCCTACTCTAACAAAAACTGTCCTTAACTGGAGAAACTATGTCTCAGCAATCAGCAACGTCTGACAACACTGTCAGCCGTGAAGAAATCCTGGAAGTTGCCAACCTTGCACGCTTGGGTGTCAATGAAAGCACGGCCGATAGCTATGCCGCCGATATCAGTAAAGTATTAAAATTGATGCATACCTTATCTAACGTTGATACAACAGACATCAAACCACTAGCCAATATCCATGAAGCTTGCCAAGAGTTACGTGCTGACGTAGCCAAACACGATATCAATCGCGAGCGCAATCAGTCAGTCGCGCCTGCCGTTGAAGATGGCTTATACCTTGTACCTCAGGTGATTGAATAATAGTGGCTGAATAATACAACCACGCATTTGCCATTATCCTATTTTATTTTATGCTATTCACATTTTGACGGACGACACCTTATGTCTGAACTTCATTTATTAAGTACCGAGCAGCTAATTACTGGCTTGCAAGACAAACAATTTAGCAGCGCAGAATTAACCGAGCATTACATCAAGCGTATCGATGCGCTAGATGGCAAAATCAATAGTTTTATCACGCATACTTCTGAGACAGCACGTGCACAAGCAAAAGCCGCTGACGAGATGCGTGCACAAGGCGATCAGCGTCCACTACTTGGCGTACCAATGGCGCACAAAGACATCTTTTGTACCCAAGGCGTATTAACGACTTGTGGCTCTAAGATGCTGCATAACTTTGTCTCACCATATGACGCGACTATCGTCTCTAACATCGACAAAGCTGGCATGATTAGCTTAGGTAAGCTCAATATGGATGAGTTTGCCATGGGCTCAGACAACAGTAGCTCATACTACGGCACCGTACAGAATCCTTGGAACCTAGAGCGCGTCCCTGGTGGCTCATCAGGTGGTAGTGCCGCTGCCGTTGCCGCAGGTTTTGTCCCTGTTGCGACTGGTAGTGATACGGGCGGCTCTATTCGCCAGCCTGCTTCATTCTGTGGCCTAACCGGTATCAAACCGACTTATGGCCGTGTGTCACGTTTTGGTATGATTGCTTATGCCTCAAGTCTAGACCAAGCGGGTAGCATGGGACGCAGCGCTAAAGATTGTGCTTATTTGCTACAGCCAATGATTGGGCACGATCCGCGCGATGCCACTTCTATCAAATACGATATGCCCAACTACGTACAAGACATCAATGATGCAGAGGCTGCGGCTGGTGATAAGCCATTTGACGGTTTGCGTATTGGTGTGGCAAAAGAATATTTCAGTACAGGGCTTGATAGCGAAATCGAACAAGCAGCACGTGCCGCTTTAAAGAAATACGAAGAGCTGGGCGCAACGATTGTAGAAGTGAACATCACTGACCCTGAAATCACGCTCGCCACCTATTATATGCTAGCACCTGCCGAAGCGTCTTCGAACTTGTCACGCTTCGATGGCGTACGCTTTGGCTATCGCTGTGAAAACCCAAACGACCTGATTGATCTATATACACGCTCACGTTCTGAAGGCTTTGGCCCTGAAGTACAGCGCCGTATCTTGACAGGGACTTATGCGTTATCTGCTGGCTACTTCGATGCTTACTATACTAAAGCACAAAAAATCCGCCGCCTAATCGTCAAAGACTTTGATGATGCTTTTGCCAATTGTGACGTCATCGCCAGTCCCACCGCGCCGACCGCAGCTTATAAGCTGGCAGAAGACCTTGACCCTGCGACCATGTACCTAGGCGACGTTTATACCATCGCGGTCAACCTAGCGGGTCTACCTGCGCTCAGTCAGCCAGTAGGTTTGACGACAGAAGGCCTACCTATTGGCTTGCAATTAATCGGTAAGCACTGGCAAGAGAGTCAATTGCTCACGACTGCGCATTTGTTCCAGCAGCATACCGACCATCATCTACAACACTCTACCATCGCAAAGGAGACGGTATAATGAGTACAGCTACTACTGATAACAGTGCCGTCCGCGAGCACGCTGTGCGTAAAGAGCTATTCGTCGATAGCTATGAAGTGGTCATCGGTATCGAGATTCACTGCCAGTTGAATACAGAAAGCAAAATATTCTCAAGTGCGCCAACTGTCTTCGGTCATGAGCCAAACAGCCAAGCCAGTATCGTCGATTTAGGCTTACCTGGTGTATTGCCAGTATTAAATGCTGGCGTGGTCGATCGCGCGCTAAAATTCGGTATCGGTGTCAATGCTGAGCTGGGTCTGTTTAATACATTTGATCGTAAAAACTACTTTTATCCTGACTTGCCTAAAGGCTATCAAATCACTCAGATGGCCAATCCTATCGTGGGTGAAGGCTATATCGATGTCGTGGTCAACGAAGGCGAGAAAAACGAATATCCAAAACGTATGGGTATTACCCGCGCCCATCTAGAAGAAGATGCGGGTAAATCTGTCCATGACGCAGTCGATGGTATGACGGGTGTGGATTTGAACCGTGCGGGTACGCCGCTGATCGAAATCGTCTCTGAGCCAGACATGCGCTCTGCTCACGAAGCGCTTGCCTACATCAAAGCCATTCACCAGCTGGTCACGTGGCTCGGTATCTCAGACGCTGTGATGGCTGAAGGGTCATTCCGCTGTGACTGTAACGTCTCTGTACGCAAGCCAGGCGCTGAGCTTGGTACCCGTACTGAGCTAAAAAACCTAAACTCGTTCCGCTTTATCGAACGTGCTATCAATCGTGAAATCGAGCGTCAAATCGACATCCTAGAAGATGGCGGCAAAGTCGTACAAGCAACGATGCTATATGATCCAGAGCGCGATGAAACACGCACCATGCGTACCAAAGAAGACGCCAACGACTATCGCTACTTCCCTGATCCTGACTTGCTACCTGTCCGAATTGAGCAGCATACCGTTGACGCGATCAAAGCAGCCATGCCAGAGCTACCCGTCGCTCGCCGTGCACGCTTTGAAGAAGCGCTGGGCCTGTCAGAATATGACGCTCGTATCCTAACGGCCAGTCGTCAGATTGCTGATTATTTTGAAGCTGTGGTCGCAGAAGTTGGGCAAGCAGATGCCAAAATGGCTGGCAACTGGGTCATGGGCGACTTGCTCGGCGCACTGAACAAAGACGATAAAGACATCACCCACTCCCCTATCAGCGCCAAACAGTTGGCTGGTATGCTAAAACGTATCAAAGATGACACGCTATCTGGCAAATTGGCCAAAAAAGTCTTTAGTGCCTTATATGAGCGCGAAGGCGGCGACGGCGATGACGCAGCAGATAAGATCATCAAAGAAAAAGGTCTCAAGCAGGAAACTGACACGGGCGCTATCAAAGCCATGGTCGAAGACGTCATTGCAAAAAATGAAGCGATGGTCGAAGAATATCGCGGCGGTAAAGAAAAAGCCTTTAACGGTTTGGTCGGTCAAGTCATGAAAGCCAGTCGCGGTAGTGCTAACCCGCAGCAAGTGAACCAAATTCTAAAAGAATTGTTAGGTTAACACGAGCAGCGTAGCAATTAGACTGATTATGCTAGGCAGAAAGGTATTGTAGATTTTGACTAATATAAATAGCCCTTGCAATATACATAATTTTGCGTAAAATAGTCAGTCATTCGGGGCGTAGCGCAGTCTGGTAGCGCACTACACTGGGGGTGTAGTGGTCGCAGGTTCAAATCCTGCCGTTCCGACCAAACATAGCAGTAAAGAGAAAAGCCAATCATTGTTTTCAATGGTTGGCTTTTTTTTGTGCTAAATTTTACTGTTATCAACATTCATATCCATCACATTAATATCATATTTTGAAGCCAAAAAGCTTAGCACTGCCATCGCCGATACTCGTGTCCTATAGACTTTTATAGAGCGAGCCGTTAGGGTAAATGCCTCACCACAATGATGGTTTATCCTATGTCCGATCCTATCAATCAGCCCACACATAATCGCCTCATAAATAATGCTCCTTGGGAGCGTTTCCGCCGGCCCTACGTGCGCGATTTGGCTTATGTACTGGCATGTCCTAATGTCTTGACCACGTGGCTAGACTTTGCACCGCATCAGAGCACACATACCGTTGCTGTGCATAGTGCACAATTTTGGCAAACACAGTTTGAAGCGTATGAGCAACGATTAACAGAGCTAGACACCACTGCCGCCTATCAAGAGCTGACCCGCTATTTACTCAAACGCCCTAGTCCCAATCGATTGGGCTTTCATTTTGAGGGACTACTATCGTTTTGGTTAGAGGATGGGTTTGCGCGTAATCTGCATCCGTACGAGACACTAGCTAATAATGTACAGCTGTACAATGGTAAGCAGACTGTCGGTGAGCTTGATTTGATTTTGTATAATCATGAAGAGGATCTGGTGGAGCATTGGGAACTAGCCATTAAATTTTTTATGGGATCAGCACCTTTTGAGCCTGTGAACTGGGTAGGGATTAACTCCAATGATAATCTACAGCGTAAGATGACGCACATGCAAACCAAGCAATTTCGAGCCGTCTGGGTAGATACGGAAGATCACGGGCAGGTCAAAATAGACAAGCGCTATGGTGTGATCAAAGGGCGATTCTTTTTACCGATTAACACAACCAACCTTGGCGATTATGATTGGCCTCATTGGCTAACACCCAGCTTTCCGATACATGAATGGTGTGACAAGAGAGATAAAACCGCTCTTGCGACGATTGACACCACTTCATTGCGAGCCGCGCATTATATTGAATGGTTCACTAAGCGCGACTTTTATGACCGCTATGGTCGGTTTCAGCCGCCCCTTACCTACCCTGACACGCCAAACCTCAGAACAGGATTGTACTTCGAAGGTGAGCGACTGATTGTCATTTATCCAAGGCAGTTAAGCCAAATAAAAGAATAGTCTAAGCTAGATAGTTTGAATAACTGTCTCATTTTAACAACCAAAGAAGCTTAGTGAGCCATTTAATAACTCTCTATCACCTGCATTAGCTCATATCTCAGCATATCGGCACTAGGCATACGCTCAGCGTGAAAACGAACGATGGCGATGCCTGCACTCGCCAGGGCTTTGTCTTTTTTATCATCAGCCTTTTGCCGCGCTTTGCTGCTATGTGTCCAGTCATCAAGCTCGATGGCAACTAGCGTGGTCTGAGCGTCAACATCCACGATTACATAATCAACGCTCTGACGGCAAATACGATTGAACCAAAAGCTGCGCTCGGATGTCTCGTCACTATTGGCTTCAATGATTCGTGACAGCTGAACTTGCACGAAGATATGATACTCTGGCAGCGCATTTTTTAATTTATTAAAAAATATCACTTCAGTGTCGGTCATGATTGGCATTGGGGCAAATGGCCAGATAGCGAGATCATCACCGCGCACAGGCTTTGGGTCTGGCTCTGCGACTGGACGTCTGGCCAATAGCTTTGGTAACGTAATCAGCCCTAAAAACCCAACGGCCAAGATTAAAAATATAGCGCCAAATGACATGGTTTTACCTTATACAATATAACAGTGACCGGCTAGCGTTCAAGACTCTGAAGAGTCAATGATCGGCTGATCACCACAGGGCAACCTATATAGGCTGACAGGTTATACAAAAATGAGTAATAAAAATGGTGCTCATCGTAACCAAGCTTGCGCCAATCGGCAAACGATAAAACAAAAAACACGACAGCGAATGTCGTGTTTTGATCATTAAATAATAATTCAAGTCAGTACTAAAGAAAATATCTCACTTATCTACTCATCAATCTCTGAAGACAGTCGCTGAGTCTATAGTTATAGCTTAACGCCAGTAAAGCACCCAAGCACCGGTCGTATTGACGTTAGAATCACTATTGATCTTATCTTTTAGTGCCAATGCGGCGACCTTTCCACGTTCAGGACCAACAATGACGCGTACACCGCGACTGGTCGGACTGGTCTTCACTTGATATCCAGCCTCTTTGAATTTTTTCGCTAGTTGATCCGCTTTGGCCTGATTATCTGCGAGCGCTACTTGCACCCCAAAGCTGCCTTTCGCATCGGTTTCTTTGACTTCTTGACGAGCCTCACGAAGCTTTTGCTGAGCCTCTCGCTTAGCCTCAGCCGCTTTTTCGGCAGCAGCGGCTTCTCGCTCCAGACGTTGCACTTGACTGCGCGAAGGTATGGTAATGTTTTGACCCAGCTGTAATGAGGTCGATGGTGAGATGTTATTTGCTTGAGCCAAGACTTCGACAGGCATATTGTACTGTCTTGCAAGCTTAATCAGCCCATCGCCTTTTTTGACTTGATAATCAGAGGGCGATTTTGGTGGTTCATTTTTAGCCGCTTCAGCTGCCTCTCTCTTTTTTTCGGCCGCAGCTTGAGCGTCCGCTTGTCTTTTCGCTTCTGCTTCTTTTTTACTTTCTGCTAGTTTTTCAGCAGCGGCTTTTTCTTGTTTTGCTTTGGCTTGTTGCTGCTCATCTTCCGCCTGCTTTTTTGCTTTGGCTTCATTCACTGCATCATCGGCTGCCTTAACCAATTTTTCAGCATCTTGCACTTCCTTACTTTTGACAATTTTGTCTGTGTCTTTTACGTCTTCTGAACTCTCACTCTGTTCATTTGTCGCCGCGATATTTTTGACATACTGCTGGCTTTCAGCACGGGCTTTGGCCAACGCTTCTGCTTCAGCCACTTCTTGTTCTGTCAAAAACTCCTGTGCGCGTCTCTCCTGCTCGGCAACACGAGCCGCACGTTCTTTTTGCTTTTGCGCAAGGATACGTTTTTCTGTCTCAATGTCAGTCGTTAGCGGTTGCGGAGATTCTTGCTCGGTCGTTGGTTTCTCTATCATCGCTGATGTTGGCTGTGGCTGGTTGCTCTCGCTAATCTGCTGCACCATGGCGTATAACATCACGCTACCGCCTAGAATCATCCCAATGCCCAATAAGGCTTGTCTCGAAAAGTTCATCCGTTTACGTCTCTTAGTTGGTGATAAGGTTGATTGAGCGGCGCAGGGACTGTCTTACAGCAATATAGATAATTGCGCTAATAAATACCTCGTACCGCCAGTTACTGCCATCAGTGTTCAAAATCTATGCCGACCCATTTATGCCAGTCTTGCAAATCATTTTGATTATAAAGCATATTTTTCGTGCTGTCTGCTATCAGGCAAGTACTAAGATTAACACTAAACAGGCGCCACTTTAACTTAAATGATCATACGGCGAGTGCAGCAAGCGCTTCGCCAATCGTATGAAACGAACCACATACGACGATTAGATCTTGTGGCTGACTATCAGCTATTACCGCATACGTCGCTGCATGCAAGCCATCGAATTGATATATGTTGGCGCTATCCACATATTGAGTTAAGACGCCTTGTAGCTGCTCGTTACTCGCGGCACGAGGATAATCAATCTCAGCAATGAACCAATCACTAATCGGCAAGCCTGCTTGAGTCAGACGTTGTACTACTTTGTCGATATCTTTATCACCCAACATAGAGAACAACATTTTGATTTTTGGAAGGTCTCTATCAGATTGGCTGCCGTGTTTACTCAAATGCTGATGCCAAAATGGCAATAACTGCGCTAATAAAAATTCCACACCTTGCTCGTTGTGCGCCACATCAAACAACCAATGACGATGATGGCTTTCACGATAATCAAAGCGCCCTGCCAGTTTGACAGTTTGCAATGCCTGCTCGATGGCACTTATATCGACTTTCAACGGGCTTGCAAGTACCGCCGATAGTGCATTAGCAGTATTGGTCAAGGATAGCGCAGGGCGTGGTAATTGCAAGGTAACTGCCGCATTACTGTATTGCCAAATCATTGAGTCAATATCGCGGTAGCTAAAATCTTGCCCAATTTGATAACAAGTCGCTTGCTTATTATTGATAGCGTGCTGCACGCTAGATGGCATTTCAATAGCACCATAAACTAAAGAGATACCTTGTCGCAATATACCTGCTTTCTCGCGACCGATGTCCTCAACATTGTCACCGAGCCAGTCGACATGATCGATACCAATATTAGTAATCACTGCCATATCAGGATCAATAATATTGACCACATCTAACCGTCCGCCTAATCCAACTTCTAACACCCATACATCACAGTCTGCCTCAGCAAATATGAGTAATGCTGCCAGCGTTGTCATCTCAAAGAATGACAAGGTCAAATCGCACTCTAAACGTGCTGCTTCGACTTTGCTAAAAGCATCAATCAGCGTCTCATCGCTGACCATTTTGCCATTGATACGCACGCGCTCATTAAATACGCTCAAGTGCGGCGATTGATATAGTGCCGTCTTATAACCTGCGGCTTTACACATTTCGGCGATAACAGCGGTCGTAGAGCCTTTACCATTGGTGCCTGCCACAGTGAAGACATAAGCGTCATCTTTAGCTGACTTTACTACTCCTAGCGCTTCGGCAACAGGCAATACACGCGATAGTCCCATATCTATCGCAGACACATGTATTTGCTGCATATAATTTAGCCATTCGGTCAAGCTGACCAAACCAACGTTGTCGTTAGGGCTACTAGAGTTGGACGCTACAAGATCAGACATGGATAAAACCTATAGTAAATTTAATAAGAAATAGAAATATATGTGTTGGCTAAAACCAAAAATAGCATTTACCGTGCAATGACGATAAATGCTATTAGAGGGTCTTGCATATGCAATAGATGTTAGCACGCGGCTAGGCGTTTATGCACTCAATAATTGACTCATGATACTGAGCCATACATCTTATTAAGCATCTACATTAGGTACGTGGCACAGTTTTGCGAGCAAACGATAGATCGTATCAATCAGTTGATGACGATGCACCACTTCATCTACGACGCCATGCTCTAATAAGAACTCTGCACGCTGGAACGGCTCTTCTAACGTCTCACGCACGGTCTGCTCGATTACACGCTTACCCGCGAAGCCAATCATCGCTTTTGGTTCTGCCAGATGGATATCACCCAGCATCGCCAATGACGCAGTCACACCGCCGTAGACAGGATTGGTCAATACCACAATATACGGAATACCAGCGATTTTTAGACGTTCAATCGCTGCCGCCGTGCGTGCCATTTGCATCAATGATAACAGACCTTCTTGCATACGCGCACCGCCAGAAGCAGCAAAGCACACTAACGGTACTTTTTGCTCAAGCGCTCTTTCAGCGGCTTGTACAAAACGATCGCCAACCACTGAACCCATCGAGCCGCCCATAAAATGGAAATCAAAGGCACAAGCGACAATATCAAGGTTACGCAGCTTGCCGTACATGGCAACCAGCGCTTCACTCTCGCCCGTTTTTTCTTGTGCTTCGCTCATACGCGCAGGATATGGCTTGCTATCCACAAAGCTAAGCGGATCTTTGGCAGTGAATTCTTGCCCTGTCTCACCGTCTATTTGATCAAGCAACCAATTTAAGCGCTCACGAGCACTCATCGGTAAATGATGATCACAGTGCGGACACACATAGCAGTTAAAAATCAGTGCGGTGTTGGTAATCACAGAATGACAATTGCTGCATTTGGTCGACGGTTCAGTCTCTACCGCGGTCAATTGCGCAGTTAATTGCTGCTTGATACCTGGTATAGGACGGTTAAACCATGACTGCCTATCCGCGTTGCTGTTTGGCTCGGCTTTAGCAGTATTATTATCGAGTTTTGTTGCTGTATCAGTCATATTATTTGCCATCATAAAAGGCTTATTGACAAGTTGGCTCATTCGCTTGTCATTGAGAGTTTAATGGTTGTCTAAACAAAGCGTCAAACCCAGTCATAACATGAGCAATTATGCGACACGCTAATGTATCAATCTTACGTGTCGATCATTTGGTTAGGTGCTTGTTGATAGATGATGTGCTTGTTGAGACTTTTTGGCAAATGCTTTTTGGCAGATGCTTTTTGAAACTAGTCACTGACAAATCACGGCTATCAGACGCCATATAATAGTCATGTTAGTTTACACTCGTAAACTAAATTTAGCAAAGTCATTTAACGTCATCTTTCAGTAACGTTTTTGAGTCATTGATTCCCATTATTTAACTTCGCGATTCAAGGACAACTACTCAAAATAACCCCTTCAAACCAGCTATTACCTTTATCAAATTGCCTCAATGAGATACTTAAAACATCTTGCCGCTGTTAGATTAATAAAAGCGATACTAGGATAATGAATATTAAGCACTCAGACTGTCTAATGCTGCACGCAGCTCATCCATTTTTGCCATGATGTTTTGCTGAGCCTTGGCCACAGCCGCGGTATCATTGGCATCAATATCTGCAAAATTCTGTACCAATGCACTACCCACGATAACGCCATCCGCATGAGTACCAATTGCTTTTGCAGAAGCGCCATCACGGATACCGAAGCCTACACACACAGGCAGGTCTGTCTCTGCTTTGATCGCTTGCACTTGCGTCGCCACATCATCGGTATCGAGCGTGGCTGAACCCGTCACGCCTTTTAGCGATACATAGTAAATATAACCACCGCAATGGGTCAATACTTGCTCGCGGCGCTCAGGCAAAGTGGTCGGCGACAGCAAGAAAATCTCATTCATCGAATGGTCGGTCAAATGCTGCGTAAAGCTACCCGCCTCTGCTGGTGGCAAATCTACCATTAGTAGGCCATCAACGCCTGACTGCTCGCATAGCGTGACAAAATTGTCATAGCCGATAATCTCTACAGGATTGAGATAACCCATTAAGATGATTGGCGTTTGCGTGTCGGTTTGGCGAAACTCTGCCACCATCTTTAGCGTGTCACGTGTGCTCGTACCTGCGGCTAAGGCACGCTCACCTGCCAGCGATACGACTGGACCATCTGCCATCGGGTCAGAGAACGGCAGACCGACTTCGATCATATCTGCACCGTGCTTCACTAAATCGTGCAATAGACCGACAGTGGTTGCAGGATTAGGATCGCCTGCCATGACATAAGGAATCAGGGCTTTTTTATTTTGTGATTTTAAAGTTTCAAAGGTGCTTTCAATTCTGGTCATAGTGGTCTCTTAATTATTATAAACTGGCTTGTCTGACCCTTTATCTAATACTTCTTGTTAAATAAAGGGTCTAAGCGATTTTTCTTATGAGGAAGTGGCTAGCAACTTATAAATTGATCATTCATCAAATGACTTGTTACTACATCTCAATCCCTTCTGCTTTCATTACTGAATGCAAATCTTTGTCACCGCGACCTGACATATTAACGATGATTGTCTGATCAGGCGTCATGGTTTTCGCCAGTTTCAATGCATAAGCGATAGCATGAGAAGTCTCAAGCGCAGGGATGATACCTTCTTTGCGCGTGGCTTCATGGAAACCTTCTAGCGCCTCTTTGTCAGTACAGCCGACATACTCAACGCGTTTCATGTCTTTTAGGAAGCTGTGCTCAGGGCCAACACCAGGATAATCAAGACCGGCTGAGATAGAATGCGTCTCTTGAATCTGACCATCATCATCTGCCATGAGGTAAGTACGGTTACCATGCAGCACGCCAATACGACCTGCAGCCAATGGCGCAGAATGACGACCTGACTCGATACCATCACCCGTGGCTTCGACGCCATACATCTTAACGTCAGTATCATTGAGGAAATCAAAGAACAAACCAATAGCATTTGAACCACCACCAACACAAGCAACCAATGCATCAGGAAGCTTGCCTGTTTTTTCTAAATGCTGAATGCGCGCTTCTTTCCCAATAATCGCTTGGAAATCACGAACCAATAGCGGATAAGGATGCGGCCCTGCGACCGTACCAATAATATAATACGTGCTATCAACATTGGTCACCCAATCACGCATGGCCTCGTTCATCGCGTCTTTTAGCGTGCGTGAGCCAGACGTTACTGGCACCACTGTCGCACCAAGCAAACGCATACGATAGACGTTCATTTTTTGACGTTCAACATCGTCAGCACCCATATATACGATACACTCTAGCCCCAAGCGTGCTGCAATCGTTGCGGTCGCGACACCATGCTGTCCTGCGCCAGTTTCGGCGATGATACGTTTTTTGCCACACATCTTGGCAAGCAATGCTTGTCCAATGGTGTTGTTTACTTTGTGCGCGCCAGTATGGTTCAGGTCTTCACGCTTAAAGTAAATTTGCGCGCCGCCGATCTCATCACTCAAGCGTTTGGCGTGATACAGCGGCGTTGGACGACCGACATAATTGACCAAATCGTTATGATACTCTTCCCAAAACGCTGGATCTGCTTTGACTTTGGTATAAAGCGTCTCAAGCTCTTCTAATGCGGCCATCAGCGTCTCAGAGACAAAGCGTCCACCATGTACACCGAAATGGCCGCGTGCATCAGGGTATTGGTTAAAATCTTGCACGTTTTCAGGATTGGTAAAGGTGTTTATAGATTGTGCTGTAGTAGATAAATCTTTGTTCGCGACATGACTCATGGTAATTCCTACTGTAATAAGTGGTATTTTTTAGAATAAATATAAAGAGAAAAATGAAATAAGATTGGAACGGATAAATCGGAATAACGACCAAATAAGCCTATTATATATAGAAAATAACCTACGATAACAAACTTAAATGGCGTCAGTGACCGTAGCGTTTTGCCATCGGTCGCGCTTGACCGCTTTCATAAAGGCACGCATCTTAGCAGCATCTTTTTTGCCTTTATCAACCTCGATACCACCACTGACATCAACGCCGTAGATGGGCAGATTTGATGTCTCTGCGACATTTTGCGCATCAAGACCACCAGCCAGTACAATGGGTAACGCGCTGTCATGGGGAATGAGACTCCAGTCAAAGCGCTGCCCTGTCCCGCCATATGCCGCTTGATGATACGCATCCAGCAAAATACTACTGGCACCTGCATCAGCAAACTGTGCAACCTGAGCACGAACGCTATCGGGCGTGTCTTGCTCTACATTGATACGCAATGCTTTGATCCAGCGTTTATTGACACGGCTTGCCAGCTGCTCGCATTGTTCGGGCGTTTCATCACCGTGAAACTGAAGGATATCAAAAGGTACATCGTTTGCTAATTTGACTAGCTCTTCTTTAGGCATATTGACCACTAACGCCACCACGCTCACAAAAGCAGGCACGGCAGCACTCAATGTCTGTGCTTGCTCTATCGTGACCGCACGCGGACTTGGCGGATAAAACACCAAACCGACTGCGTCTGCACCTAACTGTGCCGCAGTCTGTATGTCACTAAGCTGAGTAAATCCGCAAAACTTAACGTGCATTTTGTGACCTTGGATTTTATATACATAAATCTGACATCGATTATAGCGGCATCAGATAGCGTCAGACTAAAGATAAATCGTGAGATATGATGAGAATTTGTTACGCAAACGGCAAAGCCATTGCATCCAAAAACTTATCCTAGCATACTTTTATGCCGAGTTTTGTTTATGATTGCGATTGATTCATATAGGGATACTTTGATGTCAAAGACTACTAACAACAATGGTAGCAATAATAAAAACAATGACAGTAGCGATAGCGACAGTCCGTTGCATTACTTGATGTGGTTTCGTCGAGATTTGCGCATTCATGATAATACTGCATTGGCAGCACTGTGCGAGCGGGCTAATGAAGACAATGCATCGGTATCCGCCATATTCTTTTTGACACCTGAGCAGTGGCAACAGCATGACACCTCTCTGGTGCAAGTCGACCATATTGCCCGTACGTTACCTATACTAGCAAAGGATTTGAAATCACAACTGAATATCACTTTAACAGTACAGCTCTGTCCAAGCTTTTCTGACTGTATAGAGTCTCTGACGAGCTTATGCAAGGACAACGACATCAGCTGCGTCATGGCTAACCATGAATACGAAGGCAATGAGATTGATCGTGATGAGGCATTGAGTGAGCAGCTTGCAAAAGACGACATCGAGTTTGTCCGCTGGCATGACCAATGTAACTTGCCACCGCTGAGTATTACGACAAATGACGGCGATAGTATGTATAAAGTCTTCACGCCGTTTTATAAGAAATGGCGACATACGCTAGACGTTAGCACCATTCAAATGCATGACGCACCAGCAGTCGACTGCGATGATAAAATCGAGCTAAAATCATCGAAAAATAGTGCCTATACAGCTGACGATATCAAAGCCCTCAGTGAAGAAATGCTTGGTGATTATCAAAAGACGCTGCAAAAAGAGGACTCGTTACAGCATATCGATATAAAAGCCCAACTCACTGCCGCAAGGGACGCCTATCCTGCAGGGGAGTCTGCTGCTTGCCAGCGCTTAGATGAGTTTGTCGCTGATGATATCAATGACTATGATGTCAGCCGCGATGTGCCGCACCTGCATGCCACCAGTCAGCTATCCGCTTATCTCACTATAGGCACTATCAGCCCTCGGCTCTGTTATTTACAAGCCAGCAAAGTACAAGAAAAGCTACACGGTAATGATGGCGATAATGAAGATATCGACCGCTGGATAAGCGAGCTTGCTTGGCGAGATTTTTATCGTCATGTGCTGATCGATAAGCCAAACCTGATTCGCCATAAAGCGTATAAAGAGGACACTGACACCAAAGTGAGTTGGTCATACGATGAAGAGGATTTTCAAGCATGGTGCACGGGCAAAACAGGCGTACCACTCGTTGATGCGGCGATGCGCTGTCTAAACGCTACTGGATTTATGCACAATCGACTGCGCATGGTCACAGCAATGTTTTTGACCAAAGACTTGTTGATTGATTGGCGCTTGGGTGAGCGCTACTTTATGCAGCAGCTCATCGATGGGGATTTTGCCTCCAATAATGGCGGCTGGCAATGGAGCGCATCAACAGGTACTGACTCAGCACCCTACTTCCGTATTATGAACCCCTTTAGCCAAGGCAGCACTCATGATAAAAAAGCGATATTTATCAAAACGTGGCTACCAGAACTAAAAGACATCCCCGCGAGCACTTTGCATAGTGAGGATAAAATGCGTAAAGCACTGGCGAAGGGCGGCAAGTTTGCTGATATCGACTACCCTGTGCCGATGGTCGAACATAAATCAGCACGTAAGCTCGCCATTGCTGAATTTAAAAAAGAGTAAACTAGCTATTAGTGACTGCTGGCAACTGACATGCGCCTGCACCCTGCGTGTTGACCGTCACGACAGCACCCGTTAAAGCAAACAGCTGCTGCAATTGCGTTTGAGCATTTTGCAGCGCCATATTCATGACATCTCCTCGGCAGGCACGCTCTAGCACTTCTTTTTTTGCCATGGTTTGTGCTTGCGCCAATATCTTAGGATCAACTTGCATCATGCCAAAAGCGCCTGTCTGCCAGTCATAAATCTCGATATCATCTAAATATACTGAAAATATCTCTGTAGGTGGTAAGGTAATATTGATTTGTGGCATGGCTGAGGCAGGTGCATTATTCGCTGCTTGCTCATCCTCTGCATCAGTTATAGTCTGAGTAGGCTGAATGACCTGCACCATCTCAGGCGTCAAAGCACTCAGATCAACCCCTGCTTCGACGCGGCCATGAGCAATGAACAGCGCTTTTTGTTCATCTTGCCACAACTTCATCCAACTCCCTGGACGCTCACTCGTAATCACCGTATCAACACTAAACGCGACGGTATGGAGTCTGTTTAATTGCTGGATTTGCGTGACCACGCCTTCTCGAGTGATGGTTTCTATCGGTTCTTCTTCTGTGATTTTTTGCGCGCTATAAATAGCAAAAACGATGGCTGCTAAGCCAATGAGTAATATTACCCAAGACATCATGGCAATAGGCTGCTTCGCTGGCTTGTGGGTGCCATTGGTATTGTTCATATCAGGACTACTCATAGAAGTTACCTTTATAAAGGTGCATCGTTATAAGAGTGCATCGTTTTTCAGATGACCAACGGTTTTATATAATTAAAACAAATACTTAACCTGTAAATGCGACTATTGTGCAGTTAATTCAAGTAGTGGCTACCAATCTTCTACATAATACGTAAATTGTGTTCATCTTAAAATCTTATAAATATAGTGAATTCAGTATAAAAACGACACAGTGGGACTGGGATAAATTTTTCGCAGCATCGAGCAGCGTAGGCACAGCACGCAAGGAAAATTTAGACCAGTTCCACCTTGATATATAATGTATCTGTTTTATTTAGGATTGACTATAACTCAATTATTCGAGTCTCATCTCAGCCTTTGTATAACGTTCGGTCTGAAAAGATAAAAAGTCATTGCGTCTTAGGCGAACTTTACCTAACATAGTCAGATTGTATGTATAAAATGTCAGTCTTTTAGCATTATCAGGCTCTTGCCCTGAATATATTGCATTTCGGCATATTCATACCTTAAATCAAATTTGCCTCTCTTGTTTACTCTTATAAGAGGGGTTCTTACTGATGTGCTTTTTTATACCAGCATGTGAGTAACTAGGAAATACCCTAGAATATTGCTAAGTGATAAAGGTAAGCTTGCGGCGGCAATGAAACGATTAGCCATACGCTCAACATCCTACTATTTCTTATTTTTTTATCAAAGATAAGGTTACGCTTTATTTATGAAAGCCAGTCAATTTTTATTTGCCACACTAAAAGAAACCCCAAGTGATGCCGACATCGCCTCAAGCCAATTGATGGTGCGTGCTGGTCTTATCCGCAAGATCGCTTCTGGATTGTATATTTGGTTGCCCATGGGTCTGCGTATTTTGCAAAAGGTTGAGCGCATCGTTCGTGAAGAGATGCAAAACATCGGCGCACAAGAGTTGCTGATGCCGATGACGCAGCCTGCTGAGCTATGGCAGACCAGCGGACGCTTTGAAGACTACGGCCCTGAGCTACTGCGTTTCAAAGACCGTCATGATCGTGACTTTGTGCTGGGTCCAACGCATGAAGAAGTCATCACCAATCTGGCAAAAGGCGAGCTACGTAGTTATAAGCAACTACCGATTACTTTCTTTCAGATTCAAAGCAAATTCCGTGACGAGATTCGTCCACGCTTTGGTGTGATGCGCGCACGCGAATTTACCATGAAAGATGCTTACTCGTTCCATATCGATCAAGCCTCACTTGCTGAGACTTATCAAGATATGTACGACGCCTATACTCGTATCTTTAGCCGTTTGGGTTTTGACTTTCGCGCGGTACAAGCGGATTCAGGCTCTATCGGCGGCTTTGCCTCACATGAGTTTCATGTTTTGGCAGACAGCGGCGAAGATGACATTGCCTTCTCCACCATCTCTGACTATGCGGCCAATATTGAGCTTGCTGAAGCCATTAGCACAGGCGAGCGTCAGCCTGCGACCCAAGAACTGACCAACGTTGATACCGTTAATATGCCAACCTGCGAAGCAGTTGCTGAGCATTTAGACATTCCACTTGCCACCACCGTGAAAACCTTGATTGTTAAAGGTCATACGCCAGAAGGCGAAGAGCAGTTGGTTGCGCTGGTACTGCGCGGCGATCATACGCTCAACGACATCAAAGCGGAAAAAATCGAAGAAGTAAACACGCCGCTGACTATGGCGAGTGAAGAGGAGCTAAAAGCCGCAGGACTGCTCAAAGGCTATATCGGTGTCGATCTAGATATCCCTGTGTTCGTCGATCGCGCAGCGGCTATTCTCTCTGACTTTGTCGCTGGTGCCAACGAAGTCAACAAGCACGCAACCGGAGTCAATTGGGATCGTGACGCGCACATCACACGCATCGTTGATATCCGCAACGTACTCGAAGGCGACGCCTCACCTGATGGTCAGGGAACCCTACAAATTAAACGCGGTATCGAAGTTGGTCATATCTTCCAGTTGGGTGATAAGTACTCACAAGCACTTGGCTGCAGCGTCTCAGGCGAAGCTGGCAAGCCTGTAACCTTGATGATGGGCTGCTATGGTATCGGCGTCAGCCGCATCATCGCTGCTGCCATCGAGCAAAACCACGATGATAACGGTATCATATGGCCACAAACGCCTGATGTAAAAGACTCACTTGCGCCTTTTGAAGTGGCTATCGTACCGATGAAGTCAAAAGAAGAGACGGTCATGCAGACTGCCACTGAGCTTTATGAGATGCTAAAGGCCAAAGGTGTCAACATCCTACTGGACGATCGTAACGAACGCCCAGGAGTGAAGTTTGCTGATTTAGAATTGATTGGTATTCCACACCGTATCGTCGTGTCTGATCGTAACATCGCTGAAGACAAATACGAATATGTCAATCGTCGTGACGGTGAAAAAGAGTTGCTTAGCCGTGACGAGCTACTGGCAAAATTGGGCTGCGAGTAAACTGGTTAATACACAAAAAGCGCCTCATAAGTAGGCGCTTTTTTTATGTCTGTCATATCATGATTGAATGATCACTACTGGCGAATCAAACGACTCGGCGCAGGCAATAGTGCCATATCACTGACACGGCAAGGATTGATATCGATACCGCCGCGGCGTGTATACCATGCGCGTACCATCAACTCACTTGGCTGATAATACTGACTCAAATCCGCAAAAATCTGCTCAACACACTGCTCATGAAAGCCGTTATGCTGACGGAAACTTAATATATAACGTAGCATATTTGCGTTGTTAAAAGTCTTGTCAGTCGTTATCGACACAGCTAGTGTGCCCCAATCTGGCTGATTGGTCACAGGACAGTTACTACGCAGCAGATTAGAATAAAAAACATAAGGCTGATTGCTGTTATTTGCCACACGTTCACTGCTCGCTTCTGTTTCATCATTACTCAACAGTGATGCATCAGGATGCTCAGTTAACGCGATTTTTCCCGTGCTACCTGCCAATGCGTCATCAATACAAATACCTGTTGGCTGGGCTATTAGCAGGCTTGCTGCATCATTCAGCGTAAATAACTCCACCTGTACTTCCGCTTGCAAACAGGCTGACAGGTCTTTAGCGATCAACGCTTGAACGTCATTCCAACTGGCGAACTCAGTAAAATTGATACTGTTCAAATATAGCTTGAGCGATTTTGACTCGACGATAAAGGGCGAGCTGGCAGGAATACTAAACCGCACCATCGCCACTTGCGAAATACCTTGTAGATTTAACCAAGAGAGCTCGAATGCCTGCCACCAATCTACGCCGACCGTTAGTTTGTCAGCGTGCCAGCCAATCACATCACGTCCCATACTACGTGCAATAGGATATAGCGTCTCTGGGCTATACTCAGTCGGATAATCGGTGGTTTGCTCACCTAAAATGCCATGAATACTCATTTACTTTCCTACTATTTAATCGTTAAACCCTAACTGCTCAACCGACAGCGCTTTGGGCATCGCTATCGCTTCACACGCTGACCATCACAAGCGCACGCGTGAGCCGTTATCAAGCAGACGATAAGCGATGATATAAAATATCACGCAAAATACAAAAATCGCTGCCATCGAATACCAAACGTTGACATCAGAGTAGCCCAAGATACCGTAACGGAAAGAGTTGACCATATAGACGATAGGGTTAAGCAATGAGATGTTTTGCCAAAATGGTGATAAATTTTCCATCGAATAGAACACGCCGCCAAGATAGGTCAGCGGCGTCAATACAAAGCTTGGAATGATTGAGATATCATCAAATGATCGCGCAAACACCGCATTGATAAAACCGCCTAATGAAAACAAGGTAGACGTGCCAAGTACCGTAAATACAGTGACAAATAAATGCTCAATACCAAGGTCAGTAAAGAATAGCGCGACAATCGAAACAATGACACCGATGGCCAGTCCACGGAAGATACCACCGCTGATATAACCCATCAAAATTGCATGTTTGGACACAGGCGAGACCAAAAGCTCTTCAATACTAGATGTAAACTTGGCACTAAAGAAACTCGAAACCACGTTCGAGTAACTGTTGGTAATGATCGACATCATGATCAAACCTGGTACGATAAACTGCATGTAGGGCACGCCACCCATCTCACCTACGCGCGAGCCAATCATCTTACCAAAAATGACAAAGTACAAGCTCATCGTAATCACTGGCGGTAAGAGCGTCTGCGGCCAAATACGCAGAATACGGCGCACTTCTTTGAACCAAATAGTACGAAACGCAATCCACTTTTTACTCAGTGACATCGTTTTATTATGATCGATTAGTTCCTGACTCATAATCCCGCCTCCTTCATGCTGTTTGCACTTTCAATATTTTTGTCAACCAAGCGCATAAACAACTCTTCTAGACGGTTGGCTTTATTACGCATACTGCCGACTTTGATGCCTTTATCAGACAACTGATCAAAGACACCATTTAATGACTCGCCTTCTGTCAGGGTGACTTCTAGCGTCTGCTTATCTGGCTGGGAGATGTCTGTCACTCCGGTCAGAGCCAATTGCTCATTGAGCGGCGTCTCTAGATCAAAGACAAACGTCTCTACAGATAACTGCGCCAATAAACCTTTCATTTCTGTATTGATACGAATCTCACCGTGATCCAAGATCGCAATGCGTTTACACAACTGCTCGGCTTCTTCGAGATAGTGGGTGGTCAAAATAATCGTGGTGTTTTCTTCGATATTGATCTGCTGCATAAACTCCCACATCGAGCGGCGCAGCTCAATATCGACACCCGCTGTGGGCTCATCGAGAATCAGTAATTTTGGTTTATGAATCAAGGCGCGCGCGATCATCAGACGGCGTTTCATACCGCCAGATAAATCACGCGATTTGCTATCACGCTTGTCCCATAGCCCCAGTGCTGTCAGCAGCCTTTTTGCGCGAGGTCTGGCTTCTTTTGCTGGAATACCAAAGTAACCTGCTTGCGTAATTAAGATATCTTCGACTTTCTCAAACATGTTGAAATTAAATTCTTGCGGTACTACGCCAAGGTACTGTTTGGCAATCGAAGGGTTCTCTAATAAATCTGTCCCAAAAATATGGACACTACCCGTTGTTGGCTTAAATAGTGAACTGATAATGCCAATCATGGTGGACTTACCTGCGCCATTTGGGCCAAGCAGTGCAAAGAACCCACCTTGTGGTACGGTTAAATCAACCCCTTTTAACGCCGAAAACCCATTGTCATAGGTTTTGGATAAGCCTTGGATAGAAAGTGCTGGTACATCAGACATGAAGACCTCTTATTTTTTATCAATTTGTATAAAACACGATTTTAGAATAATAGGCCGTGTTGAACATTCGACTGTCATTATCATACTGACCGAGGCCATATAAAAATGTTCAACACGCTCTACTATCTAGAAGACACGGTGTAATCTCATAAAATGAGGCTGCTAATCGCAAATTTCAACTGCTTTATATTTGAAGTACCGTATTAATAATACTTATTATAAAAAAGCGCCTATCTCATTACTGAAATAGGCGCTTTATCGATAACTGTTGTAAGAGCCAGCAAAGCCGCTAGCAAAAATTAGCTGGCTTCTGCAACCATATAGTCTACAGCGTTTTGGACTTCTTCATCAGGAATGTCCGCGCCGCCTTTGGCAGGCATCGCATTGAAACCGTTGATAGCATGGGTATATAGCGTATCTTTACCTTTCGCGATACGTGGTCCCCAAGCGCCAGCATCACCAAAGATAGGTGAACCTAACAAACCAGAGGCGTGACAAGTATGGCATACCGCATTGTATACTGCTTTACCATCACGAGGACCGTCGCCAGCAGATGGGCCAGATGAGCGTGCTGTTACGTCACACACTTCATCGTCTTCAAAACATACAGTTGCAACAGGTTGAATACGCGCAATCAGATTAGGATACAAAGCAATCAGCTTTTGTACTTGCGGCGTATCTTGCGGAATCGGCTCTTCGTCAGTGGCAGGCGCTGCAGCGGCGGTCTCTTCACCTTCTGCTGGAGCGGCACCATCAGCAGGTGCAGCGCCATCTGTTGTGTCTGCAGCAGCTTGGGGCTCACCACCTAGCGTTTGAGGTGCCTCTTCTACGACTTCTTGGCCTTCTGCGACGTCAGTCACAGTTACAGGCGTGTCGACAATATCTTCAGCTTGGCTCACCGCGATACTAGCGATTCCTAGAATGGCAGCTGCCGATAACATAACTACTTTTCTCATTCGTCACGTTCTCTTATTACGTATACAAGGACTAGCACGGCGCGGACATTCTGTCTGTCCTCCTTTGACGACCTCTAAGTCCTCAATAGCAGACAGCCATCCCGCGTGCCAGCGCACTTGCAATCGGTGATTATAAATATGAATTCTCCCCAACATTATAAGGGAAAAGGCAGGTAAATTGCCATGCTTGTTTAATGACTTGGCTGTTTTTTCTTAAAAAACCTCAATCACGACTGTCATTTATTGGCTTTATGCGTTTTATTTGTTAGACTAAGCGGTCTTTATTTCTAGGCATCTTATGCTGGTTATCATGCGCATCTAAGCGTGACAGTCAGACATATCGTTATCATATGCGCTCGTAGCTCAGTTGGATAGAGTATCGGTTTCCGAAGCCGAGGGTCGTGGGTTCGATTCCCGCCGAGCGCACCAATCATCGTATTTCACCCTTCCTCAGTATTACCTAAAACCTCTAAAGCCCTTTAATATCAAAACTTTAAGTCTTTTGATATTACTTGTCATTACCTAGTAGCCTCTATCAAGTGTTGTTAAATTTACTCGCAGCCTCTGACTTGTTATTCGTCACGTGACTATTTAATTGAGCCGCTTCTTTTAAACGGCCAGCTTGTTAAATGACCAGCTCTAAAAAAACTTTCTCTTAAAATACCCACTTGCTCTTTATCCACTGATACAAGCACCGCCTACTCTGCCTCTTGCAAATGAGTAGCAAGCTGGGCGCGGCTAGGCACACGGTGATAATTAATCACTGGCACCTCACCCAAACGACGCTTACCTTCAGCAATTTTTTTATCAATGGTAATCATCGCGATTTTTTTGCCTTGTTGGCTGATGAGCAAATGATTTGCCTTACGAGTGACTCGATAAGCAGGAAAATACTGCTTTAATAATGCGGATGTTTTTTGCAGGGCATCATTCGGTACTGTATTTTTTGACTTGGCACTACCGTGCTTTTCGCCTGCTTTTGCCCCGCGCGATTTTGCCACCAACCATAAAATTACGATGATGGCGATTAATATGACAAGCCACCAAATTCCGTCTATCATAAGTAAAAATATCCATTACTAACAAAGGTTGGCTCATGTTAGCAGAATTATCACCAGCGGTAATAGCAGAAGTAAAACTTGCGGCAACATTGTTGGCATCGAAAGAGCGCATTTGCATTTTGACAGGGGCAGGCATTTCAGCCGAAAGTGGTATTCCGACGTTCCGAGATAAGCAAACGGGCTTGTGGGAAAACTACGGCGTCGAGGATTTGGCCACTCCTGAAGCATTCGCTCGCGATCCAAAGCTTGTATGGTCGTGGTATCAGTGGCGCAGGCAAGTGGTCGCAGATAAAGTACCAAATCCAGCCCATCATGCATTGGCTCAGTGGCAGTATCATGCGCAAACCTCCGATCAAACAGTGACACTCATCACCCAAAATGTCGATGACCTACATGAGCAGGCTGGAAGCGCAGTGACTCATTTGCACGGTCATCTGTGGCGTGATCGCTGTGCTCAGTGTGAGATACCTTATCCAGAACAATCAAGAACCGCCTATATTAAGCAAGATACGATACGTTTTGATGATAAGCTGATTACTTGTCCGCATTGCGTCGGTTACATCAGACCAGATATTGTGTGGTTTGGCGAAGCACTACCTGTACAAGCATGGCAGACTGCCGAAGAGGCTGCGGCTAACTGTGATGTGTTTATCAGTATCGGTACCTCAAGCTTGGTCTATCCTGCGGCCGGACTCTCACAGCTAGCTAAGCAAAATGGTGCGCAAGTTATCGAGATAAACCCTGACCCAACACCGAATACCATCGTCGATATCACGCTAATAGAAAAAGCTGGAGTGATTTTGCCGTTACTTATAGAAGAGATTACTGCGTTATAACTGCGACTGCTTAATGTCATTACCTGATAAACAATAAAAAAGGCTTAACGATTGCTATCAACCGTTAAGCCTTTACTACTAAAAATAAGCTCGCTAAAGCTTATTGCAATACCGCGTCCACTTTCGCCAAGTAATCTTCTTTTAGCTCGTCGCTGATAAATGCCGATCTAAATGAGTTTTTTACTAACGTAATAATATCCTCTTCTGTTATCGGTAGATTCTCATATAAGTTGATAAAATTTTGGTTCACATAGCCTTTGAAATAGGCAGGATCGTCTGAATTGACGCTGATATTAAGCCCATAGTCTAAAAGCGCTTTGATATTATGCTCTTTGTAATTATCAAAAACTCGCAGTTCGATATTTGAGTTCGGGCAAACGGTTAGTGGCATTTGCTCGTCTTTGAGTCTCTGCATCAGCTCTGGGCTTTTTATCGACTGCACACCATGGTCGATGCGGTTGATATTCAATAAGTCTAGCGCTTCGTAGATATATGAAAAGTCCGCTTCTTCGCCTGCATGAGCGACCAGTTTAAAGCCTGCTTCTTTAGCTTTTTGAAAGACTTCTTTGAACTTCGATGGTGGGTTACCAAGCTCTGATGAATCAAGGCCAACACCGATGATGTCCTCTTTAAATGCCATTGCTTGCTCTAATGTTTCAAACGCTGCTTCTTGCGATAAATGGCGTAAAAAACACATGATGATACAAGAGGTGATGCCGTATTTTGCTTTGGCATCTGCTAGTGCTTCTTTGATACCTGTGATGATCGCTTCAAAAGCCACGCCGCGCTCGGTATGGGTTTGCGGATCAAAGAATATTTCTGTGTGGATGACATTGTCTTCAACACACTTAAGAATATACTCCCACGTCAAATCATAAAAGTCGTCTTGGGTGAGTAAGACATTTGCGCCAGCATAGTAGATATCTAAAAAACTTTGCAGATTATTAAAGTTATAGGCGGCGCGCACGTCTTCTACGCTGTCATAAGGGATCTCTACGTTGTTCTTTCTTGCCAGTCTAAACATCAGCTCAGGCTCTAATGACCCTTCGATATGTAAATGAAGTTCCGCTTTTGGTAGTTTCTGTATTAAATCAATCATAGTATTCCAATAATGGTGTCATCGAGACGAGCCGTGGACAATTTATATATTTGTACCGTCTTTAAACGGTACGAACATTTTGCGTGCGATATTTTAGCATCAAAACCCTAGAGACGAGAACAGTCACCTTCGACTCTATCAATAATGCGCTTCAAGATGCCGTATTACTATTTTAAAAATACCACGGTATCAGACAGCTCATTGCCTGCTGGATTGTGCTCAAGCTGATAGTACTGGCGCAGCACTTGTCCCACTTCATCCAACAATTGGGCCAAGCTCTCTTCTGTCTTCTTGTTGCTGATACCTGATACTGCTTTTTCGCACATAGCACTCCAGACAGTTGGGCTTACATGAGTGCTGATACCGCGATCCGCCACAATCTCTAACTGATGCTCGCAGATATTGACATAGATGAGAACGCCTGTGTTCTCTTCGGTATCCCAAACTCGATATTCACTAAACAGATCAATTGCTCGCTTGCGGCAATCCATATGATAAGCGTCTTGAATCGGTAAATGATTCTCTACAATCAAAAACACCTCACCGCGATGCCCACGCTCAGCGCGTGTCACCTCATCTGTCAGGCGTGCTTTGGCTTCTGCTGTCAGCCACTTGCTATGTAGCAAAGGGACAAACAAGACCTGACGCCACCATCGAGCAAAGCTAGAAGTTGAAGCATGATTTTCTGCCATTATATTTTTCCTCAATTACGTCATTTTTGATGGTTATTTGGGTCTATGTACTGGGACTCTATTTTTGGCTTTTATTAATTTGAGTCTTTACTAATCTGAGCTTCTAATAACTAAGCTGAGCTTTTAATAAATAGACACTTACCACGAGCCACCAGCACCGCCACCGCCAAAACCGCCGCCACCACCACCAAAGCCGCCACCACCGAAACCACCACCGCCAAAGCCGCCACCACTTCCGCCGCCCATACCGGGTAAGAAAATCATGCCACCGCCTCTACGCCCACCTTTACCGCCGCCGCCTTTGCCACCACCGCCGCCACGGGAAATCAAGAACATCCATATAAATATCGCCATGATCAATGTCATAAAAAAGCCGCCGCCAAGCGCTAATGAACCGGCGAAAAAGCCGCCTGCCGTGATAATAGAACCAAATACTCGGCCCAAAATATTGGTAATAAAGCTACCAAATATCATCGCCATAATAAATAAGAAAATAGGTGATGGTAGCTCATCTGAGCCTTGCACGGCACTACGCTCAGCAGCTTGGGCATCAGCACGCGCCAATACCTCAGGGTCAGCCGTTAGACGTGCCTTGAGTGCATCCACGCCAGCCAGTATCCCAGCACCATAGTTGTTTTGCTTAAATAATGGTGTGATGTCCTCACGGATAATACGATTGACCGCAGCATCTGGCAATACACCCTCTAACCCATAGCCTGTGAGGATATACATGTCACGGTCATTGACTGCTACGACGATGAGCAGACCATCGTCAATATCTTTGTCGCCCAATTGCCATTTTTCTGCAACCTGTAAAGCATAGTCAAATATAGGCAAACCATTGGTTGTTGGTACGATGACCACTGCTGCTTGTGCCAAACCCTGCTGATAAATATTTCTTAGCTGCGCCTCTAGACGCTGTTTTTCTTGCGGATTTAAGATATTGGCTTGATCAACGACTGGTTCATTCAGTATTAGTTTGTCAGCATCAATGCTCTGGGCACTTGAGGTTACTGGTGGCTGAGCTGGCGCTTGCGCACTAGCGGTTGCCTCATCATTTGCTGCGCTTTGATTAATAGCGTCATTACCAAGCACCGCACCATTGATGGCATCATTATTTAATACCGCATCATTGATCGCTTCATTGGATTCACCAGCTTTGGCAATGGCTACCAAGTCTTCAACACTACGATTTTGCAGATTTGAGGGGCTATCTGTCGCTACAGCCGTGCCAACATCGTCACCAGGCGCAGCATGTGACATCGATACACCACTGACACTCAGTGTAAACAGTAATGCTGATAAGATTGCTTTTGAATTATTCATCTAATCTCTACCACCTCAAATGACATCTTTATAAATTAATAGACATTAACTAATAGTCATCAGCTAAATAAATAGAGCGGCATACACCGCTCTATTTTTGTATATATCAATTGCGCTCTACTCTGCTTTTGCAGAATCGCCAAAATCAACACTTGGCGCTGTCGAGATGGCATCTTCATTAGCAACGGTAAAGTTTGGTTTGGTATCCATGCCAAATACTTTTGCGGTGATATTGGTTGGGAACTGGCGCACGGTGGTGTTGTAGCCTTGCACTTCTTGGATATAGCGGTTACGAGCAACCGTGATGCGATTCTCAGTCCCTTCTAGCTGCGCTTGCAGATCTTGGAACAGCGCATCTGATTTTAGCTCAGGGTAACGCTCAGACACTGCCATCAGGCGTGATAATGCGCCTGTCATTTGCTCTTGCGCAGCAGCATAACGCTCCATTGCTTCTGGGTCATTGAGCACTTCAGGCGTCACCGTGATGCCGCCCGCACGCGAGCGCGCTTGTGCCACTTGGGTGAACACCTCTTGCTCTTGTTCAGCATACTGCTGTACGACTTTGACCAAGTTTGGTACCAAATCGCTGCGGCGCTGATATTGGTTGACCACTTCTGACCACGAAGCCGTTACTTGCTCGTCTTGCGCCTGCAGATTGTTATAACCGCAACCACTCAAACCGACAGTAGAGGTCGTCAATAGTGCTGCTAGCAACATCGGCTTCATAATAGATTTACGCGTCATCGTTGTTTCTCCTAATAATGATAAATAACAAATATCTGGTAACACGTTTTTTAATAATTTTTTTGCGCTTATGCCTTCAAAATCATCTAACGGTCATATGCGTTCTATATTTTATATAAAGGCACGTGCTTGTAGCTTTTATATCTACAGACACAACATGAAAAACCACTCATGCATATTGCTCAGTCTTATAAGCTACAAGATATACTGCTCATAATGACGCTATCATGATGCTTTTACAATTGACCGTTACCAAAACACAACCGCAACAACTGGGTGTCATTTTTTTGGTTATACCTTTATGTAGTGCTATTACTTTTTAGATAGACGAAAGTTTATTAAATGAATTGCCAGTTCATAAATTCGCTTCTTTATTAAGGCTAATGATGCATAAATCGATGGTCCAAAAATAAAACTTATCCGTCCATACACAAAGAAATTTCTAGTAATTAGGACAAAAATATGGCAAATTGCAGTTACGTAGCCGTATGGTTTGAATACATTTGGTAGTGGACTTATAGCTTGATACGTATTAGCGAGTTGATCGATGTGTAAAGAAGACATTATTCAACTTACGAATACTCCACTAATACCATCAATTCGCCCTACCAACAGTGTAGTCAATCGGGACGGCTCATAGCAAATTAAATACCCTTATCATGAAGAGTATTTAATTATATAACCGCCTGTTTTATCCGCGGACTTATAACTCATCTCATTCATAACGTGATGATAGGACACCGCAGTAGTTGAGGCTGTAGAACAATCAAACACACAGCTGATATTAATGCTATCAATGACAAGCGCTATAAAAATAGTCTATGTCACTGATGAAGCCAAGCGGATAAATACAGACAACTACAGTCCATTCTTGGTGGCTAAGCACGTATGAGACTTAACTAATATAGATATGAGTCGATGCAGCTAATTTAACTGCTTAACTTAAATAAGTAAGTTAACCAGTTAATTTACTCCTAGCATACAGAGCCACCTTGAGACAGTACTAGGAATATACATATGGAAGGTTTAGTTAACTTGGTAAACGGAATTATCTGGAGCCCAGCACTGATCTATCTGTGCTTGGGCGCTGGTCTGTTCTATTCCATCATGACGCGCTTCGTACAAGTACGTCTATTCGGTGAAATGATCAAACTACTATTCACTGGTAAGTCCAGTACTGATGGTATTTCGTCATTTCAGGCACTAGCCGTTTCCCTCGCAGGACGTGTGGGTATGGGTAACATCGCTGGGGTAGCTGCTGCTATCGGCTTCGGTGGTCCAGGTGCTGTATTTTGGATGTGGATCGTGGCGTTCTTAGGCGCGTCTACTGCCTATGTCGAGTCTACCCTTGCACAGATTTACAAAGAAAAAGATGTGGTAACTGGCGAATATCGCGGTGGCCCTGCTTATTACTTTGAGCGTGCGCTTGGTCAAAAATGGTACGGCATCCTCTTCGCCATCGCTTCTATTTTATCATGCGGTATGTTCTTACCTGGCGTACAGGCCAACGGTGTTATCAGTGCATTCGCACAGTTAATGGGCGAAGGTACGATCATGAACGTTGCAGGCCTAGAAGTTGGCTCTATGCGCTTGGTTGGCTTGGCCATTATCTTAGTCGTATTAGGTGTCATCATTTTCGGTGGTATTAAGCGTATTGCAACCTTTACTGAGTTTGCCGTTCCATTTATGGCACTTGGTTACATCGTCCTCGCCTTAATCATCATGCTCAGCAACTTCAGCTTGATTCCAGATGTATTTGGCATGATCATTGGCGATGCATTCACTGCACAAGCAGGTTTTGGTGCAGCAATCGGTTGGGGTGTTAAGCGTGGTATTTACTCTAACGAAGCCGGTCAGGGTACAGGTCCTCACGCTGCCGCAGCTGCTGAAGTTGAGCATCCATCACAGCAAGGTCTTGTTCAGGCATTCTCAGTATATGTTGATACATTGTTGGTTTGTTCTGCGACTGCATTCATGATCTTATCTACTGGCATGTACAACATTCAAGGTACACTACCAGATGGTCAGTTCATCGTTCAGAACGTTGCCGCTACGACTGAAATCAATGCGCCTGCGTTTACGCAGATGGCAATGGAATCGGTATACGGTACATTTGGTAACGCGTTTATCGCAATTGCTGTATTCTTCTTTGCCTTTACAACTATCCTAGCGTATTACTACATCGCTGAAGTAAACGTCGCTTACTTGACACGCTTCCTTGGTCGTAACGCAAACAAAACTGGTCTATTCCTCGTTAAAGTATTGATCATGGCGATGGTTGCTTATGGGGGTCTTAACTCAGCTGGTTATATCTGGGCCATCGGCGATATCGGTGTTGGTCTTATGGCTTGGCTCAACATTGTTGGTATCCTTGTTATCTTTATCGTGGCTCGTCCAACGCTTACCATGCTTAAAGACTACGAAGCACAACGTAAAGCTGGTGTGGCACGTTACAGTTTTGATCCTGCAAAATTCGGTATCAAAAACGCACCTTATTGGGAAGAGCGTCATCTAGCAGACCAAAAAAGAACGAATGTAGACCCACTACGTAAGTAATAGAGATAATATGCGCTAACGTAGCTACTGCTCAATCTTATTCAGTCTTCCTAAAAGCCCGAGGCAATGGTCTCGGGCTTTTTTATTGCAAATAAATAACACAGATTTTTAAGATACCGCTGTTACGTGCCACCATCTTATAGACACAAAAAAGCCCAGCATTATAGCTAGGCTCTTTTACTCTTCTTAAGTCTCAGAGTAACTTAACTAAATATTAATCTTACTCAGGCATCAATACTGTGTCGATTGTATGAATCACGCCGTTGCTTGCCATGATATCAGTACCTGTGATGTTGGCTGTGTTACCAGCCGCATCAGTAATAACATTGTCTTCGCTGATTGAGATGGTTTTGCCGTTCGCCGTTTCGATATCGGTACCATAAGGGATATCAGCTGCTTTCACTTCCATTGGAACAACATGATAAGGCAATACGGTTTTTAATAAGTCTTTATTAGCCAATAGCTCGTCTTTGGTCACGCCTAATTTTTCTAATACAGGGGCAAATGCATCATCAGTTGGTGCAAATACAGTGTATTTGGTGTCTTCCATCAACATGGTGTCAAGACCCGCTGATTTTAGTGCCGCTGTCAGAATAGTGAGATTGTCGTTGTTTGCAGCGATTTCTGCGATGGTTTGTGTCGCTTCCATATTCATGTCATCTGCCATTGGCTCGGCTTCAACCATTGGCTCGGCTTCGGTCTCTGCTACTGGCTCAACCACCACTTCTTCAGTAGTAGCCTCAGGCTCAGCTGGGTCTGCGACTGTTTCAGTATCGTTACATGCTGCTAATGACATCGCTGCTGTTACTACTGCGATCGATAATAAATTCTTCTTTAACATGGGTCATTCCTTTTAATAATTGGATGTCTGGTTTGTCTAGCGAATAACTGTCTTTACTACATGAATAGCTGACGCTAATACGTATATCAATAATTGACATTTTTTAGCTATAGACAATTTGCTGTAAGTAATTATTCGCTATATCAATAGTTTCAATTCTAAATGTTTAATTTTTAATTGATACTTACTTAAGTAGTAGCACTGTATCAATCACGTATATACCATTGTTCACTTGTATATCGGTTATTGTGATGTATGAAGGATCGCGCTTATTGGTCATGCTCACTCATTAAAATAGGCGTTATTTATATCTAAATCATGCCAATTAAATAGTAAAACAGCCGTTATCTAATGAAAAATTCATCAAATAATGGCTGCTCACTAAATCTTCATAATATAAAAAATAATTATTTTTTAATGAATCTTATTTAGGTAGTAGCACTCTATCGATGACATGGACAACGCCATTGGTCGCTGAGATATCTGTTTTTACGATATTGGCAGTGCGACCGTTTTCGTCCATCAACTTACCTTGATTCGTCACCATTAGCGTGTCTTTGCTTGCGGTCATGACATTACCAGGTTTGACATCTTTGGCATACATGGCCATGTCGCCACTGATGACATGATAACCTAGTACTTTTCTTAGCATTGCTTTATCAGCAAACAGTTGCGCTTTAGTCATGCCAGTCTCTTTCATTGCCTGCATAAACGCCTCATTGGTTGGGGCAAATATGGTGTAGTGAGCGTTAGGATCAGACAGCATACCCGTTAGACCTGCTGCTTGTACCGCTTCTACTAAGACTGAAAAATCAGAATTACTTTGAGCAACTTGTACCACGTTCATTTTTGCCATTTGTTGGCTATGCATTGGCGGCTTCATATCTGCGCTTTTTGCTGGCATCATATTGTTACAAGCACTTAAGCCAGCGATAGAGATAGCTAGCGTGCCGATAGTCGCAATTTTAGTCAGTTTCATAACATTATCCTTAATGATTGAGTATGTATTCGCTTATTGTCTTATAGGTTATATTGTCTTCTGATATCAGTTGCTCGTGCTATTCAAACGCTTATTTCTTGATAAGCAAAATCTAGATAGACCAACAGAACAATAATAAATTTTTGCCCATAAGTTATTTATAAGAAAAACTTAACAAATGAATGATTGTCATTAAATAAAATTAACATGTATAAAACCTTTATCAACCTGCCTTTACGCAACTTTTTGTAGTACCGGTGTAAACTCTGTTGGACTTTTAAGCACAAGCGTTGGCTTTCATTTGCATAAGCAAAGCTTTATGTAATCCATAAACGAAATGATATTCATTTGTGCACATATTCTTTACGAAACAGAATTTAATGCTATGCTCAGCAGTTCAATGAATAGGTATCTGCTTGTCTATGGTAAAAGTAGAATGAACAGTATCCATGTGTGCTATATTTTTCATGCTAAAATAATTCAAATTTGATGTTTTCCTTTATAAGACTTTGTACTCTATTGGTTTGTTATTCCTTCCTTTTATAATATTGACGATATAAGCAGCGCACCTATGACTCAAACGATGACCTCACCGACCTCTTCTCAATCTGATACTACTTCTGATGCATCATCCGCTGATGACTTTATTTTGACGCCACCTGCTGTCTTTCCTTATAAGGAACAGCAGCTCACCGCGCGCGCCCGTATCACTGAGCAGATGGCTTCACGCATCTTGATGTTGGACGGTGCAATGGGTACGCAGATTCAGACCTATAAACTAGAAGAGTCAGATTATCGTGGTGAGCGTTTTGCCGATATCGACCAAGATGTGCGCGGCAATAACGATCTGCTCGTGCTCACGCAGCCGCAGATGATTACCGATATCCATCATGACCACCTAGCCGCTGGCGCTGATATTATTGAGACCAATAGCTTTAACGGTACGCGGCTATCGATGGCTGACTATGACATGCAGTACTTGGTGCCTGAGCTCAATAAGACAGCAGCCAAGATTGCGCGCGAGGCGGCCGATGAATTTACCGCCAAGACGCCTGAGAAACCGCGCTTTGTCGCCGGTGTGGTGGGGCCAACCTCACGCACGTGCTCGATATCACCTGATGTCAATGATCCTGCCTTTCGTAATATTACCTTTGATGAGTTGGTCCTAAACTACCGTGAAGCAACCTTGTGCTTGATAGAAGGCGGCGTCGATCTTATTTTGATTGAGACAATCTTTGATACGCTCAATGCCAAGGCAGCGATATTTGCCATCACGGGTGTGTTTGATGATATTGGCTTTGAGCTGCCTATTATGATTTCGGGTACGATTACTGATGCCTCAGGTCGCACGCTATCTGGTCAAACGGCAGAGGCGTTTTATAACTCGATCCGCCATGCCAAGCCATTATCCGTTGGCTTTAACTGTGCGCTTGGCGCGGATGCGCTGCGTCCGCACATCCAAACGCTATCGAACATTGCTGATACTTACGTCTCTGCGCATCCAAACGCGGGGCTGCCCAATGAGTTTGGTGAATATGACGAAACCGCTGAAGAGACCGCCGCCCTACTCGAAGGCTTTGCCAAAGCGGGAATCTTAAACATCGTTGGTGGCTGCTGTGGTACCACCCCTGAGCATATCCGCCACATTGCAGATATGGTGGCGAACTATCCGCCGCGCGCCATCCCAGAGATTGCGCCTGCCTGCCGCCTCTCAGGGCTTGAGCCGTTTAACATCACGCCTGATAGCTTGTTCGTCAACGTCGGTGAGCGTACCAACGTCACAGGCTCCAAGAAGTTTTTGCGCCTAATTAAGACCGAAGCCTATACCGAGGCGCTCGATGTCGCGCGTGATCAAGTCGAGGGCGGTGCGCAGATCGTCGATATCAATATGGACGAAGGCATGCTCGACTCGAAGCAAGCCATGATTCACTTCGTCAACCTCGTCTCAGGCGAGCCAGATATCAGCCGTGTGCCCCTCATGATTGACTCGTCCAAATGGGACATCATCGAAGAAGGCCTCAAACGTACGCAAGGTAAATCTGTCGTCAACTCCATCTCGCTAAAAGAAGGTCATGCTGAGTTCGTTGAGCGCGCCAAATTATGCATGCGCTACGGCGCTGCCATTATCGTCATGGCATTCGATGAAGACGGTCAAGCCGATACCTACGAGCGCAAAATCGAGATATCTAAACGCAGCTACGATGTATTGGTCAACGAAGTAGGCTTCCCTAGCGAGGACATTATTTTTGACCCCAATATCTTTGCGGTCGCCACGGGTATCATCGAGCACAACAACTACGGCGCGGACTTTATCAATGCCACGCGCTGGATCACAGACAACCTGCCCAATGCGATGGTATCAGGCGGCGTGTCCAACGTTTCGTTTAGTTTCCGTGGTAATCCGATTCGTGAAGCGATCAACTCTGTGTTCCTATTTCACGCGATCAAAAATGGCCTGACCATGGGTATCGTCAACCCGTCGATGCTTGAAGTCTATGACGACATCCCTGTCGAGGCGCGCGAGGCGATTGAGGACGTCATGCTCAACCGCAATCAAGGCGAAACTGGTCAGGATGCGACTGAGCGTCTGATGACGGTTGCTGAAAACTACCAGGATGGCGGCAAGAAAAAAGACAGCACCGTCGATATGAGCTGGCGCGAGGGCACGGTAGAAGAGCGCATTGCCCATGCACTGGTCAAAGGTATCACCACCTTTATCGAAGAAGATACAAAAGAAGCGTGGGAGAAATACCCCAAACCGCTAGAAGTTATCGAAGGGCCACTCATGGACGGTATGAATATCGTCGGTGATTTATTTGGCTCGGGTAAAATGTTTTTGCCGCAAGTGGTCAAGTCGGCGCGCGTCATGAAACAATCGGTCGCGTGGCTCAACCCGTATATCGAAGCGGAAAAAATCGAAGGCGAAGTCAAAGGTAAAGTCCTGATGGCAACCGTCAAAGGCGACGTCCATGATATCGGCAAAAACATCGTCGGCGTGGTCCTCGGCTGTAACGGCTACGATATTGTCGATCTGGGCGTGATGGTGCCATGCGAGACCATTCTCGATACCGCTATCAGAGAGAAAGTCGATATCATCGGCCTATCAGGACTGATTACCCCGAGTCTCGATGAGATGGTCTATGTCGCCAAGCAAATGCAAGAGCGCGGCATGACCCTGCCACTGATGATCGGTGGTGCCACCACATCTAAAGCGCATACGGCCGTCAAGGTCGAACCGCAGTATCAAAACGATGCGGTCATCTATGTCTCTGATGCCTCGCGCTCAGTCGGCGTGGTAACCAAGCTGCTATCCAAAGAGCACCGTACCGCCCTCATCGATGAGACCCGCGAAGAGTATGTCAAAGTCCGCGAGCGTCTGGCAAAGCGTCAACCAAAAGCGGCGAAGCTGACTTATGCTGAATCAGTTGAGGGTGGTTTTCAATACGATTGGGACAACTATACCCCGCCTGTACCGAATCAGCTCGGTCAGGTGATATTGGACGACTACCCTATCGATAAGATGCTGCCCTATATCGACTGGACGCCGTTCTTTATCTCGTGGGGTCTGGCAGGTAAGTATCCAAAAATCTTGCAAGATGAGGTCGTTGGTGAAGCGGCGCGTGATCTGTTCGATAATGCGCAAAACCTGATGCAAAAAATGATTGATGAAAAGTTAATCATCGCTAAAGGGGTGTTTAAAATTGCTCCAGCCAAACGCACTGGCGCAGATACGATTAGCGTTTATGACAAATCGCCTACAGATGGTGGCCAACCTACGCATACCTTTGAGCATCTGCGCCAGCAGTCGGACAAAGCCAGCGGCAAGCCAAACTTTAGCTTGGCCGACTTTATCTCACCGTCGGACACGCACACTGATTATCTAGGCGGCTTTACCGTCTCCATCGTCGGCACAGAAGACCTCGCTGAGCAGTACAAAGCGGCAGGCGATGATTATAATGCCATCATGGTACAAGCGCTGTCTGATCGCCTCGCCGAAGCCTTTGCCGAGCATCTGCATGAGCTGATTCGTAAAGAATATTGGGGCTATCAGGCTGATGAGACCCTCACCAATGATGAGCTGATTAAAGAAAAATACGTTGGCATCCGCCCAGCGCCTGGCTACCCTGCCTGTCCTGAGCATACAGAAAAAGGCAAATTGTTTGACTGGCTTGGTACGGTCGAGGCAATTGGCACGACGCTCACCGAAAGCTATGCAATGTGGCCAGCGTCTTCGGTCAGTGGCTTTTATTATTCGCATCCTGAGAGTGAGTACTTCAATGTCGGTAAAATCGGCCGAGATCAGTTGGAGGATTATGCCACTCGTAAAGATTGGGATATAAAGACGGCTGAGAAGTGGTTAAATCCGAATTTGTAAGAACATACAAATCAGTTAACGCCTAGATCATTTATCGCTATTTTTTGGCTTATTCATTTAACATGATTAAGCCTTTTTATTGTGTCCTCTTCTGTCTGCTCTCAGCAAACTTATCGCTGCACGTATCACAAAATACTTTTATCATTCGCTGCCAATAACCATGTTAAATTATTGTCTATTTTATCCCTTTTATCGTTGTGAGACAGGCTATGAATCAGATTGCATTACTCTCTAGTTGGATTGGCAAAACGTTTGCAATCTGGGCATTGGTCAGTGCTATTTTAGGATTTGTTTTTCCTGAATTTTTTGCCTCGTTGGCATTTTTGATTGTCCCAATTCTTGGCATTATTATGTTTGGCATGGGCATGACGCTTAAAACAAAAGATTTTCTAGAGATTGTCAAACGTCCCAAACCCGTGTTGGTAGGACTATTGGCACAGTTCACGCTGATGCCATTGATTGCCTATTTACTGACGGTCATCTTTAACCTTGATCCTTTAATCGCGGTGGGCGTTATCTTAGTTGGCTGCTGCCCGGGCGGTACGTCGAGTAACGTGATTACGTTCTTAGCTAAAGGGGATGTGGCGCTGAGCGTGGCGATTACCTCTATCTCTACCCTACTTGCACCTTTTTTGACGCCTATCCTGTTAAACGTGTTCGCGGGTCAGCTGATCGACATCGACCTAGCCAGTATGATGATGACGATCACTAAAATCGTCATCTTGCCTATCTTATTGGGTATTATCTTTCATAAGTTTTTGGGTAAAAAAATCGAGTTCGTTAGCGAGGTATTGCCAATGGTGTCAGTCTTGGGTATCTCTATTATCATCGCAGCTGTAGTCGCCGTGTCTAAAGCGACGATCTTAGATAGCGGTGCAATCGTCTTTATCGTGGTGGCTCTGCACAATATGCTGGGCTATACCTTAGGATATGTGATCGCGCGCTTGTCTGGGTTTACGGAGAAACAGCGCCGCGCCATTATGGTGGAAGTAGGTATGCAAAACTCTGGTCTGGGCGCTGCCCTTGCAGCGACTTATTTCAATCCTGTCGCCGCCTTACCGAGTGCGATATTTAGTGTCTGGCATAACTTTAGTGGCGCGTTGGTGGCGAATATTTTTGCAAAAAGGGATGATGTTGTTTAAATAGACAACTGGTTTAGATCATTAATAATGGTGTATTCAAAGCGATTTGGATACGCTATTTTTTATGATTTGTTATTATCAGCCTATCAAAAGCAATAATAACTGACCTTAACTCTTTGGAACAAACAAAACGTCATATAAAGCTTCGATACTATCGTAACGATCAAATCGACCTCTATTGATAGTGCGGATATTAGGCCGTTCAGCTTTTATACCATCCGCATTAGCTTTAGTATGTTTTGCAATTTTAGCATTCTCTAGCCCAGTTAGTGGTTTTCCAGCTTCAGACCCAAAAAAATAAAACGAACATAGTCCTAAAGTATGTTCATCAAATTCTATCCAAACAATACATCCCGAGGGCTTGTTAGCTAAACGTACGTTAACATTTTGACCTGATTTTTTAGCACCAAGTTTTGAAGTTTTTAGCTGGATATGACGAATGATATTATTCTCTTCAAGGACAATGTCACAACCAGCGTTATCGACTTCAGGTTTCATGACTTCTAATTGGCAATCATCTTTTTGCCACGAAAGTTTAAGCATTTCACCAATAAATAAGTGTTCAATAAGCTTTTCTCGGAAGCTTGAATGTTCATAATGCTTGCTCATAATTTACCTTAATACTTTGTAGTAACTCAATCAGCTTTACTCTTCCCCCGCCGACACCGTTCCGAACAATAAATTACATTGTCCCAATCCTTCTCCCACTTCTTGCGCCACGTAAACGGACGCTGGCAGACGGGGCAGGTTTTTTGTGGTAGGTTTTGTTTTTTATGTGCCATGATGACCCTTACCGATTACTCATAACCGTCAAATATTTTATTTAGGCGATTGAGACTGTTGACGATCAGCTTACCAGATTGATCAGTACTACTATCAATCGCGAGCTTCTCATCCATGCGCATCGTCATCAGTGGTGCCAGCGCCTGCTTGAGGGCATTGGCCATCAGTGTGGTCTGCTCATGGATATCAGGCGCATCGTTCTCTACGGCTTTACTGTCATCGTTCTTAATCAGACTTTCGGCTAAGCTACGAGACAAGCTATCTGCCATATTGTGTGGCAATTTGTGGCAATTGCTCCACGGCATCGACCAGCTGATCCATCAGCGCTTTTTGCACGTCTTGGTTTTGCTTGAGGTACTCGCCTTCCGCTTTATGGTTATGCTTATATATTTGTAGCAATTGGCTCACGCTTTTCTCAAAGCCATTATCAATGCTATCGCTGACGACTTTGGCATTATTGATCACGCTATCCGCGAGGATTTTTTGTGAGGCGAGCTGCACCTTCATCTGAGTTTCTAACTGAGCCTTACGCT
The DNA here is from genome assembly GCF_900101915.1 of Psychrobacter pacificensis. Taxonomy (GTDB): domain Bacteria; phylum Pseudomonadota; class Gammaproteobacteria; order Pseudomonadales; family Moraxellaceae; genus Psychrobacter; species Psychrobacter pacificensis. The sequence continues at coordinate 28,827 of NZ_FNAL01000007.1, read as the reverse complement.
CTGCTTCTCGTAAACGCGCGATTTGCTCTGGATCGTTTTTGGTTTTTAATCACTCAGTTACATAGTTTGGTATGACATGAATGACGATTGCTCGACTTGATGCCGTTATATTTCTATTTTTAGAATCGACTTATGTTTCTTTATAGGTGATTATATATACATTTCATTACATAATATATAGCTGTGGCTATTAACGACCCCATATCGGTGAGCGTACGACGCCACCATTTTGGCTATTAATGGCGTAACTTGTGTGCCCTAAGAGCGAATGAATAACCAAATCGCCACCTTTTTGACGTCCTAAACTTTGACCGCCTACTTGCCCGCTGACTTTTGAAAAACGCGTTGGGTAGACCGCATAATTTCCAGAAGGAGATAGACGTGCCGGTTCATCGAGTCCAGTTTCTGCCAGGCTGACTACTTGTCCAGTCGTCAGTGTCATGACAGCCGCCTTACGACCATTTAGATAAGCCATACGCTGACCATCTATACTGAGCTGAGGACTGGCGACATAACCATTTGTCGGTACAGGTACGGCTTTACCAGTCGCGAAGTGATAGCGATAGATACGGGGACGACCAGCACGGATTTTGTCACTGGTATAAACAAAGCTTTTGCCGTCAGCGGCATAGCTGGGCTGTACCTCAGTGCTCGGTAGTGTCGTTAATTGCTCAGTTGTCCCATCACTTAGGCGCATCTTATAAATATCAGCATTGCCGCCGACCGTTGAGCTATAGAGCAGATATTGACCGTCAGGTGAAAATGACGCTGACAGATTACTGCCTTCAGCATTGACGACCAGATTGCGCGTTTTGCTGCTTTTATCATAAATATATATTTTAGGATGCTCGCGCGGGGCTTGTTTGCTATAAGCAAGCAGTTGACCATCAGCCGACCACGCTGGCGCATAGATATAGCCTGTGATCTGATCGATGAGCTGACGATCACTGCCATCAGGGCGGATGCTATAGAGTGTCGATACTTTTGCGCTCCCTGACCCTTGCTCTTCCACATAAGCAATGTGTCCTTGACGATCAATGGCAGGCATAGCAGCAGTCAGTGGATTGCTATTCACTGTGCTGGTCGGCTTTTTCATTTCAGCACTAGGCAGTGTCTGACAGCCAGTGAGAGCCACCAATATAGCGATCGTCGTCGCCCTTTTTATCGTGATGTTATTCGTGGTTGGTTTTGACATAATAGTTTTAAACATAAAATAGTATCCAATAAAATCGCTAAGGTGTAACAGCAGCTTTACACTAGTGTAGCGCAAAATTCGACAAACTTTGGACGAAAAAAAGACCCCACTTATTAGTGAGGCCTTATCAAATCTAACCAGAATGTCTATATCGCTTTACTCAATCACCAAGTTATTTAGAGACAGCTTTAAAGTAAGCCACTTGGTTATCATTTTTGATGGTTAAGACAGGGACATTTTTGGCATTTTTACTGAGGCTGTATTTGCCTTGTACGGTTGCTAGGGTTGCTGTGTCAAAGCTGGCTTGCGGCTCAGGACAGGCCATCATTGTGCTGATGCCGTTTTTGATCTGCACATCACCATTGACGACACTGTAGCCCGCGCTCATATTGTTGCACGTGTTCATAAATGCCACGTAGTTTCTACCATTGTCGTTCATGAAGCTCAAAGTGAGCGGCTTGGCTGGATCAAAGAACAGCTGAGACACCTGTTCACCGTTGCTACGTTTGGCATCAACCAGCTGCCAATTGTGCGCTTGTAATGCCTCTACAGTGACGGGCTGACTGACTGGCGCAGGTAATGTAGGCGTTGTCTGACAACCAGCGGCAAGAGCACTAACTGAAAAGGTAGCTGCCATCATCAATTTAGTCATATTTTTCATATACATTCCTTTTTTATTGAATCCAAAAACCTTGCCGAGCATAAGGTCATACTTGACACAAGACCCAACAAGCGCATTCAGAATTTTGATTTATTATGGTAATTGTCTTATTCACTGTTTCAGACAGTAGCGATATTTTGTTTGACTCACCAGTGACTGTCATTATCAATTGAGTAAGTATTTAGCGGATATTTTTTGCCTCATACATACTACTGACTACTGACTACTGACTACTGATATTTACTATTGACGCTATTTCCCAGTGATAATGTCACTCTTCTTGATGAGGTTTTATTTAAACCTTCTCTTGGCAGATGTCAGCTGATATGAAAACACCCCACTAAATAGTGAGGTGTTTTTATCGTGCGACTATCGCATCTGATGACTGATATCGTTTATCGAAACCTTAAGTAATACATATAGGTCTCAGTACACGTATTAGCAACTGCTTTAGATCACATCTGTACCAGTAATGTTTGGCTCTTCAGTCGCAGGCGCTGTCATACTTGACATCGACTGGCAACCGACGAGTACCGTTACCATGACAATACCAGTCATCAATGCTTTGGTTAAGTTTTTCATATAAGCTCCTAGAATAATTTTAATAAACGGTTGGTTTTAACAAAGTATCACTATCGTTGTATTAAAGCCACAGCCATTGGATCGTACTTCTCCCAATGATCATAGCTTATTCACACTTTTAGCATACCCATCTCTTATATTGCTGTAAGTTAATTAATGTTAAGGAAATATGCTTACTGAGTTTTGGTTTCCTGCAACGCTGCATAACCGGATAAACGCTTGCGCTCAGCATCATTAAACAACTGCTGCTCAAGTTGGTCTATCTGAATTTGCGCCTCTGCTGGATTGGCACTTTGATTTAGTAAGCGCTGTTTTTGCGTTTGATACTGAGTGAAGCGCTGATCGAAGTCGGCATCTTCTTGCTCGACTTGTGCCAGTCTCTCTGCCGCTGGTGCGCCCACTAGCTCTCGACGCATATTGTATAGTGCCTCAGGGCTGGCACCTGCCGCTTTCATCCGTTCAGTACGAGCCATAAGCTCATTAAGATTGGCTTGCTGCATGATATTGGTTTTGATCGCACCATCTGGTAGACGGCTCACATAATCTTGTCTGGCAGCCTGTTTTTGTGCCTCACTCATTTGCTCATTTTGATTGATTCTGACCATCTCCATACTATAGTCATCATAACTATCGCTAGCACCAAAGAAGGCTTCGATGGTGGTTTTGTCAAAATACTGCTGACGTAAACTCGCCACATCCTGCTTTTGCTGAGCAATGGCATTCAAATCTAGCTCACCATTTTGGGTCGCTTGCAGTTGCAGATTGCCATAACGCTTTTCTATCTCAGGAAGCGCTTTGAGATACGCCACATATTTGCCAAAGATAGCGACCGCTTGGCTGGCAGCTGGCTCTGGCGTGTGGTGACGGATATAACTCTCGACACGCGCAAAAATAACGGCTTCGTCCTCCTCTCCTATTGCTGATAAAAAATAATCGAATAAACGCCGCAGACCTTCAGTGACGACCAACTGCTTGTTTTCATCGATGATGATTTCGCCGTCCACTTGCGTGCCCTTTAATGAGGCTGGCAAACGCTCTAACCCAGTGACAAATAAAGCATCGCTTTGAGCAAATGGTGCCTCAGCTTGAGTATTGCTTTGCGCCGTGGACAGTGTACTCTCAGACTTATCAGTGGGTGAAGCAGATAGCGACTGCTGAGTCGCCATCGGTTTATTATCTGGTTTAAACCACACAATCACCGCCGCCGCGATGACTATGATGACCACAGCGATGATAGCGATTGGTAAATAGGCTGGACGGCGATTATTCGACATAGATGAGAGTTCTTTTTACAAGTCAGCTTAAAGGTTGGCGTTTTTTAGGCGATTGACCTGAGTACGATAGATAGATTTTGGCTCAGACTCGCCCCATGCGGTCAAACCTAATACCTGATCGGCTGAATCTAGATGGTTCATGATGTAGTTGTCACGAATCACATACCCAAGTCGGCTTGAGCAGACAGAGACCAGACCATCATTGGCATCAGATAAAAACGGTACGCCTGTTACTGCAAGCAGATAATCACTAGGGTCAAGGGATCTCATGACTTGTCCGACGCCACTAAATGAGTAATATTTGATACCGTTTGCAGAGGTACTGGTTGGCTGACCACAGTAACTTGTTGGCATTGCTGCGGGGAATTTGGCATTGAATTTGGCCGCACCATCGGTTGATAGCGCCATGAGTGCTTGCCAGCCATCTTGCGCTTGTATCTCTTTAAAGCTGATGCCTGATCCCACATCTGTAAAGCCGCCAATCAAATTAAACACCCCTGATACTAGCTGTGTCGTGACGTTTGATGGCTCACCTGTGTCATTGTTTGGTTCAAGGACGTTTTTGACAAAATCGGCTGTTTTTGAGCCTTGCTCTGGACTTGATACGGCGGTGACCGAGGCGACGTATTTTGGTGCAACGCCAGCGACATAGCGGATGTCTATACCGCCTTGACTGTGCCCAAACAAATTGACTTTTGGATCGCCTGAAATGGCAGTGATAGTTTTGACTTGCTGTAATAGCTGCTCGCCGCGAACTTCGCTATTATTCACCGCTGATGTTTTGGTGGTGTACACCTCTGATCCACCTTTCATCAGCTCACTAGGAATCCCGTTGAAATAATCTAAGACCCCAAACATCTTGGTAAAGCCGCCAAGCCCATGCGCCAGGACCACTGGATACTGAGTCTTGGTATAACTGGAGGTAAAGTATTTGCTATCGACTAGCGTGCAGCCATTGGCGTTGGCACAATTATAGTACTGCCCTGCCGCTTGCGCTGAGGTGGTTTGCATGGTCATTAATAAAACGCCAGTACTGATAGAGCCCAGTATTGGTAAAAAAGTGCGCGGCGTGAGCGCAGCACGAACGTACGAAAAGAGCGTCATAACAACATCCTTGTCATCATTAATGGTGAGTGCCTTTACCTCATAACATCGGCAAAGACTGCTGCTAATCCCTTTAGCATGCAAAATTACATTACTTCTATCTTTTACAAGATTCAACTAAATTGTCAAAATATGAATATATTATCGTGACTGGAGGGTCATAACGGCTCAAATGGGGCTGTAAAGCAACTATTGTCAATAATAATGATAGATTTAATATCACTTATCATAAAACTGCCATTCATCCATTTATGGTATAATCTCCCCACATTAAACCCATAATTATAAGACACAAGATGATGACTAAAAAATCCCTTATCCAGTCCCCAGAGGCCATAGAAAAAATGCGTGTGGCCGGCAAACTTGCCAGCGACGTCCTTGTCATGCTCGACGAACATGTCAAAGTTGGCGTCAGTACCGAAGCCCTCAACCAAATCGCTCATGACTATATCGTCAATGTGCAAAAAGCCATTCCTGCTCCGCTGAACTACAATGGCTTTCCTAAATCTATTTGTACCTCAGTCAACCACGTGGTCTGTCACGGCATCCCAACCGAAAGCAAGCTACTCAAAGATGGTGATATCATCAATATTGATGTGACAGTGATCAAAGACGGCTACTACGGCGACACCTCAAAAATGTGGATCGTCGGTAACGGCTCTATCATGGCGCAGCGTATCTGCAAAGTCGCACAAGACGCGCTATATGCTGGCATGAGTGTGGTCAAAAACGGCGCGCGTCTCGGTGATATTGGTGCAGCGATTCAAGCAGTGGTCGAGCCTGAGCGCTTTAGTATCGTCCGTGAGTTTTGTGGTCATGGCATCAGTGATGAATTCCACCATGAGCCACAAGTCATGCACTACGGCAAAAAAGGCACAGGCTTTGAGCTAAAAACGGGCATGACCTTTACCATTGAGCCGATGATTAACCAAGGCACGTGGCAGACTAAGATTTTGCCAGATGAGTGGACAGCGATTACCAAAGACCGCAAACTGTCCGCTCAGTGGGAGCATACGATGGTCGTAACCGACAATGGCTGTGAAGTATTTACCACGCGCCCTGAAGAAGATTTGAGTTTTTTGACACAGTAAGACCATAAAAGATCGCCTAGGCGGTCTTTTTTTTGGCCGATGGTTAGCGTGTATCGAGTTAGGACAGATTGAGTATTGTGCTTACTGGCTTTTTGTCTTTATACTCGATGATGTAATCCCTTATTGTGGTGCCTTTATTCATGCATGCTATTTGAGACTTTTATCAGCATTCAGTATGCTGTTGGTGCGCCGCTTTTTAGCCCAAACGTTTTATTTTTAAACTCTTAACTGGATAACACTCATGTTTACTTGTGATGTCGCTTCTATTGATCTAACGCCCCTACCGCTACTATCAAATGATACGGCGACAGATAACTCGCTGTTGTCAGAGCAAAATACGACAGATAAAGCGCTGCTTGGCATTCCTGAATGGTTGGCACAAATCAATGAGGATATCAGCCGTGCCCTTGAGCGTGGTGCCAATATCCGTCAATTGGTCGAAGCACGTGCCTGCGCGATTGATAGCTTACTCATTGCGCTATTCAAATGGTTTGAGCTAGATAAGACGGATTTGGCATTGTTTGCAACGGGTGGCTATGGACGCGGTGAGCTGTCGCTTTATTCAGATATTGATATCCTGCTGTTATCTCCTGACGAAATTGGCGCTGATGCCAGTGGTAAGATTGATAAATTGGTCGCATTGCTGTGGGATATCGGGCTGGAGCCTGCGCTATCTGTGCGGAGCGTCAACGATGCGTTAGAAGCTGCACTTGACCATACGATAGCCAGTGCCCAGCTCGAAGCTCGATTGTTAATCGGCAACGAAGCACTGCGAGATATGCCCATCCAAATCGTTAACAAGCAGTGGTCTCCTCGTGCCTTTTTTGATGTAAAAATGGAAGAGTCCAAGGCCCGTTATCTACAACATAATGCCACCGAGTATAATCTTGAACCCAATATCAAAACGGCCCCAGGTGGTTTGCGTGACATTCATATCATCGGCTGGGTGACCAAACGCTATTTTCGCGTGGGCAAGCTCTATGACTTGGTACAACAAAACTTTTTGACCGAAAAAGAGTTTGATGAGTTAAGCTTTGCAGAAGGCTATCTATGGCAGATACGGCATTATCTGCATGTGCTGACCGGACGTAACGAAAACAAGCTGTTGTTTGATTATCAGCGTGAGATTGCTCAATTAATGGGTTACGAGACCCAGCCAGATGACCAGCCCAATGCGGCCGTTGAACGCTTTATGCGTGATTACTATCGCTGTGCCATGCAAATATCAACGCTGTCTGAGATGCTGACCAACCACTATTATGAGACCATCATAGAGCCCAGCCTGCCTGATGATGAGCGCCCCAAAAAGCAGCCGATCAATGCAAGATTCAACCGTGTCGGCGATCATATTGCTATAGCGCACCATCGGGTTTTTGCTCAGCATCCTGAGTCTATTTTAGAGATGTTTTTATTGATGGGTCAGCATGGTATCGACAAAGTTCGCACCCATACCTTGCGTGCACTCAAAATTGCGGCGCGCGGCATTGACCAGACCTATAGAGACAACCCTGTTCACAAAGCGTTATTTTTATCTAATCTAAAAGAGCAAAACTATCTGTTCCATCGTCTGCGCACCATGAATCGCTATGGGGTATTGGGCAACTATATTCCTGCTTTTGCGCAAGTCACGGGTCTGATGCAATATGATTTGTTCCATCGCTATACGGTGGACGCGCATACTTTATTTTTGATTCGAATTTTGCACCGCTTTACCGATCCTATGTTTTCTGAAGAGTTTCCACTGGTCAGCACTATTTTTCAGCGCATCGAGCGCAAAGAGATTTTGGTACTGGCCGCGATGTTCCATGATATCGCCAAAGGTCGTGGCGGCGACCATAGTGAGCTTGGTCAGACAGAGTCCATTGAGTTTTGTCTGTCACATGGCATGAGCTTAGCCGACGCCAATTTGGTTGGCTGGCTGACTCGCTACCATCTATTAATGTCGATTACCGCACAGAAAAAAGACATCTCAGACCCTGAGGTGGTGACTGTCTTTGCAGACCTTATCGGTAATGTGACGCACTTGAATCATCTGTACGTACTCACCGTTGCTGATATGAATGCAACCAACCCGCAGCTTTGGAACAGCTGGCGGGCAACGCTGATGAAACAACTCTACTCGCAGACACGGCGCATTTTGCGCGCCGATATTGATGCGCCGACCAATCGCCAAGATATGATCAGTGCCACACGTGCGCAGGCGCTCGCGATGCTAGACAATGTCAATAATCAGCACATGAATCGCGATGAAGTATTGCGACTATGGGACGATTTGGGCGATGAGTACTTTTTGCGAGAGATTGCAGAAGACATCTTGTGGCACACCGAAGCCATCTTAAACCATCCACCGATTGGGCTTGCTTCTAATGCGGATAGTCCGCCACTGGTGGTTTTGCGTGAGCATCGCGAGCTGGCACTGGATGCCGTACAGGTTTTTGTCTATACCCAAGATCAGATGAATCTGTTTGCCGTTACGATGGCGGTGTTCGATCAAATGAATCTTGATGTATTAGATGCGCGTATTATTACGGCTACCCGCGACTTTGCCTTGGATTCTTATGTGCTGCTAGATCCTAGTGGTACGCTGTTGGTCGATGAAGACAGTCAGCAAGAGCTTAAACAGCGCCTGATTAATGCCTTTAAAGATCCAACAGTACTAAAGCTCACCAACAAACGTATGCCACGTCAGCTCAGGCATTTTGAAGTGGCTACGGTGATTAACTTTGAGTTTAATGAGGCATCTGACCAGCATATCATGAGCTTAGAGACACTGGATCAGCCAGGACTCTTGGCTCGGGTTGGACAGATATTTTTGCAGGAGCAAATTGAGGTTCATGCGGCTCGTATTACGACCTTAGGTGAGCGCGCAGAAGATATGTTTTATATCAGTGACCAAAATGATAAGCCCTTATCTGCTGAACGACTTGATGCGTTAAAATCAGCACTGCTCGCCAGCCTAGCGACCAAAAGAGAAAACAACGTGGTTTATAGCTATTAATTGAATGACAACATCTTTGGTGACAAGGGCGCGCTTTACAGCGTGCTCTTGTATATTATATTGTCAGCATGTTCTATCAGCTCTACATCAGCAAGCTCTGGTGGCAAAACACCTACTTCAAGTAGCTGCTGCTCCATGATTAATCGTCCAGCCTTGATTTCTTTTTGTAATAAGCAATGCAAGCTTGATAAATGAAACTCGCCATTAAGATAGTCACCCAGCTGCCTCAAAGAAATAGGCGACTTGGCATGCACGTCAGGATACAGACTATCCTCTGCCAAAATAATCATTTCATTGAACGCCTCTTCACCTAGCAGCTCATCTTTATCTATCTCATTCTGCAACTTGTTCGCTAGACGGCCTTTCGCTGCAAGAATACCGACAAAAAATATGGTCTGTAAGATAAATAAGGCAATGTATTGCCATAAAGATAACGATATATTCAACATATTATTTAGCAGCATCAGTGCCATGGCGACAACCACGTAACCAACCAACTGCCATAGTAACCACATGATTAAGCTATTTTCGCCATACCAAAAGATTTTCTTCTCTTGATGCTCAATCAATTGCTGCCTCGCCTGCCACCAGCACGCTTCACGTTCTTTTAGCAGCGCATATACGTTAATAGGATGCGCACCTGCATCAGGAGTGTCATTATTGATATTTTTAGCGATGAAGTTATTATGATTTAGTACACTAGGCATATCAAACTGTCCTTAAAATGATCTGTCTCTGGCACTGACAGTCATCTTTTATATTGTTATAAGTTATCAGACGCGAAGCGTTCAATGCGCTTTGTAAGTACGACTGAATGGGCTATGATAAGGTCAGCCGTTCAAGCACAATAAATTCGCATTCACGTTATGAGAAGAAAAAGGCAAAAGAGGTATTACACTGCTCTAATGTAAATTTTCTTTATAACTTTATTATTAATTGTCTATTATAGTTATCACACTTATGAATCACAACTTAAAGCATCTACATCCTTATCCCTTTGCCAAGATGGTAACCTTACTCGCTGACAGCATACCTGCCGACGGTTACAGCGAAATCAAACTGGGTATTGGTGAGCCAAAACATGAGCCACCAGCATTTGTACTGGACGTACTACGCGAAAACTTGGACAGAATAAGTCGTTATCCGACCACCAATGGTATGTTTGAGTTACGTCAGACGATTGCGCACTGGTTAGAGAAGCGTTTTTTTCTTAGCCATGTCGATGCCAACACCCAAGTTTTGCCAGTAATGGGTACTCGCGAGGCCATTTTTAGCTTTGTACAAGCCGTCATAAATCATGATGCCGCTGATAACGAAAGCACGTCCTCTTCAGCCTCTAATGCCTCGCCTTTGGTTGTCATGCCCAATCCGTTCTATCAGATATATGAAGGTGCAGCAATATTGGCACAAGCGACGCCCCATTTTGTTCCCTGTACGTTAGACAATGACTTTAAGGGGGATTATCGCGCGGTGCCAAAAGACGTTTGGGCACGCACGCAGCTTGTATTTGTCTGTAGTCCGAATAACCCAACGGGTTCGGTTATGACTATGGAGGATTGGGAATATCTCATTCGTTTATCAGACCAATACGGTTTTGTCATTGCCAGCGACGAGTGCTATAGCGAGCTGTATTTTGATACTGCTCCGATTGGCTTACTGCAAGCTTGCGCGAATCTGGGTCGCCGTAATTTCAAAAACTGTATCGTATTCCATTCGTTATCCAAACGCTCGAACCTACCTGGTTTACGCTCTGGGTTTGTGGCGGGCGATGCCAAGATTTTGCAGTCTTATTTGCAATATCGTACTTACCAAGGCTGTGCGATGCCGATACCGCATCAGCTTGCCTCTATCGCTGCGTGGCAAGATGAAAAGCATGTCGCACACAATCGCGCCCTTTATCAAGAAAAGTTCGCGCTATGGATGTCAGAGCTTGGCGAGTTGCTAGATTTGCGCATGCCAGAAGCTGGATTTTATTTTTGGATAAAAGTACCTGAACCGTTCGATGGCGATGATGAAGTATTTGTCAAAGCATTATACGAGCAGGCCAATATCCATGCATTGGCAGGACGCTACTTGTCACGCGAGGTTGATGGGAATAATCCTGGAAAAGGCTATGTCCGTGTTGCTTTGGTCGCGAGTGTCGAGGAGAGCCGCGAAGCAATCAGTCGTATTCGAAAGTTGCTGGCGGCATAAACAGCCACTCAAAAAGCTTTTATCTTGAGCTAATAAAGCAGCCTCTAATAACCACAATATAAATAGGGTTATTAGAGGCTTTTTGCATGAATAGTGCTATAGTAAAGTCTCTACTGCAAAATATACCATCAAGGATGATGCCATGCCCCATCTTGACTTTACCCAGCCGCCCTTTGACGTACTGAGTCTAGCTGAACGTCAAAGCATCAGAAAAAACACGAAGATCCGCTATCTTGCTAGAGATGAGATCCTACCCGCAGCAGACTTGCAGTATCTATATGTGGTCATCAAAGGACAAATTGAGCAATCACTGGGTGGTGAATTTGTCGCCTCTTATTTGGGCAGCAACCATTCTGATGAGCCAAACAATAATGACTGGTTTGATAGTCGCCGCTTACCTGAGTCACTCATAAAAAATGGTGTGCCAGAAAGTAAAAACACGCCTATACAGCCGTACCAGTTTCGGGCCAGTGAGGAGACATTGCTGCTACAAGTCGATGGTGCGACTGTCGATAAAATCAGCGCGCAAAATCATCTGGTACGCCAAATGCTATCAGACAAGCTACCCGAAAGACTAAAGGCATTGCGACAGCGCCGTAGCAACAAAGCCCTAAACCCTGCTGGCTATACCCATCAACAAGAAGTGCAGCAAATCATGCTGCAACCTGTCAGCGACGTCCATTTATTGCCAGTACATATTGTCGATGCCAATAACAGCTTGTACGAAGCTGCGCGTATCATGACCGAGGCTGGGCTAAAACACGTACTGGTACGACCGCTGAACTATGTAGAAAATATACGAGACACTGAGCAGCCAAAACTGCTGTTAGGCATTCTCACCGATACGGATATTTGTCGCGCTGTGAGTGACAGACAAGATCCCGCTATTACGCTTTGCCAGCGCTATACCAATTTTAACCTGCGTACGATCAAGGCCACTGACGAGATTGGCGATGCGTTGCTCACTATGACTCGCTATCGCATTCACAGGCTGCCAGTCATTGATAGCAGTGGTGATGTCGTCGGCGTGCTTGGACAAAACGATATGCTCGCCCACATTGGTCATCACTCACAGCTCATTAGTATTCAAATCGAGCAAGCAACCGATCTATCAAGCCTAGATACCGCAGTCGAGCTTATCGGTCGCTATATTCGTGCGCAGCATCAAAACGGTGTCAAAATCGGTAATATCAGCCGCATGGTGCAGACGTTGAATGCGCAAGTATTTACCAAGCTCTGGCAGCTGATCGTGCCTGATGAAGTGATAAGCAATACTTGTCTCATCGTCATGGGCTCAGAAGGTCGCGGCGAGCAAATCATGCGTACCGATCAAGATAACGCCCTGATCATTCGTGATGGCTATACGCATCCGGATTTGGCACAGTTTGCCGATACCTTTAATAATCACTTGGCAACGCTTGGCTATCCACTGTGCGATGGCAATATCATGATGACCAATTCCATGTGGCGACAACCACTCAAGCAGTTCAACAAACAGATCGCCTCATGGTTTAGGAACACTGACCCCATGCATGGCATCTACTTGTCCGCCATAATGGATGGCGAATACGTCTGCGGTGATGAAACCCTACTTACACAGGTACGTCAGCATTTAAGAATGGCTCACAGACAAGCCGATCCAATGTTTATCCGGCAATTTGCCCGTGCAGCATTGCAGTTTGGCGATGTCAATCAGTGGTGGCAAAAGTTTGTACCTTTGATAGGGGGTAAATCTATATCAGCAGATATTGATCTAAAAAAAGCAGGCATCTTCCCATTGGTTCATGGTATTCGTACCTTGGCATTAGAAAATGATGTGCTCGATGTGCCTAGCAGTAAAGATCGCCTAAAAGCATTGGTGCAGTCTCATGCCCTGACCCAAGAGCGCGCCGATACATTATTGGAGGCGCTTGAGTTTTTTATGGCGCAGCGGCTATCCGTAGTACTCTCGACCGAGGACAAGCAGGCAAGGCAAGTCGATCCAACGACACTAACCGCACTAGAACGCGACCTGCTTAAAGAATGTCTGGCCGTGGTAAAAAGTTTTAAAAATCAGCTGCGTCAACACTATCAGTTAGAAATAGCATAAATATAGCAATAGAATAAATAAATGGATGATCAACATGAGCTGGTTACAGCAGTTATCTTGCGCTTGGCAAAAGACGCAGTTACAGCGTCCGGAGCTGGCATCAATGTTCACCATACCGTCGGCTGAGCAGTGGGTAGCGATTGACTGTGAAATGACTGGCCTGAACCCCAAAAAGCACCATTTATTATCCGTGGCAGCGATACAAATCAATGGCAATACGATCGATACGGGTAATGGCATGCACTTAGTTTGCAGACCGCCTGTAATGCCAGATCGGGATACAATTGTCATTCATGGTCTGCGTACTGCTGATGTCGAGCATGGCATGAGTTATGACGAGATGCTGGCTCTCTTGTTACCTTTTATTGATAACCGACCCATCGTCGGATTCTGCCCGCAGCTCGACATGGTATTTTTAAATCCTTTGGTCAAACGCTATATGGGAACGACCCTGCCCAACAAAGTCATCGATGTGCGTCAATTATACAGTCGACGTATGGGCGACCGTACGCAAGGTATTCCCAATCAAACGCAGCATTTGACTAATATTCTGGCGCATTATGGTATTCCTGAGCTTGGTGCCCATGATGCTTATAACGATGCAATAATGACGGCGATGGCATTTTTGCATGTACGCTAGCCTTTATTATTGACGATAAAATTGAGCTTCTGAGAGCATATCCGAAAACAGCAACTCATGTTACCATAAGCAGTTTTTGCCACCTGATGAAAGATGCTCATGCGATACCGTTCAAAGCGCGACCATCAGTCGCCCATTACTGCCAAAACTGCCGCAATTTGTAGCCGTGTATTACCCTCTCACTTATCTAATAAACGTCTGCCTACCCTCACGCTATTCGCTGCGATGATCATAGCGCCTGCTTATGCACAGGCGGCTCTACCAGCCCCCATTGAAGCATCATTGTCACGTGCCAATCTGACAGCGTCTGATATCAGTCTTATCGTAACGCCTGTGGGTAACAAAAATGCCAGTCGACTGCCCGCGTCTGTGCAAGTGATTGATAGCCGTGATACGGATCGCCAATCGACGCGACCCTCTGACTATAACGCTGTGACTGCTAATGAAAACAATAGCAGCCAAAACGTGACAAAGACAGATAATCTAGCGACCAACATCACCACTCATACTGACTCACAAAGCGCGCTAATCACTATTGAACAGCGTACGATTGAACAGCATGAGCGAAAAATACATACGTATACTAATGATCCTTATACGTATCAGAGTGTAGAGGGCATACCGACGGTTGTACCTGATGAGAACCCCTCCCTTACTAATGATGACAATAGCGCAGTGAGCACGGATAATGCCTCGGTAAAAATCTCCTTTTCACCACTATTGAATCATCAGCCTGATGTACCGCGTACGCCTGCCAGCACCATGAAGTTGGTACCCACTTTTATCGCGCTTGATACATTGGGGGCAGGTTTTGTATGGCACACGCGGGTTTATCATACGGGTATACAAGTCGGTGATACCTTGATGGGCGACTTGATCATTCAAGGCAGCGGCGACCCTAAGATGACTCATGAGCGATTAAAGCAGCTCCTTTATCAAGTGCAAGCGACGGGTATTCGCCATATCAATGGCGATATCATCGTTGATAGCAGCATTTTTGAGTCGGTGAGCAAAGATCCTGCCGCCTTTGACAATGCGCCACTGCGTCCTTACAACGCCAGTCCAGATGGGTTTTTGGTGAACTTTAGCACCGTCGGTATCAAGACTCACCCTTTGGGCAACGACCACGCAAGCTTGACTTATAAGCCGCGACTGGCTAACTATCAACTCCCTAATAAGATCCGCACACGCGACGCGGCTTGCGGACAGGTAAGCTACAGCCTATCGCCGCAGTGGCAAGCGGAGCGGCTAGCACTCAATGCCAGCCTGCCAAAAAGCTGCGGTGAGCATGTGTTTTATGTGGCGTATCCTGATGCCAAAACGTTTGCCGCACACGTCATTGCTGCTAAATGGCAAGCGCTTGGCAATACACTGAGCGGACAAGTGATCTCACAAGAAACCCCTTACAATGCCAAAAATACTTCAAAATTAGTACATGGTCTCACGGCTATTACCATGTCGCCTTTGCCTATGGTCAGCTATCCTTCATTGGACTTAACGCAGCAAATTTATGACATCAATCATTTTTCAAACAATGTCATGACAGAGCAAGTTGCCTTATCCATCGGCGCTTATGACACAACTGAGCGCGCCAATATGCCTGCTAAAAACAGCACGCAAAAGGCCGCCAGCTTGTACCAGTATCAGCCGATGCATACTGACTATCCTGCAGCGCTAACACACATCAGCCAATGGTGGCAAACCAACCTAAGCACACCGCCACCTTATTTGACCAATGGCTCGGGACTATGCCGCGACTGCACCATCACCGCTGCCAATCTAAGCGAGCTGTTGACCTATGCTTATAATCACCCAAGCTTTGATGCGTATGTAGACTCGTTAGGTATCGCTGGAGTCAGTGGCACCATTGCCGCTCATAGTGAGCGATTACCTGACTCAGCAGCGATTGGCCGAGCATGGATAAAGACAGGCACATTAAATAACGTCACCTCAATGGCAGGCTATGTCAAAGGGTTGTCAGGTCAAGACTATGTCGTTGTGGGTATGATTAATACAGATCAAGCGCTCAATCCTTATACGGCAAGACCTGTATTAGATGCAGTACTCGACTGGACCGCTCAGCGCTAATGGTTTTGCTAAAGCGATGCTTAGTGAGCAGTAGTAAAGCAGCAGCAGATATTTTGACGCAAGTGGTATGATTATTTGCACAGCAATCATGATTGCTATGTTTATTCATATATTTTTAAAACTTTTATTTTTACCTTTATAAAGGCCAGCTTATGTCACGCCAGACAACCCATCTCAGTAAGCCTCGAACGCTTGCGTCAAGCCAGACTAAACTGGCGCAATATATTGGTTTTTTTGCCATTGGTTACATCCTTGCCAGCGCCATCTTTATGATGATTCAGACCAAGATTGCGCTTAATTCGCAACTGGTCATGGTCGTCTCTATCATCGTCGGTGCTTATATTGCGGTCAGCAAATTCATCAAGCATCAGCAGCGTGCTTTGGCTAAAAATGAAATCAACCGGCTCATGTTTGGCGGTGTTGCGGTGGTTTGGTTATTGACGGTCCTTTATTTTTTAGCCATATGGTTTTGGTTATTTGATGGGGTTAGCCGTGAGGTATTACTCGAGATGGCTATGGCGCGGCCTTTGCCCTTGCTTTCTTCATTGGTGCTGATGCTGGTATTCACCTTGGTCAGTACGCGTATCAGCCTATGGGCCATCAACCATTTCTTGAACCCTGCTCCCAAAACAGTATGAACACAGCCAACTATCTACAACGAGCATAACCGACCACCTACAAGGTAATACAAAGTTTTCTCCTACTCATAGGTAAAATCCGTTAGGCTAACTTTGAGCAGTCAAATTTTAGCGGTTATTTGTTTTACTTTATAATAGGAGCAAACATCATGGAAACGGTTTTTTTTGACAACATAGATAAGCTCGGTCGCATTGTTTTAACGACTGTTATGATCTACGTGTTGATTGTGTTGGTGACCAAAGCCTCTGGTAAACGATCGACGTCACAGCTCAATAACTTTGACTGGATCGTGACCGTCATGATTGGCTCATTGGGTGCCAGTACCATTTTGCTCAAAAACATCCCTTTCATCGAAGGGGCTTCGTCGATATTGGTACTCTATCTCTTACAGTTTTTGATAACCAAATACGCCTCTATCTCACCGCAATTTAGCAGTGTTATTCTGTCTGATCCACGTATTGTCTTTTATCAAGGGCAGTTTTTGCCAGAAGCGATGCGGGCCGAGCGCCTGACTCGTCAAGAAATCGAATGTGCGATGCGCGCTGAAGGGGTCAATAATTTTGATGATATCGAAGCTATTGTCTTCGAGTCTGATGCCAAACTCAGCGTGATTCCAAAACAACGCCAAGCCGATACGAGTGATGATGAGCAGGATGTAGATCACAGCGTGTCAGAGACCATTACCCCTTTGATGTAATGATTAGATAATTGAGCACTGATGGCTATCAATACTCAGATTCAGTGCTCGAATGTAAAAATTTTTCAATTTAAAAAATGGTACGTACTATGAAGGTTAGAATTTTGACCGTTGGCAATAAGATGCCTAGCTGGGTGCAAACAGGTTTTGATGAGTATTTTAAGCGTATTCAGCCCATGCTGAGCACAGAGATTGTAGAGATTGCCGCTGCCAAACGGGCAAAAAACCCATCAGATGCCAATCTAGCACAGTACCGTGAGCAAGAAGGCCAAGCGATATTGGCCGCTCATAATGCCGCGAGCCGTGAGCAATTATGGGTACTAGACGTCAAAGGTAAGATGATTTCAACGGAAGGATTGGCTGATAAACTCGCTGATGGCATGCAGCAAGGTGATGATATTGCGTTGGCCATCGGCGGTGCAGATGGTGTATCACCAGCAGTGTTAGCAAAAGCCGACGCAAAGTTATCATTATCAGCACTGACATTGCCGCATCCGCTGGTACGCGTGGTACTAATGGAGCAGCTATACCGCGCGATGAGTATCAACAATAACCACCCTTATCATCGCGGTAATTAACCACACCCCAAGCTTTTTTTTGATTTAAAACGTCAATCCCAAAATAG
Source organism: Psychrobacter pacificensis (assembly GCF_900101915.1). Taxonomy (GTDB): domain Bacteria; phylum Pseudomonadota; class Gammaproteobacteria; order Pseudomonadales; family Moraxellaceae; genus Psychrobacter; species Psychrobacter pacificensis. The sequence continues at coordinate 10,951 of NZ_FNAL01000007.1, read as the reverse complement.
ATTGAAAAACTGGCGCATGCCCTAATAAATGGAACATGACATATCCAAAACGCGCGACATCCAAAGCCTCTCAGACTACGCATCAGCGTGATCATCATCACGACACTGTACAGACACCTATTACCTCTGCTGCGGCATGGGAAAGTGCGTCTGCTATAATGCCTAATGCATCCAAACTACCTGCGTTGTTTATCTCGCACGGGGCACCCACACTTGCGATTGAGCAATCTGCCACGACCAGTGCATTGGCCCGTATCGGGCAAAACTTACCTAAGCCACGTGCCATCGTCATTATGTCGGCGCATTGGCAATCAGCAAAGCTTGAGATTAGCAGTAACCCGCAGCCAAAAACGTGGCATGATTTTTCGGGTTTTGCGCCTGAGCTTTACGATCTTCAATATCCTGCATCAGGTCAACCAGCGCTGGCTGAGACACTTGCTCAGCAGCTCAGCGCACGCGGTATCACATGTAGCGTCAATCCTGTACGTGCCTGTGATCATGGCGTTTGGGCACCGCTCAGACACCTGTACCCAGAGGCAGATGTGCCTATCGTTCAAGTGTCACTGCCGCAGCATTACGATAGCATTGCTTGCTATCAATTGGGCGCGCAGCTCGCGCATCTGCGTGATGAGAAAATTCTTGTTATTGGCTCAGGTAATATCACCCACAACTTACAAGCACTGCGCTGGGATGCCGATAGCATTGACCAAGCTGCCAAATCCTTTAAGCAGTGGTTGCTCCAGCAGCTCAAGATAGACATACCCACTGCCCTGGACTGGCAGCAATATCCAGAGTACAAAGACATTCATCCAAGTGACGAGCATTTGCTGCCATTGTTTTTTGCGTTAGGTGCCGGTCAGCGCGTCTCGGTTGTTCATCAGAGCATGGCCCATCATAGTTTGGGTATGGATATTTACCGCTTTGATTAGCTTCTATTTACTATTTCCTACTTATCTAATTAAAGCACACAAACCAAACCTACTTCTCAAAGGCAGGTTTGGTAAATAAACCCGCACGCTCCATCTCACCTGCCAGACTAAATAGCGTCGCCTCATCATTCATACGCCCAATCAGCTGCATGCCAATTGGTAAGCCTTTTTTACTCATGCCGACTGGCACCGACATGGCTGGCAATCCTGTGACGTTGCCCAACAATGTGAAGCCCATTTTTCCTAGCACAGGCGCGCTTAGCTTTTCGATCATGCCTGACTTAAAGGCATATTTACCCATGTCAAACCCTTTATTGAGCACCCCAGCGCTACGCATCATCATCTCATCCATGCGGCTGGGTGGTAGCACGCCGTGTTTGACCGCAGGCGTCGGTACCGTCGGGGACAAAATCATATCGTAGGTTTCTAATAACAGCCCCGTTTGATACTGACTGTGATGCCAGCCATGCTTGGCATGAACCAAGTCCACTGCTGATAGCGAACGTCCGAGTAGCGCCATATTGTAGGTTTGCGGCTCTAGGTTTTTGATATGGGCGGGCCCAAACTCACGCTCGATATTATCAATCGTAAAGGCGGTATGCGCGCAGACCACGACGATAAAGTCATGCCAAAACTGCTCGATATTGATATTTGGCTCAGCGGGTATCACTTGATGCCCCATCGATTCTAGCTGCTTAGCGGTTTGCTCCAGTACAGCAAATACTTCTTTGTCCACTACGGTATTGGCAATCAATGGCTGCTGCTGCAAAGCGATTTTCAATGGCCTTGGCGCGCGCATCGCCGCCTGCAAAAACGTGCCGTCTGGCGGCGCAATGACATAAGGCGCGCCAATCTCTACACCACTGGTGGCATCGAGCATCGCGGCACTATCACGTACCGAGCGCGTAATCACATGATCGGCCACTGCCCCATCCCAACCTTCACCAAGATTAGGGCCAAGTGGATTGCGGCCACGGCTTGGTTTTAAGCCAAACGCACCGCACCAGGCAGATGGAAACCGTATCGAACCGCCACCATCACCGCCGCCTGCCATCGGTACGATACCGCTCGCCACTGCCGCGGCACTACCACCTGACGAGCCACCAGAGCTATAGCCTTTTTTAAACGGGTTGTGAGTGGCGCCATGGGCTTTTGGCTCAGTGGTGATAATCAAGCCAAACTCTGGCGTATTGGTTTTGCCAAAGGTATTGACGCCTGTCGCTTTCATGCGTTTGACGATTTCGCTGTCTTTTTCTGAGAGGATATTGACGCTGCGGCTGCCCATCGTAATAGGCTCACCTGCAAAACTAAATGAGAGATCTTTTAGCAAATACGGCACGCCAGTAAATACGCCAGAAGGCAGTCCTGCCTGCGCCGCGTTGTAAGCGCGCTCATCGAAACGGTGAATAATGGCATTTAGCTTGGGATTGAGTTTATTGGCCTGATAAACGGCGGCGTCTAATAGCTCCTTTGCACTGACCTCACCTGAGTTAACCAGTGCCGCTAAGGCGAGTGCATCGTACTGGGTATATTCTTTAAACATAACCAACCTTCCTTGGAGAGTAATTGTAGTAAGATTTTTTAAATATCTATTTCATCAGTAACTGTCAGTTTATTATAAAAAACCACGACTTATGGTTGATAAACAAACTCACTGGTCATTTGAAAGTTTTGGTAGCTTATTCGCTTATGAGTGAATTAATCTTGAATCTTTTTCACAAAAAAAACGAGCCATTGTCGTGACTCGTTTTTTCATTATTCATTCAATACTAAGCACTACATTAACAGTTCGCGCTTACCACTTTTGCCCATCGAGCTGACCAGTCCAGCGTCTTCCATTGAGTCGACAATACGGGCGGCACGGTTATATCCGATACTGAACTTACGCTGGATACTAGAAGCTGAGACCTTACGCGTTTCCATAATAAAGGCGACGGCGTCATTATATAGATCATCATCTTCACCAGAGGCATTAGCCGTGCTACCACCGCCCGGACTAGATAGCTCAAAATTTCCTGCCATGTTGTCAATATAATCGGGCGCACCGCGCTCACGCCATGCGTCACAGACACGGTTGACCTCTTCATCACTGACATAAGCACCGTGCACACGATCTGGTTCAATCTGACCTGGCCCCAAGAACAACATATCACCGTTACCGAGCATGTCCTCAGCACCGCCACTATCCAGAATCGTACGCGAATCGACTTTTGAGTTGACTCGTAGTGCTGCACGCACTGGGATATTGGCTTTAATCAAACCCGTGATGACATCGACTGATGGGCGCTGAGTAGCTAGCATTAAGTGAATACCAGCCGCACGTGATTTTTGTGCCAAGCGCGTGATTAACTCTTCGGCTTGCTTGCCCACCTGCATAATCATATCGGCAAACTCATCTGCGACGATGACAATCATGGGCAGAGTTTTGAGCTTTGGCGCTTGGCTGATACTTACGCTGTCGTTTGGTCGCCATAACGGATCGAGCATTGGATTGCCTGATTTCTCTGCCGCGATGACTTTTTTATTAAACTCGTTGAGCTTACGAACCTTGAGTAAGCTCATCAACTGATAGCGGCGCTCCATCTCGGCCACGCACCATGACAAGCTGCTAGCGGCCTCAGTCATGTCAGTGACAACTGGGGTAAGCAGATGCGGAATGTCATTATAGTTGGCAAGCTCCAGCTGCTTTGGATCAATCAAGATGAGTCGCAATTGATTGGGCGTGTACTTGAGTAACATCGATAATAGCATTGAGTTGACCAATACCGATTTACCAGAGCCTGTGGTACCAGCAACCAGCATATGCGGTGCACGCGCCAGATCAGTAATAATGGGGTTACCACCGATATCTTTACCCATCGCCATGCTGATTTGTGCTTTAGGGTCTTTGAACATCTCGGTACTAAGTAGCTCGATTAAGCGCACCATTTCACGTTTTTTATTGGGCACTTCAATACCGATGTACGGTTTGCCTGGTATGACTTCGACCACACGCAAAGAGGCCATTGATAATGAGCGCGCCAAGTCACGTGAAATACCAGTAACTTTGCTGGCTTTGACACCAGCTGCCAGCTCCACTTCAAAACGAGTCACCACAGGCCCTGGGATAGCGTTGACGACGTTGGCTTTTACATTGAACTCTTGGAGCTTGATCTCAAGCAGCTCAGATAATTGTTCGAGCTCAGCGACGGTATAGCTAGGCTTACGGTCAGGATCAGGCTTGTCCAATATAGACACTTCTGGAATAGGGGTTAGGCTACTGCGATAGGCAGCCGTCTGCATAGAGCGTGATTTTTTGCTGAATGCTTCGTCATCGCTGATATGCGGCATAACGGGTGCACTATCGTCAGTACTATCCTCCTCCGGCATCATATCTGTGATATGGTTGCTACTATCACCTTCTGGTACCGCAAAGCTGACAGAAGGTTTAGCTGGGACTGCAGGCTGTGCATTTGAGGCCGAACTGACCGCTTCCACAGTCGGCGCCGCTTTTGGATTGGCAGGCGGCGTATTGGTCGGTGTCATATCCGAAATTTCTGATACTGATGCGGCCACTTCTACTGATGGCTGAGCCACTGTGGCCTCAGGTACAGGCGATGACTCATTACGTTGTAATAGTTCGAACTGTGCAGCAGAGAACCCATAAGAGTCGTCACTTAGAATGCTATTAGTGGCGTCTGACGTAGGCCTTGATAGCTCTTCTTGCGGAATTTGATTAGTGACATTAGTTTCCTCAGCAGTAGCAACCGACGATTTTGCAACAGGTTCTGATATATTGCCATGCTCCGCCAACCATGCTTCTGCCAACTTATCGACATTCTCCGTTGTATCATCTGGATGAGAGTCTTCCGGCTCAGTAATAGCCTGATTGACAGCTTGAGCATTCGTTGATTCATCCATTGAGGATTGAGTAGCTAGCTCTTGATTAGATAAATCTGATTGAGTTTCTGTTTCTACCATCGGTGCTGCCACAGAGGTTTGTACTGCTTCTTCTAATGACACGTCAGTGACGACTTCACTCTGTGCATAGTTAGGCACAGTAGAATTATCTATGCTGTTAGTGCTATAAGCCATCTGTTCACGCGCGAGCAGATCAGCAACCGTATTTGCATCATTCCATGCAAAGCTTGGCTCGACTTTGCGAGCAGGTGCTACGATAGGGTTTGGTATCGTTGATGTGTTGGTGTCACTGACTGTACTGCCAACCGTAGCATTAGCAGTCGCTGCGACCGCGTATGGTGACTCACTTTTTTCATCGCTAGACGTTGCTGCTGCTTTTGCTGTCGCCATAGATGCTTTCACACTATCAGCCAATCCTGACGTCGACAAAAAATCTGATAATACATTGCTGAATCTGCCACTATTATCTACTGCGTGAGCACTATTCGCATCGTCAGCTGATTGCAACTCAAGTGGCAGCTGCTCATACTCGGCTGTTTGATTGGGATTTCCCTCTTTGATACTGTCACGGTCTTGCGACACCTCACTTTGCTCATCCAACTCGGCAGCATCTTCTTTATTTTTTAACCCTGAGCCAAGCCAAGATAATGCTGTAATCTTCTGATATATAGCGAGCCAATGGATGTTAAAGGCAAAGGTCGCGGTAATCACAACGAACACCGCCAAGAAAACCACACTGCCCCACTGCGATAGCAACTGTGTCAAACGTTCCTGCAACTCAAGACCGATGATACCACCAGCCACGCCTTCAAGTCCCATTGATGCAGGATTGGCTACTTGCTGAATTAAGGCAACCAGTTGTGCAAATAATGCACTGGCGCTCAACAGCAAAAACACATAAGCGACCAGTCGCATGAGCCAAAACGTCGGCTTATTGTCCCACCAAATAAGGATAGACTCATAAACCACAAACGCTAAAAACCACCATGCACCATAGCCAAAAAAGCTATAGAGCAAGTCGGACAACCAAGCGCCCGTCTGGCCACCCATATTGTTAATAGTCGTCATATCACTACTGATGTGCGACCAGCTAGGATCATTGCCTGTGTAAGTCATTAAAATAACAAACAAATAAACAGCCAGTATTAACCCAAGGAGGGTAAATATTCCCTTTTTTAAATACTCAATAAGCGGTGCTGATATCACGTAAAATCTGCCTTGTTGTTAATACTAAATGGTCGCCAGTGCATGACTAAGTCTAATCATGCTGACATAAAGTGCTGACATATAAAGGTACCTAGCAAAGTGTTTGGTTGAGATTCACCTCTCAAAAGGCCTGAGCATAGCAGTCATCGCTTAAGCTCTATCACACTTGGCATAACTTCTTATAATAACAAATACATAGGTACAGTGGCGACACTCTTATAAAGAAAGCGTGCAAGAAAGTAAATCAATATACGATTTGCGCAAAAAATCTGCGAATAATCCAAAAGTTACTAACAGAATACTGCTAACAATTTTGTATAGACCCTATAAAATACCAGCTGTTTCTAGCACGAGTATTTCAAGGTTATCATGCTTTGATTCTAATGATAGCTGTGTTTGTTTTAGCAAACTTGCACTTTTTGCTATCTACCCTTATGTTATTATCACACAGCAATTAGAAAAACCATATTAGTAGCAACGCTTGACGTTTTTTTATTAGATTTATAACTCATATTTTTCATTCGTATATTTAGAAAGGAACCACTTATGGCAACTGACACTACTACTTCACGTCACGAAAAGCTCATCATTTTAGGCTCAGGTCCTGCCGGTTATTCGGCTGCGGTCTATGCGGCACGCGCCAACCTTAAACCTGTTATGGTAACGGGTATTGAAGTGGGTGGCCAATTAACCACCACCACCGAAGTCGATAACTGGCCAGGCGATGCGCATGATTTGACCGGTCCTGCATTAATGGAGCGTATGAAAGCACATGCTGAGCGTTTCGGTACAGAATTGGTTTATGATCATATCAATGATGTTAACTTGAATGTACGTCCTTTTGAGCTGTCAGGTAACAATGGCACCTATACTTGTGATGCCCTGGTTATCTCAACAGGTGCCTCTGCTCAGTACCTAGGTCTAGAATCAGAAACCAAATTTAAAGGGCTTGGCGTATCCGCTTGTGCCACTTGTGACGGTTTCTTTTATAAAGATCAAAAAGTCGCTGTGATTGGCGGTGGTAATACAGCCGTTGAAGAAGCCTTATACCTCTCTAACATTGCCTCTGAAGTCACTTTAGTGCATCGCCGTGATAGTCTGCGCTCTGAAAAAATCCTACAAGACAAGCTGTTTGAAAAAGCCAAAAACGGTAATGTTAAAATCGAATGGAACCATCAAGTCAAAGAAGTGGTCGGTGATGACATGGGCGTCAATGGTGTCGTTATCGAATCAATGATTGATGGCAGCACCAAACAACTGGATGCAATGGGTATGTTCGTCGCCATCGGTCATAAGCCTAATACCGACCTATTCAAAGGTCAATTGGATATGAAAGATGGCTATCTGGTCGTCAATAGTGGCTTGAATGGTAATGCCACGCAGACCAGTATCGAAGGGGTGTTTGCCGCAGGTGACGTGGCTGATCATGTCTATCGTCAAGCCATTACCTCTGCTGGTACTGGCTGTATGGCAGCGCTGGATGCTGAGAAATATTTGGATGCTATCGGTGAGGCAACGGCGAAAGACCATACCTATGCGTCAACGCTGACTGCTGATCAAGAAGACTAAATGAATAACTTTGCGCAGCATGGCGATCATGATCAATACATCACGCCTGAGACTTTACAAAGTCTTGGGCGTTATGACTTTCCTGATCCTATCTCTATCGATCCTGAGGGCATCGGTATTGTCGCGATGGGTGGCGATCTTGCACCCGATACATTAATATCTGCTTATGCACAAGGACTGTTTCCATGGTTCAATGAAGATGAGCCTATCGCTTGGTGGTGTCCTGAGCCACGTTGTGTGATCGTCCCATCTGATTATCAACCGAGTAAGTCACTGCGCAAGCAAGCAAGTCGCACGCGTTGGCAACTAACACTCAATCAAGCTTTTGATGACGTCATACATGCCTGTAGTCTGCCGCGTAGCGATGGTCTTAATAATGACCTGCCCGAAGGCGAACACACTTGGATTCATGAAGAGATGATTGAGGCCTATACCACAATGCATGCACAGGGCTTTGCCCATAGCATTGAGGTGTGGGACGAGACAGGTCAGCTCATTGGTGGACTGTACGGGCTAAAAATAAACGGCATCTACTTTGGCGAATCCATGTTTCATCGTGCCTCTAATGCATCTAAGCTGGCGTTTTGGGGGCTGATGCGCTTATGTGAGCAAAGCCATGTTGCACTTGTCGACTGCCAGTTACCTAATGATCATCTCATGAGCTTGGGTGCCACTACTCTACCGCGTCCTGACTTTCTTGCTCAATTAGACCGCTTAATAAGCAGTCTCTCCATCAATTGGCACAATAATTTTCATCAACCATTGGCCGTATCCCTTCTCGATACAGCAAATCCTTGGCAGCATCAATCATGAAATCTATAAAAGCTAAACAATTAAGAGAGTCTTATGGCGCTTGATGATTCATTTTTATTGATTGGCGCGTTGGCAGCACAGGCCAATACGACCAAAGACACCGTGCGTCACTATGAACAGTTGGGCCTATTAAGGTCACGTAAGCGTCAAGCAGGCTCACGTTTATATACTGAGTTTCATCCCGAGTGCGTCGAGCGTATTGAGCTAATCAAAAGCGCGCAAGCCATTGGTTTCACCCTTACTGAAATCAAAAACAGCTTAAACGATTACTATGATGGCCAATTGGATATTGATTTGCAGCTCATGCTGACTCAGCAAAAGCTAGAACAGGTTAAAAAACAGCAAGCCAATATAAGCGTGATGGTAGAGTTATTGAGCGAGCGTATAGATGTTCTTGCACGGATGAAAGCAGACAGCAATTATCAATTAGACACTAATATCTGTAAAAAGAAAATACCATCAAGTTAAACACGATAACGTTGGTTGAGATAAATAATTTATCTTTAAAGAAACTACGCTTAACACTTGAGAATTTACTCTCTTCACTCACCATAGACATGTTGCATAATGAGTGCATCAACTGCGGACTGATTCGGTGACTTATAATAGCCTTTGCGTCTATGAATGACTGCAAATGCTTGCTTTTCATATAACGCTATCGCAGCATGATTGTCTGCTCGTACTTCTAACAACAAATTTTCCACCTGATTACTCTGCAATACTTCATGCAACTTATCAATAATTTGTGAAGCAATGCCTTGTCGTTGATAATCAGGATGCGTGCCAATACGCAAAATTTCTGCTTGCTCAAAAATCACTTGATAGAGGCAGTAGCCAATGACTTTATTATTATCGGCTTTATCTTCTTGTTTATAAACTATGAGCATATGCATACTATCTTGCGCGAGCATCTCAGCCAACGTCTGCTCAGTCCATGCGTCGTGCGGCTGTACGAGCGCTTCGATATTTGCAACGGCTTGAAGCGCTTGTTGCCGCTCTGATGTATTGATTGCTAATTTCTTTATAATAAACACCGCCTCTCCCTTTATTTTTCTTATGCAATAAATGCTATCTTATCGTCATTTTTATAATTACTCAGAAATGACATTATTTATGTCATAAACACCCGCTTTCGCGCCTCATATTTAACACTATCTTAGGTATTTCTTTTAATATTGCCAAAATTTTTGTAGAAAACATAAAAAAACTGCTTAGCCCTTATACTTAAGGATTAAGCAGTTCGACAGTATTTGAGCTTCAGCATTCAAGTATTTATCGACGCCTGATGATACCAGTCAAACGTCAACACACTTAAGAATTGTGATTAAGCATTACTTTTCAGATATTCTAACATGGTATCTGCATCTGATACTTCAAATGGATCTGTTGGACAGTTGTCACCGAAGTTAGGTTCTTTGAACACCTTTTTGATTTCTTTATTATCGACATACATCGAATATCGCCATGAACGCATACCAAAGCCAAGATTGCTCTTATCAACCAGCATGCCCATTTTACGAGTGAACTCACCATTGCCGTCAGGAAGCAAGAAAACGTTTTCACGGTTTTGCTTCAGGCCCCACTGGTACATGACAAAGGCATCATTGACAGAAATGCAAACGATTTCGTCTACGCCTAATGCTTTAAATTCATCGTAAAGCGCTTCATAACGAGGTAGATGGCTGATCGAACACGTTGGCGTAAAGGCACCTGGTAGAGAGAAAACCACCACTTTTTTATTGGCAAATAACTCATCTGTGGTTAAGTCATACCATTTAAATGGGTTGTCTCCGCCGATAGATTCATCACGAACACGAGTCTTAAAAGTCACATCAGGTACATGGGTAATCATGATTTACTCCGATTTAAGTTATTGTGTTTTTATTTTTAAAATCCTGCCATTATATAATAAGGGTTATAGCTATCTATAAGCAAATCTTTAATCTACTATATATGAAGCAGTCCTTGTAATTTATAGCTTTGGAATTTATTTTTTCAAATGAGAGAAAAACCCTAGTATTTAACCCCTTCTCCTCATTCACACCCCCAAAAAAAAAGCCACCCTAGATAGGGTGGCTTTTTTATGACTAATTCATAATCTCATTACTGAGACTTAAGTCTTAGTTCAATACGTTAGCAACAACACCAGCGCCTACAGTACGGCCACCTTCACGAATAGCGAAGCGTAGACCTTTGTCCATAGCAATTGGGTGGATAAGCTCTACGCCCATCTCAACGTTATCACCAGGCATGACCATTTCAGTACCGTCTTGTAATTGGATTGCGCCAGTTACGTCAGTGGTACGGAAGTAGAACTGTGGACGATAGCCGTTTAGGAATGGTGTGTGACGACCACCCTCTTCTTTTGACAGTACATATACTTCTGCGTCAAATTTGGTGTGAGGCGTGATTGAACCTGGCTTCGCTAGTACTTGGCCACGTTGTACGTCTTCACGCTTAGTACCACGTAGTAGTACGCCACAGTTTTCGCCAGCACGACCTTCGTCAAGCATTTTACGGAACATCTCTACACC
>NZ_FNAL01000027.1 GCF_900101915.1 Psychrobacter pacificensis | reverse complement strand
ACCATTACCTCTGACAATGGTAAAGAGTTTGCTCAGCATAAGAAGGTGAAACAAAAGCTCTTTAGCCCTTTCTTCTTTGCCGATGCTTATGCGTCATGGCAGCGAGGAACCAACGAGAATACCAATGGCCTTATCAGAGAGTACTTGCCTAAGGGTTGTGACTTTAGACAAGTCTCTGATAATGAAATACAGGACATTGAGAACAAACTAAACAACAGACCAAGAAAACGATTAGGGTTTAAAACGCCTATGCAGGCGTTCTATAATATTAATTAGCGTTGCACTTGGTGTGTTAATCTAAGATATAATATAATAAACGAAACGCTAGGCGAAATTCAATTCCACCCTAACATCAGGTGGAGTCCTTTTTCACGTTTTGATAAGCAATAATTCTGTTTTGGTCTGTCTTGAATTTATATTTATATTGATAAATCATGAACCATTTCAATAAGTCTAAGCCAATATAGTAGTCGGAGATAAAATGAGAGGTTCGTGATAAGGCGACTTCTTTGCTATTTCATTTCTTATTTTAGTTCAATTTTTTAACCCACTCATCCATTAGGAGCTTTTCATGGCTAACGAACGTACTTTATCTATCATCAAACCTGACGCAGTTGCTGGCAACCACATTGGTGCTATCTATGATCGTTTTGAGCAAGCTGGTCTAAAAATTGTTGCCGCTAAAATGCTACAACTTGATGACGAAAAAGCAGGCGGTTTCTACGCTGAGCACGCTGAGCGTCCATTTTACAACGACCTAGTATCATTCATGACTTCAGGTCCAGTATTGGTATCAGTACTAGAAGGCGAAAATGCTATCGCTAAGCACCGTGAAATCATGGGCGCAACCAATCCTAAAGAAGCTGCTGAAGGCACTATCCGTGCTGACTTCGCTAGCAGCATCGATGAAAACGCGGTACATGGTTCAGATTCAGCTGAATCAGCGGCACGTGAAATCAGCTACTTCTTCAATGAAGACGAAGTTTGTGCACGTACGCGTTAATAGCAGCTATTATTTGCAATATTGATTGTTAATAAATAGTATCGCGAGACGGCTTATATCTTATGGGTATAAGCCGTTTTAGCTGTTATATGTAATAACAGTGTCGTTGCTTATTGAAATTCATAGGCGCTTGCCTCATTATTAGATTTACTAGCGTTATCAATCCTTTATCAGCACATTGTCAATATAGATAATTATTTGCATTCTATATAGGACAAATTTTGCGCTCATAACGGATTGCTCAATGCATCATTTAATTGTATAACGACGTTCGTGGCTTATGCCAAAAGGTTACCTATTATGTCCACTGTTCAATCACCGATCCAACACACACCCACTAACAAGACGGCTAGTATCAAGATAGTAGATGAGGCGCAGGCCAAGACCAATCTATTAGGGATGACGCAGTCGCAACTTGCCGATTACTTTAAAAGTATCGGTGAAAAGCCATTTCGCTCGACGCAAGTGATTAAATGGATATATCAGCACGGAGTCACTGACTTTGAGCAGATGACCAATCTGAGCAAATCATTGCGGGATAAGTTATCAGCCAATGCCTGCGTTACGCCACCAAAAGTGATTCATCGTCAATATAGTGATGATGGTACGCGTAAATGGGTGTTTGAAGTGACGGGCGGCTCATTGGTTGAGACGGTATTGATTCCAGCGGATGACAGTAAATTAAATGGTCGTAAGACTTTGTGTGTGTCTTCACAAGTGGGCTGTGCGCTAGATTGTAGTTTTTGCAGTACTGGTAAGCAGGGCTTTGAGCGTGATTTAAGCGCTGCTGAGATTATCGGTCAGCTGTGGGTGGCCAATGCCTCTTATATGACTGATAACAATGATAGTCTAGAACACGTTGATCATAGCCTGTGGGAAAACAATGTCACCAACGTGGTCATGATGGGCATGGGTGAACCATTATTAAACTATAAACCAGTGGTTGGCTCAATGGAGCTGATGCTGAGCGATCACGCTTATGGACTATCAAAACGTCGAGTGACCTTGTCAACCTCAGGCGTGGTACCTAAAATGTACCAACTAGCACAAGATATCGATGTAGCACTGGCTATCTCACTGCATGCCCCCAATGATGAACTGCGTAATGAGCTGGTGCCAATTAATAAAAAGTACCCGCTAGAAGAGCTGATTGCCGCTGCAAAAAACTACGTCTATGATGTCAATCCGCGTCATAAAAAGCACGTCACGATTGAGTATGTGATGCTTGATGGTGTCAATGATAGCAATGAGCATGCTCATCAGTTGGTCGTGCTATTAGAAGGGCTACCAAGTAAGATAAATCTTATTCCGTTCAATCCGTTCCCACATGCGTCGTACGATAAGTCAAGCAACAACCGCATTCATGCGTTTAGCAATATACTGAGTGAAGCTGGGTTTGTTTGCACCATTCGTCAAACACGCGGTGATGATATTGATGCCGCTTGTGGTCAATTGGTCGGACAAGTGGCTGACCGTACCAGACGCTCGGCTGCATGGCAACAAAGCATCAAAGATCGTGAAAATGTTTGATACGTTTTGCATATGACAGGATAAATATCCGTCTGTTCTAAAAGAAGCTTAGCTGTCTTTTATCTGTCGCAACGGTAATGAAAATGTATCAATAACGGTCAAGATTGAAGAACATAGCAATTAATAACAACTAAATTGTACTTATAGGGGCTAAATCTATTAAACTGATGCCTCGAAGATCGAATGCATTGAACCACAGTTTTATGATGGCGGCTATGATGACTTCTAAAAATTTTTATCAGTTGGTAGAGCAAAAACCATTTTTTAACCTTTATAAAAAGGCAGGTGTGGTGACGAACCGAGTCACTGCACCGAAGTGCGCATTACTGGCTGCCGCACTCGCATTATCATTGCTAAGTGGCTGTCAGAGTACACCAAACAATGACTTGTCAGGCATCGCGCCTTATCAGACATCCACGAAGCCCAGCGGTGACCGCAACTTAGATCAGCAAGAAATTGCTCGTGTACGTACCTCACTTGCTGCACAATATATCCGCAAAAATGAGCTCGATACGGCGCAGCGTCAACTCGAAAAAGCCTTTGCTGCTGATAGCCGTTACGCGCCAGCCTATGATATGATGGGCGTTTTGTTGCAGCAAGAAGGCAGCCGCATCAATCTTGCAAAAGCCGATCAGTACTTTAAAAAAGCCATCGCGCTGGATAAAGACTTTGTGCAAGCACACAATAATTACGGTGTTTATTTATCACAGATGAAGCGCTATCGTGAGGCGGCAGAGCAGTTTGAGATTGCAGGCGCCTCATTAGGTTATGAAGGCCGTATCGGTGCGTTAGAGAATTTAGGGCGTACATACCTTCAGTTGGGTGACAATAGTGCCGCTGCTAAAGCGTTTTTGCGGGCCCTAGATGGCAATCGCAATAGTATTATTGCTCATATTGAGCTGGTAGATTTATTGCTTGAGCAGCAGCGAGTACCGCAGGCTCAGCGCTTGTATGACGAGACCTTGATATTGGTACAAGGGCAGGGCATCAGTCCTAGATTGCTCCTACAAGGTATCAAACTTGCGGCAGCACAAAACAACATTACAACTCGCCAGCAATTGGCACAGCAGCTTTTATCCGCTTATCCATTGAGCGACGAAGCGAAACAACTTAAGACTTGGCTTAACAATCCAGAGGCACCATGGAAATGATCACCCCATCATCAAACACTCAATCTAACGCTCAGGGATCATTTGGTGCCACGTTGCAGCAAGCCCGTAAAACGAAGCAAGTCAGTTTAGAAGAGGCAGCCGCCGAGTTATTTATCTTAAAACGTCATCTAGAAGCACTAGAGAGCGAAAACTTTGCTGAATTACCGCAAGCGGCATTTGCTCGTGGCTTCGCTATTAACTATGCCAAATATTTGGGCCTAGACTCAGCCAAAATCGCGAGTAGTTTTGATGCCGCTTACCCCAGTGAACTCAAAGCCAAATCGGTCAATAATACTGATACACCATTGCAACCAATGGGCACGCTGCAACGCGATACACACAATCGCATTCGTTTTAATCCGCTATTGATCATCGGTGTGATTGGACTCATTATCTTGGCAGTATTTTTATTCCGTATGGTGAGTAATGCGAGTAAAGAAAATAGCCAAGAGCCTGTCTCTACTGTTGAAGATGTATCTGCTATTGAGCAAGCGCAAGGGGCTGCGATTAGCAATGATGCAAGTGATATCGGTGCGTCTGGCTCTGCGTTGAATTTAGGTGCTGCCAGTGCAGATACGGCTTTTTTAAACGTGAAGTTGACCGATGATGCTGTGGTTAGCATCACGGATGCATCGGGTAATAGTCTCATCAGTGGTTCACAGACGGCAGGTGACTATGACCTAACAGGCGTGCCACCATTTAGTGTACAAATTGATAATATCGATAATGTTAGCTTGATGCTCAATCAAGAAACGGTTGCTTTAGATACTTATGCAACGGATAAGCAAGCTACCTTTGAGCTAGTACCTTAGTCATCATTGGCCTCTTATCGAGCATGATTACTAGCGTTTAATAAAACTACTATACGTCTAAGCTCATTTATATATACAAGCCTGTGGTTTTTCTATTTTTGATTTAAGGATTTATCTATGTCAATGCCATCGCCTATTAACCGCCGTTTGACCAAAAAAATCTATGTCGGCGATGTTGCGATTGGTGGTGATGCGCCAATTAGCGTACAGAGCATGACCAACACTGACACTTGCGATGTGGCGGCAACCGTCGCCCAAATCGAGCGCTGCGTAGAAGCCGGCGCTGATTTGATGCGCGTATCAACGCCGACGATGGATACCGTCAAAGCCTTTGGCGAGATTCGTAAATTGGTGAGCGTACCTTTGGTTGCAGACGTGCATTTTGATCATAAGATTGCCTTAGCAGTGGCTGAAGCCGGCGCTGATTGTTTGCGTATCAATCCTGGTAACATCGGTAGCGATGCCAAGGTGCGTGAAGTGGTTGCTTGTGCTAAGTATCACAATATTCCTATTCGTATCGGCGTCAATGCAGGCTCTTTAGAAAAAGACATTCAGCGTAAGTATACTGAGCCGACTGGGGAGGCGATGCTTGAGTCAGCAATGCGTCATATCGACATTTTAGAGCGTCTTAATTTTGACCAATACAAAGTGTCTGTCAAAGCCAGTAATGTGTTTTTGACATTGGATGCGTATCGCCTGCTATCAGCGCAGATTGATAACCCACTGCATTTAGGTGTCACTGAAGCAGGTGTCTACCGTACTGGTGCTGTCAAATCTGCCATTGCGCTTGGTGGTCTGTTATTAGACGGTATTGGCGATACGATTCGTATCTCGTTAGCGGCTGAGCCTGAAGAAGAAATCAAAATTGGCTTTGATATTTTAAAGTCGCTTAATATCCGCTCAAATGGCGTAAACTTTATCGCTTGCCCAAGCTGCTCGCGTCAAGAGTTTGACGTGATTAAAGTGATGACGGCCTTAGAATCACGTTTGGAAGACATCCGTGAACCAATGGATTTATCCGTGATTGGCTGTAAAGTGAATGGTCCAGGCGAAGCAAAAGAAGCAGATATCGGTATCGTTGGTGCCGCACCAAGATCACTGGTATACCGTATGGGTCAAAAAAGTCATCTTATCGATACCGACAATGTAGTCGATGAAATAGAAAGTATGGTTCGCGCCCATGCAGAAGATTTGGCGAAAAAGCGTGAGAACGAGATTATTCGCGTAAAATAAGTCGCAATGCAAGTATCTGCTTTTTGCTGTGTAAACAAAGGGTAGGCAGCACATTTTTTTTGTTAATACGTAGATAACAATAATAGACATAATTGTTAAATTTTAAGGACATGACCGTATCATGATTAAAGCTATTAAAGGGTTTAATGATATTTTGCCTGACCAATCAGCAAAGTGGCTGCATCTAGAAGCGATATTGGCTGATGTACTTGGTAGATATGGTTATGAGCATATTCGCTTGCCTATCGTTGAGCAAACTGATCTATTCGCACGTGCGATTGGCGGTGCGACAGATATCGTTGAAAAAGAGATGTACAGCTTCACTGATAAATCTGAGCCACCCACGCCTTTGGCCTTGCGTCCTGAAGGTACAGCAGGAGCAGTACGTGCCGTTATCGAGCATAACTTATTGCGTGGGGACACGCCGAAGCTTTGGTACGTTGGTCCAATGTTCCGCTATGAGCGTCCGCAAAAAGGCCGCTATCGTCAGTTTCATCAGCTAGGTGTTGAAAGCTTTGGTAGTGCGCTACCAGACGCTGATGCTGAGCTGATTGCAATGACGCATCTGATGTGGCAAGAACTGGGCCTAAAAGATGAGATGCACTTACAGTTAAACAGCCTAGGTGAGCTTGATGAACGCCATGCCTATCGCGAAGCGCTGGTTGCCTATTTGACGGACAAAAAAGATCAATTAGACGAAGACAGCAAACGTCGCTTGACGACCAACCCATTACGTATCTTAGATAGTAAAGAGGCAAGTACGCAGGCAGTATTAGCAGACGCACCAAAGCTTGCTGACTTCTTGGGTACAGAGAGTGTGGCGCATTTTGAACAAGTTCAAGCTTATCTGACTGCGCTTGGTATCGATTTTGAGATTAATCCACATCTGGTGCGCGGTCTTGATTATTATAATAAAACGGTCTTTGAGTGGGTAACGGATAAGCTTGGCAGTCAAGCGACGGTATGCGCTGGTGGTCGCTATGACGGTCTGGTTGGACAATTAAAGTCCATAGGTACAAACGATGATAAGTCAGATAAAAAACCTGTAAAATCTGAACCGGCTATTGGTTTTGCAATGGGGCTCGAGCGCTTATTGCTACTGATGGAAGCCGTGGCACCGATTGCTGACAAACCCGCTTGTGATGTCTTTGTAGTGGCGCATCCTGACGTTTATAGTGCAGGTATCAGCTACGCACAAAACCTACGTTATAGTCGTCCAGATGTACGCGTGAAGATGGCAAGTGCAACGAGTCTAAAAGCGCAAATGAAAAAGGCAGATAAGTCAGGCGCAGCATTGACAGTCATTATCGCACAGCAAGAGCTGGATGATAATACCATCAGTATCAAAGACATGCAGAGGGGTGAGCAGCAGACTGTCACACAAGATTGGCTATCGAGTAAAGATAACTTTTCTCGTAAATAATCGTCTTGCAACGCCGCATTTTTGATTTTGGCATCAGCAATTTAATGTACATTTTATCAGGTAAATATATATGGCTCTGACCCCCAATTCGCCGAATGCAGACAACTCCATGCAAGCGTTAAAGCAGTATGGTAGTTATATTGTCACTGCGATTTTATTGGCACTGGCTGCTTATTTTGGCTGGACATACTGGCAGAACAACCATGCGCGAGTAGATACTGTCGCCGCTGATCAATATGCCGATATCCAACGACTGAATGAAGAAGTCAGCCTGGCTTCGCAAAATCCAGATCTAGAAGCCGATGCACAAGAGTCGCTGGTACAGAGCCGCACACAGTTAGACAAAGATATTGATGCTTTAGTCAGTACGCATGGTGAATCAGTATACGCATGGCAAGCGCTGATGATAAAAGCTCGCCAACAGGTCGATAATGATGATTTTACGGCGGCAGCTGAGACATTTAAGCAAGCGCTAGCAATCGATCTGGGCGATGCCGGTCTAAAGGCAATCACTCAGCTGCGTTATGCCAAGACGTTACTGGCGACAGGCGATGCAGATGCGGCCTTGTCAGAAGCCAACAACGATATGCCAAGCTCGTTTGAAGCCAGTCAGCAAGAGCTGCTAGGTGATATCTACTTGGCACAAGACAACAAAGAATCAGCGATTAAGTCTTACAATAATGCTTGGGAGCTATTACGTAGTCGCCAAGAAACGCGTGCAGTATTGGCCTTAAAGATGGAAAGCTTGGGTATCACTCCTGAGCCAATTGCTGGGCCCACCAGTCTTATCCAAGAATCAGCGACTCCTGAGCAGCCATTAGTGGTTGAAAACTCAGAAAATACGAGCGTTGAAGCTGCTCAATAAGTCACTAAGTTCAGTAAATAACTAAGCTCAGTAAATAACTAAGATAGTATTGAGCAGTAGCAATCGATTAAATGCTTTTTGATATGACGTCATAATGACTAATGTGCTGTTGGCCAATGTACCAATTAATAATAATTCATTTGTAGTGAGAACATATAATGACTCAATCTATTCGCTCTAGCAAAATGTTAAAAACTACGTTAAGTAGTCAGACTATCAAGAAGACAGTCATGCATGTGGCAGTACTTGCCGTAATGAGCACTGCAGTGATTGGGTGTAACCGCGGCATCAAGCCAGTGGTTAATGACCCAGTAAAATTGGTACAGATTGCGCAACCGCTCAACGTGCTCCAGCCAGTATTTAGCACCGATGTAGGTAACAAAAAAGCCAGTAAGAAAGACCCTCTAGATTTGCAAGTTGGTTACGCCAATGGGCAAATCGTTACGGCATCACGCGGTGGTGATCTGATAGGGTTTAATCAGGCAGGCGAGCGCTTATGGTCGGTTAACGTCGGTGATCAGATCACAGGCGGTGTGGCGTTGGATGCGCTGAGTCAGACAGCGGTTGTGAGTACTCGCAATGGTCAAGTAATGGCGTTTGATACTATGACTGGCGCAAAACGCTGGCAGCAGCAGTTGTCAGGGTCGGTTTTATCCCCAGCGCTTATCAGTAATAATCGTGTGGTATTATCAGCGAATGATGGCTTCTTGCATGGCTTATCGCTACAGACTGGTGAATCAGTGTGGCAGTTTGCGACGCAAGTACCAGCGATCAGCGTGCGCGGTAGTGCGGCACCAACTTTGCTAGATAATGAAACGGCATTGTTGGCGACTGCTGATGGTCGTTTGCATGCAGTCACCGTTGATAATGGCTTACCAAAGTGGTCAAGACGTGTTGGCATTGGGTCTGGAAGCAGCGAAGTTGAGCGCATGAGCGATGTCGATGGCAAGCCTATCGTGGATAAAAATCAGCTGTTTGCGATTAGTTATAGTGGTCAGCTATTAGGTATTGATTTGGCCTCACGTCAAGTGATGTTCGTCAATGAGCTTGCTAGTTTAAAAGCACTTGCCGTCAACCCTCAGCAAGTGATTGCTACTAGCCTAGATGGTAAAGTGGTTGCCTATGATCGCAATAGTGGCGAGACATTGTGGGAAAGTGAGGCACTGGCTTATCGTGACCTAACCAATCCTGTCATGATTGGCAATTATATTGCAGTCGGTGATTTTGACGGTGTGGTACATTTATTTGACCCTGCTACTGGCAATATTGTTAGCCGCGTGCAGACAAAAGGGACGTTGACGAACTTGCAAGTACAAGGCAATCGCCTGATGACTCAAAGCACGTCAGGACAAGTTGCTATCTGGCAGCTAACGCGCTGATAAAACAGTACACTGGTTTTTATCTACAAAACACAAACGCTGCTTAGTCAGCGTTTAGTGCCTTGTGTAAATCGCTTGTTTAAGTACAGGCTTTCGCGTACTCTATGCGACCGATGTGCTAACCATATATACTATATATAATTTAGTCGTCCCAATTATTTTTTAGCCAAAAAATAGCTAGCTACTATTTTTGCTATTGTTTTATCATTCATTTTAATTTGCGGTTAAGTGCAGCCCTATTCGTTACTATTGTTATATCAGTGGTCATAAGAATAATTGTACTGTCCGTCATTGTGCCTTTCACTGAGAGTAACCCATGAGTATCAAGCCTGTGGTCGCCTTAATTGGTCGTCCAAACGTCGGTAAATCCACCTTATTTAATCAGTTCACAAAAAGTCGGCAGGCATTGGTTGCTGATTTGTCGGGATTGACTCGTGACCGTCAATACGGTGATGCAACTTATGAAGATAAGTCATTCATCGTTGTGGATACTGGTGGTATTGGTGAAGCAGATGACGGCAGCGGTAATATCGATGACTATATGTCTGAGCAGTCGCATACCGCGATTCACGAAGCAGATATCATTGTATTTGTCGTTGATGCTCGTGCTGGTATGATTGGTGCTGATGCTGAGATTGGCAAGTTTTTGCATACCCTAGGCAAACCGGTCTATGTCGTTGCCAATAAAGTTGATGGTGTCCACGATGCAGCGCCAGCAGAGTTTTACGCGCTAGGATTGGGCGAGCCGTATCCGATGGCAGCCAGTCATGGTCGCGGTGTGGGCAACTTGCTTGAAGTCTTAACGGCTGATATGCCTGAGCAAGAGAATATAGTTGAGCCAAACGGTTTGAAGCTTGCGATTATCGGTCGTCCAAACGTTGGTAAATCAACACTGGTTAACCGTCTGTTGGGCGAAGATCGCGTAGTGGTATTTGATATGCCTGGTACGACGCGTGATAGTATTTATATCCCTTATCAGCGTGAGGGCAGAGACTACGTATTGATTGATACGGCTGGTGTACGTCGCCGCGGTAAAATCGATGAAAAAGTAGAAAAATTCTCTGTTATCAAAACCTTGCAAGCGATTGAAGACTCTAATGTAACTGTCATTGTCATTGATGCGCATGAAGGTATTGTTGACCAAGATTTGCATATGATTGGCTATGCACTTGATGCTGGTCGTGCTCTAGTCGTAGCAATCAACAAATGGGATGGTTTGACACCAGATCAAAGAGACTATATTAAGCTTGAGATGGATCGTCGTTTTAACTTTATCCCATATGTAAAAGTACATTTGATATCAGCACTACATGGGACTGGTGTGGGTAATTTATATCCATCTATCTTGCGTGCTTACAAGTCTTCAATGTTTGAAGTCTCTACCAATCGCTTGACGCAAATCTTGCAAGATGCTGTCACTGCCAATCCGCCACCAACTATTGCTGGTCGCCGTATTAAGCTACGTTATGCACATATCGGTGGTCACAACCCACCTGTTATCGTAATCCATGGCAATCAAACCAGCGCGCTTCCTAAGAGCTATCAGCGTTACTTAGAGAACCAGTTCCGTCAAGTATTTAAGCTTGAAGGTACGCCGCTCAATGTTATCTTTAAACAAAATGACAACCCATACGCCAATAAGAGCGACACGCCAACCAAGGCAAAAACACAGCAATTGCGTCAGCGTGAGCGCAATCGTGCGAAGAAATTCACTACCAAAGATAAAAAGTCTCGTTAATCACATGATTTGCTATGACTTATTTTATCGTGCAGCTCAGCACGGTAAAATAAAAAAGCACTATAATCATATAGTGCTTTTTTTGGCAGTTCAGTATACTCGTTAATTACCTCAATCTTTCGCTTATCACATCTCTCAAATACTTGTAATATAAGTAAAACTTTTCTTGACTCAGTAGAGTGATATGAACAATCGTTCGTCTCAAACCATTTCTATGCTCATTTGGCGCTCTGTTGGACAGGCCGTAATTCTGGCTCTGCTGGCAGGCTTTGTATTGCCTTTTATTTATGGTTTGGTGCATCACTACCAAGAAAAACATCAGCATATACAGCAATTAGCCTCGTTACTAACAACCAGTGCATCGACACCAGATGGTGCTGACGTCGTCGCTGAGCAAGTGAATGTTTTATTAGAAAATGAGCCGAGCATTCAGAGTATTGTGTTTTATTCCACATCCCAGCCTATCAACGATATCAGCCAATCACTAGATGACTGGAAAAATGCTTTATTTGCCGATACGGTCAGCTTCAACTATCCTGTCGTTAGTAAGTACGAAGATTTTGTGAGTGTCAGACCCAATAAACCCACATCTAATCAGCAGCTAGCGACAGATCTGTCTGAGAGTATGAGCACATCATCAGTTACGGATGAATCGATCGGTAGCACGAATAGGAATAACAGGCTGATTGGCTATATCAACATCACCATGGATGTGAAGGGACTGCGTTCATATTGGTTTCGTAGCATTATTCCGTTGTGGCTGACCACGTTACTATTGACTGTTATTTCAGGTATATATATCTTCCGAAAGCTGAATTGGCCGCTCAAAGATATCGAAGCATTAAATGGTGTCTGCGGTATTATCATCAAAAACGCAGAGCTAGAGCAGCTACCTATTATTCCGCAGCGCTTTAACTTTCAAGAGCTAACACAAATAAAAAAGGCCTTGGCTATCTTGTTTGATCGACTGCAAGAGGCCAAGCAAGGATATGATACGCTTGCTGCCTTTGAGCAGCAACTACATAACAAAGATGTCTCGCTTGATGTGCAGTTGCATAATTTTCAAAGCATGATTACCCATGAACTAAAAACATCGCTCAACGCTATCGTGGGCGGGCTACAGTTATTGGACTACGAAACCTTAACTAGAGAGCAAAAAGACGCTGTCGAAATTATTAGCAATGGCAGTGATAAATTGGTGCTATCACTGGATCATATTATTCAATTAAATCAGATACAAAAAGGACAAATAAAAATTCATAACAATGAATTTAATCCGCTACAGTTGATATCTGATCTTTTGATAAAGTTTGAACCTATAGCCAATCAACAAGGCTTAGCGTTAACCAGTAATATTCATCATGTAGATTACAGTCTTTATGGCGACTCAGCAAAAATTCAACAAATATTATCCATATTAGTCAGTAATGCCATTAAATTTACTCCTACTGGACAGGTAGTGATCACGTCACAACTGACGCATTTTGATAAAAGTAATCGTTGGAAAATCAGTGTCAAAGATACGGGCATCGGTATTGATAGCAATCATATTGATGATATTTTCAATCCTTTCTTTCAGGTGGATTCGTCACAAACGCGCCAGTATGAAGGCTCAGGTGTGGGCTTGCCTGTGGTTAAGCAATTGGTGCAGCTCATGGGGGCGACCATCGAAGTTGATAGTACCTTGGGATCAGGGACGCAGTTTACGTTGACGTTAGTAATGCCGAACCAACAACAATCTCGCCAGCAGCGGCTCTTAAATGGGCTAACGATTATTTATTATTATGATCAAGAGACGGGTGCGTTATTCAATGAGCTAGAGTATCTGGGCGCTACGGTGATCTGTCACCAGGACGTACAGCAAGTCATGAATGAGATAAGGGCACAGAAGGTCGATATGGTGATGTTCGCTGAGGATGTACTCGCGGACAAAGCTGAACTATTAGCAAAACTTATTCGCCAACATGAAAACGAAGAAAGCGTGCAACGTGCGTTATTGATATATTGGTATCCCCAACATCAAGCACGTTATGTCGATAATTTCGAGTATGGTTTAAAAGCAGCTGGCATCGATTACTGTCATAGTACGACTTATGAGCACAAGGCTTTGAGTGACTTATTAAAACGTTGGTTAGTATGGATCTAAAACACTCTCAAAAAATACGTTTGACTTCTTAAAATCGCCTAGCCCATTAGATGTAATTTCCTGATAAAAAGCACAAACAAGCCAAGATTTTTTTACAACAAATAAACAAGACGCCCAATTTTAAGGCGTCTTTTTTGCTTCTTGAATTGAGTTAGGCTGAAAAAACATACGCTCTAAAATTTTTTAGAACAGGTTTTTTGCCCAGCGTACGATATGTTGCCAAGTACGGCTCAAGAATCCTGATTGTTCGATATCATTGGTGGCAATAATAGGGACAGATGCGACAGCTTTACCATCAATAACGGCCATCATCTTGCCGATTTCTTGACCTTTCTTAATCGGTGCTTCTAGGCTGTCAGGAATATCAACCACGGTCGTGATTTTATTCTTCTGCGTTTTACTGGTTAGGATTTGTAAGTTATCACCCGTTGCCAGCTCTACCTCATCGGCTTCTCCGAACCATACTGGAACTTTGCTAACGAACTGACCAGCAGGTGCTTTGGTCACTGTGGTGAAGTGGCCAAAGCCCCAGTTGAGTAGTTCACGAGACTGATCAGCACGAGCCTGCTGGCTCTTGGTGCCCATGATGACAGAGATGAGGCGCATACCGTCGCGGTTACTCGAAGCGACTAAGCAATAACCTGCCGCATCAGTATGGCCCGTTTTTAGACCATCAACGGTAGGATCGGTTGCGAGTAGGGCGTTGCGGTTGCCCTGAGTGATACCATTATAGGTAAACTCTTTTTCGGAATAAATACTGTAGTAATCACCGCTGTTTTTGACAATAGCGCGAGCAAGTTTGGCCAGATCCAGCGCTGATGCCTCATGCCCTTCAGCAGGCATGCCAGTAGAGTTGACGAAATGAGAGTTTTCCATACCAAGCTTTTGCGCTTGCTCATTCATCAATATTGCAAATGATGCTTCGCTACCCGCGATATGCTCAGCCATGGCTTTTGACGCATCATTACCTGATTGAATGATGATACCGCGTAGCATATCGATGACACTAGCGGTCTTATTGACTGGCACATACATGCAAGACTGACTGCTGCTACCACGGCACCATGCATTTTGGCTCATGAGTACTTGGTCGTCTTCTTTGAGGTCGCCTGATGCTAAGCGCTGTTCGATGATATAACTGGTCATCATTTTTGTCAGAGACGCTGGCGGTAATGACTCATTCGCATTTTTTTGACCCAAGATCTCACCAGTATTATAGTCCATCAATACATAGGCGGTATTATCCATCTCAGGTGGTTGTATGGCTGCGTTTGCCATCACTGCACTCATTGAGATACTTACACC
Source organism: Psychrobacter pacificensis (assembly GCF_900101915.1). Classification (GTDB taxonomy): domain Bacteria; phylum Pseudomonadota; class Gammaproteobacteria; order Pseudomonadales; family Moraxellaceae; genus Psychrobacter; species Psychrobacter pacificensis. The sequence goes on along the minus strand of NZ_FNAL01000027.1, from coordinate 13,087 downwards.
AACGACCAGCTGTACTAGCTGATTTTTTACACGCTTTACTGTCATATATCATTACACCGCATCATGGAACCAAATGTATCTATCGCTTGTATTCACTGTCAATTTTCATACATTATTTTAAGCAGCATGCTTTAAACATCATGTCTAAAATAATGTATTAATCAAAACAAGAACGACTGTACGATAGACATAAAATTAACGCCTTATCTTAGCAAAATGCCAACCGATGGGGAATCGATAAATACAAAAAAGTAAGGCATGAATAAAAAGAAAAGCGAGTAGGTATAGTGAATTCAGTATAAAAACGATACAGTGGGACTGGTATAAATTTTTCGCAGCATCGAGCAGCGTAGGCACAGCACGCAAGGAAAATTTAGACCAGTTCCACCTTGATATATAATGTATCTGTTTTATTTAGGATTGACTATATTAAGTGTTTGCTCTTACTAACCTATAGATAGCTTTTGATCAGTATAAATTCAACAACCACAAAAAAGCCTGCTGTACCGCTTGTGGTTTATAAGCGGAATGACAGCAAGCTTTTTTGTTCATTAAACTTAATGGGTAAGTGTAGAGTATTGTTCTTAACGATGATGAGAGTAGAGCTCCAGAAAGAACAAGGCCATTATTTATTGTCGTTAATTATGACGGGCTTTTCTAGCGCTCAAGACGGCTCTCTACGCTTACACGCTTTTTAGCGATTAATATTCTGCGTTCGCCAAATCTTCACATAGTGCTTTATTTTCTTGCTTTGAAAAGCCCATTGTCCAGCTACGAATACCTTGCAGTATCTGACGATAGTCTTGCTGCGTTGACAGGTATTGAATCGCTGCTTTTGGATCTTCTAACGAAGGCATCAGCTCATGCAATTGCACGGTATAAGACTTATAAAAACGTTGTTTTTGATTGCCGTTCAGCATTGATGGACAGATCTCTGATAGTACCTGCATCACAGCAATTTCATGCTTTGTGATATTAATGCCAGACATATCTAGCGGAATAGTGGTCGCAGGATTGTTTGCAGCATTAGACGCTTGAGACAGCATGGCAACAGACGTTATCAGTCCTGCCAGCCCGATTTTTGAGGCGGTCTTTGCTATCACAGAAGCTATAGATAATATCGATTGATTCTTCATTCAGTATTACACTCGCTTATCTTTATTTGATGGTGATATGTTAATGGGTAAAAAAACAAAAGTCACATAAAATATTGATTTATGTGTAGATATCTTGTGAGTCAAAGGCATTTTACAGCAACATATCAGTAGCATATACCAATGAAGTCACATCAGTATAAACGCATCAGTTTGTATTGTTGTACGGTGTTGCATATTGTAACGCGTTGCCTTATTTCTCTCATTTCGACTCCGTTTGAGGCAAATAATATAACAATAGACAAAAATGCCAGACGGTTTTTGGTCAAAGACTGAGTTCGGGATTATCTATTGTTCAGGTATAATCGCTCGGGCTATCAAGATAATTTAGTTTTAATGTACTGATATCACAAGGCTTTCAAGAGTAATCGCCAAATTTTTTATTTTATATACTAGGGAATGTTGAACATTCGACCATGGCACTGACAGCGACTATTTTTTAGGCGATTCGATGTTAAAAATAATAAGTTTAGTCATTCTAAGCGCTTATTTTTAACGATGAAGCGGCAAAAAAGAGTCCTGTCCCCTGCTTTTATCGTTGGGGCTGATGCTAAAATTGCCCCATACTGCGTTACAAATCTCGCTAAGGCATCTGCATTATCGTCGCTTTGTGCCTTGTCTGGAACCATTTTAGCGATCAGCAGTGCCTATTTGCGAATGTTCAACACGCCCTAGCCTTTGGTTGCTATTTTTATGCGAATAAAGATATGGTACGGTAGCAAAAATTTCTACTAGAAAGACGGTTTGACACAAACATACTGAGCTGACATGAAGATTTTAATTAGTAATGATGATGGGGTGTATGCGCCAGGATTATTGGCACTGTCTCAAGCACTATCGACCATCGGTGAGGTCGTGGTAGTCGCACCAAACGAGGAGCAGAGTGGCTATGCTAGTGCATTGAGTGTATCAAAGCCATTGCATACGCATCAATTGCCATCGGGATTTATAGCGGTTAATGGTTCACCAGCTGATTGCGTTCATTTGGCGCTGCATGAGCTATACCGTGACGTGGATTTTGACTGTGTCATTACAGGTATCAATTCAGGTGCAAACTTAGGACAGGACGTGATGTTTTCTTGTACCTTTGGCGCGGCATTGACCGCGCAGTTATTGGGCATACCTGCTATTGCCACGTCTTTGGTAGGTGGCGGCGTAAAAAATGGTGGACAAGAATCAGCCAGTGATTATCAAGTGGTGGCAAATGAAATTGTCAAATTGCTCACTGATACCTCGATTTTAGAGTTTCTCAAAAGTTTGCCCTATCATGTATTAAACGTTAATATTCCTGATATGGATAGCAGCAGTGATATCAAAGGGCGAAAGGTTACCTCGTTGGGACACAAGCAGATCGCCCGGCCCGTGCGTCATATGATTGACCCTCGCGGCCGAGATGCGTATTGGCTGTCTTTACGAAAATGTAAAAACAGCAAGCACAAAAATGAGCGACCCTTAGACATTTCAGCTAAATCAACCAATCAAAAAAATGTTGTATTAACATCGGGCATGACGGATGATCAAGCAGTGGCAGCAGGATACATCAGTTTGTCGCCAGTACGTCTACATCATACCCCAGCGCGGGCATTGGATAAGCTTTTGGCACTAGATTTATAAGTTCGATAGGATATGATTATCAATGACATAGGTGATAATCACCATATCGCTTGCTGTACGAGTGATATAAATCATCTGCTAGATCGCTAATTGTAGTAACAATATCTTGAGGCTTTTGAGTGATATCAAGCGCTTTTGGATGATAAAACAATAGATAAGCAACACAAAGAACAGGAACCTTGTATGAAAAGAATCATGACCGGATCGCACCTTGCTAAGGCAGCGTTGATTGGCACTATGGCAGTTGCTACTTTATCTGTGGTCGGCTGTGCCACCAAGCCTACTTATCAATCACCAAACCAAGTAGGTCCTAAGATTATTACCAACGCACAAGGCGTCCCTAACTACCATCGCGTACAACGTGGCGATACGGTCAGCCAAATTGCGGCGCGCTATCGTCTTAACTATCGTCAGATTGGCGCACTAAATAATCTGGACAGTAAATATACGATTTATAGTGGGCAATGGCTCAAACTATGGCAGGGCGGTGCAGCGACCACAGCGAGTAACAACAGCTATAGCAGACCAGCACAGTCGCAACCAACTTATACCCCACCTGTAACCCAGTCTCGAACGCCAGCATACGAGGCAACGGCCAATTCGACCTCTGGTTATGATTATCCTACTCGCAATCCAGTGACGCGTAACATTGATCCAGCGGCGGGCAATATGGGTATGTGGTTTGCTGGTAATGTCGGTGATCCAGTACTTGCTAGCCAATCAGGAACGGTGCTTTACTCAGGCAACGGTCTACCAGAATATGGCAACTTGATTATGATCCGCCATAGTGATGATTACATCACGGCCTACGCACACAATAGCCAATTGCTGGTAAAAGAAGGGGATATGGTACAGCGTGGCCAGCGTATCGCGACGATGGGTAGCAGTGGTCAGACCAATCAAGTGGGGCTGGAGTTCCAAGTTCGCTTAAATGGCAATCCGATTGATCCACGTACGGTACTTGGGCGTTAGTATTGAGCTATGTCGCTGATGGCTGGGCGGCTTTGGTCCATTTTATTTATTTATGTTTGAGACTTTTTATGAGATTAAAAAAACAATACTTCACTCTTATGCCGGCATTAGTGATGGTCGGGTGTACAAGTCAGCAAGCCATGCAAAAAAAGCCTGTGCGTCAAGGTGGCGTTGAGATTACTCAAACCCAAACCGTGCAGGTCAAGCCAACACCAGCGCCAGTTATTAAGCCGCAGCCCGCCCCAAAGCCAAGCTATAGCAGCTTTTCTGATTGGAAGTCAGACTTTTCTATGCGTGCAATATCTTCAGGCTATGATGCGGGAGTCATTCGCCGATTACTCGATTCCGCTTATCTGAATCAGCAAGTTATCTCATTAGACTCAGGACAGCCTGAGTTTTCTAAGATGCCATGGGAGTATGTGGACTCTGCTGTCTCTAGTGGGCGTGTGAGCGTAGGTAAGCGCAAGTTTGCAGAGCAACGTGCGTTTTTGTCTCAATTAGAGTCGCAGTATGGCGTTGATGCAGAGGTGATCGCAGCGATATGGGGTATGGAGTCGTCATATGGCGCGGTCACGGGTAGCAGCGATTTGCCAAGCTCGCTTGCCAGTCTCGCCTACGATGGTCGTCGTCAAGAATTTGCAGAAGCTCAGCTATTATCCTTAGCGACGCTACTCCAGCGTGGCGACGTATCATGGTCGCAATTAGATGGTTCTTGGGCAGGCGGCATGGGACAAACGCAGTTTATTCCTGAGACTTGGCTCAAGCAAGGCGTTGATGGTGATGGCAACGGTCACCGTAACCCTTGGGCCACAGGTGATGCACTCGCTTCTACTGCCAACTATCTGAGCAACTCAGGCTGGGTGCGCGGTCTAGCACCTTTTTATGAAGCGACTGTACCTGCTTCGTTTGATTATTCACTGATGGGGAGTAAGCAACCTGCAGCCAGATGGGCGGCGATGGGTGTCGATACGATAGATGACGTCTATTTAGATGCCAATACTCAGATGGAGCTATGGTTGCCAGCTGGTAAAGATGGTCCCGTATTGCTGCTAAGCCCAAACTTTGATGTTATCAAGGTTTACAATAACTCGTCGAGTTATGCGCTAGGGGTGAGCCTATTGGGCAAAACGATTGATGGACAAAGTGGTCTGCGAAAATCATGGCCCCGCTATGAGCGTCCGTTATCAACCACGCAAGTGACCAACTTACAGCGCCGTCTGACGAGCATGGGTTACGATACCAAAGGGGCTGATGGTATCGTGGGCACCAATACTCGTACGGCATTTCAGCGCTGGCAGGCGGATAATGGGCAAACGCCAGATGGATTCATCACTCAAAATAGCGCCTCTTCATTGGCTGGCTGGTGAGGTAAGCTGACGGTATTTATACACCGTATGAAGGTCACGATTCATAATGGCTTTTAGCTATTATAAATCATCATTAATCATCAATTAAGCATGTTACCTTGCTCTACAAAAAGCACCTTGCCAAGGTGCTTTTTTTGCCTCAGGCTATGTCTGATTTTGCTGAAATTTATTGAATGGATAAATATTGTGATAATCATCAAATATTTGAGTTGGCTTGATCTCGCAATCTTCAAAACTTATCAGGACAAGGTTAATACAACAAAATCGATACTGTGAATGATAGACTCTAAGGACAGCTTTTAATAATAAAGATTCAATCACAAATAATGAGAACGACCAAAAGAGCATACTTTTATGATTACCATGGAAGAATTACAAGCGGCAATAAAGCTGCGTATCAATGATTATAATGATGTGGATTTTCCGCTGCACAAAAGAGCCGTCAATATCTGTGATCTATTAGACAGCCGTAACCACATACTCGCGCAAGATATTGCATCACCTTTTGATGTGCCAAGACAGAATCTATCTGCTATGGATGGTTATGCCATTGCAAAAGGAAGTGAGCTGTCAGAAGGTAAAACGATTGAAATCATTGGTGAGTCTCAAGCAGGCAGTGCCTATGCTGGTGAGACAAAAGCAGGGCAGGGTGTGCGTATTTTTACTGGCGCGGTCATCCCTGACTGTTGTGATACGGTCATCATGCAAGAGAATACCAACTTTGCTGATATCAAAGCGACCATTGATAAGACTCAGCCGTACAGCATCACTCTCACGCAAACGGCCGAAACCAACGATAATATCCGTGCGCAAGGCGAAGAGGTTGAGTCTGGCGAAGCTATGCTAAAGATAGGAAAAAGAATTAATCCCGCCGATATCAGCTTGCTGGCAAATTTAGGTATCAGCGAAGTGAGAGTATTTGCGCCGCTGGTTGTTGGCGTACTTGCAACTGGCGATGAGCTCGTCGCTATTGGCGATGAGCTGGAACATCTAGCCCAAATATATAATTCAAACACCCCAACGCTCAAAAGCTTACTGTCGGATTTACCTATAATCATTCGTGACTATGGCATCATTCCTGATGATTTGGATAAGACGACAGCTGCGGTCAACGAAGCCATGCAAGACTGTGATGTGCTCATATCGACAGCAGGCGTCTCAGTCGGCGATTATGATTTTCTGACGACGGTGATCGAAACGCTTGGGCAAATCAACCGCTATAAAGTGGCGATGAAACCTGGTAAGCCTTTCGTATTTGGCGAGTTAAATAAAAATCTCGATAAGCCCGTATTGTATTTTGGTCTACCGGGTAATCCGCTCTCCACAGTTGTGGGCGCGCTACAGTTTGTGATACCCGCATTATGGCAGATGTCAGGTGCGAGTGTGTCCGAGCAGCCGATGCCGCTAACGATCAACGCTAAACTCACAAATGACATCAAAAAGTTCCCTGGCCGCAAAGACTTTCAGCGCGGCGTATTGTCACAAGATGAGGCGGGTCATTACCAAGTGGAATGTTTTTTGAGTCAACAATCACACAGAATAAAACAGCTGAGCCGCGCCAATTGCTTTATTGTATTAGACAAAGACAGTGGCAACGTAGTATCTGGTGGTGAGGTTACCGTACAGCCGTTTCCTTGGTTGCATCGCTAATTCACCGTTTGCCAATCTGCTATAAAACGATGGAACGAAATTAAAAAGCAATCTAGCAATGGGATGCTAAACACGAATAATAAAGTAACGCTTATGGCAAGCAATACTGATGGCAGTAATATATGAATGACAACAATCTCAAAATAGACAGCCCAAAACTGTACTCTCCTGCGTCAGCACCTGTGCTGTCTGACAGCTATATACCGTCTAATTTAGTGATGCCGATTGATCAGGCAACCCAAATCCATCAGCCTTTAACGGATGGGTTTGCGCGCCGGTTGACATATCTGCGCCTATCTATTACGGATTTTTGTAATTTTCGCTGTGAGTACTGTTTGCCAAATGGTTATCAAGGCAAACGTCCTGATGATGAGTTGAGCGTTTCTGAAATTGCGACATTGGTACACGGCTTTGCCCAAGTAGGTACCAAAAAAGTGAGAATTACGGGCGGTGAGCCATCCATTCGCCGTGATGTTGTCGAAATTATCGAAACGATCAAGCAAACGGACGGTATTGAAACAGTAGCGATGACCAGCAATGCTTATAAGTTGGGCAAACACTTAGCCAGCTGGCAAGCGGCTGGACTTGATCAGCTCAATATCAGTATGGACAGTTTTGATGCGGCCACTTTTCACAAAATGACAGGTTTTGATACTTTACCGCAGATACTGGCAGATATGGATACCTTGCTAGAAACGACGGATATCAAACTTAAAATAAATAGCGTCTTGATGGCAGAGACTGCCTTTGAAAACCTGATCGCCGCGATCGACTACGTCAAAGACAGGCAAGTAACGTATCGTTTTATTGAGTTTATGCAGACCAGTGACAATAGCGACTTGTTTTTTGCCCAGCATGCTCAGTCTGATATCATCACGGATTATTTGTTAGAGCATGGTTGGCAGCCACACGAGCGTGGTAGTGCCGATGGTCCAGCGGTCGAGTACAGTCACCCTGATTATGTCGGCCGTATTGGTATGATTGCCCCTTATGCGGCGCACTTTTGTGATACTTGTAACCGCTTGCGAGTCAGTAGTCAAGGTAAAGTGCATCTGTGCTTATTTGACAAAGGTAATTACGATATTCGTCCATACTTACAACAAAACGATATCCAAGGGCTGGTAAACACTTTACATAGCTTTATGCCGATTAAGCCTGAGCATCATCATCTGCATGACTCGAACAGTGGCATCATGCACAATCTCTCGATAATCGGTGGTTAAGGCATTTTAAGACTTCAACTGTGATGCTAACTGATGCTGTTTTTGCTATCGCTTTTCTGACATAAGCTTTTTTTTAATACATTTATAAAATTATATCTATAAAGGATCTTTTATGAGTAAGCCTGCTGCACTATTTACCCCTCTTAATATTGCGGTATTGACTGTTTCTGATAGTCGTACGCTGGCAGAAGACACGTCAGGTCAATATCTAGCCGATAGCTTGACCGAGGCTGGACATCATTTGGCAGACCGTCAGCTGATCACTGATGATATCTATCAGATTAGAGCGGTCATTAGTGGCTGGATTGCCAGTCCAGACGTGCACGCGGTCATCACAACGGGTGGTACAGGGTTCTTTATTAGAGATAGCATGCCAGAAGCTGTCAGCGTACTATTTGATAAGTCGATTGATGGTTTTGGTGAGATGTTCCGTTTGATCTCAAAAGACGAGATTGGTATGTCTACGGTGCAGTCGCGGGCAGTGGCTGGTATGGCCAATGGTACCGGTATCTTTTGTCTACCAGGTTCATCTGGCGCGTGCCGTACAGGGTGGGAAAATATCCTAAAAGAGCAGTTTGATAGCCGTACTCGTCCATGTAATTTTGTGCCGCATTTTTTGGCGCAAAACCCCAGTCATGACTGATTTATAAATAATTGATGATAAATAATTGATGATAAATGATTAAGCCATAACGGCTATTTAACCAAAAATGACAGGCAATGGCATAATGATGGGTTGCTCAAATAGTTCGGACAATTTGGCAGGTATAGTTATTTTAGCTGGCGGAGCATCCAAACGTATGGGAACACCAAAGGCGACGCTCACTCTGCCGACAGGTGAGCAGCTGCTAAATTATCATGTTCGTCATGCCAGCGAGTTGCAAGTTCCTATTTTGATTGCGGATAATGGGCGAGGCTTTTATGTTGATTCAGATGCTACTTTGAACAAACCCAGTTCGCCCGTTATGCCTATTGCTGACTACGTTTCTGATTTTGGCGCGGATAATGATGAGCAGATTCGTACAGGCGGTGCGTTGGTTGCTATCGAATCAGCATTGCAAACATTGACTGGCTCGAATAATCTGTTTACAACTAACAATCAGCGCGCATCGTGGCTACTGGTGATGAGTTGTGACAGCTTAATACCCGCCACTGATCTATGGCAGAAATTGCAACAAGCGATTAATACAGCGGCTAATAAGCGCGTCATTTGCTTAAAAGATGACAGTCATTTATATCCGTTACTAGGGCTGTATCATTTAGCTATTGAACCCGATTTGAAAGCTTATATTGATAGTGATCAGCGCCGAGTCATGCACTTTATTCAGCCGATGGTGCGGACTGTACCATTTACTCAGGACTGGCAGCATTTGACCAATTTTAATATGCCTCAAGAGTTTGAACAGGCGTGTGCCGCGCTACCAAAATAATAAAAATACTAATAAAGAGATTACTAAGAAAAGGCGATATCAATGAGTAACAGCGTTCAGACAAATCATCAATCTGCTTTATCACACTTAGATGGTAATGGTGACATCACGATGGTTGATGTCAGTGGCAAGACCGCAACGACGCGAGAAGCGAACGCGACTGGGCAAGTTCGTTTTCCGAGCGAGATTTATGCGCAGATCAAAGCGGCTGATGGGATGACCAAAAAAGGCAGCATTACGCAAACGGCACATATTGCCGGTATTATGGCTGCCAAACGCACGCATGATATGATACCGCTTTGTCATCCGCTGCCGCTAGATAAGATCGGCCTCACCTTTGTGTATAATGATGCGCTGAGCAGTATCACCGTCAGTGCTGTAGTCAAAGTCACGCACAAAACGGGGGTTGAGATGGAAGCGCTAACCGCCGTGAGCGTTGCCTGCTTGACCATCTATGATATGACTAAAGCACTATCACATGACATCGTTATAAATAATATTCACCTGATTAAAAAAACAGGTGGCAAGTCAGACTATACTCATGCTTAGTGTGATAAAAAACCTAATCAATGACTAAAGATATATTGGATATCAAGCAAGGACGCTTGCAAAGAAAGGAGAAGTTTATGAGTGCTATTGAGACAAAAGCTGCTATCGGATCAACGATGGATATCAATGTCATGTATTTTGCCAGTTTGGCGGATGAGGCCAACTGTCAGCAAGAGACTGTGAAATTACCCCAAGATACCTCATTGACTGAACTGTACGAACAGCTTAGTCAAAAGCATCGTTTTAGTCGTCCGCAAGCAGAGCTACGGGTGGCAGTCAATGATTACTTCGCCAAATGGACCGATCAAATCAATGACGGTGACAGCGTAGTGTTTATTACGCCAGTTGCTGGTGGTTAGGTATATATTTATAAGCGGCTATAGCGCCACAATTAGTGTAAATAGAGAAAAAAATGACAGATAACATCCATAACCATTCAATGACCATCAAACGTAGTACCGATGAAGCGTATCTTATTGCTGAGCGCGACGGTTTTGCGTTACTCGATATTGCAATTGACGAAAATAAGCTCAAAAGTACGTTAGACAATGACAGCTGCGGTGCGTTTGTTTGCTTTGAAGGGCGAGTGCGTAATCATAATAATGCCACGAGCGTTGATCGTCTTACGTATTACGGTTATGAAGACTTAGCAATCAACCAAGGCCGCGCCATTATAGAAGAGGCTAAAAAGCGCTTTGAGATCAATCATGCTATTGCCATACACCGCATCGGAGCGTTAGAGGTTGGTGATGTGGCGGTGTGGGTGGGGGTAGTGTCAGCGCATCGTTATCCAGCATTTGATGCCTGCCGCTGGATACTAGATACCATCAAAGCAGATATACCTGTCTGGAAGCAAGAATATTACGAAGATGCTTCATCTAAATGGCTCAGCAATAATGGGTAGGTCACTAGCTGCTATTAGTACCTCTGCGTGTTTGCTACTGGCATTAAATGCTTGTACAGCAGATAACAGTACGAATGCAGAACCGGCGACTGCTACAACTGAGCACCAAACACTACGTATCGCTGCGGCAGCTAACTTATCTGATGTCCTACCTAATATCATTGATAGCTATCAAACAGATAGCAATATGTCGAATCAAGGTAACTTAGATATCGAAGTCACTTACGCGTCTTCTGGCAAGCTATATGCTCAAATCAAGGCAGGCGCCCCTTATGATATATTCTTGTCTGCCAATCAGGAATTCCCTGCAAAGCTTGCTGATGAAACCGCTTTACCTTTTACCTATACCAGAGGTCAGTTGGCACTCTATAGTGTCACAAAACCTTTGAATGACTTTAAGCCAGCATCTCTTATTGACGCGTTTACAAGTGCTAGTTTCAAAGATGATAGTAAGATTTCTATTGCCAATCCTGAGCTTGCCCCTTATGGTGCGTCTGCAAAATCCTATCTGCAATCACAAAAGATATATGAAAAATTAAATGCACAGAAAAGCCTGATACAGGCAGAAAATATTGGTCAAGTATTTCAGTACGCCCATACAGGTAGCGTGGATTATGGGTTTGTGGCGCAGTCTCAACTCGTTGCGATAAAAGCCAAACCTGAGCAGTTTATTACTGTGCCAAAAGCATCCTATCCAGCCATCTTACAAGATGGTATCGTTATCAATAATACAGTCCCAGCAGCGGCGTTTACTGATTACTTGCGCTCGGATGCAGGACAACAGCACTTCGCGCAAGCAGGCTACCTGCCCATTCAGTAATCCGTTAGCCTAGACACTCTACCTATAGAACGAGCCGTGACATTATATGATCGACCAGTCTCTTATGTCAGATATGCTCAGTCCATTTTGGGTGAGTATTAAGCTCGCTTCTATCACGACCTTATGCTTACTGTTGTTTGCAACTCCTATGGCTTATTGGCTTGCCAAACCAAGTCAAAAGAAGGCAGTTGGGCGTTTCAAAATTCTGCTCATGGGTATCATTGCCATGCCTCTGGTGCTCCCGCCTACGGTTATTGGCTTTTATTTATTATTACTGCTAAGTCCAAGTATGGGTATCGGTAAATGGCTGATTGAGCACAATATTAGTCCGCTTATTTTTACTTTTGAAGGTCTAGTGGTTGGCTCTATTATTTACTCACTGCCTTTTTATATACAGCCAGTGTATGCACAGTTTTTGCGTATTCCGCAAAGTGTCACTGAAGTCGCGCATCTGTTAGAACCCAGTCGTCTGCGCCGCTTCGTCAAGGTAGCCTTACCGCAAGCGCGCGTGGGTATTATGTTGGGTAGTTTGATAAGTTTTGCTCATACCATTGGTGAGTTTGGTGTGGTGTTAATGATAGGGGGGAGTATCTCAGGTGAGACCAAGGTGGTATCGATTGCGATATACGAGCAAGTAGAAGCGCTCAACTATGAAGCGGCGCACATGATGTCTGGTATTTTGATTATCATGGGCGTAGTGATGGTAGCGTTAATCGCTAGTGTGAGCCGAATAAGTCAACGCCCATAGAGCTAAAGCATCTATATGCGAGTTAAGAAATGTTAGATAGCGCAGTAGCTATTGAGGATAAATGTCAGCTATCGTGATTAAAGGGTTTAAAAGCATTTCTTCTAGTCGATGAAGTAAGTGATAAAGAGTTTGCAGAAAAAGACGACGATGAGAGTATTGATGAGCGCGAGTTGGCTTTAGAAATTTGGCGCTTAGTCTTAATATACAAAGCACGAGGTGAGGTACTAAAAGCGATTGAGCTAGACAAAACAGATCAGCAAAATCGCTTTGACATGATATCTGAATACTTTTTAACAAATATATTCTAGGGTAAAGATATGGAAAGTCTCGAAGAAAGAATAAAGATAAGATATGCTTATTGTAAATACCCCATTCTTAACACAACATCATCGTAGAATTATTAAGCCACCTGCCTGTACTCAGCAGGTGTCATATCATTAAGTGAATCATGGGGTCTTTCGTTGTTATAAACCTTGATCCAGTCTTCAGTCAGCATATTGACCTCGTTTAAATTGTTGAAAAGGTAGCAATCTAAAACCTCATTGCGATAACTGCGATTAAACCGTTCAATATAAGCGTTCTGATAAGGACAGCCAGGCTCGATATAATCAATATAGATGCCATGAGCTGATGCCCAATCAGTGAATACCCTGGAT
>NZ_FNAL01000058.1 GCF_900101915.1 Psychrobacter pacificensis | reverse complement strand
TCTGAGAGAATACGACAATGAAAAGACAAACCTACACTCCTGAGATTAAAGAACGCGCCGTCCGTATGCTGATCGAAGCAGCAAACGACTATCCCTCCACATGGGCAGCCATTCAAGCCATTGCCCCTAAGATTGGCTGCACGCCTGAAACCCTGCGCTCATGGCACAAGAAGCATATAGATCAAACTATCCCTGCATCGGTACAAGCTCAAAGCCAAGAGCAACGTATTAAAGATCTTGAACGTGAGAACAAAGAACTCAAACAGGCCAATGAGATCATACGTAAGGCAGCCGCTTTTTTCGCCCAGGCGGAGCTCGACCGTCCACCGAAATAATGGTCACATTTATCGATGATCACAAGCAGAAATACGGGATCGAGCCAATCTGTAGAGTACTACCGATTGCCCCATCAACCTACTACCGTACTAAAGACTTGGAGAGTTACCCTGAAAAGCGCTCGTTGCGTCAGCAGCATGACGATTATTATATCAACGAGATTAAACGCATCTGGCAGGACAGTAAATGCCGTTACGGTGTTCGTAAAGTCTGGCAGCAGATGAAGGCAGATGGTATTCATGTGGCTCGTTGTACGGTAGAGCGTTTAATGAAGCAGTATGGTATGCAAGGCATCTGGCGCGGTAAGGGCAAGATCACCACCAATAGCCGTGATGACCAAAAATGCTCTGATGACCTGATTAATCGTAATTTTAATGCCCATCGTCCTAATCAGCTATGGGTAGCTGACTTCACCTATATAAAAACAACTAGCGGCTGGGTATATACCGCTTTTATTATTGACGTGTTTGCCCGTAGCATTGTCGGTTGGAAAGTATCTAATCGCATGAACACGGATATGGTTATGGCTGCGCTAAATCAGGCGATAGCAGACAGGAACAACCCCAAAGATGTGATTCATCACAGTGATCGCGGGGTTCAGTACTTATCCATTCGTTATACTGATAAGATGAAGGACTCTAGCATCATTGCCTCGGTCGGCACGACTGGTGATTCATACGATAACGCACTGGCTGAAACGGTTAACGGGCTGTATAAATCTGAGGTAATTGACTATTTAAAGGAGAATTGGACTGGCGTTAATGATGTTGAACTGGCAACCCTTGAATGGGTGGACTGGTTTAATAAAACACGTCTGCATAGCACGATTGGTTATGTGTCACCTTTTGAGTTTGAAAAGCGGTATTACGATAATTTAACCCTGTCAGGCATCGCTGCCTGACTCAAGTAAATCACTCTCCGATATAGTCGGGGCGGTTCA
>NZ_FNAL01000013.1 GCF_900101915.1 Psychrobacter pacificensis | reverse complement strand
TTTAGACGACGAGCTCGCTCATACTGGTAATCATCGGGATACTCTTTGACATCATTAAGTAGCACATCATCTGGTATTTTATAGGGCTTGGTTTGCCTGGTTGTTTTACTATGAACACGCCGCTTCCAGTTCTGTATGGTGGTTGGGCTCAGATTATAAGACTCAGCCGCCTCGGCAAAGGTCATACCCTCGTCTAAGCTTTTTAGTACCTGTTTGCGAAAATCTAGTGAGTAAGTCATGGTCTTTATAATAACAATTGGATTTGATAATTAATTTATAACACTTTTAGGTGGAATTGACTATATTGAGTGGTTTATCAAGGAAGTGTGGTTATTCACTGTTGTATATAACCGTTATTTTTTAAAAGCGTTGTTGCCATTATTTTATTTTCAATTTTTATATTAAAATTTATAAAAACTACCTTTCATACCTTATATAAACCGTTTGTGCTATCCAATTCAATTAGTGGTAACAGTCTATTGATGACATTGATATACTCTATTTAATTAAATAGTGTAGCTGATTTTAAGCGCCAAGGTTGCATGTAAAGCATCAGTTAACAATAAATTCAAATCTATCAGAGTTTGGCCATTCATGGCTGAAAAGAACAAAATTATCTGGGTCGGTGTCTTATCGGTAAGATGCCTATCTTGCTGTCAATATTGAATATAAAGCATGAACTACGGTGACGTGTTTCGCAAAAGCGATTTAGGTAGAGCAGAAATAAAGTCTCAAAGTCTCGGTATATTGCCGCGAGAAGCGAGAACATTGCTGATTATGATTGATGGCAAGCGCACGTATCAAAACTACCTTGATACGCTTGATAATAGCAAAATGTTTGCTGATTTTGACGGTGTTGGGCCTTTATTTGAGTTGCTTTTAGAGCTTGATTGTATTGAACTGATTGGTGCTGCTAACGCTAGTTCGCAAATCCAAACAGCGCCTCAGGTATCTACTGTAACCGAAGCACCTACTATTCCTCAAGTACCAGTCGCTAAGCAACCTCAATCTACAGGCAACTCATTTGATGTCAGTACTGAGATAGAGTTCGATCGTACTTTTAATAGCAAACCGCCAAGCAAAATTGCAGAGACTGGCAAAAAGTCTATCGGTAGTATGTTTAAGGCAAAAGTTGCTGGTGCCAACTATGGAACCCTTAAATCTGACTTGGCGACCTACATTGAAAAAAATGCACCACCTGCAGAAGCTTGGGGCTATTTACTGAGTCTAGAGCAGTGTGAGGACAGCGCGCAATTATTACTGTTGGCACAAGAAGTACAAAAGAGCAGTAACGCGAATCTAGCACGTGGTATGAGCAAATTTATGAAAAAAATTCAACAGTCACGTTAGTACGGCCATTGATGAGTGATTAGCAATACCTGCACCGCCTTTTTTATAAATCTAGCAAATTAATTGGAAAAAATTATGGAATCAGTCGATCTCTCAGAGTCAAATAGTCTAAAAATGCGGCAGGGTGAGCATATCATTTTGCGTCTGACTTATATCAGCCGTTACAACACTGATAATGCTAATGGTGAGGTCACTCGTATCCTTGAGCAGGCTCGGCAAAACAATGAGCGCAATGGCATCACTGGTGCGTTGGTGTTTAACCATAACTACTTTTTACAAAGTATCGAAGGGGCTAGGCCGATTATCAATGGCTTGCTTAGAAAGCTTGTGCAAGATGAGCGTCATCATTCCCTGCAAGTCATAGAATGCCGTGAGGTTGAGCAGCGTCATTGGAACAAATGGTCAATGAAGTATTTGATTCCAAGCGATGAGAACAAGGGGCTGGCACTGAAGTTTTCGACAGGTAACGAATTCAATCCTTATTTGATGAGCACCAATCAGATTATGATGTTGATTGACACCTTATCAGAGCTTCAAGAGCAAGAAGAGCAGCGTGCCTCTCAAAAGAAAAAACCGTGGTATGCCCTTGGTTAATTGAGTAATGCCTATAAATGCGATCCGCTTTCATAATATTTGTATAAGAGAACAAACATGACATCAACACACGCAGATGCCCATATCTTAGTGAGCATGACCTATGCTAGCCGTGCAAACCCAAATGTATCAGCGACCGATTTCAATGAAATATTACAGCAAGCACAGATAAATAACGCTGCTAATAGTATCACTGGGATGCTAACGTTCAATAAAGATTATTTTTTGCAGACGATAGAAGGCCCAAGAGCGCAAATTAATCGATTGCTATACAGTCTCATTTCCGATGAGCGTCATCACGACCTACAGATTATTGACACACGTGAGCTAAAGCATAGGGAGTGGGCGAAATGGTCGATGAACTATGCGTCTCCGACCGAAGAGAACGCCGCAATCTATTTAAAGTACTCTACGACTATTGGTTTTAACCCTTACCTGCTAAATGCTGAATCTGCTCATGGGTTGATGAATGAGCTGAGTGCACAAAAAGGCTAAATAAAAGTCGTTAGGGTTTAGACAAGCATTCGTTCGCAAGCTCATATACTTTTGCTACAGCGCCTAATTATTAGATGCTAATAAAGCAGATTTATTAATATAGTGTATGAATGAATATTATTTTATTAAAAAATGAAAAAGTACTAATATTCAGGGAATACCGCATTTAAGAAACACTATAGAAAATAGAAATTTGTTGAGTTAAGTTTTGATAAGTAATTATTGTCGATAGCCATTTGCTATATAAGGTATAATGAATGCTTGTGTTTGCCAGCAATATTTTTATTATTCATGTTTATTAAAATAATTATGAATAATCTTTGATTAATCAAAAATCAAATTAACCCTTAAAAACTATTAATTTTTGAATAATGAATGAGTCATCATTCAGGTATCTCAATAGGTACAATGTCTCTATTGAGGTGATATTTTTTATCCGACAGTTGGACTTACTATGAGTAAAAATAACGCAATTGATTTAGATAACTTAAACGTAGATGAACTACGTGCCATCAGCGAAAATGCACAGCAGCTTATTGCCAAAAAACAGCATCAGCGTTTGTATGATGCTTATATTCAGTTTGAGCAAATTGCAGAAGACAGCAACGCTACGATTGAAGAGATCTTAAAAGCTGGTGAAAAACTAGAGAAAAAACGCAGTATTAAGTATCGCAATACTGATAACAAGGAAGAAACTTGGACTGGTCGCGGACGTAAGCCAACATGGTTGGTTGAAGCGCTAGCAGCAGGTCGTGGCCTTGAAGATTTTGCTATCTAATTAGGCTATCCAATTAGATAGTTTCGAGTCGTAACACAGTACGAGACGGAGCTTGTCAGTCTTATGGATAATGGTTTATTTACAATCATTTAGTCATAAGCACTGAAGCTTTGCAAAATAAAAAAGCCAGTATCTCTATTGCCAATATTTTGGTAAAAAGATACTGGCTTTTTTTCTGTCATCTATAGGTCATTGTTTGTTATGATAATGACGTTTTTGTCTTATATAAGAGTTGTGCAACCGTGGCCCAAGTATCTGAGTTGTCTCATAAGCGTCCCCGCAAGCTTTGGTGGCTGATCGGATTTGTATTGTTTGCCTTATTTGCTGTATTGCAAATGCCAGCGGCATGGTTAGTCCAAAAGTATGCACCCAATACGCCTTATGTGCAGCATGTGTCTGGCAATGTATGGCAGGGCTCTGCCATTTGGCAAATTCCTCTATCATCGACACCGCTCACAGGGATGGCCAAATGGTCATGGCAGCCATGGCAACTGCTCACAGGCAAGCTTGGTGCCGAGGTGACTATCAACTCAGAGCAAACGAGGTTGAACGGACAGGTAAAGCTGGGTTTAAACTCATGGCAAGTTGATGATATGAGCGGAAAGATTGCTCCTGAGTCTTTGGTAAGTGTGGTTGATTGGCAACTGCCTAACACACCCATTCAAGTCAATGGCGTTTCGTTAAAGCGTCAGTCTAGCGACAATGCATCATCGGAATCCGCTGAGAATGAGTCTGCTAAAAATGCGGCGGGATTTAGTGAAGCTGATGGTCAGTTGACCTGGGTTGGCGGTGAAGTCGGCTATCCAAGTGGTGGTAAGGTTTTTTATATTACTATGCCTGCATTGCGAGCTGAGCTGAGTGCTGAGCAAAAAAACAATAAAAATCTGCTGCATATCAATCTATTGAATAATCAAGATAAGCGTTTGGGCGATCTGTATATAGACGGGGATAACATGCTAGATGTCAGTCTGACTCAGCGCCTACTAGAAAACATGCCTGAATATAAAGGGCAAGCACCGCAGGATACACCAGTCGTTAGTGTGCGCCAGCCGCTGCTAGCTGGTCTGGGGGCACCTTAAATGTCAAATATTGCTGCCAGCTTAAAGCCTGTCGTGAATACTCTCAATCGTTTTTCAGGGTGGTTGTTGCTACTGGCAATTGCTTGGTTATGTTGGACAGCGGCGCGTCTTTTGTGGTTACTATTAGCAGCGCCCTTAGCACCAGCATTGCCGCTAGCCCCTTTGCAAAACAATACAAAGTCTGCCAATGACTATAGTGGTTTGTTTGCGATATTTGCGGACCCTGACCCTATTGCAGCGGCAGTCCAGCCACCACCCAATGTTGAGCTTAAAGGCGTACTACTCGCCATACCGGAGAGCATGTCTTCAGCGTTGCTTAACATAAATGGTGAGGTGAAAAATTACCGAATTGGTGATGGACTAAAAGACAGCGACTATATTCTTGTCGCTGTTGACTGGAATTCGGTTATTATCGCGGATGCCAATGATAAAGAAACAGTGATTGGCATGCCAGATGCTATGCCGCTAGATCAAAGTGACATGCTGGCAGGCGCGGTTAGTAACCAGCGTCTACCCAATAACAATATGCTGCCGACAGCGCCCCAGACCCTACAAGATACGCCGCCTGAGCCGACAGAGACGAATAGTGAAAGCAGTCCGCAAACGGCGATTGAAGAAGCGGTCACCGCGCTGCAAGAAAATCCTGCCAGTTATTTGAGTAGAATGGGGGTGATGGCCTCAGGTGAAAGCTATCAAGTCACCGCAGCGATGCCAACAAAATTACGCAATCGACTGGGACTAGAGCCAGGCGACAAAGTGTTGACAGTAAACGGGCAAAACGTGGGCAATAATCCTGCTCAGGATGCAAGCGTATTACAGCAAGTACAGCAAGCAGGCGAAGCACAAATCGAGGTTCAACGTGGTGAGCAAGTTATTACTATCCGCCAGCAGTTCTAATAAGACGGACTTTTAGCAAAGAGTGCTCGTTAAACACTCAGTACATATGACGCAATATCACTGTAGGTAATTATCAATATGGTAAGTTTTCATCAATTTTCAGCCACACCGTTACACCGTATCCTGCCGCGTTTGATGCGCCTGTGTCGTCCTCTTTGCCTAGCGGTACCCTTATGGGCTGCTAGCATGGGCCTAGCGAGTGCTGAGAGCTGGAAGGTAAACTTACAAGATGCTGATATCAAAGCCTTTATTAATGAGGTGGCAACCATCACCGACCAAAACTTTGTCCTTGATCCTCGTATCAACGGCAATGTGACGGTCATCTCAAACAAAGCCTTATCGCGTGATGAGATTTATCAGCTGTTCTTAAGTGTCATGCAGGTCAATGGGATTGCAGCGATAGAGTCAGGTACGACAATCAAACTGGTGCCAGATAATGTCGCCAAGCAGTCTGGTGTCGCTGTTGATTTACGCGGCAATAGTGTCGGTGAGTCGCTCGCAACCCGAGTGATTTATTTGACGAATACTCAAGCAGCAGAAGTATTGGGCGTTATAAGACCTTTAATGCCGCAGTCTGCACATGCCGCCGCTGTGCCTGGTGTGAACGCGCTGGTGCTATCAGATCGCGCGGATAGCCTGAACCAACTCACGGCCCTTATCCGTGACTTGGACAGCAATGTCAATGATAGTCTGCAAGTGATACCACTACGCCACGTCGATGCCGAACGTATGATGGAGCTAATCAGTGCCTTGGTGGCAAGCGCTAGTAGCGGACAAGCACAAGGTGGTAATAATCAACTCAAAGTGATCGCTGATTCATCAAGTGATCGATTGCTGGTCAAAGGCAGCCCTGAGATGATTGCCAAAGTTCAGGAGATGGTTAATCAACTAGATACCACACCGACAAGAAGACTGAGCGGTTTACGTGTCTTTCGCCTAAAGTATGCCAGCGCCAGTCATATTGCTGATATGCTACGAGGCCTTTTGGCCAATCAATCGATTAATAGCGCTGGAGCCACCTCAACGTTAGAGTCCGCTTCTTTAAATGATGCAAGCAGTACAGGGGCAACCATTAACAGTGCGGCGAGTGAGAGTATTGGCAGTAGCAGTAGTACATCAGTTGTGCCTGCTAGCAATACAAGTGGAAGCGGTACAGGCGTTGGTGGAAAACCCTTTAGTATTATCGCTGACGAGACGCAAAATGCCGTTATCGTCAATGCAGATCCTGAACTGATGTTTGAGATTGAAGATGCGGTCAATCAATTGGACAGTCGCCGCGCACAAGTCTTGATTCAAGCTGCTATCGTCGAAGTTTCAGGTGATGATGCAACCCAGCTAGGCGTTCAGTGGGCGCTTGGTAATGCCAATAGTGGCTATGGTGTCGTCAACTTCAATAATGTCGGTGCTAGTGCGACCACCTTGGCCGCTGCCGCATTGGGTGGTAGTGCTGCTGCGGGCGCCGCAGGTATTAGCTCCGCTGCCAGCTCTATCGTTGGTGCTTTGGTTGGGATTGGCGATAGCCGAAAAGACAGTCAGGGTAATACGGAATTTTATGGTGCCATTTTGCAAGCACTCGACTCTTCTACCAGTGCCAATCTATTGTCCATGCCGTCTATTTTGACATTGGATAATGAAAAGGCCAGTATCTTGGTTGGTCAAAACGTACCTTTTGTCACAGGTTCTTATACTACCAGTGGTAACAACTCAAACAACCCTTTTCAGACCATTGATCGTCAAGATATTGGTATCAATCTTAACGTTATCCCTCATATTGGTGATAATGGCACCGTACGTTTGGAGGTCTCACAAGAAGTATCTTCCGTCGTACCAGGTACTACTGGCAATGCTAGTGGTTTGACTACCAATAAAAGTCTCATTAATACAACGATTTTAGCCGATGATCAGCAGACCATCGCCCTAGGTGGTTTGATGCGTGACAATAGTACCACACGCCAGCAAAAAGTTCCGGGCTTAGGAAATGTACCAGTGATTGGCAGGTTGTTCCGCTCTGACAATGACAGTACTCAAAAGAGTAACTTGATTATATTTTTACAACCAACCATCTTACGTGATGGTGGCGCGGTTGCCAGTGTGACCGAGCGTAAATTTAACCAGATGCGTGTACTGCAATTGGTCATCGATAAAAATGGTACGATCAAACAGCTCCCTTTGAGCGGAACACAGGGCTGGGATGGTAATGTCGATGCAGACTATGAATTGATGCCGCTCAACCCCCTTATTCCTAAGCGCGATCAAACCCCGCGGTCAACCCCTCAAGGTTTCACTAAGGTAGATAGTCCCAACGATGGTATAACGACATATCCTCTCAATCGTTAAAGCAGTTATTAACCACCACTTTAAACAACTGATATATTAAATCAGCACAAGCCAATGTACGGTGTAATAAACAAAAATTACATCATACATTGGCTTGCGTATTCGTAACACAGCTAAACAGAGCGACCGTCGTATTTTACGTATACTAAACTTTAGTGAGATAAAAATAGGTATGCACATTTATATCCATAAAATTGGTGCTGTATCAATAGGTAGAGACAATCATGGCAAATCATAAAAGGGGTAAAAGTTGGCTGGTCTTGGGTGCTGTGGCCACCGCCTTATTGATTATTCCTCGGCGTAGTAGTCGAAAATCCGATAAGGTGACTGACACTAATATCGCAAATTTAAAAAATAAGAATGCTCATCACGGGGATAAGGATACCCAGTAGGGGCGCATAGCGCTTTATAATAAACGAGGCATTGCTTGAATAAGCTGTTACTACAACCATGTGTATAATATGATGGTTGATAAGGTATTTTGCTAAACACGTTGTTTTTGGAGTGTATTTATGTCTGGTCCTGAGTCATCAAATAGGGTAAATCAAGCCTTGAGCAATTGTTATCCGCTCATTGATACCCACACACATTTTGATGCGCCAGTATTTGATAATGATCGAGAGCAACAGGTGCAAAAAGCTTACCATCAAGGTATACGTCATCTTGTGCTGGTTGGTTATCTTTATCAGCATTTTGAGCGTATGTATGACACTAAGCAGTTGATCGATAAGTTATCAAAGCGTTTTGGCATAGACACTGGCGAGCATAACGAGTCTGATTTCTGTACCCATATTGCGCTAGGCTTACATCCTTTTTATATCGAGCAGCATACTGATGCTCATTTGACAGAATTGGCACAAATGGTTGCTGCCTGTCGACCATTAGCCATTGGTGAAATTGGCTTGGATACCTTTACTGACGCAATGAAAGAGCCTGATGTTTTTGATAAACAAAAGCGGTTCTTTAAGGCGCAGCTAGATATCGCTGTGACCTATCAGTTGCCAGTGATGCTTCATATTCGTAAGGCGCATGCCGAAGCGCTTGCTATATTAAAAGCGCATGAATACGATGCTCATACATTGGGCGGTATTGCGCATAGTTTTAGTGGTGGTGAACAAGAAGCCAAGGCATTTGTGAAACTAGGGTTTAAGCTGGGTGTTACAGGTCAGGTGACCAATCCGAACGCCAAAAAACTGCGCCGTGCTATTCAGGCCGCTGTGGATACATATGGTATTGAGTGCTTGGTGATTGAGACAGACTGTCCGGACATGACGCCGATTATGTGTCAAAATTCAAATAGTCAGCATTCAGCCGTTGGACAAAGCCTAGACAATGAATGGGAGGCAGCCCACGCACATGATAGGAATATTCCTGCTAATTTGCCTTGGGTATTGTCGAGTTTAAGTGAATTATTGGGTGTCTCACAGGATAAACTTGCTAAGCAGTTATGGCAAAATAGCTGCGATGCTCTAAAAGTAAACTGGGCCTACCCAACATAATTATTAAACTTATACTTAAAAGATGAAGTAAGCACAGTCAAAATATTTAAAAAGAGTATTTAAAAAGCTATGAATGAAACCAGACAAATTGAGCACCCAGTCGTAGAGCCAGTCACTACCGAATATGATAATGTACAAGCTAGCGTAGATGAAAAAAATGAGCAGTATGACCGCCGCTTCCAAGGTACGCGTACGCTTTATGGCACATCAGCTGTCAATACGTTTGCAGCGTCGCATGTTTATATCATTGGGGTAGGCGGTGTTGGTTCTTGGGCGGCAGAAGCGCTGGCACGTACGGCAGTCGGTATGATTACCTTGATTGATTTGGACGTTTTGGTGGCCTCTAATGTCAATCGGCAGCTACCGGCGTTAGACAGTACGTTTGGTCAAAGCAAAATTGAGGCAATGGCGGCACGTATTAAGGAGATCAACCCTCAAGTCACCTTAAATCTCGTTGATGATTTCTTGACCGTCGAAAACGTCGCAGCGCTACTGCCGAGTCGCCACGAAGCGAAAGCAGCTGCCGATCAAGGTAGGCCTACTGTAATTTTAGATTGCGTGGATGATATGAATGCCAAGCTGGCGATTGCCCTACATTGCCGTTTTAATAAATTAAAGCTGGTCTGTGCAGGTGGTGCAGGTGGTAAGATAGATCCAAGTCAAATAAGAGTGAGCGACTTGCGTGATAGCTATCAAGATCCATTGCTTGCCAAATTGCGTAACAAGCTGCGCCACGAAAAAGGCATCAATAGCGCGCTAAAAGAGAAGTTCGGTATCAAATGTGTTTATTCTACCGAGCCACCACATGTGGATAAGAGCTGCCAAGCAGGCGGATTACAATGTGGTGGTTATGGGTCGGCAGTGGTCGTCACATCGGTGGTCGCAATGATTATGGTCAATGAAGCGTTACAATTATTGATAAAGCAGACGAGTCACCAATCGAGCGTCTGATATTATTTAATGGAGTCGATCTTGTCTATATCTAACTCACCTAAAAGCAGCTACCCAGTAGCGGTAGATGAAGTAGAGCGTATCAACAAGTTGAAAAAATATCAGGTACTCAATGAAGATGAGGAGCCTGCATTTGATCGACTCGTTGCACTCGTAAAGCTGTTTTTTGATGTGCCGGTGGTAACGATCACTTTTATGGATGAGGAAACGCAATATTTAAAAACAGCCTGCAAATTCAACAGTGAGACTGAGAGTGTACGTACCACAACACGTGAAGTAGCCTTTTGTAATTATACGGTTTTATCTAACGAAGTCTTTGTGGTGCCAGATGCATTGGAGGACAGTCGCTTTCGTCAGAACCCATTAGTTACTGGCTTGTCTCATTTGCGGTTTTATGCGGGTGCACCGATCATTTTGCATGAGGGCAATAAAAGTTACCGGTTAGGTTCATTATGCCTGATGGATACCAAGCCCAACCATAGCTTTAGTGACCAACAAAAAGAGGTATTGGCGCAGTTTGCGATGATGGCAGCAGATGCGTTGAAGCTACAGGATAAAGAACGTGATGCCAAACACGCCAATGAGATGAAATCTAACTTTTTGGCCAATATGAGTCACGAAATACGAACACCAATGAACGGTATCATTGGTATGGTAGAGATGCTAGGTGACACCGAGCTTAGCGCTGAACAGCGAGAGTATGTAGATAACATCAAAGTCTCTAATGAGCATTTGATGGTGATTATTAATGGGATTTTGGACTTATCGAAAGTTGAGTCTGGAAAAATGTATATTGATTCTATCCCACTCAATTTATCTACATTATGTAATGAAGTGGTCAGCCTATTTTCTATTAAGGCACGTCAACGAGGTTTGACGCTAGATTACCATTATACCGAGTCGTTATTACCTTATGTAAAAGGGGATCCAGTACGTCTCAAACAAATCATTGCAAATCTTGTCAATAACGCGATTAAGTTTACTCGTGAGGGCGGGCGAGTGAGTATTGATGTCAAGCATATGGATAACTGCTATCGCGAAAATATTGACAAAAATAGCATGAGGCAGGAGACGTTAGAACGTAAGGCGGATAAAAATATGACCTTATGTATTGAGGTCACAGATACAGGTGTCGGTATAAAAGCTGAGTCATTAGAGGCAATATTTGATGCTTATGATCAAGCCAATAAATTCACGCATCGTCTCTATGGTGGTACAGGTCTTGGGCTCTCCGTCTGCAAATCTCTTGTCGATCTGATGGGTGGATATATTTGTGTCGATAGTACCGTAGGCGTTGGTACTACATTTCGAGTGTTATTGCCGCTACCGACTATTGATGAAGAGAAATACGAAGCATGGCAAGACTCTCATGATCTCACAATGGCAGAGCCTAGCCACGAGCGTGCAGGTCATATCTTATTGGTAGAAGATGATACCGTTAATGCCATTATTGCCAGAAAGGCATTGACCAATAGCGGTCATACCGTCACTCATGTGACTGACGGTCAACAAGCGATTGAAGCTTTTGCTTTGTTTCCCAAACGTTATGATGTCATCTTGATGGATCATCATATGCCGATTTTGGATGGTGTACAGGCCACTATTAAGCTGCATGAGCTTTATGACCCTCAAGAACTACCACCTATTATCGCTTTGACTGCCAATGCGATGGATGGAGAGCGCGAAAAGTACTTAAAAGTTGGTATGCAAGATTATTGCACCAAGCCCTTCAAACAGGAGCAATTAAACGCTTTAGTGCAATATTGGTTGATACAAAAGCAATTAGAAGAAGAGTAAGTCACAGGTCGTTATCATGATAATTGCCATGACAATGACTATTAAATATTAGGCGCGACTAACTAAATACTAGGCGCTACCAAACGTTAAAGGCGACTATGCGACAATAAATACAGCCGCTGTAAACACAAAAAAGCTTAACCGTTTATAGAGCGGTTAAGCTTTTTTATTAGTGATCAACACAACAATCTCAGCGACCAATCACGCTTATCGCGCTATTAGTTTACGCGAGTTTGATAGTCACCCGTACGCGTATCAACACGGACGATTTCACCTTGCTGTACAAATAGCGGTACACGTACCACGGCACCAGTTTCTAGCTTAGCCGGCTTGCCACCGCCACCTGAGGTGTCACCGCGTACACCAGGATCGGTTTCTGTGATTTGTAATTCAACAAAGTTAGGCGGCGTTACTGATAAAGGTGTGCCATTGAACAAAGTAATGGTGCATAGAGCATTGCTGTTCTCTTTTAACCACTGTATCGCGTCGCCCATCGCGTTTTTGTCAGCTTGAATTTGCTCAAAGCTTTCAGGGTGCATAAAGTGCCAAAACTCACCATCATTGTATAGATAGTTCATTTCCGTATCCATCACATCAGCCGCTTCTAAGCTGTCGCCTGATTTGAATGTTTGCTCCAGTACTTTACCACTACGAAGATTACGCAGCTTAACGCGGTTAAAGGCTTGACCTTTACCGGGTTTGACAAATTCGTTTTCAAGAATGGCACAAGGGTTGCCATCCAGCATGACTTTTAGACCAGCTTTAAATTCATTAGTAGAAAAACTTGCCACAAGAGACTCCTAGGGGTTGTAGATATGGTAGTAGATAGATATGAGGCTGACTGTACCAAAAGTTGCTGCCAAGCCAAGTGCTTACGTATTAGCGATATACTTTGATAGGGTAGACACTAAGGGCGTATAATATCCGATTTTGGGCACAGGTAGTAGGCTGTCATGATAAACCATTTAATCACACAAAAAAACTGGCAAACGCAATTATCGGAAGCCATTACCTCTGTTGACGAGTTGCTCAGTCTCCTAAAACTCGACTCACTACGTGCAGAGGTCTATGTGCCGAAGCATTTTGAGCTGCGTGTGCCGCGCGGCTTTGTGGCAAAAATGACTGTGGGCGACCGTAATGATCCGCTATTAAGACAAATACTGCCAGACCAACAAGAGCAAATCAACGTAACAGGCTATGTAGCGGATCCTTTAAGCGAAAACAGCCAAAACCCTGTCAAAGGAATGCTGCACAAGTACCAATCAAGAGTATTACTGACGATTACTGGGGCGTGCGCGATTCATTGTCGTTACTGTTTCCGTCAGCATTTCGACTATAGCGCCAATATGCCAACTGCTGATGCAAAAGAAAATATCATCAACTATATCAGCGCGCATCCTGAAATCAATGAAGTGATTTTGAGCGGGGGTGATCCTTTAAATGTGACCAATAGACGTCTGTTTGCATGGTTAGATACTTTGGAATCTATTCCGCAGCTGACGACAATTCGACTGCATACTCGTCTACCGCTGGTTATTCCAGCCCGATTGGATGACGCACTATTAGACAGACTGTCTCAAAGTCGTTGCCGTCTCGTGATGGTCATTCACTGCAATCATGCCAACGAGATTGATGATCTGACAGCAGAGTACCTTCAACGTGCTCGCGCAGCTGGCGTGACGATGCTAAATCAAGCAGTACTATTAAAAGGTGTTAACGATAATATCGATGCTCAGACAGAATTAAGCCAGCGTTTGTTTGCTTGTGGCGTACTACCGTATTATTTGTACGTATTGGATAAGGTGGCTGGTGCAGCACACTTTGATAGCGACGAGCAGTCGTCAATTGAGCTCTACTGGTCGATATTGGCAGCATTACCGGGATATTTGGTACCCAAGTTGGTCAGAGAACTGCCGAATAGGCCATTTAAGGTGCCGATTGATATTTACAAACATATTTAATGCAGGCAATATAGGGGTGCAGAAAAAACCTGTTAAAAAGAGACGATTGTTGATAAAAATTGGTCAGTGACTGATTTTTTATAAGAAGGGGGTCGCGGTATCAGGCATTATATTGATAGAACGCCTAAAATATATTGTCTAACAATAAAACTTCTATCGTTCATACCCATAGTCTCTTTAAAACAATACACAGTTTGCATGCTTTTTACCTGATATTGCTCTACTTTGTGTGGTTGCATACTTGCCTCTTGTCAACTTACTCAGAGTGACCAACAGTGAGTAGGAATACTGATGATAACTTTATCTAAGTTTCAAGAAGCCCTTTCTTCCAAAGAGCCACTACCAACGCCAAACCAATCAGTGAGCGGCCAAGAGCATCATTTGCTCAAACTATTGACAACGCTATCTTCACAAACCCAAGAGCAGCAAGCTGAGCACTTAGAAAAAGTTCTCTCCGTATTATGCGAGGCCAATATAGATGAGCTTCAATGCCTTAAACTGATGACGGCTGTGAGCGATGCTTCAGATCGGTTGATTGCCACGTTACGACAGCAGTATATTTATGAAACAGGCGCGCTGAGTGAGGTGCAGTTGGGTTATGTGGCTCAAGTAAAATCCTTGCATTATTTAATTATTTTGGCTTATGACAAGGTTGTACGTCGTCAAGAATTAATATCAAACAGTCCGCCAAAAAATATTTTAAAGAAAGGTTTTCCGCGCTATTTTAATACCAATAAAAAGCGCGCCAATACGCTTACGGTTGCCATTTATCAGTCGCTACTGAGGTACCACAAGCTATTGTGTGAAGAGGCACTTTGCTATCGCAAGCCATCAGATTATCTCTGGTTCAGAATTAATCAGTTGTACCACCTCGCTTATCAACAGCGTGTGTCTCATCTCGAGTTGAATCGAGAAACAGTGACACCCTACACAAATAGTATTCATCAGCTTTATTGCCAAATATGTTTGCATAGTTTATTGAATGTATGTGCCATGCGTCGTCCTAATGTTCTATTGGTACAACGTTTATTGCCTGAATGGTCTCATTATATTGTTGCGACAATAGAACCAACGACGGAAACACGCGTGTTCGTAGATTTACAGAGTGATAAACCACCAACGTATCTAACGCCCAACTCTGAGATAAATCCCTATGAAGATTGCTATGACTGTTTGTTTTTAGAGCTGACTCCTATGGTGCAGTATTTTAATTCACGTAGGCAGCTATCCACTGAGAGCAGTAATGTGGGGATAGGACACGGTCTGTTGAATACAATATCAATGACAGTCAGTTATCGTTATCTACAACCACAGCTCACGCTGCCTACTAAATATAGTCTCAAACACCGTGCGAGTTTAATCGCTGGTTTTAACAGTATCCATCACCATGTTGGTGACTCAAGCAGCTTTGCTAGCTTGATAGCAATAGATGAGTTATCCATAGATGAGCGCCCTCGTTATGACACGGTTAATGCAGAGCAAAACAGTAATAGCGTATTAGACATAGAGGTGTTTGACAGCCATGACAGTCTGTCATTATTTCGTACACTGCGATTGGTGCCAACAGTAGATGTCTTGAATGAAGAGCATGTTGGAGAGGAAGCTCTTGATATGGATATGATAGATGGCGAGCTTGCTGCAACCACACCGCCATCATTACATATCATGAGTTTGTTCTTACTCTGTCAACCTGATGTGACAGAGCAGCCTGATTGGTCAATAGGGGTGGTGCGCTGGCGACATTTTGATACCAAAGACAAAGAGGTTGAATGGCAATTGCTTGGTCATCAGATTGTGGCATGCGGGTTGCGCTTGGAAGGGAGGGACCCACAGAAGCATTGTTTTGTGCCCGCGCTGATTCTGGGTAAGGATGAGCAGCTGCAAACCATGAGTTCGCTGATTGTACCTTCGTCTTACTTTCAGCCTGATGATAGAGTCATCATGCGTATCAGCAGCAAACAAACCCATTTACGTTTGGGTCGTAGATTGATGATAACTGAAGGGTTTAGTCAATACGAAATAGCAAAATAATGTCTATTTATGTATTTATAGTGAAACCATTATAAAAGTGGTATAGCAAGATTAAACGCTATTTTTCGCAGCCTCTGGAGACGCAGTCACAGCAAGCAAGAAAAGTAGCATTTAATCGAGCGCGTTTTCTATGCTGTATCAATTTTATTGAGGTTCTACTATATTGAAAGAAAGAGGGGTTGCACCGTATAAGAAAAAAGGCTGATGTTTTTTTGATAATAATATTAAACAAACAAGGTCATAAGTTAACCTGCAGTCAATCAAATTATTGTCTATAATGAGCGATATTGTTACTCTAATTTATAAGATGCCTCGGGCGCTAGAATATATTACGCCAACTAAAACTCAGCTACTATCACAATACTTACTGAGCCTACTCTCTATAATGTTTTCTAAGCCAGATTAATTTTTGGAAACAGTATAAGGTGTCAAAAATAAGAGATAAAGATACAACCATAAGATTAAAAGGCCACCTATGCGCATTCAGTCCACCTTAAATCTATTAGTGATTAACGATGATCAGCTCTATGCTGAGCGTCTTGTACATCTACTGAGTGATTATTATGACAGCGTGAATTTAGGATTTTTGGATGATAAAGAAGAGCTACTAAAAGTACTGCGCCAGTCGTGGGATGTGCTGGTATTCGTTAGTGCTTATGATATGAGCTTTACGGATGTGGTTGGCATCATTCAAGAGCAGAGCATTGATTTGCCGATGATTTATTTGATGAAGGGTGAGGCAATATCGACCGCGTGTAATGATGAAGGGTTGCCTGCGGTGATGAGCGGAACCATGGTCAAAGCACTCAAGGCTGATCAAGAGATGGCTATCGTTATGGCTATCTGCTTACAGCATGACAGCTTGCGTAGTCGCCGTGAGCTCAAGAAACTACGCCATGTCCTATCAGAAGCAGAGCAACGTGCCAATGTGCTGATTAAAAACTCGAAAAGTGCAGTTGCCTATATCGATGAAGGTATCCATATCTTTGCCAATGATCCCTATCTTCAACTGTTTGGCTTTCGGTCAATGAATGATGTCATAGGGGTACCTGTGATTGATTTGATTTCAGGTGGCGATAGTGTCAAGGACTTCAAGCAATTTCTACGTCAGTTCGATAAAGGTAGCCGTGACGAAGTTGAGTTTAACTTTGAAAGCGTGCGTACGGATGGCAGTACTTTTGAGGCAAAATTACAGTTGGCATCTGCGACTTTAGATGGCGAACCCGTTACTCAGATTATCATACAACAAAATGCTAGCAACAGCGCAGAGGTTGCCAAACGCTTGGCTGAAGCAGAGCGTAAAGATAACCTGACAGGTGTGAATAATCGCCACGGCTTTGAGGAGCAAATGGCGATAGTGCACCAGCAAGCAACTCAAGGCGTGCTGACAGCAGCATTGCTCTATGTACAGCTCGATAACATTGGAAAAATAAGAAGTAGCCTCGGTCTGCAAGGAGTAGATACGACTGTCAAACAGGTTGCCTATGCACTAGATGAACTGGTATCGGATGGACATGTCAGCCGCTTTAGTGATACCGCATTTATGATACTTGTCAAAAACAAAACTACCTCAGAGCTCGAAGAGCTGGCTGAGAACATCGGTTCGCGTATCAGTGAGATGCTCATTGAGGTAGATAAGCGTACGACGAGTACCACGGTAAGTATCGCAATCGTCAAAATCGAAAAAAATACCGCAGAGCCCGCTATAATAATAGAGCGTGCTATGGATGCTATTAGCCAGATCATGGTCGAAACCTCTAACCATGGTGGTACTTATCATCTATATGATCCAAGTGAGCATGCCAATAGTGATGATCAGGCGCTTGCTGAGTCTCTGATTAATGCTATTACAAACAGTCGATTTGAGCTGTCATTTCAACCGATATATGATATCAATCAAGATCGTAGTGACTTTTTTGAAGTGTATCTACGTCTGCCATTGGCCGATGCCGATAACACGGTATTGACTCCTGATCAGTTTATGGCTGTGGCCAGAAAACACAAGCTACTTGAAAAGATAGATCGCTGGGTACTCATTAATGCGTGCAAAAAAATCAATGATGTCCGTAAAGAGCATCCTGAGGCCAGACTATTGGTGCAGCTAACCAGTGCCTCATTAATTGATAAGAAACTGCCCAATGTGGCAAGCCAACTGATCAAGGCAGTAGGCGGCGCTGCTGGTGTCTTAACGTTGCAATTTAACGAAAAAGACATCTCAGATCATTTAACTGTGGCAAAATCCCAGTTTTCGGCCCTTAACGAAGTCAACTGTCAAATGGGCATTACTAATTTTGGTTCTTCTGCCAAATCTATCGAAATTGCCAATTTAGTGCAGCCGGATATCGTGCGTTTGGCGCGTAACTATGTACAAGATATCAATTCAGCAGATAACTTAGACACGGTTAAATCACTTATCATGCGCATCAATGAGGTAAATGTTGATGTGTTAATGCCGTATATTGAAGATGCAGCGACCATGTCAGTCGCATGGAGTGTGGGGGCGCGCTATCTGCAAGGATACTATTTAGAAAAGCCTAGCAAAACGCTAAAGATTGCCAGTTAACATATTGCGATGCTACAAAATCTTTATCGCTAATGCTCACCAACCAAAGATTGCCAAAATGTCTATTATTAGTAAATATCAAATAAGCAGTCTTTTTGCCGCTGTTTTATTGCTCACTGCTTGTGAGCATACCCCGCCTGATCATCGCGACCCTGTGACACTACCACTATATGTCAATGGAGATGCAGATAATGGCTCGTTAATTTATCAAGATGCTTGCAGTCAATGCCACCAGCTCAACGCTGGTCTCAATAAAAAGGGCCCGCAATTAATGAATATATACGGCGCACCAGCTGCTGAGCTAAAAGATTACACTTATAGCGAAGGGCTCACAAAGTCAGGATGGGTATGGGACGCCAAAACACTCGATCCCTATATCGCGGATGCACAAAAAGCCATGCCAGATTCAAAGATGCTATCAGACCCTATGCCAGATGCTAAAGAGCGCGCGGATGTTATAGCGTATTTATCAACCCTCCGCGCTGATGCGCCGATCGTCGTAGATGATGCGAACTGACCTTACTGGTTGATCGTTATGACCCAAAAAATGAGCCGATAATTTACTATGACCCATGCCCCTAACGATAGAGCACCATCACCTACATATCAAAAAATAGCCAAAACGCTTGGTCAATCCGCTCCTAGTGGCACCGATTTGCAACGCAATCAGCAGAAAATTGCACAATTGATGGCGCAATTGAACCAAATTGTACTGGATAAACCGCAAGCAGTTAAATTGGCACTCAGTGGCATACTAGCAGGTGGGCATTTATTGCTACAAGATTTACCTGGTATGGGTAAGACAACTCTGGCTCAAGGTTTGGCTAAGCTGTTAGGCCTGAGTTTTAGCCGAGTGCAGTTCACCAATGACATGCTCCCTGCCGATATCTTAGGCATGAGTATCTATGACCAAAGTAAACTGCGTTTTGAATTTCGTCCCGGTCCTATTTTTACTCAACTGCTACTTGCTGACGAAATCAACCGCTCCAGCCCCAAGACGCAAAGCGCACTCCTTGAAGCAATGGAAGAGCGACAAGTGACGCAAGATGGACAAACTTATCCCTTGCCGCAGCCGTTCTTTGTTATTGCAACCCAAAACCCACTGCAACAAGCTGGCGTCTATCCGTTACCTGAATCACAGTTAGATAGGTTCTTGCTGTGTCTGTCATTGGGCTATCCATCACCTATGGCAGAGCGTGAACTACTAAAAGGTCAAGATCGCCGTGAGCTATTAAAGGATCTAGATACGGTGCTTGATACTGAGGCTGTGCTATTGGCACAACAAGGCGTAAAACAAGTTTATGTGGCGGACGTGGTATTGGATTATCTACAAAGACTTGTTGCAAAGACTCGAGCAAGCCAAGAGTATCATGGGTTATCACCACGTGGCGTGCTATCGCTACAGCGTGCTGCACAGGCTTATGCTTATGTGTCGGGGCATATGGAGGTGACGCCTGAAGATATCCAAGCGGTCTTTGCTGCCGTGGCTGACCACCGTCTCGGGCAGCGTTTTGCACCTGCACAAGTGGTAGGTGGGCA
Source organism: Psychrobacter pacificensis (assembly GCF_900101915.1). Lineage (GTDB taxonomy): Bacteria > Pseudomonadota > Gammaproteobacteria > Pseudomonadales > Moraxellaceae > Psychrobacter > Psychrobacter pacificensis. The sequence continues at coordinate 61,849 of NZ_FNAL01000013.1, read as the reverse complement.
AGCACCGCAGACCATCGCCCAACGCATTTTAGCAGACGTGCCTGTCATCGTTTAGCTGTCTATATTTTTAGTTATCTATATTGAAGTACGAGCAGGTTTGATAATACATGGCTATATCATTGAGTTCATTAGTCTGAGGACTAGCGACTAGAGTCAATTACATGGTAAGAATAGGGTAGTCATGAGCTTTTTACCAAAAGCCTTAACCGCGTCAATCAGGTCAGCAATGAGCCGTTGGTTTGCCTCGCGCGCACCCAAAAATGATAGCGCGACGCTCAATCTACGCAACGTCTATATTTTTTTTAGTCGTGAGGGTATGCTATTTGCTGTGCTATTAGTGATTACCTTTATCGCGGGTATCAATTATGGCAATAACTTGGTACTTGGCTTGTGCTTTTATCTGGTCAGCGTTTGGTTGATTAGTTTTCATGTGACTTTTGCGCACATATCGGGTCTGCAAGTGCGTCTGCTAGAAGTGACTATGACAGAGGCCGGTACTCCTGCTTGGGTGACACTGCAACTCAAAAGTGAGAGCCGTCAACCACGGCGACAGTTATTATTTGAGTTTGAGCAAGCAGCTGACAAGAAGGATAAAAGTGGCACGAATCGGCAAAGCTCCATACTCGTAACGAGTCTACAAAGTGAGCAAACTATTCGCCTACCTGTTCAAACTTACAATCGCGGTCCTCTTGAGCTGCCACGACTAATAATTAAAACCGTTTATCCTTTGGGTATTATGCGTGCTTGGTCTTATGTCTATTTTGCGCGTAAGACTTGGGTGTATCCCAAACCTGAAGCATTTGACTGGCAGGTGCAGTATTCAGTTGCAAGCTCGGAGGATCTGCCAATTGGCGGACAATATCGACAAGGGCAAGACGACTTTGAGCGACTGGATAATTATGTCGAAGGGGAGTCGCTGGCTCGTGTCTCTTGGGGCCATGTGGCACGGGGTCAAGGCATGTTTACCAAACACTTTGCAGACCCTGTCGGTCATGAGCAAACGCTTGATTATGCAGATATGCCAGGTGCTCATCATGAACAGAAGCTTGCGCAATTGGCTCATGGGGCGTTGACATTGGGTCAATTAGGCGTGCCCTTTCAAATGCGTTTACCCAATGATACGCCTACTAGCGCAGCGGTGGGTGATGGCGAGACTTTTGCGCAAGCGTGCTTGCTAAGGCTGGCGAAAGCACCATGAATGAACCCAAACAGTTTTCTGCAACCGATGCCACAAAAACGGCAAGATTTGAGCAGTTAGCACTCGGTCAAAATATACAAGCGAAAAGTGGCATAGCAGCTGATAATAAATGGTATCGGCGACTACTGGCTCTACCAGCCTACCACTGGGTGCTAATTGCTCAAATAGCAGTCGTGTTGCCACATGCTGCTCACTTGCCAATATGGTTAATCGGGTTTGCGGCGATTAGTATTATTGCCCAACTACCGCGTCTCAAGAGTCGGCTAAAAAAACTCTCGCATTTAAAACGTGTCTATCAAAGCATGCAGATGCTGGGTTTTTTATTAGGCCTAGTAGGTCTGTGGCTAACGTATAACACAGCCTTTGGGCTAGACATGGGCGTGGCATTTTTGGTGCTATGCCTCGCTAGTAAGCTTTGGGAGCTGTACAAGCGGCGCGATGCTTACGTGGTGTTGAATCTATCTTTATTTGTACTTGCTGCATTGTTTTTGATGGATCAAGGGTTGCTGACAACTTTAGAAGTGGTACTGGGCGCTGTTATTGTCCTGCTGGCGTTTATTGCCCTAAACGACGATAGTAATGCTCGTGGTGATGGACGCCTGCGTACTTTAGGGGTGTTAGGGATTGGGGCACTGCCATTGTTGGTGGTGCTGTTTCTATTTTTCCCAAGACTGCCGCCACTGTGGTCTGTACAACTATCAGGTCAGCAAGCGACCACAGGTGTGTCTGATAGTATGTCACCCGGTGATTTTGCTAATTTAGGCCAGTCAACTGAGCTGGCTTTTCGCGTAGAGTTTGGCGATGAGCGTCCACCGCAACAGCAACTATATTGGCGCGGACTCGTGTTTAGTGATTTTGACGGAGTTACCTGGCGACCAAGCAATCAGGTAAGCCAATGGTCGACTAGATCGCAAGCCCCTACATGGATTCAAAATGCCTTTGCTACCGTTCCTGAGCAAGTGCAAGCCGCACCTACTCGCTATCAAATTATCCTAGAACCTACTCAGCAGAACTGGTTATTCGGGCTCGATTATCCTTTTTCTCAGCAGCCAGATATCAACATTACTTCCAACTTTACATTATCAAAAGATCAGCCTGTTACGCAGCAGCTGCGTTATGATGTATTGCAGTTTGCGCCGATGCGTATTGACCCTGTGCTGACAGAGGCATCAAGACGCCTAAATCTGGCACTACCAGCAGAGGGTAATCCGCAAGCACGCGCGCTTGCTCAGCAGTTATTTGTACAATCAGGCTCAGATCCCGTGCGCTACATGGCTGCTATCGAGCGCTGGATCAATCAAACAGAGTTTCGCTATACGTTGTCACCGCCACGACTCAATACTGATCGTATCGATGAGTTTTTGTTTCAGACCAAAGCAGGATTTTGTGAGCATTACTCTTCAAGCTTTACTTTTATGATGCGCGCAGCTGGTATTCCAGCGCGGGTAGTAGCAGGCTATCAAGGTGGTGAGCTGAGTCAAGGTGGTGATGTTTGGGAAGTGCGTCAAAAAGATGCGCATGCATGGACTGAAGTTTGGCTCGAAGGCCAAGGCTGGGTACGCGTCGATCCCACGTCGTTTGTGGCGCCTGAGCGGGTTGAGCAGGGTATGAATGCGATGACCCAGCAGCAAGGCGCAGCCATGTTTGGCAGTGGTGCCAGCGCGCAAATCAGCTATCAGCAGTATCAAATGCTACAAACACTACGTCGCTTGTCTGACCAAGCCAGCTATTACTGGCAAAAAGATGTGGTCGGTTATGACCAAGACAAACAAGCAGATTCGCTCCTAAAATGGTTCAACATCAGCTCCATTATGCAGCAAGTGATTTGGTTGGCGGCCAGTGCTATTATCGTTATGACTACCTTAGTATTCATCATTTGGCGCCGCCGGCGCAAACGCTGGCACCCAGCAGATTTGCCGCTTGCCCAGCTCTCGAAACATGTCGGCAAGCGCGATAAATTATTGGCTCGAGAGGATCATGAAGGACAGTTAGCTTGGCTAGAACGCTTAGCATCTGCTATCGATAGTCGCCTAAATGACGATACTCGCCGTCATGCAAGTCATTTAACAGACAGTGAAAACCCGATAGCGATTCAGACAAAACTGATTGAAATTAAGCAAAACTACCGTCAGTTACGTTATGGGCGCCTGAGTAACTTGGATACTAACCATAGTGAATATCAAAAACTACTTAAGCAGCTGAAAAAAAATGTACGCGATCTATTGTGATTTTTCAATCACTTGGTATTGAGATTGGACGTCTTAATTATTATGTGTCTGATAAATTGCTTTAGAACTGTTCAATAAAATGAGTTAGCAAGAGAGTGTAATATGGCGGTATATGTAGATTTTGTGCAGATAAAATTCAAAGGCTATAAATGGTGTCATATGCTTGCGGATAGTTTGCAAGAGCTGCATGATTTTGCAGCATTGATTGAGGTAGATCCACGTTTATTCCACCGCACCGCAAGCTACCCGCATTATGATATTACCGTGCAAATGCGCGAAACAGCCCTTGAGAATGGGGCGCTGCCTGCCGACAGGAAAAAAATTATTGAATGTGCCAAGAAGTTAAAAGTAGAGTTGCAGTCTGAAATGTCGTTATCTGATAGTGACTGATGCAGCTTATAAGTTACACAAAGAAAAAGGTGGGTAGAGATTTTGCTCACCCACCTTTTTTTTGCTTAGATGATACTTTTCTCGTTTGGTATTATTTGGCAACTGCCGCCGTGCTGATTGCGTTGAGCGCTTTTGAGACATTATCAATAACGGTATCGCAACCTTTCATATTATGGCGTGTTTTTAGATATTCAGGATTGTTGTATGAGAGCCATACCTTTTTATTGGCATCTTCGCTAATGAGGATTTTTTGTGGTAAATCAATGGCGACGGTTTGCTCGCAATTCATCAGAGACGATCTTAATTATGGCGATATCCTTGAGCGATTCATTAGTGAGTCATGGCGAATATCCATTGTGCGTCATCAGGCAGGGGATGGCAATATATTCCAATCGATCGTTACACCAAGCGCTCTGCCAAATAGTCGACCAGTAGTCTGATTTTTGGCGATAGTTGACGGTTGTGTGGGTAGATGGCCCAAATGCTTTCTTTGGGTTCTCTATAGTTGTCGAGTACGCTCACCAACGCACCCGATGCCAGATGTTTTTGTACGTAGTAATCGGGCAGTTGTACGATACCCAGCCCTTTTAGCGCCGCATCAACCAGACTATAGCCGCTGTTGTACTGTATGGAACCAGAGACGCGCAGGTTTTTTTCTATGCCTTTTTCGACAAAATGCCAATAGTCGCGTGTACCTAGTAAGCAGTTGTGCTGGCTGAGATCGTCAAGCGTGCGCGGTACCCCGTATTGATTGAGATAAGCTGGTGTCGCACAGACAAAATTGGTGCGCAGGCTAAGCTTTTTTGCCATCATCGTAGAGTCGCGCAACTTACCAATACGAATGGCCAAATCGTAGCCACCCTCGATTAAATCAATTTTTTGGTTACTCAAAAAAGCGGTCACCTCAATGTCCCGATATTGCACCATAAAATCATTGATTAAGGGCAGCAATTGTTGCTCGCCATAAGTCACAGGCGCAGTCAGTTTGATTCTGCCTTGAGGTTTTGATTGCAAATTGCTCACCGCTTGCTCAGCCGCGTTCAAACCATCGAGCACACTGCGGCAATGCTGATAAAACACGCGGCCCTCTTCGGTGAGTGAGACTTTACGCGTGGTACGATATAGCAGCTTGATCTTCAGTCGCTCCTCTAACGCACTGATCTGGCGGCTGACTTGCGCAGTCGAGATGCCAAGCGCTTTTGCAGCGCGCGTAAAGCTCCCGTACTCTGCCACACAGACAAACTCACTAATCCCTTCCCAGCGCATGATTATTACCAATATGTAAAAGATATTTGCAAATATAGCATATTGTTATCTGCTCAGAAATAAATATAATGGTTAGTATCAATGTAAATAGATGCTGCTTTATGGTCATCAATGCTTGCCTACACTTGCCTACAGAGGGCAGGCAAGATAAGCTCAGTCTGTTTTTATCCGTTTTAGTCACAGAAATCGTGACGATTAAAACAAGCAGATAGCCTTATTGAACAAAAAGAATGATTGGGCGTGAATGACGTTTTAATTTTACGCTACGTTACAATCCATCAATAACAATCAAAAAGAGAGATTCCTATGTCAGATAAATTTATCAAATCAAAAGCCGCCATCGCTTGGGGCCCAAAGCAGCCATTGTCTATCGAAGAAGTAGACGTCATGCTACCACGTAAAGGCGAAGTACTGGTAAAAATCGTGGCCAGTGGTGTCTGTCATACAGATGCGTTTACCTTATCTGGTGAAGACCCAGAAGGCGTATTCCCAGCGATTTTGGGTCATGAAGGTGGCGGTATCGTTGAGCAAGTCGGCGAAGGCGTAACCAGCGTGCAGGTTGGTGATCATGTCATTCCGTTATACACGGCAGAGTGCGGCGTTTGTAAAATGTGCCGCTCAGGCAAAACCAATCTTTGCTCAGCAGTACGCGAGACGCAAGGTAAAGGCTTGATGCCAGATGGCACGACGCGTTTTTACAAAGACGGCGAGCCTATCTATCACTATATGGGTTGCTCAACGTTTTCTGAATATACTGTGCTACCAGAGATTTCTCTAGCCAAAGTCAATAAAGAGGCCCCATTAGAAGAAGTTTGTTTGCTTGGTTGCGGTGTGACCACGGGCATGGGTGCGGTCATGAATACAGCAAAAGTCGAAGAGGGCGCTACCGTTGCTATCTTTGGTCTAGGCGGTATCGGACTATCCGCAGTAATTGGCGCTGCGATGGCAAAAGCCAGCCGTATCATTGTGATTGATATTAACGAGAGCAAGTTTGAGTTGGCCAAAAAACTAGGCGCAACCGATTGCATCAATCCAAAAGACTACGACAAACCGATTCAAGAAGTTATTGTTGAGCTAACCGATGGTGGTGTGGATTATTCGTTTGAATGTATCGGTAACGTCGATGTCATGCGTTCAGCGCTAGAGTGCTGCCATAAAGGTTGGGGCGAGTCAGTCATCATCGGTGTCGCTGGTGCTGGACAAGAAATCTCAACCCGTCCATTCCAGTTAGTGACGGGTCGCGTCTGGAAAGGTTCAGCATTTGGTGGTGTGAAAGGCCGTACGGAGCTACCAGGTTATGTCGAGCGCTATCTAGCAGGTGAGATTCCTTTACAAGACTTTATCACCCACACGATGCCAATAGAAGACGTGAACGAAGCGTTTGACTTAATGCACAAAGGCGAGAGCATTCGTACGGTTGTTAATTTCTAAGCGTCATTACTGACAGTAATATCAAAATCACAGTTTTAACCTGATGACGCTACAATAAAAAAAGCTGCTTCAATTTTGAAGCAGCTTTTTTTATTTTATTTTTTTTACAATGACAGACGGTTTAGTCAGTTATGTTCGCCAATTGTTCTAATATGCTGACGTAATTTTCAACCCCTTGCGCACCGCTGACCAAATGGCGCTCGTTGAAGATAATCGCCGGCACACTTTGAATGCCTTGCTGCTGCCAATGCTGTTCTTCTGCTCGCACTTCTTTTGCAAAGAACTGACCCTCTAGCACTGCCAGTGCCTCACTACGATCCAGTCCAGTCTCAGCTGCAATGTCAGCAAGCACATTGATATCGGAGATGTTTCTGTTATCGGTAAAATGTGCCGCAAATAATGCTTGTTTTAACTCATGCATATATCCTTGCTGGTCTGCAAAATGCAGCAGCTGATGCAGATTAAATGTATTGTGCATGCGAGTGTCGTCATTGAAGTTGAACTCAAAGCCAACTTCCTGTCCAGCTTCAGTCATTCTGACTCGGCTAGCATCTGACTCTTCTTTAGTCGAGCCATACTTTTCGATAATGTGCTCACGCAAGTTTTGCCCCTCGCTTGGCATATGAGGATTCAGCTCAAACGGATGCCAATGAATGGTGTGTGCGGTATTGGTTTGCTCAAGTGCTGCTGCCAGTTGGCGATAGCCGATGACGCACCAAGGGCATACAACGTCTGAGACGATGTCTATTCGGAGTGGTTTTTCTGATGTGCTCATATATCCTCGCAGGCATTATTGTTTATTTTTTATGATGGTATTTTATAGCTAGACATATCAGCCAAAGCGACTTGGTTGAATCAGCTTTGGATAATATCGCTCAGTCAATATTAAGAGAATGAGGGAGCGATTACAATGTAGTCTGCACAGTCTGCGTTATCACTTAGGTAGCTCAATTGTAACTATTATCAGTAGGGTAGCCGAAATTTTTGCAAAAACGGTCTAACAACTGACGCACTGATAACAAAACCCATGACTACTTAACCAATCTGCCATGGTCACAAAACAGATTTTATTTAAAGTTGCTCCATTGGAATTAGCGATGATTATTTATAAATAACGCTAATACTAATAATTAAATAAACAATAAAAACTTAACACTCACTATGATGTCATATATGAAAAATATCACTGAAGCAATGAAATGGCGTTACAGCACCAAAGACTTTGATACCAACAAAAAATATCAGCAGAAGACTTTCAGAGTCTAAAAGATATCTTACGTCTCAGTCCGTCGAGCACCAATATTTAACCTTGGCATTTTGTGATTGCTGATGACGAAGCGGGTAAAGCTCGAATTGCAAAAGGCACTGAGGGCATGTATGAATTCAATGATGCCAAAGTAAAAGATGCCTCGCATGTCATTGTATTCTGTAGTCGTGTCTATGCCGATGACGAGTTTTTAGAAGGCTTGCTCGACAAAGAAGATGCCGATGGTCGCTTTGCAGAACCAAAGTTCAAAGAGTAAATGCATCAAACGCGCAAAATGTTCTTGGACATTCGTCGTTATGAGCAAAAAGACGAGGCGCATTGGTTGATAGAGCAGCTCTATCTCGATATGGGTGCATTACTACTGGGCGCTGCTACTTTGGGTATTGATGCTGTACCGATGGAAGGCGCAGACTTAAAAGCGCTTGATGAAGAGTTTGAGTTACGTAGTAAGGGCTATACCGCTGTTGCCGTGATATCGCTTGGCTATCGTAGTGAAGATGATTTTAATGCTGATTTGCCTAAGTCTCGATTTGACGAAAAAACAATCATCACTAAAGCCTAGTTTTAGGTGTTTGATTTGAAATGATCATTCTAAAGTAGCCTCATAATAGTCCTATAAACTTTCGTTTGTGGGGCTTTTCTTTATTGAAGTCTATTTAATATACTACCTTTTTCTAAAAAATAGATTGTCCACTTCACATAATATATTGCTAAATCATATGGCCTGAATTTGAGTGCTGATAAATTAAAACCAATTAATACTAGCTAGCAGCGGATGGTTAGGCTAATTGAGGTAAATGATTATCAATTACCCTGCAGCGATTGGTAATACACACTTTCAGGTACTGCCTCGGATTAAAAACTACACTGTAATAACTACAAAATAAAAACAAAACAAGTTTTTTGGTACCCCATAATGGATTTATTGCCGCCGTAGCTATGTAGCTATGTAGCTATGTAGCTATGTAGCTATAAGGCGCTTTTTTCACCCATTATATTCATCTGCCAGCGAGAAGCCAGCATGTCTACCTTGACGTTAACAATCAATAAGCAGGATTATCAGCTCGAGAATCTTGACGCCCGTACGACACTGCTCGACGTCTGTCGTCAACATTTACAAATTACTGGACCCAAAAAAGGCTGCGACCACGGCCAATGCGGCGCTTGTACCATGCTCATCAATGGTCGCCGAGTCAACTCTTGTCTCACACTTGCTGTCATGCATGATGGTGATGAGATTACGACCATCGAAGGCATCGGTATGCCGGACTCACTATCGGCGCTGCAACAAGCCTTTAAAGATAACGATGCCTTTCAGTGCGGATATTGCACCCCAGGTCAAATTTGTTCAGCGACTGCCTTAATAGAAGAAGTAAAACAAAATTGGCCAAGCCATGTGAGCACAGACTTACAACATCCTGATAGCCTTCTGGTACAAGAAATCGCTGAGCGCATGAGTGGTAATGTCTGTCGCTGCTCCGCTTATCCCAATATCATCAAAGCCATCTCACAAGTGCTTGAGAATGAAGCATCAGCGTCTACTTCTAAAACAGTTGACAACGCTGCGCAAAACTCAAGCGTAACAGGTATTTGGTCACCGCCGTCAAGCGAGACTCAGTTCCATAAGGCCTCAGCGAATAACAAAACAATAACAGGCAAGGCAGGAGACCACTCATGAAACGTTTTGAATATAGCCGCGCTGATGCACCTAAGCAAGCCGCAACCTCTGCTAGCAGCAAAGACGCTTCTTTTATCGCAGGTGGTACTAACTTATTAGATCTCATGAAACTAGAGATCGAAACCCCAATCAAACTGGTCGATATCACTCGTTTAGAATTAGAGCAAGTGGAAACGACTGCCGATGGTGGTTTACGTATTGGTACGCTTGTGACCAATAGCGATTTGGCCGCGCATCCTGAGGTGATTGCAAACTATCCGGTATTGTCCCGAGCTATCTTGGCAGGAGCGACTGGTCAGCTACGTAACAGAGCGACAACGGGCGGCAACTTTTTGCAGCGTACTCGTTGCTATTATTTTTATCAAACAGACAGCGCTTGTAATAAACGTGAACCGGGCACAGGATGTCCTGCTATCAACGGGGAGAACCGTACCCTAGCTGTCTTAGGTACCAGTGATTCATGTATTGCTCAGCACCCATCCGATATGGCAGTGGCAATGCGCTTACTGGATGCCACGATAAAGACAGTTAAAGCAGATGGCTCGACTCGCGCTATCGATGTCAAAGATTTTTATTGTTTGCCAAAAGACACGCCGCATATCGAAAATGTGCTAGAAGCAGGCGAGCTGATTACTCATGTTGTATTACCTGCCCCTATTAAGGGCATGCATACCTATGACAAAGTGCGCGATCGCGCTTCTTACGCCTTTGCACTGGTATCTTGTGCCGCAGTCGTCGATGCTGACGACAATGGCAACCTAAAGACAGTACGATTGGCGTTCGGCGGCATCGGTACCAAGCCATGGCGTAATGAAGAGGTTGAGGCACTATTAACGGATACCGATGGCAATAGCGACGTTATCACGCAGGCCGCTGATCTATTATTGCAGGATGCCAAAGGTAATGGTCAGAACGACTTTAAAATACCATTGACGCGTCGCCTACTAAAACAAGTTATTCAGCGCGCATTAGCGGGCGAGGGAGCATAATCATGGCACTATTAGAATCAATCACCCAGTCAGAACCAACCAAAAAACTGACCATGGATGAGCCTGTTGAAACGCTATTTAGCACAACGGCAAGTAAGTTAGTTGGTAAGCCAATCAACCGTGTTGATGGTTCCCTAAAGGTTAGCGGTCAAGCGAAATACAGTGCCGAAATACACTTAGACAATCAAGCCTATGGTGTATTGGTAGGCGCGACCATTGCTAAAGGTCAAGTTGAGAGTATCGATAGTGACTCTCTAAAAGGCATTCCTAATATTATTAAAGTCGTGACCGATCCTGAGCACTTTTTGCGTAACTCTCAACAAGGGACAAAAACTAAAGCACCCAAGCAAGGGGTTAGCGAGATTTTTTATCATGGTCAGCCTATTGCTGTCGTGGTTGCTGAGACTTTTGAGGCGGCAAGAGAAGGCGCTAAAGCGCTGAAAGTGACTTATAAGGATGAGACTGACCAAGCGGCACTGAACTTTACTCAAGAGCTCTCTAACGCACATGCGGTAGATGAAAAAAAAGGCTCTGATAAAAATAATGTCCAAGGCGATCCAGACCAAGGCTTAACTGATGCGGCAGTGACCGTTGATCGCTTTTATCATACCCCAAGTCAAAGCAACTCTCCAATGGAGCCCCATGCAACGTTGGCTCATTGGGAAGGCGATAAGCTCGTTCTGTATACTTCCAATCAGATGCTCGCTTCTTGCAAACAGCAAGTCATGGATGCTCTGGACCTAAATGAAGATCAAGTACAACTGATCGCACACTATGTCGGTGGTGGGTTCGGTAGTAAGCTCGGTATTGCTCCTGAATCTATTGCAGCGGCGATTGCTGCGAAAGATCTGGGTCGTCCTGTGTTAATCACTATGACGCGTTCACAAGTGATGGAAGCAACGGTCAGACGCTCAAACACGCGTCAGCGTATTGCAATCGGCGCGAACAATGACGGCGTGATCGATACATTGATACACGATACGATCTCTAGTAATTTGCCAGGTGAGGCTTTCTTTGAGCCAACTGCTCTATCTACGCACCATCTATATAGAGGCAAAAACCGCCGTGTGAATTATGAGATGGTAGACATGAACCAAGTGTTGTCAGGTTCTATGCGTGCGCCTGGCGAAGCGGTAGGTATGATCGCGCTTGAATGTGCTATGGATGAGCTTGCCACACAGTTGGAGATTGATCCGGTTGAACTACGCCGTCGTAATGAGCCAGAGCAAGATCCGAGTAAAGATATTCCTTTCTCAACGCGCCAATTGATTGCCTGTATGGAACAAGGTGCTGAGCATTTTGGTTGGAGTGAGCGAAACGCCAAGCCTGCCAGTCAATTAGAAGGTGACTGGTGGATAGGTACAGGCATGGCGGCTGCTGCCCGTGGTAACCAACTACAGCCATCTGAAGCACGTGCAACCCTACAGGTAGATGAGTCAAAAGCACTTGGTATCAAAGCAGTTATCGAGACAGACATGACAGACATCGGTACAGGGTCTTATACGGTGTTTTCTCAGGTAGCGGCAGACCTGTTAGGACTGCCTATCGACCATGTTGAGATGAAACTAGGTGACACTGCATTGCCACCAGCATCAGGCTCAGGTGGCAGTTGGGGTGCTGCGAGTGCGGGTAGTGGTGTCTATCTTGCTTGTGAGCAGCTGCGTGAAATGCTAGCAGAAAAAGTTGGTCTGTATCCTGACAACATTCAGTTAGACAATGGTCAAATCAAGAAAACAGGCGAGCATGCTTTAACGGCAATGGAAGCTGCCAAAAAGAGCGGCCAATCATTTGCTGACAGCACTATTGATAAGCTATCGCAAACCACAGGGCTTTCACTATCAGGACAGTCAGCATCACAAAAGTATGATTTTGATAATACAGAGTCTTATACGCTTGCGGATGTGGTCGCTGACTATGACGAGCAAAAAATCACTGCCAAAGGCCAGATAAAACCGGGTAAGAACGGTAAGAGCCATCGCCAAGCCTCTTTTGGTGCGAACTTCGCTGAAGTGGCGGTTCATAAAGTCACTGGTGAGATTCGGGTGAGACGTATGACAGGTGCATTTGCCGCTGGTCGTATTCTGAACCACAAAACTGCAACGTCGCAATGCTATGGCGGTATGGTGTTCGGTATTGGCTCAGCGTTGATGGAACAAGTGATTCATGACAAACGTGACGGTCGTCTCTGTAACCATGACCTTGCCGAGTATCATGTGCCAGTTAATGCGGACGTACCGCAGTTAGATGTCATATTGGTAGAAGAAGATGATCCTTACACCAATCCAATGCACATCAAAGGTATCGGTGAGACGGCTATTTCAGGTGCTGCTGCCGCGATTGCCAATGCTATCTATAATGCGGTCGGTGTGCGTGTTTATGACTTCCCGATTACCCTCGACAAGCTGCTTTATGAGATGCCAGAGTAGTTTTATCAGCTTATGTATGACAAGAACCCGCTTACTGAGCGGGTTTTTGTAACTGAGTCGGTAGTATATTTTATTACTAGCAAAAAATTCACTAACAAAAAACAATTATTAAATAAGAGGCATTATGAATCAAGTCGCTGACATTCTGAAGCTGGCAAGCGAGGCTCAGCAGCAAGGTGTTGATGCTGTATTGGCCACTGTCGTTCATACAGAAGGCTCAGCGTATCGCCGTGCTGGTGCCATGATGCTCATCCGTGAAGATGGTCGTTCGGTCGGAATGATCAGCGGTGGTTGCTTGGAGCCTCACATCATCAAACGTGCCTTTTGGCTCACGCGTGACGGTGCCAATGTGCAGGTTTATCAGACAGGTGATGACATTGAGTACGCTGATAATGGTCAAGCGCAGGTAGCGATCAACAAAGAAGCTGGCGATACAGACGATCTAGACGACTTGGATGGCCTGGATGATATGGACTTTGATGAGTTGAATTTTGGGCTTGGCTGTAATGGACGTGTGCATGTGCTGTTTGAGCGTCTGGCAACAGCCGAACCATTTTTAGAGTCAGTTCGTCAGGTGCGACGTCATCAGCAGCCAGTTATGGTCGCTACTTTGATTCGCAACAACGGTTGTCAGAATACCGAGTTGCAAGTTGGCCTGCGTATCAATCTAGACGAATATCACAATTCAGAAAATTTACCAAAACAAGAGATAATAAACCCTTCGAATGTAATTGCCGATATTGTAGAAAAGTTAGCAGAGTACAAGCTGTCTGAGAGCAATACTGAATACGTGACCATAAAAACGGACGAGGCAACCACCGAGTGGCTCGTACAACGCCTGCAACCACAAGTGCGTTTATTAATTTGTGGCGCAGGTAATGATGTGATGCCATTGGTGACCATGGCCAAGCTACAAGATTGGCATGTCACGGTCATAGACAGTCGCGCGCAATATGCGACTCGTATGCGCTTTCCTCAAGCAGATGCAGTGATGTCATTATCTTTAGAGGATAGTGATACCCTGCTGACGCTGAGTAAAAATGCTGCGGTTGCCCTGATGTCACATAGCTTGACTCAAGACCGCGCTCGCTTGGCGATACTATTAGCGCATGCGCAAAACTATAGATACTTAGGACAGTTAGGGCCGCGCTATCGTACCGAACGCTTAATCAATGAGATAAGCGCTAACATGGATCATCCTGCTATCTTGGATACTGGCGTTCAAAAACTGCATTATCCGATTGGCTATAAGCTAGGAGGAGATGGTCCAGAGGCACTCGCACTGGGTATCATGGCACAGATAAATGCAGTCATGCACGATCAAACTGCATCAGTAGAAGGCTCTTACAGTAGGGCCTCGAATTCAAAAGCAAGCGTTGGTAATACGGATGCTGATATTGTGCCGAGTACCGTATGAGTAGTATCGTCTTAGAAGACAAGGACAGACAGATGCAAAATCATGCGGTCATCATGTTGGCAAGTGGCCTCAGTCAGCGCCTTGGCCAACATAAGCAGCTGCTCGTTAAGGATGGCGAGCTATTAATCGTGCGCATGATCCGATCGGCAGTGAGCACCAATCCGCAAGCCGTCATCGTTGTGATTCCTGATAAGCATCCTGCAATTGCTAGTGTAGTGACAGAGTTGGCTCTGCAATATCCAGCGGTTCAAGCGGTAGTAAACCCAAAACCTGAGACTGGTATGGCGGACAGTTTGCGTTTGGGTATTGAGAGCATTGCGAGTCTTGGAAATTCGTTAATCGAGCGCGTGCTTATCATGGGGGTTGATCAGGTTCTATTAGATCAGTCACATTTAACGGCTTTGCTGGCTGGTGAACAGTCTGTGGTAGCCAGCAGTTATCATAGCTGGACGTATTCAGATGAATTAAGCGCTACAGAGCCAAAAAATATCATCGGCTTACCGCTAGTGATTGATACAGGTTTACTCAGACAATGGCAAACTGAATTGACAGGTGATAAAGGCTTGCGTCATTTAATCAGAGCATTACCGCCAAGCCAAATACGTACAGTGATCAATAAGCAGCTCAGTTATGATATCGATACGCCAGCACAGCTAGCGTTTGCTCAAAAAAAAGGCTGGCTTGATCAGCACTCTGAACGAATATGAATAGTAAGCGACAGACATGACAAGCATGATAGCAACCAAGCGTCTGTACCTAAGACAGTGGCAAGCAAGTGATCTTGCGCTGTTTGCCGAGATGAATGCTGATCCTGAAGTGATGGCATATTTTCCTAAACTATTAACCCCTGCATTGAGTAATACCATTGCCAATAAGTGTCAAAAATTAATTGAAGAGCATGGCTGGGGATTTTGGGCGGTGGCTCGTAAAGATAGCGCAGATAAAAGCGATGATTTTATCGGTATGGTTGGGTTAAATAACGCGCATGCTGATATGCCCTTTGCTCCTGCTGTTGAGATTGGTTGGCGATTGAATAATGATTATTGGGGATTAGGGTATGCGACTGAGGCCGCGCAGGCTGCTTTGCGCTATGCTTTTGAAGTTTTAGAACTTAGCGAGGTTGTTGCCTTTACTGCCGTTATCAATAAGCGCTCGCAAAAGCTTATGCAGCGTCTTGGTATGACTGATACGCAGGACAATTTTTATCATCCAATGCTCGATGCTGAGCATCGACTGGCTGAGCATGTTCTATATAAAATCACGCGTCAGCAGTGGAAGCTTGCTTAAGTAGTTATTTACGTAGTCAAACTAACTGGATTTCATATACCCAAACTGATATATAATTATCGATTTATGTATGCAGACTGAGAGTACTATGGAAGATATGCTGTTAGGATTTGAGAATGATATAGCAAATATAATAGAAATATTTAACAAATTTAGAGATAGTATCGGTGATAAACCAGTATCTAAAAGTACTAAAAATCATATTGAAAACTTCATAAAGGCTCTTAATGATTATGAGGTGATTTCAGATAAAGGAAGTATAGAAGAAATTGCCGAGGCTATATTAAATATCTGCTCCAGTGTAACGTCTATTGGTTTGTTTATTGATGATGTAGGTGAGCAGACCAAATCTCATAAGAATGATCTATCAGGTAGTGCCACAGCACTTCGAAAGAAGATAGAAAGCTCATCAATCTTAAAAGTAACTTTGACAGACAAAGCACGTTTAAATGTGTCAAGCGATATGCAAGACTATAGATCTTTTAAGAAAAAATTAAAAGATAATAATGAAAAGATTGAAGAGTTGAATCGTAGAATAAAAAAAGCGCTAGATGAAAGTGAAGTCAAGGCTGATAGTTTAACGAAACAAATAGAGTCTTTAGAAAAGACATATAAAAGTAAAATTGGTGCCATATCGCTAGAATATGAAAAAGAGCTAAAAGCTATTAATGATAAAAATAGTGAGTTGGATACACTTTTGGGTAATGCAGCAGGCAGAGTTATTGTTTCAGAATATGCGCTTAGTGCCGAGCAAGAAAGGAAAGCAGCAAATTGGTTAAGAATATGCTCACTAGTTTGTATGGTACTTATCGTAGCAATAGCCGGCTATTCTTTCTTGGAGTCAATTACTCAAAGCTTTGATCTTTCTAATGCTCTTTTAAGATTAGCGTTAGTCTTTTTGTTGTCAGTTCCAGCTGCTTATTTAGCTCGCGAGTCTACTAAGCATCGTCAACAACAATATACTCATCTTCAAACATCATTGGATTTAAAAGCTATTAATCCCTATATAGCCTCGTTACCTGAAGAAGAGCAACATAAAATAAAGTCAGAAATCGCTCAAAGAATATTCGCACCTAAAGACTTCCAATCTGTCAGTAATGAATCTTATCCAATTAACTCTCAAGAAGTCATCATGGCGCTTATTTCAAAGTTTGGTAACGACAAAGATAAGTCTGCCGATTAACCACTCCGCGAAAACGTCAAAATATGCCCCTTAAACGGCAACGCTAGATAAGTCGTATTTTCAGGTTTGACGTGCTTGCTACTAAAGCAAAACTCGATCATCTTATTGGTTAGCTTGTTTTTACGCCCGCGTCCAGGATCACCTACGATGACTTCACAGGTTGGCAGCGCATGACGTTCGATAAACTCAGCCAATATCCCAATATGTTGGTCTTCGTAGAGCAAGTCACTGCCGATAATGATATCAAACTTGGCAAGGTGGCTGTTATCCTCTGCCCAATCCAAACGCTCAAAATTAATCTCTTTGTTATTATTCAGTGTGGTATTTCTATCAAGGAAATACTCAACGGTCGGATGATAGTCGGTCGCTGTAATGTCAGCTTGTCTATGATTGAGCAGCAAACTTAATAGCGCCATGCCGCAGCCCACCTCCAAAATTCGTTTGTCCGCGATATCGTAATCAAGCATGTGATTGGCCAGCACCAAGCTTGACGGCCAGATTACTCCAAACATCGGCCAAGAAGCAGAGCACATACCCAAGTTTAATGCCTCATCATCAGGATCGCTAAATTGCTGATTGTCACGCAGGGTGCAAACGTCAGTATTGCCAATTTCGATCGTTTGATAGCGCACGCGCACGGTGGTCAGCGAAGTCACAAACTGTCCTAAAAAATAAGCAAAAGTGCAAGGTTTGGCAAAGGTTGCCACTGTCGATGAGGTAGGACGTTGGAATGGGGTATCTAAATCTTAGAAATGGTAGAAAATGAGCGTTTGTAGAAACTATTGTTTTAGAAAAGACTAGGCAGCGCCAAGAAAAGCGTCTTACAACTGTGAGGAGAGTATGACTTAAACGATGACAAGTTATTGTTAAATCTCAGGGTATTGTTATTGCTGGATAAAAGGGCTGGTGAAAGCGGACGGTAAAAGAAGCGCATGAGAGATGTTGAGTGGCTTTTATGCTGGCATGATAGGCTTGTCGTTTATTTTGACAAGCCCATACAAGAGAGGGTTAAAGCTGGCGTGTGCTGCTGAATCAATTTAGAAATTTGAGTCCAGAGGTCTTGAGCGCCCAGACCAGCTCTACAAAGGCGCGACTGTTGGTTAAGGGTTCGCCATCGATGATGAGCACATAACCTGCGCCATCGATCCATAAAAACACAAAGCTGGTTTCAGGTATGAGCAAGTCAACTTGCTGAAAAAACGAGATCGCTTGGCTTTCTACTGCCCAGCCACGCTGCTTTTGGCGCAGCATAAAGCCGGAAAAGTCAGCAGCAGCGACACTGAGCATGTCCGCTTCTTCTTGACTATAACCAATCCGAGCCAGACAAAACCCTTCATCAGAGCCAATTGCGGCACGGCGTTTGCCAGATAAGCTCGCGACTACGTAAGGCAAAAACTGATCCAATGGTAGATTGGGCGCTGGCAATAGCAAAGACAGTTTTTCAATCCAGCCTTGCTCGATAAAGCTTTGTAGCCATATATCAGAATAACGCTGCAACCAATCAGCGGCGAGTAGTGTCTGCCCATAAGACAATAAATCTTGTAGCGCCAACTGCTCGTCAGTCGGCTCATTCTGTGAAAACGCCTCAAAAATACCAGCAGGCGTTAAGGTTAGATAGGTCTTATCGGCATTCAAATAAGAAGACATAGCGGCTACCTTAGCGATGAAAAAGTGGTAAAAAGTGATAGAAGTTAAGTTATAAACGCATGACAGTTTATGATGTCGTGGTAGGCTTGATGGTCTGATCCAAATGCTGTTGGCAGTTATCCCAGCGTTGATCAAATTGCCAATCACTTTTGCCCAAGCTAAACCAAACTAAGGAAAATGCCAGACGATCGTTGCGCGCCGTACAGTAGGCAAAAAACTCATTTTCAATTTGCTCAATGGTGCCCCAGTCGTGGCTAGCACGTGCTTGCATCAACTCGCTTGTGATGTCTTTAGCGATTTCTTTGGCATCATCGCTACTGATGCGCAAGCGTTGTTTTTGCTCATTGAGCGACGGTGATACCAAAACGCTCCAGCGAGTGGCGAGCATACTGTTGCGCTGAATATAGCTTTTTTTATCAATACAATCGCGAAACCCTTGCTTGGCCTCAGGGGTCAAACGGTCTTTGATACGCGTAAACAGATTATTGACATCGTATGGAATGTCAAACCAGCACCCATAGAAAAAGTCTGCTACCGCGCCCTGTAGGGGTTCTTTTTCGGTGAGTAATAAGGCGGCGTTGATGCGCTGCTCATGAAAGTAACGGTTGTTGGATGCCAAAAACACTTTGCGTGAATAAAACCGAAAGACTCGGTGCGCCACTTTCTCGTTTTCTTTGATCAGGTCTGAATCAGACATAATGGTCTCCTTGTGTCATAGCCGTGACGACAACCAGTGCCTCAGGCTATGAGCTCATTCAGCAAAACAACCTCTGATAATATGAGTGTCAATGAGCCATCAATCCAGCAATGTCTGCATCAAATCAATCATAAATTCAGCATCCTCTTCACTCATGGCCTCAAACCCTTCAGGCATACCAAGCTCAGTTAAGGCTTCTTTTCCATCATCATCGCTATGCAAATCCAGGATGGCTTCTATAAAAATTTGCGCATCTGGAAAGTCGTCTTTGATGAGAAGGACGTGGCTTATGTCTGCCAGATCACTTTCAATCAATACTGAGAGCTGAGCTTTGGTCAAGCGTGAGAAGCTGTGAAAAATCTCCGCCAAGAAAAACGCCGCTTGGGCATCGCCTTTGATGACTTTACGAGCAGCTGCTTGATAGGTCTCAGTGATATCCCAGTTGAGGTCAGATTCTTCTATATCGACAGCTTCGAGCAGGCGCAAACCGATCAGCTTGACGTCTCGATTGTCTGCCATCGCAACGGTTGCGCCTTTATGGATATCGTCTAAGTGATTGATGTCGCTATTGGCCGCCGCGGCAATGACCATCTCATCAGATTTGCCAATGGGACGTGCAACTGCACGGTAGCCTTGCTCACGGATGAGGGCAGCGGCATCAAAAGGGTTGGCGTAGATAATTTGAATATCACCTGCCTCAATCAAGGTCTCTTGCTCAGCATGTGAGGCTGGGATATTGAGGTGCATGTTTAGGTTGGCACGCTTTTGAATCAAGGTGTTAAACATATGCCAGCCAGCAAAGCGCTCAGGCGAAAAATCAGGGGCGATTAACATATTGTGTGTCGTCATGATTTAGCCTTCCTCATCTTGTTTCATTTGGGCGTACTGAGCCATTGCCGCTTCGATTTTACTGCGTGATGGCTTACGGCGTACTGAAGTGTATCCTACAGTTTCGCCGCGGCGAACATTGGGCACGACCGTGGCATATACCCAG
This sequence comes from Psychrobacter pacificensis, assembly GCF_900101915.1. GTDB lineage: Bacteria > Pseudomonadota > Gammaproteobacteria > Pseudomonadales > Moraxellaceae > Psychrobacter > Psychrobacter pacificensis. The sequence goes on along the minus strand of NZ_FNAL01000013.1, from coordinate 41,751 downwards.
TAGTGACTGCCGTCTTTGCATAAATTTTTGACATAGCCATGCCATTTTTGTCCAGACTCAGCAGTATCCCACAGGTCTTTGTAAGCGGCTTTTGGCATATCAGGATGACGCAGAATATAGTGCTGTTGACCGATGAGCTCATCGACGTGGTAGCCACTAATCTCGACAAAGGCGTCGTTGACGTGAGTGATAATACCGTCTAAATCGGTACGCGAGACAATGAGCTTACCATCTGGGTAGGGACGCTCTACACCTGTATCATAGACAGTTCGAGAGGTGCCATCATGATAGGTCAGGGTGACTTGCTCAGCAGGCAGGTCAGGCTTGTGTGCATCAGGGATTGGAGAACCCATGGTCATCTCCTTCGTTGGTCGTTATATTTATAATGAGTAAAATCGAGTACATAGGGCACTCGTCAAAAAGCCAAAGCCATCAATCAAATGAGTTTTGCTAGGGCTTCTGAGGCGCGCTTGATGTCCAAGAATATCAAACCAAGCTTGGCATTGGGTTTTGCCATGATAGTGAGTACCGCTTCATCGCCTGATGACGTCATGATTACGTAGCCCATCTCGCCTTGAATCATGATGCGATCGATACTACCGCGTGCCAATTCGCGGCCTGCACGGTCGCCTAATGATAGCAGTGCTGCTGACATCGCACCCACACGATCTTCATCAACGCCAGTTGGTAGAGCTGAGGCAATCATCAGACCATCGTTAGAGATTAGGGCAGATGCTTCAACATCTGCTGATGAGCTGTTTAAGTCTTCCAATATCTGTTGAAATGAATCTGTACGCATATCGCTTTCTCTATACTGTGTGTTAATTTTTATTTATGAACTATAGTTAGCCAAAAATAACCCTGTTTGAAAAAGGGTATTATAAATCCTTACTAAAAATATTGATATAGTAAATCCCTATTTAAACTAAGGTTATGATAAGTTTTTTCTGCTATTTCATAAAACTTGCAATGTAACGACCAAAAAGCCTCCATCATTCAATGATAGGGGCTTTTTTAGTGACGATAAATCAAGGCGTATTCGTTAAGCTTTATCACGCCATTGACCTTGAAACATAGTGCCTGCAATGGGGTTCAGTCCCATCTGATAGGCCAAGTCAGCAGGACGAGCGATATCCCACAGTACCAGATCAGCATCACAGCCCACTTCTGTTTTGCCTTTATTAGATAGACCCAAAGCCTTGGCTGCATAAACGGTTGATCCTGCCAATACTTCTTCAGGCGTGAGGTAAAACAGCGTACAGCCCATATTCATTGCCAACAACAGCGACGTTAACGGTGAGGTACCGGGGTTACAATCGGTTGAAATCGCCATAGGAACTTGATGCTTGCGAAGTGCCTCAATCGGTGGCAGCTTGGTGTCACGCAAGGTATAAAACGCTCCGGGCAATATCACCGCAACCGTGTTGCTAGCAGCCATTTTCTCTATGTCAGTTTCTGATAAATGTTCTAAATGGTCGCTAGATAGCCCTTTGTATTCGGCAACTAAAGCGCTACCGCCGATGTCAGATAACTGCTCAGCGTGTAGTTTGACCGGCAGGTCTAAGGAGCGTGCAACCTCAAAAACGTGTCTAATCTGATCGCTACTAAACGCAATGTTTTCACAAAAGCCATCGACCGCATCAACCAAGCCTTCTGCATGCAGGATTGGTAGCCACTCACAGACTTGCTCGATATAGTCGTCCGCACGGTCCTGCATATGGGACTTATATTCAGGTGGTAAGGCGTGCGCTGCAAGATACGTGGTGCTGACGTGGATGTCGTATTTTTCGCCAAGCTGGCGTGCGACGGTGAGCATTTTGCGCTCAGTATCTAAGTCAAGACCATAACCTGATTTGATTTCGATGCTGGTGACGCCTTCTTTCATCAGCGCAAGTAGGCGCTTTTCACTTTGGGTAAATAGCGATTCAATACTGGCCGTGCGGGTGGCACTCACGGTTGCGACAATACCGCCGCCTTGTGCTGCGATGTCTTGGTAACTGGCCCCTTGCAAACGCGCTTCGAATTCATTGCTGCGGTTGCCACCATAGACAATGTGCGTATGACAATCGATAAGCCCAGGCGTTAGCCATTTGCCATCGGCGTCTGTGATTTGGTTCTCGTGATAATGTGGCAGATGCGTCGTGATTTGCTCTTGTGCCCCAATCCATGCAATCTTGCCGTCTTTAATACCGATAGCCGCGCTCTCTAGCTGACCGTATGGGACGTTATTAGTATCTGAATTTTCATAAAGATTAAAACCATAGTGCGCTGAAAACGTCGCAATATTGGCATTGATAATAAGGTGGTCAAACGATGTCATAGTAGATTCGTCGAGCGTCTGCTCTTTAAAATTTTCTGATTCATTCATAGTATGCTCCTAATAATTGGGAGGCGAGCGATCTTTGTTTGCAAGACCTTTGCTTGTAAGATCTAAGTGACAAGTAAGTGCTGTTCTACAATCGTTGCCAGCAGTCGAGCAGCGACTTTGCAGCTACGACTATCCACATCAAAGGTTGGGTTGATCTCAGCAATATCTGCCATTTTTACTTTGCCTGATGACACAATCAGCTTGACCATACGCTCAACAAAACCAAGCTCAATACCAAAAGCAGCAGGCGCACTGACACCCGGAACGACACTAGAGGGGAGACAGTCCATATCAATAGTGAGATAAATAATATCAACCTGATCTATGAAGCTTTTGACCTGCTCGGCAATGGTGTCCCAAGGCTGATAATGACAGTCTTCATCACTAATAACCTGTACACCCAGTTGCTCAGCGCGATCAAAGAGCGCGGCGGTATTAGAAAAGCGACTGACGCCAATACAGCAATAATGAAAGGGCTGATCGTGTGCGTCAAGATGCTCGGCAATCTGGCGAAACGGTGTACCAGAAGTCGCCACATCAGACTGACGAATATCAAGATGGGCATCGAAATTAATAATCCCGATTGTCGGTGCTGCGGATGTGCTGATAGTTGTATCGTTTGCCTTTTCTAAGGCCTGCCATAATCCCAAAAAGCTACCATAAGCAATGGCATGACCACCGCCAAGCCCGATGGGTAATCCACCTTGCTTGACGATAGTGCTCACTGCATCGGCATATTTGATCTGAGCTTGCTCAAGAATACTGTCGGCAAAGCCATCATTATCATCACAATGAATGTCGCCAGCATCACCCAATAAGGTTGATAATTGGCTATCAAAGCGTTGTTGCAAATCAGCGATGACTGGCAGCGTAGCAAAAGCTCGACGAATCAATGACGGTGCAGCTCTAGCACCCACGCGGCCTTGATTGCGTCTGACGCCTTGATCACAGGCAAAGCCAATTAGCCCAATATGTTGAGCCTCATAAAGCTGAGCAAGCTGATACCAATAACGGGCGCGTGCAGTCTCAAACGGCTCTGCGCGTCCTGTCCACTGAGTCATATCAGCAGGTGTATGGCAAATGGGTATGGTCAAGTTTGTGACTGCCATCATGGCTCTCCTTTTACCAGCCAATGCTTATTTAGACTCGTACCAGTCGCTACGTAGTTCTTGCCAATGCTCAGCAAGTGTACCGTCTAGTACTAACTGCTTGGCCGCTTCGATATCAGGGGCGAGGTAGCGATCTTTATCATAGAACGTCACTTTCTCACGTAGTTTTTGATGTGCCACAGTCAACGGCTCTGATGTCTCAAGTCCGCGATGAAAATCAATACCTTGACCAGCGGCCAATAGCTCAATACCTATGATAGTCGCAGTGTTTTGCGCCATCTCATATAGGCGGCGTGCGCAATAGGTAGCCATGGATACATGGTCTTCTTGGTTGGCAGAAGTCGGGATGCTATCGACGCTACCAGGATGGGCGATAGATTTGTTTTCTGAAGCCAGTGCTGCTGCGGTTACATGCGCAATCATAAAGCCTGAGTTGACCCCAGCGTTATCGACTAGGAATGGTGGCAGACCACCTGACAAAGTTGCATCGATCAGCAAAGCGACACGGCGCTCAGACATCGAGCCAATCTCAGCGATTGCCAATGCTAAAATATCCGCGGCAAAAGCGACTGGCTCAGCATGGAAGTTACCACCTGATATGGCGACCGGACCATCTTCATTATTAAAGATAAGCGGATTGTCTGTTACCGCATTAGATTCGATGAGCAGCGTTTTCCCTGCTTGGTTGATGATATCAAGACAAGCACCCATGACCTGTGGCTGGCAACGTAAGCAATAAGGGTCTTGAACGCGATCATCTTGTTCACCATCGTGCGAGGCGCGGATAGCACTGCCTTTGATCAATTGACGGTGTGCTTTGGCGATCTCTATTTGACCATGATGACCGCGTACTTCGTGAATACGCGCATCAAATGGTGAATCTGAGCCTTTGGCGGCATCAATTGACAGTGAGCCGACGATAGTAGCAGTCTCAAGTAAATCACGCGCTAAGAAATAACCACGTAATGCCAGCGCAGTTGAGACTTGCGTACCGTTGATAAGCGCAAGGCCTTCTTTGGCTGCAAGAGTAATAGGCTCAAGTCCATGCTTTGCTAGGGCATCAGCAGCTGGCACTTTTTTACCAGCGACAAACACATCACCTTCGCCCATCATCGCAAGTGTCATATGTGATAGTGGCGCTAAGTCACCAGAGGCACCAACTGAGCCTTTGGCTGGGATATTTGGGGTGATTTGATTGTTGATTAAACCAAGTAAACTATCTACCACCTCGCGACGTACGCCAGACACACCTTGTGCTAGGCTAGCAACTTTCATCACCATAATCAGGCGCACCACGCCCTCTGGTAGCGCGTCACCCGTACCTACCGAGTGAGAAATGATTAGGTTACGCTGTAGCAGTTCAAGCTGGTCATCACTGATGCGGGTTTTGGCAAGCAGACCAAAGCCGGTATTAATGCCGTAGGCGCTCTTATCACGCTCAATAATGGTTTTGACATTGTTATGCGAGGCGTCAATCGCCTCATACGCACTCTCAGGCAAGCTCAATACCACGGGCTGATCGTAGATGTCGCGTAGCATCTCAAAGCTAAGCTGGCGTGGGTGTAGGGTTAGTTGTTTGATGTTGCTCATAAGGGTAATCCTAGTTGCATAGTCATATAAGTGTTTGTTTTTATAATATTAAGGTAGTTCAAACTATTTGATCATTGGCAGATTTAAACCATAATCTTTCGCTGTCTTAATCGCCAACTCATAACCTGCATCGGCATGACGCATAACGCCTGAGCCGCAGTCATTGACCAATACGCGTGACAAGCGTTTGGCTGCGGCATCTGTACCGTCCGCCACGATGACCATGCCTGAATGCTGCGAGTAGCCCATGCCGACACCGCCGCCATGATGTAGTGATACCCACGTTGCGCCGCCTGCCACGTTTAGCATACCGTTCAACAGTGCCCAATCAGATACCGCATCTGAGCCGTCTTTCATGCTTTCGGTCTCGCGGTTGGGGCTGGCGACCGAGCCCGTGTCGAGGTGGTCACGACCAATCACGATTGGGCCTTTTAGCTCACCGTTTTTGACCATTTCATTAAATGCCAAACCTGCTTTGTCACGCTCGCCCAGACCCAACCAGCAGATACGTGCAGGCAAGCCTTGGAACTGAATACGCTCTTTTGCCATATCGAGCCAGCGATGGATATGCTTGTTTTCAGGGAACAGCTCTTTGATTTTTTGATCGGTCTTATAGATGTCTTCTGGATCACCTGAGAGCGCCACCCAACGGAACGGACCTTTGCCTTGGCAAAACAGCGGACGAATATAAGCAGGGACAAAACCGGGGAAATTAAAGGCATCCTCAACCCCTTCATCGAACGCCACCTGACGGATATTATTACCGTAATCGGTCGCTGGAATATCCATCGCTTGCAAGTCTAAAATCGCTTGGACATGTACGGCACAAGACTCAGCAGCGGCTTTGGTGAGAGCTGCATATTGCTCTGGATCTTCTTGAGCGGACTTCCATTCTTCAACAGTCCAGCCGCTTGGTAGATAGCCATTGATCAGGTCGTGCGCTGAGGTTTGATCGGTCACCAAATCAGGTTTGATGTCTCCTTCACGAGCGCGCTTAACGATTTCAGGCAAGATATCTGCAGCGTTACTAAGTAGCGCGATAGAGATCGCCTCGCCTGCTTTGGTATGCTGCTCAATCAATTCATAAGCATGGTCAAGATCGCGCGCTTGCTTATCGACATAACCCGTGCGCAAACGGAAATCGATGCTTGATTGCTGGCATTCGATGTTCAATGAGGTTGCGCCTGCAAAGGTTGCGGCCAGTGGCTGCGCGCCGCCCATACCGCCAAGACCTGCGGTCAAAATCCAGCGACCTTCCCAGCTGCCATTATAATGCTGACGACCCGCTTCAACAAAAGTCTCGTATGTGCCTTGCACGATGCCTTGCGTACCGATATAAATCCAGCTACCTGCGGTCATCTGTCCGTACATAAATAAGTCTTTGCGATCGAGCTCATTGAAGTGCTCCCACGTTGCCCAGCGTGGTACTAGGTTTGAGTTGGCAATCAATACGCGCGGTGCGTTCTCATGAGTTTGAAACACGCCCACAGGCTTGCCTGATTGTACGAGTAAGGTTTCGTCATCTTCTAATTTTTTTAATGACTCTAGGATTTGATCATAGCTCTCCCAGTTACGCGCGGCGCGTCCGATACCACCGTATACCACAAGACTTTTTGGGTTTTCTGCTACATCAGGATGTAGGTTGTTTTGCAGCATGCGATACGGCGCTTCGGTCAGCCAGCTTTTACAATGTAGTGTGCTGCCTGTAGGCGCAGCGATATCGCGAGACTCATCACGGCGGGTAAGTTTATTGTTGGTTCCGTTTTCAGTAGTCATGGTCATATCCTTGTGGTAGCTCATAGGGCGATAAAATAATCAGAGTAAATGTTTTATAGGCAGTCTATAAAGGCATCGAAATATAGAGTAGCTAGATCAAGATTTTTAGACTTGCTATAAGTTGTATATACAAATTATCAAAGATACTTTTTTCATGCAAGGATTTTTGATAAGAATTAGAATTAATGAAAAAAAAGAGCATAACTGATAGAGTGATATGAATAAAAGTTCGCATGATTGTCGTGATATTATGGCGCTACTCTTATTAGCGGAACTGACGGTTTAAAACGAATATGACAAAAACGATTCCGGCGTATCAGCGGATTAAAAATGCGATATTAGACAATATTCACTCTGGCAAATGGCAAGCGGGCAGTGCGATCTCTACAGAAATGGCACTGGCGACAGAGTTTGGTGTCTCACGGATGACGGTGAATCGCGCGCTCAAAGAGCTAAGCGAAGAGCGTGTATTGGAGCGGCGTCAAGGCTCAGGAACCTTTGTCGCGCAGCAGCAATTCAACCATACCTTTGTAGAAGTGCGTAATATCGCAGAGGATCTCAAATCTGCCAATCGCGATTATGAAGCAAAAGTGGTGAGTAAGCGCGCGGTGACTGCTGCTATGCTCGATGATGAGTTGCGCCGTAAGTTTGGTATTGATGAAATGGCTACCGTGACTCATACAGACGCTAGTGATGCACCGATTTTATATGAGGTGAAAATCATTCACGTTGCAGATGGTCAGCCCATACAATTCGAAGAGCGCTGGGTTGATGCCAAAAAAGTGCCACATTTTATTGATCAGGATTTTACCGTGGTCAATACCAGTGATTATTTGGTTGCCAAAATACCGCTAGAGAGTGGCAGCTACACCATACGTGCGCTTGCAGCACCAAACGAGGTGGCAGATGCGTTGCAGATTGCGCCGCAGTCGCCGACATTGGTATTGCGTCGCCAGACTTATTCAGCCGGTCAAGTCGTCACCTTTGTCAAGATGTGGCATGCTGGTGATCGCTATCAATTCTCAGGTGAGTTGTAGTTTTGCGCTAATGGCGGTCATTACCTGACGCACGCTCACGGAGTTTGTACGCTTTTTTATCTAAAGTAAGATATTATATTTATGAGCAGCGATTGATCCAGTAGCAACTATGAACGTCTGATCGGCTGCCTATTGAATGATCATACGCTATAAAAATTCGAAAATAACAGGGTCGCAGCATTGAAAAATATGCTGACTAACCTCAAATCGAGCAACCAAAGCCGAATGTTGCAGGGCGATTATTATATTGCCCTTTTGTATCGGCTTTTCCCTATTTATTGGCGCTAACTGTTTTCATGTAAACCCTTTTATCTCATTCATCTACTTTTATAAGGACGTCTTATGAAACGTCGTACTCTTTTAGCCCTTGCTGCTAGTACTGTGTTACTTGCCGCTTGTGGTCAGTCTAATACTAATGAAGCTGACACTACTGCCACTGACACCACCTCGACTGGCGGTTCTGATTTGCTGCAACGTATCAATAACGGCGGCACCATTAACGTCGGTACAGAGGGTACATATCCTCCATTTACCTATCATGATGAGAGTGGCAAGCTGACAGGCTATGACGTCGAAGTGACGCGTGCGGTCGCTGACAAGCTAGGCGTAGACGTTGAGTTTAAAGAGACTCAGTGGGATGCGATGCTAGCAGGTTTGGATTCAAAACGCTTTGATATGGTGGCCAACCAAGTCAGCTTAACGACGCCTGAGCGTCAAGCTAAATATGACAAATCTATGGCTTATAGCTGGTCAGGCGCGGTTGCATTGGCACCGACTGATGACAACCGTTATAGCTCTTGGGATGGCCTAAAAGGCTTACGTACGGCTCAATCACTCAGCAGTAACTACGGCGAGCTGGCAGAAAAATACGGCGCAGAAATCGTCCCTGTCGATGGTATGGCACAAGCGATTCAATTGGTGAAGCAAGACCGCGCTGACTTTACAATGAATGACAATCTAGCCGTGCTTGATTATCTCAAAAAATTCCCAGATTCTGATCTTGAGATCAAACTGACAGCCCCACCAAGTGAACAAACAGGCTCAGGTCTCGTGCTTATCAAAGGCAACGATGAAGTGGTGGCAAAATTGGATGAAGCAATGGCCGCACTCGCCGCTGATGGTACACTCACCAAGCTTAGCGAAGAGTTCTTTGGTGCTGATGTAAGTCAGCAGAAGTAATGTTGGCTTCTATCACGTCTGTGCTTGCAGAACTATTGGCATTATTGCCATTTATAAGTCCTGATCGGGCGCAGATCGTCATCTCGTCGTTTTGGCCAATGCTCAAAGGCGGTATCTATTATTCGATACCGCTGGCGCTGATATCGTTTTCTATCGGTATGGCCATTGCCCTGACCGTCGCATTGATTCGAATCGTACCGCGTACTGGTTGGTTCCATGAGATTATTTATCGATTGGCTCGTATCTATGTATCCGCGATTCGTGGTACACCGATGCTGGTTCAGCTGTTTATTATTTTCTACGGTTTACCAAGTGTAGGCGTCAAGCTCGATCCGTTTCCTTCAGCGATCATTGCATTCTCGCTCAATATTGGTGCGTATGCATCAGAGACGGTGCGTGCCTCGATTTTGTCGATTCCAAAAGGGCAATGGGAAGCGGGTTCAACGGTCGGCTTGACGTATCTACAGACATTTCGTCATGTGATTTTACCGCAAGCGCTGCGCGTGTCAGTGCCGCCATTGTCTAATACCTTTATCAGTCTAGTAAAAGACACTTCACTTGCATCACTGGTATTGGTCACTGAGCTGTTTAAACAAGCGCAGATCATCACAGCACGTAACTATGAATTTATGCTGGTGTATACCGAAGCGGCGATTATTTATTGGGGTATCTGTCTGTTCTTGACCTTTATCCAAGGCAAGCTTGAGACTCGATTAGACCGTTACGTGGCAAAGTAAGTCATAGCTGAGCTGCTTGACAAGAGCGCTTAGCAACCGACCATCGTACATATAGACCAGCACAACAGGAATTTTTATGATCAAAGTCACTAATATTCATAAAGCCTTTGGTGGCAATCAGGTGCTAAAAGGCATCGACTTGACCATCAATAAAGGTAAGGTGGTCGTCATATTAGGACCTTCAGGATCGGGTAAAACCACGTTTTTGCGCTGTCTCAATGCGCTGGAGATTCCTGATAAAGGTGTCATTGCATTTGATGATGACAGCTTAAAAGTTGACTTTGCGACTAAGCCAAGCAAAAAAACGCTGCTCGCTTTGCAGCGCAAATCAGGTATGGTGTTTCAGTCTTATAATTTGTTTCCGCACAAGACTGCGATCGAAAATCTCATGCTCGGCCCGACAGTGGTACAAGGTAAAAACAAGGCTGAGATGCGTAAAGACGCGCTGGTATTGCTTGAAAAAGTCGGACTGGCGGACAAAGCTGAGCTGTACCCGTTCCAGCTATCTGGTGGTCAGCAGCAGCGTATTGGCATCGCCCGTGCGCTCGCGATTGAGCCTTCATTGTTATTGTTTGATGAGCCAACGTCCGCGCTTGATCCAGAGCTGGTACAAGATGTGCTTGAGACGATGAAGCAGTTGGCGTCAGAAGGCTGGACGATGGTCGTGGTCACTCACGAAATCAATTTTGCCCGTGACGTTGCCGACCACGTGGTCTTGATCGAAGACGGCGTTGTCGTCGAAGAGGGCAGCGCTAAGCAGTTATTTGAAGACTCAACGCATCCGCGTACGCAGGCATTTTTGCAGCGTATCGAGCAGTAAGCGATTTATATCGTTGCAATATGTTTAGTTAGAAAGAAGCCCATTGAGGGCTTTTTTTGTGTCTATAATTTGAGTTTGACGGTTTGGGATAAATTTTACGTAGTCTCTGTCAGCGGAGATACAGCAAGCGAGAAAAATACCTTTTAATAAAGTTTATCTATTGCGTCGTTTTTTAATCCAAATTTGGTTATCGCACCCTGCCAGACAACCAAATAACAAGGCTAGACCGTTTGCCGTCTTTTAAGCCAGCGAGGGACGCGCGTGGTTGTGCCATTAACCACTGCATTTAACAACGCCGCCAGCAAAATCAGCGTTACGCCCAGATATTGAATCCAAGACAGAGCTTGATGTAGCAGTATCATTGCCAGCGCAATCGCCGTCAACGGCTCAAAAATGGTAAAAACAGAAGCACGCGAGGCAGGCAGCTTCTCTAATGCTTTCATATACAGGCCAAAGGGCACGACTGTACCCAAGAGCGACAGCCCTAACACATAGCCCCAAGTCAGTAGTGGTAACGACATTAGCTGCTCATAGGTGTGATACGTTTCGGGTAGTAGTAGCAGCCCGCACGCGCTGATGATCACAGAGGTAAAAAACACCAAAGGAGCTGGATGCGCGTCATGCATCGCGCGCTTGCCGAGCACGCCGTATAAGGAGTAGCACATCCCTGCTGCCAACCCGAGCAAAACACCCCAATTGACCTCTGCTTGCTCACCCAGCATCGTCAACCCAACCCCAAAAACCGCCATGAATGCCAGCGCGATAGATTTTCGCGTAATGGACTCACTGAGCAAAAACTTTGAGAATAGCAGGCTAAACACAGGCGCGGTATACAGCAGGGCTACCGCAGGGCCCGCACCAACATAACTGACAGCAAAAAAATAGCAGACGGACATCCCCAGCACACCAATCAAGGACTGAAGTGCCAACCCAAACCACTGCTTGGGTCGTAGTTTGATCAGCTGTGGCCATAGGGTCGGTAGCATGGCTAAGATAATCACTGCTGCCGTCACAATGCGTAATATCGTGACTTGCCAACCACTAAAGCCCATTTGATTGAGGTAGGTTGAGAATATTCCAAGCGTCCCCCAGCAGGTTGCCGCGGTGATGATTTGGACAATGCCTATCCATGACTGATGCGAGTGTATCGCCGCTGTGCTTTCAAGATTTGCCATACTGAGTTCTTCTTACGATCTAAATGACATTGGGCTATTGCCAGAGTGCCTGTGATGTAAAGGCACCAAGCCATATTGCAATAAGAAAAGACAACCGGTTCAAGGGCTGTCTTTTGTTTGTTCTTTTAGTCTATCATTAAAAGATTATAAACTGCTACTAGGGCGTGGTCTAAATTCAATCGACTATTATTTAAAATGGAAGACGTGGCTGGATAGTAGCATTTACACCTGCAGTAAAAAATTACTCAGCAAACGCTTAGCGCCTTCAGTGGCAAACGATTCTGGGTGAAATTGCACGCCTTGAATTGGATAGTCTTTGTGCTTTAGTCCCATAATTTCATCGCCCGTCAGCGCAGATTCATCAAAGCTTAATGTCGCTCGCTCGTCATTGGCGACGACTGAGGTAATCTGCAAGCAGTCGGGTAGAGTGTCGGCTTTGACCACCAGTGAGTGATAGCGCATGATTTCAAGCGCTTGCGGCAAGCCCTGATAGATACCCTTACCATCATGGCGAATCGATGAGACCTTGCCATGCATCGGCACACTAGCGCGTATCACATCGCCGCCGAACACATGCGCGATACCTTGCATACCGAGGCACACGCCCAGTAGTGGCACAGTTTTGCCCAGTTTCTCGATGACCTCGCTACATATACCAAAATAGGCAGGATCATCAGGGGAGCCAGGGCCAGGTGAAATGATGATTCTATCCAGATTCATTGCTTCTACCTCTGCGAGGGTAATCTCATTATTGCGCTTCACGGTGACGCTGGTTTCTTTATCATCGCTCAAGGTTTGCAAAATCTCGCCGACATATTGGTACAGATTGAAGGTAAACGAGTCGTAGTTATCGATAATTAAAACATTCATGGGTCATAAACTCTTTGATAAAAATAGGGGTAACTATGGTTGCATAAAGCTGTCTAATACGACTTTCATCGCCGACAGCTTACGCTGAATCTCTAGATACTCATCCGCTGGGTTTGAGTCATAGACATTGCCGCCGCACGTTTGCGCGTAGGCTGACTCGCCGCTGATAAACAGGCTACGAATTGGAATGGCAAAGATGCAATCACCATTGAAGTTAAATGAACCCAGCGCGCCGCCATACGCGCCGCGACCATCTGGTTCAAGCTCGTTAATCACCTTAATAGCCTCTACCTTAGGAGCGCCTGATAACGTACCAGCGGGGAAGTTGCTGGCAAGGGCACTGAACATATCTTCGTCAGGGTGCAGGATGCCGACGATCTCAGAGGAAATATGCTGTACGTGCGAGAAGCGCTTGATGTCCATCAAACTACGCACTTTTACCGTGCCAAATCGCGCCACTCGGCCAATATCATTACGATGCAAATCAACCAGCATATTGTGCTCGGCAATTTCTTTGTCATCGTTGAGTAGGGCGCGAGCAAGTTTGCGATCTTCTGCTACATCGACGCCACGCTTGGCAGTACCTGCGAGTGGGTAAGTTTCCATCTCGCCTTGACGCAAGCGAAACAGTAGCTCAGGGGAAGCACCAATAATGCACTGCTGAGCAAATTTCATAAAATACATGTGCGGCGAGGGGTTCACGGTACGCAATTTTTCGTAGATGGGCATTTTGTCGCCAGCAATACGATATTTGGACTTAAACCCAACCTCACACTGAAAGATACGACCAGAGATGATGTCTTCTTTGACCTGCATCACTACCTTGGCATGCTCCTCTTGACTCATACCATCGCCCAAAAATTCAACGGTGGGCGCTTCGTAGCTGGGAACTGGCTCATCAAGTAGGGCTTTGATTTGCTCGATACGATTATTCTGCTGAGCGGTTGGATAATAAAAGTAGAAAATCTCACCCGTCATTTTATCGAGCGTCAATCCATCTAAATAGACGCCAAATTTAAATGGCTCAAAGTCGTCACTGGCTTTGGCTGTCAGGCTTGGCTCAAAAAAATTGACGCAGTCATAGCCCAAATAACCAACGAGACCGCCACTTTGATCACGGGCAATGACGTGCTGCGGCGTGATGGCGCGGAGCAATTGATAAGGATTGTCAGTTTGATAACGAGTCGTTTCAGCCGTTTTATTGTCCGTGATAGCGAGCGTATTACGGTCAATAGCAGCGATGGTGGTCACAGGATCAAAGCCGATGGCATGGTGGCGTGAGATGTGACTGTCTTCGCCCAATGATTCGAGCAAATAACAGGTGTCAAAAGCGCTCTCGATACGTTTGAATAATGCAAAAAAATCGATATCTTGCGTGAGCTTGATACGTTGTGGTTTGCTCGGGATATCGATAGGTGCAGGTTGGATATGTATGGGCGTACTAGCAGTCATAATAAAGTCCAAAATGGTTCAAATATGTGTCAATCAACAATTAATAAAGTAATGAGGAAAAGGGTAAACGGTATTGGGATCGGTGGTTTAAGACCGTTCTCTATGAGTCGCAAGTAATGCACTCACATCATGGCTGTGCATGGCTCTAGCACCGCGAGAGACAGTAGCAATACCAACGCCTAGTTGCTCAGAGATGTCACGCTGCGTGATACCTCGATCAAGCAAGTCAAAGATACGAATGCGGTTAGCAATATCATGCTGCTCTTTATCTGTCAGCAGGGCACTGAGTAGCTTTTCAATCTCTGTGCTATCAGTACAGTTTGCCAGATGACTCAGTAAGCTGTGATAAGGGTCGGTACTCATAATTTATCGTCTTATAATCAGTCGTCTTAATCAAAAATAGCCAGGATAACCATGATATTTTTGGCTTGTATCAGCATTCTAGTACAGTAGTACAAGAAATACAAGTGATGAGCTAAGTTAATAGCAGGCTGCTATAGACGTGATGATAGAAGTGATGATTTTTAAGCTTTGTTTATATAGATTCAACTCGTGGCCAGCATCATATTCGATAGCATATTTATAGTTAGTACCAAGCGTTGCTGCGTTGTATTGCTACGTCCACCTGGCGTACTAAGTACTAGAATTGAGAATGTATGATATTAATTATTGCCAAATTGTTAATACTTAGTTATTATGCCTCTCATTATTTAAACGCTAATCATTATCATTAGTATTAATAGTGTTATTTGCACGACATGATTGAGTGTTTTTAAGGTAATGAATCTTCTGATAGGCGTTATTTTCAGGACTATTCGATGATAGGTTTTAAAAATAATTCTAATTTTTGACAGTAAATAAAGTGAGTAGATGTGTTATGCGCGAAGTAAAGTTATCTAGCAGATTGACTGTGCTATCTATGGGTGTAGCAGCGGCATTGTGTGCACAAGCTGCCAGTGCTGCAACGGCAGCAGATATGCCAAATACGACGTTGCAAACGATTACCGTGACAGCAAATAGCTCTGTCCGCGATAGTGTACAAGAAGACTCTGTCTATATAGATGACTATACGCCAGCAGCTCAAGCAAGCCATCTGAGCGATTTTCTGGACGTCGTACCGGGGGTAAGCGTAGGCGGTACCTCATCAGTCAACCAACGTATTCGTGTACGTGGTCTTGATGATACCAATCTAAAAGTAACGATTGATGGCGCACGTCAAGAAGGCGCGTTGTTCTACCATATGGGTGATGTCACGATTGATCCAGATCTGCTAAAACAAGCAGAGGTGTCAGTGGGCAATAACTCAGTGACGCTCGGTAATGATGCTATCGGCGGTGCGGTTGCTTTTGAGACAGTCGACGCGGCAGATTTACTTAAGCCTGGTCAAAAAGTAGGTGCTAAGCTGCATGCAGGCTACGGCAGCAACAATGATGAACTGCTAACCTCAGCTACTGTATATGGTGCGCCAACAGAAAATGTTGATTTACTGGCTTATTATGGCAAACGTGATGCTAATGCTGGTGAAGATGGTAAAGGCCGTAAAATCCAAACGGAAGATAGCGAAGGCGAAAACATCTTATTAAAAGCGGGTGCGTATGTCGGTAGTGATCATCATGTAGGCGCTAGCTTTAGCCGTACCGAAAACAAAGGTAAGTTCCCATTACGTCCAGATTTTCCTGCTGGTGGCTGGAACCCAATCATCCCGCAGGAAGTCAAACGCGATACCTATGCGCTTGACTACGCATACAGTCCTGCCAACCAGTTGGTCAATGTAGACGCCAATGTATATCAGACCAGCACGCAGATTTTGCGTAACTCTGATGGCGTACCTGGGTTTGAGTTTGATGCGGAAGTCAAAACCACAGGCGGCAAAATACAGAACACCAGTATCGTTGATAGCAATATTATCAATGGTTTGCCAGGGACTCATAAGTTAATCGCTGGGGTTGAGCATTACAAAAAAGAATCTGAGATGACACGTGATTTTGGCAAAGCGAGCACTGATGAGGCAACCAATACCTCAGTCTATCTAGAAGACCAATGGCAAATGGGTAAGCTTAGTTTAACGCCAGGCGTCCGTTATGACCGTTATGAATCTCCAGAGTACGTATCGGCTGGCAAGACTTACGACAATGTCGTTGGCGCATTGGCCGCCAGCTATGAGATTGCACCGCGTACCCAGCTATTTGCGAGCTATACGCAGTTATTTAATGGCCCAGATCTTAGCCAAACGATCTTTAATTCCGACGGTGTTGATACCTATGTGAACAATGACCTAAAAGCAGAAGAAGGTGACAATGCAGAAATCGGTATTGCGACAACGCTGCGTGGTTTGACCATGGCTGATGACTCTTTAAAACTGAGCGCTAAGTACTTTGAAACCAATATCGAAAACTATATTGAGTTCGTACGTGCAGGTGGCAGTAGAACTGGTATGAATTGTACCACTGGGCAACTAGGTACAAGTGCTGCCCCTGAAGCCTGCCAAGGTGTCATCAACAATGACGAAGATTTTAAGATCAAAGGCGTAGAGTTATCAGCTGATTATCGCGCAGATAATTTCAACATGGGTCTAAGCTATGCTCGTGCACGTAGCAAAGGCGAAGATACGGGTTACAATATCTCTTCTGTCAGCGGCAGTGGCTCAGAGTCTGGTGACAAGTACATGGTCAATCTTGGTTACGCTCCAACCAGCACCACCGAGCTTGGCTGGCGCAGTACTTATGTCGCCGATGTGACACCAAATACCGCCGGTGATGACAACGAAAAACCAGGCTATGACGTGCATGATATCTTTATGACTTATGCACCAACTCAAATCGAAGGTCTAAAGGCCACGCTAGGTGTCTACAATATCTTTGATGAGACTTATGCAAGTCATGCATCTCGCAACTCTATCGATGATGCCTATACTGATTTTGAGATGGGACGTAATATCAAAACGTCTTTAACGTATCAGTTCTAATATAGCTTATCTGGTTTGAGTCTAATCGTACTTATAGAGTCAGCTGTCTGTACATGGGAGCTGGCTTTTTATTGCCTACTGGCTTTTGGATTGGCTATAGCAGCAATGACGTGCTAACGGATAAATACCTACCCAAACAACATATAATAAAGAACCAAGACCAATGATTACATTCAATCCTCGTCAAGCCTGCTTGTGGATTCATCGCTATACGGGTCTTGTGGTGGCAGGCTTTTTATTGCTTGCAGGTTTGACAGGGGCGCTGCTCGCTTTTCATCATGAGTTAGATGACTTGTTTAACCATAAACTGGCGCGTGTCGAGGCGCAAAACACGCCGATACAGTCTGTCGCTGCGCTGCATGATAGTGTGATCCGTACCTATCCGCAATATGGTTTTTCAAGTTTGCCGACGACCATTGAGGCGGGCAAGTCAGCGGTGTTTTCGGTAGATAGATGGCGCGGCGGCAAGCCTACCACGCCTGAGCCTGCTTTTAATGAGGTTTATGTCAACCCTTATACCGGCGCGATTATCGGTACGCGTGATAAGGAGGCATGGGCATGGCACAATACCATGTGGAAGGTATTTTGGCTGCATCGTGATTTATTGCTGGGTGATATTGGTAAATGGGTCTTGGGCATTGTCTCGCTAGTTTGGACGATTAATTGCTTTATTGGCTTTTACTTAACGTTTCCTCGAGCAGTCAAATCGAGTCAGTCAAAACAAGTCTCTAGCAAAAAACGCGCCTCGCTGTTTAAGCGCTGGCTACCTGCATGGAAAATCCGTACTAAGACCAATACCTTTAAGCTTAACTATGATTTGCATCATGCTTTTGGTCTGTGGCTATGGGTGATGCTGTTTGTCATCGCGTGGTCGAGCGTTGGGTTTAATCTAAAACCCGTTTATCAGCCTGTGATGCAGGCAGTGGTCGGACTGACGCCAAAAGAAAGAGGGCGACCGCCAACCAAGCCTGAACCGAATAAAACAGTAGAAAATCAGGGTAGGGCAGATAAGTCTATAAACTCAAATACGACTGTTAACGATAGCCGCAATACAGCGGATGCCATTGCTCAAGCAGTCAATAAGAGCAACAGCATTGCCTATCTGAGTGCACAAGCCGATATTGCGGCGCGGCAGAATGGCACGGCTGTACAGCAGTTATTGGGTATCCGCTGGGTTGCAGAGGACGAGCAATGGCAAATGCGTTTCAAAACAGATAGAGATATTGGTACACACAGCGGCGCGTCATCTATTACGGTTGATGCTGCCACAGGAGAGGTTGCGCGTGTTAGTTTTGGTTATCAAAGCGGTTTTGGTAATAAAGTAGACCAATGGCTGTCAACGCTGCATATGGGACATGTAGGTCAAGGTTGGAGCCATCGACTGTATCAAGCATTTTTGGCAATGATTGGACTGGCAGTTGCGGTGCTATCAGGGACAGGTGTGTATCTATGGTGGAAAGGCCGACAGCAGCGTTTAAAGGCGTTGCAAAAGCTCAAATAGATATTAAAACATAAAATTGATGTGCTCAATATAGTGCTAGTACCAATGTACTAGCATTATATTGAGCTTTTTTACATAAGAAGAAGTGGGGTTTTACACCGTATCAACAATCACAGGACGACCCTGATGATTGAGCACAGTCACATCGACATTGTATAAATCTTTCATTGTCTCTTGAGTAATAACATCAGCAGGGCGACCAACAGCCATCACTTCTCCTGCTTTCATTGTAACGACCGTATCGGCAAATTGTGCTGCTTGATTGATATCATGTAGGACGATCACCACGGTTTTTTGCTGGCTGTGGCTAAGCGTACGTAGCTCACGCATGAGTCGACCAGCATGATACATATCTAGGTTATTGAGTGGCTCATCAAGCAATAGATAGGGCGTATCTTGGCAGACAATCATCGCAATCAGCACGCGCTGACGCTGTCCACCTGATAGCGTTGACAAGAAACGCTCGGCAAGTGGCTCAAGCTCAAAGCGTTCGAGGATTTCCTGTACTTTTTGCTGATCTTCTGCGGTTGGTTGTCCTTGATGATAAGGGTAACGACCAAACATCAGCAGCTCATGCACGCGCAGTCGTCCTTGTACATGGTTGTCTTGTCCGAGCATCGCGACCGTCTTGGCAAGTGTGCGCGCCTGACAACTGACAATATCACGTTCCTCATTATCTACAGCGAAGCTCACTTGCCCAGCCTGTAACGGTTGCAAGCGAGCCATGACAGAAAACAACGTCGATTTTCCAGCGCCGTTAGGCCCAATCAAAGCAATGACCTGCGCCGTTGGTAGGGACAACGTAATGTCATGCAAGATTTTTTGTTTGCCAATATGGTGAGAGATATTATTCAGTTTAATCATAATCGTCTTATTTAAAAAGTCTTAGGGCTTTCTTTATCAACAGCATCAGCCAAATAAACAATGTCGGCTAAGTCGTTATAACGAACGGCGCTGGGACATAAATATCAATGCCAAGAACACGAGGCCACCTGCGAGCTCTATCACAACGGACAATACGCCTGCCATATCTAGCACTTGCTCAAAGAGTGTCTGACCCAACACCAAGCAAATCATAGCGACCAAACTGACCAATATCAGCCGCTCAGTATGATACATGTGTCGAGCGATACGATTGGTCAATGCACAAACCAATAGACCAAAGAAAGTCACTGGACCGACCAGTGCCGTGGCTGTGGCGACTAGCACTGCGATAACAGTTAATAGGCCAAATGCCAGACGTTGATAATGGATACCAAGGTTAATGGCTTGGGCTTGTCCGAGCATCAGCACATCGCATTGGTAGCGCCAGCGCCAGACAAACACCGCAGTGATGATACAGATAAATAGGCTAATGCCTAATAGCTGAGGATTGACCGTATTGAACTGCGCGTAGCTAGCGGACTGTACGACCACAAAATCATCAGGGTTAATCAGCCGTGCAATGAGTGCTGATAAACTGCGGAACAACACACCAAAGATAACGCCCACCAATATCAAGCGTGTCAGATCCTGACTGCTTTTAGAAAATAATAGCTTAAATAATAATAAAGATGCCCCAAACATCAGGACAATCTCTAGCGTGAACTTGGCAATAGGATCGAGACTGGTAAAACTAATCGCCCCTAAAAAGAAAACCAGTAAGCTTTGTAGCAAAACATAGAGCGAATCAAACCCGAGTAGGGAGGGCGTTAGAATTGGATTGTGAGTCAACGTTTGAAACAATAACGTCGACACGCCAATCGCATAGCCAACCACCATCAGTGCCAGCAGTTTTTTGCCGCGTAGCGGTAGCGCAAAGTCCCAATAGCCATTGACATTGAGTGTCATAAACAAGGTCATCGAGATCAGTAGAATAATAGCTGCAATGGATTTCGGATGCGCAGCTATCCATGCCCAAAGCTTTGCCAACTGACCTTGGGCAGCAGCTGAATACTGACCATCTGCTGCAGATGAGTTATCTATCGCTGTGTTGGTTTCCGTAGAACGAGCCTTTGTGGCACTAAGCTTAGTTGATGAGAACATAAATAAATCCTATGATGCCAAGCTTATCTAAATAAGGCAAAAAATGAACGACGGTAAGTGAGTGGTTAATCGATTAAAGATTGCTGTTTTATTATTCAGCTTTACTGCTTAGTCTTATTGCTCAGCTGGCGCGCGCAGTAATAGCCATAAAAACAGCACTGTACCGACCACGCCAAATATGGTGGCAACAGGCACTTCAAATGGATAGCGAATCGAGCGACCGATAATATCGCACAGCAATACTGCCGAAGCACCAAGTAGCGCGACTGCAGGCAAGCTACGACGCAACTTATCTCCCATCAGTCGGCTCACAATGTTTGGCACGACGAGGCCAATAAAAGGAATCATACCGACCGTCACGACGACAACGGCACTCATCATGGCCACCATCCCCACACCAATCCACGTCACTTGGCGTTTACTAATACCTAAGTTCAAGGCGATATTGTCACCCAAACCAACGATGGTTAGCTTATCGGCGATGATATAGGCGAGTACACACAGCGCGCCCGTGAGCCACAAAAGCTCATAACGACCTGCCAAGACGCCTGAGAAATCCCCAAACTGCCACACGCTGAGCATCTGTAGCGATTCGGTTTGATAGGCGATAAAGGTAGTGACTGCTTCGATAATGCCGCCGAAGACAATACCAATCAGTGGAACCATCAAAAAATCAGTCGGCGGAATACGGTGAATCAATAGCATAAATAGCATCATGCCGAATACAGCGGCGATGGTCGCTACGCTCATCTTCACAATGAGCGCACTGGCAGGAAATAGCAGACTGACTACCAGCAAACCGAGCGCGGCGCTTTGGGTAGCACCGACCATGGACGGCTCTACAAAGCGGTTTTTTAGCACCACTTGGATGATCATTCCCGCCACTGCCATCGCAATGCCCGTCAAAATAATCGCAACGGTGCGCGGGATACGGCTGACCAGTAGTAGCGAGCTATCAGAGTTTGCACTATGACTAATGATACTTTGTAAGATACCCGACCACGAAAAGTCAGCCACACCAATAGATAAGCTCAATAACACCAAAAGCCCCATGATAATGAGGCTTGCGGTGTTGATTAACCACGGTGGCATGGCAGCACGTCGATATTTCGAGCCTAAAGTATGGCTAGCGCTTCCTTGCCAATTTGATACTGGCAGAGAAGCGTTAGGTTTGAGCCTAGCACGAGCACGGTGTGAAAATAACGACATAATCTTTATTGGCTTAAAAATGAGCAAGGTTAACGGTAATAATTACCTACTTGTGCAATAATCGCTTGTATAGAGAACGACGTTATTTAGCGTTAGCAAAAGCATCTTTAATCGTTGTGAGATCCTGCATCCATTGGTAATAGCCACCAAACGCTAGGTAAGAGTCTGGGCTTAGATAAACCACTTGCTGCTTGCTCCAAGCGTTGGTTTGCGCGACCAGCGGATTGTCCAATACGGCTTTGGCACCGATACCATCTTCACCAATCGCGGCGCTGCGATCGATAACAAACAACCAGTCTGGGTTGGCTTTTTGGATATATTCAAAAGAGACCGGCTGTCCATGAGGGGCATCGGCAATTTGCTTATCTGCCATTGGCACATCTAGCACCGTATGGATAAACCCGTAACGAGATTTATCGCCATATGCTGACATTTTATTGCCATTAACCATAACGACCAGACCAGTGCCTTTATCTTTAGTGACACCCTTTGTCTCGTCAATAAGCGTATCTATGTTTTGTTGCAATCTAGCGGCCTGATCGCTTTTGCCAAACAACGCACCCAAATCATGCAAACGCTGCTTACTCGACTCATAAATATTAGCCGTGTCGATAGACATATCCAACGTCGGCGCGATGTTTGACAGCTCATTATACTTTTCTGCCATGCGTGAGCCCACCAATATTGCTTGTGGTTGCATGGCATTCAATGCCTCAAGATCTGGCTCAAACACAGTGCCGACCGCTTTTGGTTCAGGCTGCGTTTTTGAGTGTAAATTGTCTAACAACAAACTGCCTGGCATACCGTCAACAGCCACATCTAGTGCTGCCAAGTCTTGCATCAAGGTCATGTCATAAACCACCAACGGTGAGGGACTCATTGCCAATTCAACATCACCCTTAACCGTATTCACCGTGATTTTTTCAGCAGAGACGGCATCGTTATTGGCCACGTTTGACGACTCATTGGCCGTTTGATTGGTAGCTGTAGCATCAGCGGTGTCAGTCTCAGGCGAGCTACAACCTGTCACACTGATAGCAGTGACTAGAGCTGTCATCATCAATAATGGACGTTTAAAAATAGGATTAGTACGACGGTGTGATAATGGGGTAGTAGACATAAGGGACTCGGTATATCAGGATGTTTAAGCAGTCTGTTAATAAGACAACTGCACAGGTAGCACAATAGAAATAGAAAATGATGAGAGCAGCTGGGCAGAGTAATGCTCATATCAAAGGGGTGCCGATAGAGCGCCTGTCAGTTTTACTCTCTAGCCTTATTCTTTTGGGTTGAGCGTTTTATGGTTTGGATATTTTTATGGGTATCAGTTTTTGATCATGATACGGAAAAACCAAACAGCCGTTATGATAAAGTAGTTGAGACTCATTATCAATAATAATAATGATAATGATTTTTATTGACGATAAGTATTTATCTAAAAGACTTATTAAAAAAGCGAGCTAAATACGGGCGAGATGGCAGTAATGCTCAATAGTTATAGGACATCTGTCAGAGATAAGAGGCAATGAGTTCACAAAGCAAAGAAAATATTATAAATTATTATTGATAATAATTATCGTTTGCATTATTATCAACGCCATTCCACCTCGGATAATAAACATTAGGCTGTTATGAGTTCAACGGATTTAGAGACACCACCAACCAGATTGATACTGCTATCTCTTCTCGTAGTAGTAGGGCTGCATGTACTCACCGCAGTCGCCTTGGCGGTGATCAAAACGCCCAAACCACAGCCTGCGCCAAAAGAAGATATCACGCCTGTCGAAATAGAGTTTGTGACGTTACCTGCTAATAATGCAGTAGCGAAAGTAGAAACGAAAGAACCTGTGCAGCAGGTCAAAAAGGTCACCGTCAAAAAAGAAGTGCAACCTAAGCCTGTACAAAAGCCAAAAGCAGAGCCACCGCCTAAGAAGCGTGTCGAGACACCTATAGAACCAGCGAAGCCTGTGGTGAAAAAAGTATCTGAAACACCGCCAATCATCGCAACCGAAAAAACATCTACTGAGAGTAGTCAAAAGCCTGTACCAAAAGAAGCAGCACCCAAAAAGATCAGCCCAGAACCGACAGTTGATACATCAGCTGCTGATGAACAGCGCAAAGAGGCTGCTGCTCGAGCCAAAAAAGCCGCTCAAGAAGCACAAGACAGAGCAGCGCAAGAAGCCAAAAGAGTCGCGGATGCTAAGGCTGCGGCACAAGCAAAAGCTGCTAGAGAAGCAGAAGCCGCCGCCCAAGCACAAGCCGCTAGAGAAGCTGCTGCTCGAGCACAGAGTAATGAGCCTGTAAGCTTTACTGCGAGCGCTGCCAATTGGGCCTCTGCGCCAAACTTTAGCTTTCCTGATCGTGCGGCACGTAGAGCGCGTTCAGGTGATACGCTCAACGTGGTATTGGTATTGCGTGTCAATAAACAAGGTGGTATCGATAGCGTGCGAGTGGCGCAGTCTTCAGGCAATACTTTGCTGGATAAAGAAGCCCAGCGTCAAGTACGCTCTGGCAAGTTCAAACCCTTTACCAAGAATGGCGCACCCGTGGTGGGCAATGTGACCTTGCCGATCAGCTATGCGGTTCCTTAAGTATTTATATTTTATAACAACGTATTTATTGATAATCTTTCATAATAAGACAAGGCATGATACTCATTTTAGTAGCATGTGATGGCATAAAACATTAAGGAGTCTGATATGGACTTTATGCAATACTGGCAGATCAGCGACATGGTGACAAAGACGTTATTCTTTTTGTTACTTGCGTTATCTATTCTCTCTTGGGTGACAGGTATCGTCCGCGTATTGCAAAGTCGCAAACTGGCGACCAGTGTAGCAGATGACTTGAGTCAACAACTACAAGCAAAGCAGGCCGATTTGGTCGGCTCCGATGCTGCCGCTCGTCGTTTGGTCACTGAACAGACGTTACTCAAGCACATAGGGCGCTACCGTTTTGCCAGCGAGCGCGGCTTACCTATTCTTGGAACGACGGCAGCGATCGCGCCATTTATCGGCTTATTTGGCACGGTGTGGGGCATTTTCCACGCGCTGCATAATATTGGTATGAGTGGACAGGCAGGATTGGGACAAGTGGCAGGCCCCGTTGGTGAGGCACTAATTATGACGGGTCTTGGTATCGCTGTGGCTATTCCAGCTGTGGTGTTTTACAACCTAGCAGTACGTATCAATCGCCGTGTGATGTATCAAGCCAATGATAGAGCACATGATCTGTTGTCCGGGTCTGCTGAGCCTGTGCCATCGTCTACTAGCCCGAATGCGGGCGCAACATCGGTGCAGGCGGTTAAAGGCAATCGCTCAAATACTATCGATGCAGCAGTAGACACGCAGCAAGCGCGCCACTACAGCAGCTCTGTGGCAGAATAAAAAAGCACCTCTTGGTGGCATGACAATAAACACAAGTATTGAGAATAATTATGGCATTTCAACTGGGTGATGATGACGTTCAAGGTATGAATGAGATGAACCTCATTCCGCTTATCGATATCATGCTGGTATTGATGATTATCTTTTTATTGACAGCGACCGTGCTGAATCCGACGGTTCCTTTAGATTTGCCAAAGACCAGTGCTGAGGTCAATCAAACGCCGCCAGAAGCCATTCAAATCAGTATTGATAAAGACGCGGGGATATTTTGGGACAGCGATCCCATCAGCATGGAAGCGCTAGAGGCGCGTTTGCAGGAGCAAGGCGCAACCGGCAAAGATCCTTCAGTACAACTGCGCGCCGATAAAGAAGGTAAGTATGATACGGTCGCTCAGGTCTTGGCGGCTGCCAGTCAAGCAGGACTTACCAAGATTGCCTTTGTCAATGAATAATAGCAGCGATAAACGGTAGTAAGTAGTAATAAGCAGCGAAATGCAACGTCCGTTACAGCAAAAAATTGTCGATATAAATCAACAAGCCAATGAATAGCACGAGCGCCATAACAATAATAAGAACGATCAAAATAATAAGCTTCTCTCCGACCTCAGTGACGACTTAAACCTCAAATTAAGTCATCACTGAGGTTTTCTTTTTACCAGCCATAGCCAAATGGACGGTAGCCAAAGCCCAGATGTCCGTAACCAAACGGATAAGGCGAGCGCAAGTAATCCAGATCGCGCTGACGGATATAGTAGTAGCGTCCTTGAGAGTAAGCTTCTTCTAATTTCTCAATACCTTCTAATGGACAGACTGGCTGCCAGTCATAGCCTTCGCGACCGAGCTTATAAGCGTTCAGCTCGGTACAGTAGTTTTTGAGACCTTGCTGTCGTCCTTGCTCCCACTGTATGCGGTTAGGACTGGCGCCTCCGACACTGGCGCAGCTGTTGGTATAGTGCCCGAAGTAAGCCCCTGAACGACCTTGTAGACCATCGGCATAACCGACTTCTTGCCAGTTACTGCTTTGACATTGCTGCGGGGTCAGGCTTTGGGTAGTGGCACAGCCTGACACTGTTAGTACGATTGCGCCAAGTGATGATAAGCTTATGCCAGTGTTGCTCAGGAGTTTACCTGTCAGCTTGCTAGCGATATAAGCGCTTGACGAGTTTGACTTAATAAGATAATTCATAATAAACCTGCGCGCGTTTAAAATTATGGTTTATCATAGCACTTTTTTACGCCGACCACTTTTTGTATCTGGTTTTTGTATGTGGCTATGCTACTGATGATTAGGCACGCTAAATGTCTGATTTAACAGTATAACTGACAAATAAAGAGTGAGCCATATAGCCAGTTTTTGAATAGTAGTTGAGTGGCAGTGCTTGATTTTTGCGGGTTCGAGCTCATTATAAGTCTTGCTATATCGTTATCTGTCATGTGAGTAGCAGCCAGTTCACGTTAACGATTTATAGGATAGTTATTTATAAAGCCGTTATTTTTACTGTTGGCGTAGACAGCGGTTATTAGCCGTGGCAGTTATATTGATATTGTTTAGCATCATTTTTATTTAGTTAAAAGGCCAGAGCATCATGGGAACATTGATTGGCGTTATCATTGTACTATTCGTCTTAGGGAGTATGATGGCGCTCAAACCGAATGGTATCGATCAGCGTTTAGACAAGCTGCGTATGACCGCACGCCGTTTGCAGCTTAATCCAAAGCTCGTTGCTTGCCCTGATTGGATCAAAGGTCGTGATAATGAATATGGCCGCGGTATGCTTGGACAGTATTGTCTGATATTAGAAGAGACCAAACTGCCGCACACACGCTATCAAGTGATCGATGGACAATGGCGACCAGATAGCAGTTTTGTTGATACCAGCGATGATGCAAAAACACTCCATATTCCAAGTGCCATTCGCTCTACGCAAAGCAGCAATAATGTGACGGTGAAAAAAACCGATTTTAGTTTGGACAAAGCACCATTAGAGCTACCAGTGAGCATTGAGCCGTTTGTTAAAGGGCTGATGACCAAGGCCAATAGCATTATCATTTATTGGGAAGACATTGCTTACGTGCGCCCAAACTCTAATCCCACGTATCATCAGCAACGGATTGAGGCAGATCTGTTAGTGCTCAAAGCCAATCTTGAGAAATGGGCGATACAAATGCAAAAAGACGCGAGAGGCTAGTAAAGCGCTTTTTTGTCTCCATTAAAGGGCGATATGCAAGTAGTTTTTCATATTCAGTTTATTTAAAGTTGACAGTTTAACGCTTAGCAGTGTAACGTCTTTATAACTATATCTTTATTTTATGGTTATAATTTGTTTTATAACCTTTTTTATCAGCAGCTACTATTACTATAAATCGCTGAGTCATGGCCAACCCCTGATCATCAGTACCCATAAATTACTCTGCTACTGACTGTAATGTTACTTTCAATCTACTTATACTTTTAATCACTTATATTATGGTGTCGTCAAATATGGCAAAAACCACAACCAAAAAAACCGCAGCATCAGCTGCTGACAGCCCAAAGGGCAAGTCTTTGGTGATTGTAGAATCACCAGCCAAAGCAAAAACCATTAATAAATATCTTGGCGATGATTTTATCGTACGCTCGAGCATCGGTCATGTCCGTGATTTACCAGTTAGTGCAAATAAAAGCGCAAAAAAAGCAACCACGACCAAAAAAGATGACAGTCTGACCAAAGAAGAAAAAGCACAGCAAGCACTGGTACGCCGCATGGGCGT
Source organism: Psychrobacter pacificensis (assembly GCF_900101915.1). Taxonomy (GTDB): domain Bacteria; phylum Pseudomonadota; class Gammaproteobacteria; order Pseudomonadales; family Moraxellaceae; genus Psychrobacter; species Psychrobacter pacificensis. Next base: position 13,801 of record NZ_FNAL01000013.1, on the reverse strand, counting down.
AGATCCAGAGCATGATTGGGCGGCGGTCTATGAAGTATTGCCAAACAAAACCAAGGTCATCAAAGAGCTCAAAGCACTGGCCAAAGACGCTGACAAAATCTATCTGGCAACGGATATGGATAGAGAAGGGGAGGCGATCGCTTGGCATCTAAAAGAAGTTATCGGTGGGCCTGATAGCAAGTATCAACGTGTGGTCTTTAACGAGATTACCAAATCAGCCATCCAAAATGCCTTTAAACAACCCTCAAAGCTTGATATCGATCGCGTCAATGCTCAGCAAGCGCGCAGATTCTTGGACCGTGTCGTTGGCTTTATGGTATCGCCACTATTATGGCAAAAGATTGCTCGCGGACTATCAGCAGGCCGTGTGCAGTCAGTTGCTATGCGCTTGGTTGTTGAGCGTGAGCATGAAATTCGCGCGTTCATTCCAGAAGAATACTGGCAAATCCATGCAGATACACATGTCGCTCATGATAAAACCAAAAAAGCCTCAGATGCGGAGCAAATCGGTATCCGTTTAGAGGCTACCAAACAAGGCGGTAAAACGCTAAAGCTTGGCAATAAAGAGCAAACCGATAAAGTGCTTGAGATACTCAAGGCAAGCGATTTTATCGTTAAAGAGCGTGAAGAGAAGCCAACCCAGTCACGTCCAAGTGCGCCTTTTATCACCTCGACTTTGCAGCAAGCCGCCAGTACACGTTTGGGATTTTCTGTTAAAAAGACCATGATTTTGGCGCAGCGTCTATATGAGGCGGGTCACATCACTTATATGCGTACCGACTCGACGTTCTTGTCTGGTGATGCGCTCGCGGCTGTCCGTGGTCATATCGAAGACAACTATGGCGCAAAATACGTGCCAGAAAAGCCAAATTTTTATGGCAATAAGCAAGGCGCTCAAGAGGCGCATGAAGCGATTCGTCCTTCTAATGTCAACTTAAAGTCAACGCAAATGAAAGGCGTTGAGCGTGATGCCATACGTCTATACGAGCTAATCTGGCGTCAGTTTGTGGCTTGTCAGATGACGCCTGCCAAATATCTATCAGTCAATCTTTTGGTAGAGGCGGGTAATGTCGAGCTAAAAGCGCGCGGCCGTACGATGACTTTTGATGGCTATACTCGTGTTATGCCGCCGGCCAAAACTGATGATACGCTGCTCCCTGATGTCAAAAAAGGCGATAAGCTCACCCTAGATAAGCTCGATCCAAGCCAACACTTTACCAAGCCGCCACCGCGCTATACTGAGGCAAGTCTTGTCAAAGAGCTTGAGAAAAAAGGTATTGGTCGTCCCTCGACTTATGCCTCAATTATCTCGACCATTCAAGACCGCGGCTATGTCAAGCTCGAAAACAAGCGCTTGTTTGCCGAAAAAATGGGCGATATCGTCACCGATAGATTGACCGCAAGCTTCCCAGATTTGATGGATTATACCTTTACTGCTGCGCTTGAAGACAAGCTCGATCATGTCGCCGAGGGTGAGCAAGATTGGAAAGACGTGCTCGATAATTTCTATGGTGAGTTCAAAACCACCCTTGAGCATGCCAAAGGCAAAGATGGCATGCGTCCGAATGATCCAACCGACGTGCCAGATGTGCATTGCGATATTTGCGATCGTCCGATGCAGCTGCGTACAGGCTCAACAGGCGTATTCTTGGGCTGTACTGGCTATAACTTGCCGCCAAAAGAGCGCTGTAAAGGCACCAAAAATCTAATGCCAGTTGAAGCATTTGCCAATCTAGATGATCCAGAGGGGGATGATGAAACGGCAGAAGTCAAAGATTTGATGGAGAAAAAACGCTGTCCGAAATGCGGCACCGCAATGAATGGTTATATCGTTGATGGTGGTCTCAAGCTACACATCTGCGGTAATAACCCTGATTGTGACGGTTATATTCTAGAAGAAGGTAAGTTTGAAGTACCAGGCTCAGATGCGCCAACCATCGACTGTGACAAGTGTGATGGTCAGATGGAGCTAAAGACAGGTCGCTTTGGTCCGTATTTTGCTTGTCAGAAATGTGATAACACCCGCAAGGTACTAAAAACAGGCGAAGCAGCACCGCCGCGTATGGATCCTATTCATCTACCAGAGCTAAAATCGACCAAGCATGATGATTACTTCATTTTGCGTGAAGGGGCGGCAGGCATGTTCTTAGCGGCTTCTAAATTTCCAAAGGTGCGTGAGACTCGTGCGCCCAAGCTCGCTGAGCTACGGGAAATAAAAGACAAGATGGAAGACAAGTTCCAATATCTGTTTGAGGGACCAGATGAAGATCCTGAGGGTAACCCAACTATATTACGTTGGTCACGTAAGAAAAAAGAGCAGTACATCGGCTCTGAGAAAAATGGCAAGGCCACTCGTTGGGGTGTTTACTGGCGTAAAGGCGAGTGGGTAGAAGAGTAACTACTTTTCTACCGGTCATAAAAAAACCTCTTAACCATATACAATATAGTTAAGAGGTTTTTTATGGCTAATATATATAGTATTAGTTCATCTCGATAATACCGCAAGCAACACGGTCACCTGATGCGCCTGATGGTTGGCTGGTATAATCGTCAGCGCCAGCATGTACGATAAAGGCGCGGCGATTCACGCTATACTTACCTGCTTTATCGGCCGTGATTTTTTTGTTCACATAGTTGATAGTAGCGACGCCATCTTCATTGGCTGTCAGGTTAGGTAGGTCACCTGCATGACCATTCATATCATCGGGATTAGAATGTGGTTTGTTGTTAGGATTGAAGTGACCGCCTGCCGCTTTACCCATATCAGCACAGCTACCTGTCTCATGAATATGTAGTGCAACCGTTTGGCCCGGCTGTAGATTCATGAGCTTACCGTAGACTTGTACACCGCCGTCGACAGGACGCAGGAACATCTGTCCGACTTCGTTTTTATCACCGCTCACCGCTTTGATGGTAGATTTTAGTGCTGGCTGATTGACAGGATTGCCTGTTTGCATTTGACCTTCGACCGTTTGGCAACCAGTCATGGCTAACGCTGATCCGCATAGTAGGGCACTTGCAAGCATTGTCTTATTCATTATTATCTCCAGTTATTTTATTCATTATTTAGAACGTAGTTAAAGTCACAAATATCTGTATTTATTGTTCTGTTAGAGCGCGTATCGATATTTGTTAACATCATCGTCAGTATAGCCAAGCAAACCCTATAGTTATTCATTAAATGCGCAACAATCGGTTAATAAATGTAAGTAACGTATGGGTTTGAAAATGTATTAAGGGATTTTCTTTGGCTCATTTTTCCAAATTAATGTTTCGCCTGTTGCCATGGTTTGCAGTAGGTTATAACGTGGATAATCGCCTGTATTACCTGTTGCTGATTGTAGCTGCATACTTAACGTCAGGGTGCTGCTGCTTTCCTGCATAAAGTTAAATAGTGTGGTTTCAATGCGATTGCCTGTTTCGCCGCAGCCCATCATTGTGCTGATAATCATGCCAACCTTTAGCGTATTATCGTCAAGTAGAAAATAAGGTGCACCAGAGCCATTGCAATTCGAACCAAAAGAGATGATTGAATTTTCAGATTGACTAAAAATCTCGAATGAAATAGGATAATCAGGATGATAAAAATAACTAATCGGTTCTCTATTCATCAGCTTTCCTTGCTCGTCATAATGATTGGCAACCGCGCTTTCCAAATGCCACTTATAGTTAGCTAGCAGTTTAGTACTGATTGGTAACCCTATCGGTGGTGAAAGTAGCGGTTTTGCCATCCCTGTAAAGATAAGTTGGTTGCCATTTTCCATAGTCAGTGCAAGGCGCTTTGGCGAGGCTATGGTATCGTCCTGTGCTGTTAGGGATGTTGTAGGTAGTAACTTAATCCCAAACATATACGTACCATAGTCCTCAAACAACGTGCGAATATTATAGTCATCAGTACTGCTGTTCGTACAGGTCGCAGGTAGCTGTACAATATAGCTGCTATAACTGAATGGGGGTGCACCAGAGAATAGGTCGATTTTATCGTGCGTACAGCCCTGATAAAAATGCAGTCTACCTGGATCAATAGCCAAACGTATGGGGTTTGTACTTTGGATAGGGATAAGCTGACCATCATCTCGCGTCACTTCTGACAGTTGCCAGTTGTAGCCACTACTCCATTGCATGACTTGATTCTTTGGAATATCAAGCGTATCGGCCTGTGTGGTACTGTACGCTACGGATACGGTATTTTTACTCGTCGATTGACAGCCTGATATGGCAAGCACAGTACTGCAAAATAACGCGCTGGCGAGCATCAGTTTTTTCATGAGGGTGTCCTTTTTTCAGTGTTGAATGGCTTATTTATTTTTTTTGATATTTTTCCAAACCAACATCTCGCCAGAATCTAGCGTTTGGGTGAGTAAGTAGTTTTGCTCTGACTGCTCTATAGTTGCCTTTGCCTTATTATCCGCGTGCGTTAAGATCAGTCGACTCGTGCTATAGGCCATCATACGTCGAAGCCGTGCCTCAATGTCATCAATAGCGTCACCGCAGCTCATCATTGTGGAAGGAAAACCGCCAGTGAGTAAATTCTGATTGACAGAAAGGGCATAAGGCCCACTAACGCCGTTGCAGCCAACAGAGATACCAAAGCTTTGACCATATATACCTGACTCAAAACCATTTTTTTCGTCACTTTCATCGCCACCATAGTTATCTAAACTATAGGAAAGGGTGATGGGCTTTTCTGTCTGCGTAAATTCGCTCATGACGGCGCCTGTTTGGTCCGTCACTTGTAACAGTTGCCAACGATAGCGCTCTAATAGTTCATTGGTGAGTAGTATGCCAGCTACGGGGCGTTCAGGTTTAGGCGTGCCCGTAAAGATTAGGGTTTTGCCCTTATCCGTTCTTAAAGACAGCTGTTTTTCCAAGGTTTTGGTAGCACGTACTGACTGAGGCAGCGCGGGAACAAATGTAAAATTCGTTCCTGCATAAGGCTTAAAAGTTGCGTTTAATAGATGTGCTGTATCGCTAGGGATGATTGTATTACCGCGCCAATCTTGGGTAGTTGCTTGATATATCGCAGTGCAGTCAGCAGCCGTGACTGGTGATTTAGTTGTATCTTGTATTGATGCTTGTGTATAAGGATAAGGTAGAGGCAGCCACATATCAAAGGACACGATGTATCGGTAACAGCCGTCATCAAAAGTTAACAGGTCTGGGCGAACGTCCATCATTAGCGGCGGCTGAAGGTTGAGGCGTGTGAGTTTGCCTTTATCATTACTAACCTGTGTTAATTGCCAGTTATAGCCTGTGATGGTTTGAAACAGTCTGGGTTTGAGGGTAGCCGCTGACCAGTTTTTATCGTCAATGACGGTACTGGTTTGCGCTGAATGATTGAAGTTGTTTGTTTGGCAACCTAGTAGGGCGAGAGGTAATAAGGCGCTTATTATCGCTAAAGGCATCCGTGAATTATTTGACATTATAATTTCCAATAAATAGACATTTGTCTGAAATATATCACAAGATTCTAGAGAGATTGTTGTTTATTATTGCCAAAAAAAAGCCGCCCATCATAGTGATGAGCGGCTCTTATTTTTTAAGCATTGACTAACGAATACTCAATTAGTTGTGTAGCGCTTTGCCTGCTGTTTTATCAACCGTCACTTTTGCAGGCTTAAGCGGTTTTGGCATATCTACCAAAGCAACCTTTAAAATCTCTTCAATCGTCGCAACTGGCTGAATGGTCAAGCCTTCTTTAACATTATCAGGGATATCGGCCAAATCACGCTCATTACTTTCTGGAATCAAGACATGCTTGATGCCGCCGCGATGCGCTGCCAGTAGCTTCTCTTTGAGACCACCGATACGTAGGATTTTGCCGCGCAAGGTGATCTCACCTGTCATGGCGATATCTGGACGAATGGCAATACCTGTCAAGGCAGAGACCAGTGCAGTCGTCAATGCACCACCAGCAGAAGGACCGTCTTTTGGCGTGGCGCCTTCTGGCATGTGCACATGGATATCTGTGGTTTTGACTGTCTCATAGTCAATGCCAAGACTGTCACCGCGAGCACGCACCACACTCATCGCCGCACGAATCGACTCTTTCATCACATCGCCAAGTGAGCCAGTGAAGCTAAGCTCACCTTTACCTTTCATAGCGACCGCTTCAATAGTAAGCAGCTCGCCGCCCACTTGTGTCCACGCAAGACCAGTGATACGTCCAATCTCAGGCTCTTCTTCCGCCAGACCGTAGTCATACTGGTGCACACCTAGATAGTCATCGATGTTCTTGTCATCGACGGTCACTAGCTGACGTTCCGCTTTTTTCGGAGCGCGCGCGCCATGAGTCTCAACCGAACCGCGAACGACTTTACGGCAGATTTTATTGACTTCACGCTCAAGGTTACGCACACCCGCTTCACGCGTATAGCTTCGTACGATACTGTGTAGGGCCGCTTCAACGATTTCAATTTCACCTTCTTTAAGGCCATTATTCTTGATCGCTTTTGGCACGAGGTATTTCTGCGCGATATTGACCTTTTCTTCTTCGGTATAACCCGGCAGACGAATGACTTCCATACGGTCAAGTAGCGCAGGTGGAATATCCATGCTATTGGCCGTACAGATAAACATCACTTGCGACAAATCTAAGTCCATATCTAAATAATGGTCGTTAAAGGTGTCATTCTGTGATGGGTCCAATACTTCAAGCAATGCTGATGCTGGATCGCCGCGGAAGTCTTGCGCCATCTTATCGATTTCATCCAATAAGAACAGTGGGTTTTTGACTTCTACTTTGGCCAGTGACTGCACGATTTTACCCGGCATCGCACCGATATAAGTACGGCGATGACCACGAATTTCCGCTTCATCACGTACACCGCCAAGCGCCATACGGACAAATTTACGACCCGTTGCGCGCGCAATCGACTCACCCAATGAGGTTTTACCCACACCTGGAGGGCCGACGAGACACAGAATCGGACCACGCAGTTTTTTCACGCGTGATTGTACGGCGAGATATTCTAAGATGCGGTCTTTAACATCTTGTAAGCCATAATGATCTTCGTCTAAGACCGTTTTTGCCTTGTCTAGATTGATTGAGACTTTGGTCGTCGCATTCCACGGCGTATCCAAAATCCACTCAATGTAGTTGCGTACCACTGACGATTCGCTTGATGCAGGTGGCATCATTTTGAGCTTTTTAAACTCTTGCTCCGCTTTTTTGCGCACATCGTCTGGCAAGTCAGCATCTTCGAGACGCTGCTCTAGCTCAGCGACATCATCTTCGCCATCAAACGCGCCATCATTGAGATCTGATAGCTCGTTTTTGATCGCTTTCATCTTCTCATTTAAGAAGTACTCGCGCTGATTGTCTTCCATCTGCTGACGGACCGCATCTTGAATATCTTGCTCGATATTTTGCTCAGCACTTTGCTTGACCAGATATTCCGTCAAGGTGTTGATATGCGTTTTGATATTATTTTCTTCTAAGAACGACTGTTTAACATCCAAATCCATTGACACGCGGGTTGAGATGAAATAAACCAGTTCAAGCAAATCATCGATGCGTTTGGCCACGCGAGTTAGCTCACGGGCATTACGCAGACGCGCATCCGCATAGCCTTCAAACAGGGTGGTCAACGCCTGAATAGTGTTTTTCTTCTGGCTCTCATCCATGCTGACATCAAGATCAGCACGCTCAAATCTCGCCATCAATAAGTCGTCATGACTTTCGATATTGTCGACACGGGCGCGATATTGACCTTCGATGAGTACTTTGATGCAGTTCTCATCGCTATCGTGCGGCATGGTGCTGACGATGCGGCACACCGTACCGTATTGATACAAGTTGTCTTGATCAATGTCTTCGGTCAATGAGTCTTTTTGGGCGACGACCAGTACTTTGTTGCCATACTCAGCTTGTGCCAGCTCAACGGCTTTCACCGATGGCGCACGTCCCACAAACAAGGCAATCTGCATGTGCGGGTAGACAACCACATCTCGCAATGCCAAGAGTGGCAAGTAGCTTTCATCTTGGTTGTCGTTTACATCTTTATTATTAGAGTCAGTGTTATCAAGACCAGTGTCTGTCTCATTGGTTGACGCCGCTTTTTGTGCTGCATTCGACAAGGCCTCTGCCTCATTGTTGTTTGTAGCAGTAGATGAAGCGTCGACATCAATGTCGATATTGTCTTGGGTAATTTTATGTTCACTCATATATTTTTCCTCTTTCCCCGGACTTGTAAAGTCAAGTTCGTGGTTCATGTCTAGATAAATGGTGTCCGCATATAAAATTGCAAGTCTCATTGGCAAAGATGCACAGTTATCTTTGTTAAATAGTGCGACAAACGCCGACGTTTCAGTGCGGTTATTGGATTAAAAGTTGGATTAAAAATGCTGTGTCTGGATTAAATAAGTAAAATCTCACCATGAGATAGCGAGAGCGTGTGTGAGATGCGGGTGTCTAATCGGTTCTATACGTAGGCTTTATATCCAAAATAAGGTAAACTGGCGCCCGTCTAAAAACAGGGGTTGTTAGGGCAGTATTTTAGACATCATAGCGCTAGTCATCAGTGTTACTATTCATCAGTCTCAATGAGACCAAGTTATAAAGAGCAAGGGGCAATACATGGCCATCAATGCGGTACTGCTGGCAGTTATTATTATGCTAGGACTGTCACTTTCGCGCGTGCACGTGGTGCTTAGTTTATTAATCGGGGCGCTGGCAGGTGGATTGCTGGCAGGGCTTGGTATTACCGATACGTTAAATGCCTTCCAAGAAGGTATCCGTAATGGCGCACAGATTGCGCTATCTTATGCCTTGCTAGGGGCGTTTGCCGTGGCGATCGCGCACTCGGGATTGCCGCAGTCATTGGCAGGGGCGGTGATTAGACGCATTGATGCCGCGGGCACGAGTGGGATGATTAAGTACATGCTGTTTGCAGGTCTTATTACCATGAGCTGTTTTAGCCAAAACCTAATCCCCATTCATATTGCCTTTATTCCACTGCTGGTACCGCCACTGCTTTTGGCGTTCAACCGTATGCAGATAGATCGCCGCCTGATTGCCTGTCTGATTACCTTTGGCCTTGTCACCACTTATATGTTTATACCGTATGGGTTTGGTGATATTTACCTCAATCAAATTATGCTAAAAAACGTCGGTGAAGCGGGCATTGATGTTGCCAATATTTCTGTGGTGAAAGCCATGGCAATTCCTGCGCTTGGCATGCTCATTGGTCTGCTGGTCGCGGTATTTATAAGCTACCGTAAGCCGCGCGAGTATCAGCAGATTGCGATAGATCAGCAAGCGCATGATGCCGTCGTAGAAGGCGATGCATTAAGTAAAACAGCCGCTGGCGCTCAGTCGCAAAGCAAGCTAAAGACGCTGGTTGCATTGGCTGCGATCGTGACGGCTTTCGTCGTGCAGCTATACACTGATTCGCTACTACTTGGCTCGATGTTTGGCTTTGGCGTGTTTATGGCGACAGGCGTGGTGAAATGGCGTGATGCTGATGGTGTCTTTAATGACGGTATCAAGCTGATGGCGATGATTGGCTTTATTATGATTACCGCGCAAGGTTTTGCTGAAGTCATGAAAGCGACAGAGCAGATTCAGCCACTCGTTGATGGGGCGGCGTCACTGTTCGGTGGTAATAAAGCGATGGCAGCCTTTATCATGCTCTTGATTGGTTTGATTGTGACCATGGGTATCGGCTCGTCCTTCTCGACCATTCCTATTTTGGCCGCGATCTATGTGCCGCTATGTATCTCTTTAGGGTTTTCACCGTTAGCAACCGTTGCTATTATCGGTACGGCTGGTGCGCTTGGTGATGCCGGTTCTCCTGCGTCAGATTCGACATTGGGTCCCACATCGGGTCTTAATATTGATGGTCAGCATGATCATATCAAAGACAGTGTGATACCGACTTTCTTGCATTACAACATTCCGCTGCTGGCCTTTGGTTGGATCGCAGCGATGGTGCTGTAGTAAATGATTTGAATGATTGGGTTTGATAGGAGAGGCGAGTATAAACAATCACTATACTCGCCTTTTTTCGTTTCTATTAATTGCTCAAACTGCCTATATTTTTAACAATCTTCATCAAAATCCTCAATCTCACCGTTCAAACTGCTCAAAAACGCATCACTTTGCGCGAGCAGCTCATTTAAGCGTTCTTCATTGACTAATCGTGTCATCTCATCAGTGCTAAACGGCTGCTCTTGACTGTAATAACGTTGCTCTCTAGCGTCCTCATTGCCTAATGTTTGCAAATATTCATCCACACTGTCTGCACTGGAAACAGCAGCGCTAGAGTCTTTTTCAAATTGTTCATCGTCTTTCATTAAAACCACCTTAAGCCACTTGGCGTAATTAAGCCATCTAATGGCACATCCCACGGCTGACGCGCTAATTGTTCAACCACTTGAAAGTCATAACACCAGCCAATTTTTAATGGTTTCTTGGCCCCTGAGCGATAGCTTTTGCCAAGCGTCGTATCATAAAAACCGCCACCCATGCCCATACGATTGCCGTGTTTATCTACCGCGACTAACGGACAGATGATCATATCTAATTCTGACGCCCAGAGCAGAGCGCGGCTATGATTTTGTTTCATGCCGAGCTGATGAATGCGAGTGGGGAGGTTGATTAGTTTTGAGTGGTAAACAGGTACAAAACGCAACCGTTTATCATCACTGCCATTACTAGTACGACCGAGAGAACCAACGACAGGTAAATAAGGAGAATAGCCTAAGCATATGCACCAATCCAGCAGTGGCTGAGTGGGTAGCTCGCCAAATCCATCATAATATAGCCCAATACGTGCATTTTTTGATAGCCGCTGCTGTAATTTGCTCAAATGCAAGCTCGCTGCTTGCGCCATATTCCTACGCGCGCCATCACTTAATTGACGACGCTGGCGAGTGAAGTGCCGTCTGGGTGGATTACTTAGCGTAGGTTCTTGTGAGTTAAGCATTTTTGACTCAGTGGGCATGGTTTCAGAGTGCATAGGTATCTTATCCAATGACATATCAGATTGATGAGGGGCGCTTTTAGACATTCGTTTTTAGGCATTGACCAAAGCGATTTGTGAATATTCAACACGTCCTAGTCATGCTATCATAATGCCACTTTATATCGTATTCTCCTTTATGTGCAGCGGATGTTGCATTTTTTAGAGCAGTCATAAAACAACAAACCATCAAAGAGGGTAGTTATGTCGACACAGAATCAGGCAACTCGTACCGAAAAAGACACCATGGGTAACGTAGAAGTCCCAGCTGATGCCTATTGGGGCGCGCAAACACAGCGTAGCCGCGAAAACTTCAAAATCGGTGGCGAGACTTTGCCGCGTCCAATGATTGAAGCGATGGCACTGGTCAAAAAAGCCGCTGCGATTACCAATGCAAGCCTAGAGCGTATCGAAGGTGACAAGCGTGATCTTATCGTACAAGCCGCTGACGAAATCATCAATGGTGGTCTGGTTGATCAGTTCCCATTGGTCGTATGGCAGACGGGTTCAGGTACACAGTCAAACATGAACATGAACGAAGTGCTTGCTAACCGTGCTAACGAAATCGCGGGTTCTGAGCGTGGCAGCTACACGCCAATTCACCCAAATGACCATGTGAACCATGCACAGTCTACCAACGACAGCTTCCCAACGGCGATTCGTGTCGCTGCTGCGCGTCAGATCAATAGCCTACTTATCCCAGCGGTCAAAGCGCTACGTGATACCTTAGATAAAAAGTCCAAAGAGTTCGATAGCATCGTCAAAATCGGTCGTACACATTTGCAAGACGCGACGCCTTTGACCTTAGGCCAAGAGTTCAGCGGCTATGTCAGCCAACTTGACCACGCGTTAGTACGTATCGACAACGCGCTACAAGGTCTATATGAGTTACCACTAGGCGGCACTGCAGTAGGTACTGGTCTAAACGCCCATCCTGACTATGCAGTAAAAGCAGCTGAGCAACTAGCGACTTTGACGGGCTTGCCATTTGTCACATCCCCAAATAAATTTGAAGCACTAGCGGCTCGTGATGCAGAAGTATTTGCATCAGGCGCACTAAAAACACTAGCCGCTAGCTTAAACAAAATAGCTAACGACGTACGCTGGCTCGCCTCAGGTCCTCGTTGTGGTTTGGGTGAGTTGACGATTCCTGAAAATGAGCCAGGCTCTTCTATCATGCCAGGCAAAGTAAACCCAACGCAGTCAGAAGCAATGACCATGGTTGTCGCTCAGGTCATGGGTAACGACACGACTATCAGCATGGCTGGCGCCTCAGGTAACTTTGAGCTAAACGTGTATAAGCCTGTGATCGCATTTAACTTGTTGCAATCTATCAAACTGCTTGGCGATGCGTGCAACAGCTTCAACGAGAACTGTGCCGTCGGTATCGAGCCAGTAAAAGACAAAATCGATGACTTCTTGCATAACTCATTGATGCTAGTGACGTCATTAAACCGTCATGTTGGTTATGAAAATGCTGCAAAAATCGCTAAGACGGCGTATAAAGAAAACAAAACGTTGAAGCAAGTGGCGGTTGAGCTAGAGCTATTAACCGAAGCGCAGTTTGATGAGTGGGTCATTCCTGCTGATATGGTACATCCTAAGTAAGCTATCTAATAGTTTTTTAGAATAGTAAAAAGACCTTGTCATGTGGCAAGGTCTTTTTTTGTTTTAGAAGTTGGCTCTGTTCTTTGTATATATAAGCCAGTAAGATGTGTAATAATGCAAATTTATAGATACCTTCAGTTGTTTAGGTGAGATAGTTATGTATCAACATTTACCAAATATATGCTACGAGTGTGGAATACTGCTAAATCAAGAAAGCTTAACAAAAGAGCATGTACCTCCTAAATGTTTTTTCCCTAAAAATGATAATTTTTCTTTGATTACTGTGCCTTCATGTATTGAGCACAATGGCGGTAAGTCTAATGATGATGAGTACCTTCTACAAATCATATCTCTTCAAATTCTAGCTAATGAAAAAGGCCAAAATATTGCTACAAACAAAGCTGTCAAGGGTATATTAAGAAATAAAAAGAGAACTAAGAGTTTAGCTAGCAACGCAACCCTAGTCTATGTTGATGAAGAGAAAACAGGGCAACTCAAACCTACTTTTGCATTCAAGTTCGATGAATTTAAATTCAATAATAGTGTGTCTTCTATTTGTAAAGGTCTATACTACCACGAGTTTCATAAGGTCTTTAATGGAGACATTGAAATTTATAATAGATCTCTTGCAAAAGTACCAGTTCATTGACTTCCACTGACGGAGTTACAAGGGCTGGCGATGACTTATGCAAGAAGTCTAATGAGTTTCAAATATCACTTGATGACGACTCAATACACAAAAACCAAGAATATGAAAAAAATAGAATTTCGATAAAGAAAAACTTTTCTGACGTCGAAAGAAAAGGAAAAAACCAAGAAATTTTTTACTACCAGATAATGAAGCTACCGAAGGGTTTGGGTTTTTCTCTTGCTATTAGGCTTTGTTTTTATGAAGCTTAGATTAACACACCAAGTGCAACGCTAATTAATATTATAGAACGCCTGCATAGGCGTTTTAAACCCTAATCGTTTTCTTGGTCTGTTGTTTAGTTTGTTCTCAATGTCCTGTATTTCATTATCAGAGACTTGTCTAAAGTCACAACCCTTAGGCAAGTACTCTCTGATAAGGCCATTGGTATTCTCGTTGGTTCCTCGCTGCCATGACGCATAAGCATCGGCAAAGAAGAAAGGGCTAAAGAGCTTTTGTTTCACCTTCTTATGCTGAGCAAACTCTTTACCATTGTCAGAGGTAATGGTCTTAACCTGCAACCTCACTGGCGCTAAGAGTT
>NZ_FNAL01000001.1 GCF_900101915.1 Psychrobacter pacificensis | reverse complement strand
GCGTCAAATTTGGTGTGAGGCGTGATTGAACCTGGCTTCGCTAGTACTTGGCCACGTTGTACGTCTTCACGCTTAGTACCACGTAGTAGTACGCCACAGTTTTCGCCAGCACGACCTTCGTCAAGCATTTTACGGAACATCTCTACACCTGTACAGGTGGTTTTTTGAGTGTCACGGATACCAACGATTTCGATTTCGTCACCAACTTTTACGATACCAGATTCAACACGGCCAGTTACTACGGTACCACGACCTGAGATTGAGAATACGTCTTCGATTGGCATTAGGAATGCTTTGTCAACGTCACGCTCTGGCTCTGGGATGTAGGTGTCTAGTACGTTTAGTAGTTCTACAACGGCTGGTTGGCCGTATTTTTCTTGTGAGCCTTTTAGGGCTTCAGTAGCAGAACCGTGGATGATTGGGGTGTCATCACCTGGGAAGTCATAGTCGTTCAATAGTTCACGAACTTCCATTTCTACTAGTTCTAGTAGTTCTTCGTCATCTACCATGTCACATTTGTTCATGAATACGATGATGTATGGTACGCCAACCTGACGTGATAGCAAGATGTGCTCACGAGTCTGTGGCATTGGGCCGTCAGTTGCTGATACAACTAAGATTGCGCCGTCCATCTGGGCTGCACCTGTGATCATGTTTTTGACATAATCGGCGTGACCTGGGCAATCTACGTGAGCGTAGTGACGTGTGTCTGTGTCATATTCTACGTGTGAGGTGTTGATGGTGATACCACGTGCTTTTTCTTCTGGTGCTGAGTCAATAGACGCGTAGTCTTTTGCTTCGCCACCAGAGGTGATTGCAGCTACGGTTGCGATTGCAGCGGTAAGGGTGGTTTTACCATGGTCAACGTGTCCGATGGTACCGACGTTGACGTGTGGCTTGCTACGTTCAAACTTGGCCTTTGCCATGGGTATTTCCTCTTTTTTTTGGTGAATGATCAATAAAAAGCTGTTTAATGGCTCATAATAAAACTAACTCATCATAAACCTAGCTATCAACCGCACGAACCACTGCTTCTTATCAAACAGCACTTCGAACTAATTTTTGTATCCGTTATTATACGCCGGCTTATCCTCAATAGTCATACATCTCTTGCTCGAAACCTATTTTTCTATTATCTAAAGAGGTCTTAAATATGCTACTGCTTATAACCGTTTAACGGCTCGATGTGCAAAGCTATTATATCAGCTAGATGACATCATCAAACAATCCGTAAAATCCGTTAACATATGAAAAAGCAATCCAATTCCAATGATGTTAAAAGGCTTACGAAAAAAGAGCAAAGCAACATATACCAGCATCGCATAATACGTATGTAGCGGATGAAAATTAATGCTACATCTATTAGCCTGAAAGATCGGGTCTGCTACTAAGTGATCCAAATCAACTAACATAGTCGCAAGCAATATCAGATATGCTTTTTTCCACTCTTTCTTAAAAAATACAACTGCGATAACGAGAGGGAAACCAAAATGCAAAAAGTAATGTATAAACGTTTGCATACTCGTTTACCAGTTTTAATTCTGTTGATATCGAATCATCAAAAGCAATGTTTATTAATATGCTGACAGCACTAAAAGGCAACACCTCAGTGTCACCTTTAAATCGTTACCTGTCGTACTAATTTTATATGTTTCAATATTTTATATTTTCAATATCGACGCAAAGCTATATATAAATAGCAAAACAAGCATAGAGGATTTACATGATAAATGGAGCTCATATCGAGAATTGAACTCGAGACCTCTCCCTTACCAAGGGAGTGCTCTACCGCTGAGCTATATGAGCGTATAGTGTAAACCTTTGAGCTGCACTAAAAAAAATATCACGATACAGTAGTAATAACTGATGTCGTGATGAATAATTAATAGGCTTTGCGATGGTGTATATATGGAGCGGGTGGCGGGAATCGAACCCGCGTCATTAGCTTGGAAGGCTAAGGTGTTACCATTATACCACACCCGCATTTACTCTAATCTTAATAACTCTAGTTGAGAGTTAGAAACCATATAGAGCATGCTTGGCGCTATAACAAACTTTTAAAAAAATATGGTGGTGGGAGAAGGATTCGAACCTTCGAAGCTTTCGCGACAGATTTACAGTCTGTTGGGTTTGACCGCTCCCCAATCCCACCTAAGGGTGCTTTGAACAAAAATGACTCTCATTTAAGACAAATTCATAAAAAGCTACTTCAAAAGAGATGGTGCCGACTGCCGGGATCGAACTGGCGACCTACTGATTACAAGTCAGTTGCTCTACCAACTGAGCTAAGTCGGCTTGTTCTCTCTAAAGTGGTGGCTATTCTATCAAATATTTTGAGATGCGCAAGCCCTTTTTTATCTTTTTTTTTATTATTTTAATAATAATATTCAAGCTACTGATTACGTTGTTATTTTTTTGATAGAAAAATAACAACGTAATTGCTCTTCTGATCTATTGTGATTATATGCGCTGCATAGCTGGCTATATAACTAGCGAATGCGTAGTCCATTACAGGCCATTTTTACCGCTTTGACCAATGCCAATGCTTTTTTATTGGTTTCATCCCACTCCGCTTCTGGCACAGAATCAGCAACAACACCTGCGCCTGCTTGGATATGGATTTCACCGCGACGCATCACTGCTGTACGAATAGCAATGGCGGTATCCATATTGCCATTCCAACCTAGATAGCCCACTGAACCACCAAATACTGTCCGACGTACTGGCTCTATCTCATCAATGATTTGCATCGCGCGAATCTTGGGCGCGCCTGATAGTGTACCCGCTGGAAACGTGGCACAAAATACATCTAGCGCGTCTTTATCAGACCTTATCGTACCCTCCACATTGGACGCGATGTGCATGACTTGTGAGTAGCGCTCAATAAACATCTTGTCTGTAACTTTGACACTGTCATATTCACAAACACGGCCGATATCATTGCGACCCAAATCAATAAGCATTAAGTGTTCGGCAGTCTCTTTTTCATCAGTGAGCAGTTCTTGTTCAAGTGCCAGATCCTCCGCTTCATTCTGACCACGCTTGCGCGTCCCTGCTAGTGGCCGTACGGTCACTTTGCCGTTTTCGATACGGGACAGGATTTCAGGAGAAGCACCAATGATATCAAAGCGTTTGTGATCATCAAGCGTATAGCCATGCACCAAAAACAGATACGGCGATGGATTTAGATAGCGTAATGCACGATAGACGGCTAGAGAGTCGCCTATGTAATCTGCCGTCAACCGCTGTGCTGGAACCACCTGCATGACGTCGCCTGCTGCGATATAGTCTTTTATTTTCTTAACGCCGCTGCAGTACTTTTCCATACCGGTTTGCGAGATAAATTTTGGTGTGGGCATCACTGGCGCGGACAAATTGGACGGTTCTGCCAACTTCTCTTCGATTTTTTCCAACTCACGGATAGCTAAGCTGTAGCCCTCCTCGGTTTGACAGTCAGCATAGACGATGATAGATAAGGTATTTTCTAAATTATCAAAAACAATGACACTCATGGAAAGCATCAGCCACATATCTGGCATCGACATCGGATTGGGTGCGTCAGATAGGCCCACACTAGGCTCAATGATACGTACCATGTCGTAACCAAAGTAACCGACTAGGCCGCCGCTAAAACTTGGCATGGTGGGCACATCTTCAGCAGTCGGCATTTGATACTGCGCCATCAGCTGACGGATATAATCAAAAGGATTCTCTACTGCTGCTGTATCGATATGATCGTTCCGCTTGGTAGTCATATTGCCATCAGCGTACTGTAAAATAAGATCACTACCCAAGCCGATCATCGAGTATCTTGCCCAGCGCTCACCGCCTACCACAGACTCAAACAAATATGCAGAGCCGTTTAAATCACGTACTTTGGAAAACACAGACACTGGCGTCTGTGCATCCATCAAACGTTTTTTGACTAAGGGTGCATGACTAAAACCCCGATCTTTAAACGCTTGATATTCTTGGAAAGTCATCATAGTAACGCTCTCTTAGCAGCAGAATGGCAAAAAATAAAACAGTGGACTGAACCATAAAATATAGCGCCAACACCGTATTTGAATGTTAGCGCTATAAAAAGCAGTTTGTCTGAATGACGATTCATACAGCAGTTAAGTTCAGGCCTCAACCTTCATAAACTAACTGAGGTAACGGACTGCTTATCAGTCAGAATAGCTATGGATAAACGCTCGTATTCAAACTACAGATCGATGTCACTACATAACGCCCATGTTAAATAGCCATAATGCCAAGCCAATAATCAAAATGGCAGCAAATACCCATATAAACCAACCACCGCTAGATTTTTTCTCTATTTGTCCTGTATGAGCTGGATTACTGATTTCTTGATCCATCGCGTTGTTGCCTTGGGTGCCAAGATCATGAGCCTGCCCTAAATTTGCCGTACCCGAAAACTGCGAGGTCGCTGCTTGCTTGGCTTTTAAAACCTCAGGATCGGCTTCTTCTTGTAATTCAGTCTTTGTCGTTTTGTCGTGCTCTTCACTTACTACTGGTCTTTCATTTACTACAGGTTCTTCACTTACTGTTGGCTGCGATACTGTTGGTTCATCATCAGTAGATACTGTTGGGGTCAACGGCTCTGCAGTCGTCACAGCTTCTGACTCCGTTACAGTTGACTCAGTCGCCGCTGATACAGGCGTTTCAGATACAGACGTCTCAGATACTGGCTCTGACTCTTCTGGTGCTGTTTCAATCGATGCAGGCGTAGCACTTTGTGCAGCCGACAAGACATCCTCAATACCTGTCTCTTTAACTACTGGCTCTTGAGTCGCTGGTTCAGCCACTTCCGCTCTGTCAACTACAGGCGCACTTGCTGAATCTACTACGGTGTCTGAAGTAGTATCGACAGATGGACTCTCTGCATCCTTTGCAGTGGGTAAAATCTCTTCAATATTCGTTTGCTTTACGATTGGTTCGCTGACGATATGATCTTCGATGATATATTCATCATGCAAATTCTCAGTAGTTTCTGCTGGGGCAGTCTCATCACTGACACTACTTACTGTATCGTCCGTTATGACTGGCTCTAGTGTCTCATCTGCTGTAGCACCGACAGGCGCTTGTACCTGAAAACTAAAGCTTGCAAAACCAAGCGTATCCTCAGCCTGTAGACGGTTTGATTCGTTGCCCGCGATACGTTGATCATTGATAAAGGTACCGTTAGAAGAGTCTAAGTCTTTTACGTATAACTGACCATCAAGTATGCTTAGAATGGCATGATTGCGAGATACTTGCTTGCTGCCGAGTACCACATCATTGTCACCGCCGCGACCAACAGACAAGCTATCCTCGACTGTCAGTGTCAGATCGCCCAGCGCCTCTGTTAATGCATTTAATTGCCATGTGCTGGCTTGTGCTGCCGTGCTCACACTATCTGTATTATCCGTCATCTTGCTACTCCTTATTTTTTCTATTAATTTTCAAACGATTTTAAGCAAATTACTGTCAATTTTTATTCACTGACCACTCTATGATAGAGAGCATAATTAGTGGTCATGTGCTTGATCTATTTTGGTATAAAGTGAGGCTTGATGACCTTATCAAGCTGGCTATACGGAATGCTCAATACCGGCATACCGTAGGCGTATGGACCAATAGAATAGTGCTGATAACGAATGTTAATCCCTGTCTCTGTCAAGGTCACATTGTCGCTCAACATAAACGGCCAGCTTTTCTCATAGCTACTGACATCATCAGCGACGGTCTTTACCCATGCTTTATACGCATCATGCGCGAGTGCTTCAAAACGAGGCTTTTTGCCTTTGATCAGCATGTCATCAAGAGTGACTTGTTTTTTGGTGGTCAGATCAAACGTTAGATACTCGCTATAAGGCATGCCGTGTGCACCACCAGTAAAGACGTAGGAGTTGATTTCGAACAGCTCAAAGTTATTGACGTGACCCAAGTAATCAGGCGTCACCATCAAGCTATAAGCCCACGAAACCTCTTCAGGCATATCTTGAAACTGCGATGTCGCAAAGTCATTAATCGCAGCCGTGACGTCTTCCTGGCTGCTTTTCGTCTTAATAGGTGCTGACTCAGTTGGCTTGCTATTCACCACCAAATTATCAATACGTGCATTGACGGTGTTGTCTATCCAGCTGTGATTGCTTTTGAGATATTTGACTTCAATTTCTGGGCAATTATCACGCTCAGTACACATCTTTTGAATTTTTTCTGGTAACTGATAATCGAGATACTCTGCTGAGCTGATAAGGCTACCTGCATTTGCGGACAGACTAGCGGCACCCATCAGTAAACCGCTTGCTAAGAGACCAATTCGCCGTGTACGCCCTACTCTGCCTAAAGAAATATGCGTCAGCGTGAACCTATTAAGATGAGATTGAACCATAGCTTTCATGTATCCTCTTTTATAAATATAAAATGTTGCAATACATTCTACCGTAACAATGACGCTGTATTGTAGGAACACTGTTTGTGTTTTTGAAGTGTTGCTATAGTCGGTTCACTATAAAATCGATACAATAAGATTAAACGCTATTTTGCGCAGCCTCTGGAGACGTAGTCACAGCAAGCAAGAAAAATAGCGTTTAATCAAATGAATTTATTATCCTGTATCGTTTTTATTTAGACTTAACTATAATCATTCAAAACCTCTCTTGACTCATTTGCCGCATAAATAACGGACAATAAAAAAGACACGGCTAGCGTGTCTTAATCAATGAACAATACAGTGATACGGTTGATTTGATAACAGTCGTTTTAATGCTCACGCGTGCTGCTAAAGGTGATCTCTGGATAACGATCTTGCATCAATTGTAAGTTGACCCGTGATGGCGCAAGATAAGTCAGATAACCACCACCATCGATTGATAACTGGTCATGGGCTTTTTTCTTGAACTTTGCCAAAGCCACGTCATCATCGCAGTGAATCCAGCGTACAGTGGCAATCGATACTGGCTCAAAGGTACATTGCACTTTGTATTCTTCTTTGAGACGATGCGCGACCACTTCAAACTGTAGCACCCCAACCGCGCCCAAGACCAAATCATTATTGATTTGCGGCATAAATACCTGCGTGGCACCCTCTTCACTTAATTGCTGTAGTCCTTTTTGCAGGGCTTTTGATTTAAGCGGATCTTTTAGTACCACGCGGCGGAACAATTCAGGAGCAAAATGAGGAATACCGGTAAAGCTCAGCTCCTCGCCTTCAGTGAAGCTATCACCGATAGAGATCGTTCCGTGGTTATGCAAACCAATAATATCGCCCGGATAGGCTTCTTCTAGCGCCTCGCGGTCGCCTGCCAAGAATGTCAAGGCATCAGCGATACGGACGTCTTTACCTAGACGCACGTGCTTCATTTTCATGCCCTTCTCGTACTTGCCAGAGCACACGCGCAAGAAGGCGATGCGGTCACGGTGACGTGGATCCATATTTGCCTGAATTTTAAAAACAAAGCCTGTAAAGTCAGTCTCGGTTGCTGATACTTTACGCTCAGTCGTTGGATGGGCTTTTGGTGGCGGCGCGTATTTGACCAAGGTATCGAGTACCATATTGACACCAAAGTTACCCAATGCCGTGCCAAATAAAACTGGCGTCATCTCACCTGCCAAAAACGCCTCTACATCGAACTCTTCTAGCGCCATCTGTACCAGCTCGAGTGACTCCTCAAAAGCATCAAACATCAATTGCCCGAGACGCTCGCGTATATCAGGATAATCATAGCCTTCGCGTGTCTCAGAGACGGTCATCTTGCCGCCATTGCCTTTCTCGTATAAGTAGGTTTTGTCTTCTGCAAGGTGATACACTCCAACAAAATCCTGTCCCATACCAATCGGCCACGTGACGGGCACGCATTTAATCTTTAGTACCGCTTCGATTTCACTCAGTAGCTCAAGCGGCTCACGAATCTGGCGATCGAGCTTGTTGACGAACGAGATGATTGGCGTATCGCGCATGCGACAAACTTCCATCAGCTTGATGGTTCGTTCTTCGACACCTTTTGCGCCATCGACCATCATCAGTGCGCTATCCACGGCAGTCAACGTACGATAGGTATCTTCACTAAAGTCGGCGTGACCTGGGGTGTCTAGTAGGTTGACCATGTGGTCTTTGTACGGGAACTGCATGACAGAGGTGGTGATTGAGATACCGCGCTCTTGCTCCATACTCATCCAATCTGAGGTGGCATGACGATCGGTCTTACGGCCTTTGACTTCGCCCACTACCTGAATCGCTTGTCCCCATAACAACAGCTTTTCAGTCATGGTGGTTTTACCAGCATCGGGATGCGAGATAATGGCAAAGGTGCGGCGCTTGGCCACTTCTTTGTTGAGTTTTTTTGGATCTACGCTCATAGTTTTCAGCTTCAACAGTTGTGTCATTTAGAAGTCAATCTAAATAAATAGAATCAATAATGAGCGTATTGTAGCCGATTTCGCGTTATGGTGCAGAGTTCACGCACAAAAAACACGCTCTATCAGTCAGACAAAGCGTGTTAACAAAATTTTTAACCGTCAGCGTAGGGCTTGCTTGATTTTAATAATAGCGCTTGATTTGCTCCGCTAAGAAGTCTCCTGCGACTTCATTGACAAGCGTACAATCTACCACGCCAAAGCGGCTATCTATATTTGGATCGGTGCTACCTTTGGCAACATAATTTGCCTCATAAATATCCTTCCCATATTCAACACCACTATATTCATAGGCAGGTTGATTTTTGTATGCAAAGAACATCACTTGCGCCGCTTTTTGCTTATTTGCTATACCAACACCAAACTGAGAGGTTCTATGATCTCTGTCGTCACTAAAGCGTTGTTTAGCAGCTTCGATCCATTTCTCCAATGACGAATAGCCTGTCTTATTTTTGTCATTGAAAGCCAAAAATGAGCGCTCGCTTGTCACGACTGGAATGTAACAAACGGAGCCTTCAGGGAAGGCAATATTAGATGGAATATTGGCATAATTACTCAAATCGGTGAGAATACCGCGGCGCTCTTCAATATTCGTGCCCGCGCTATAACTGCGGGTCGTTAAGCCCGACAAGTTCAGTGTTTGATAGGTGGTTTGATAGTCCAGTTTGTTATTACTGTTTTTTTCATAAATAGGACGCTTGACCGTGCGACCATTGACTTCGATGTCTTTGTTTTCGAGTCGACCTTCGAAATTATCTGCCAATATGGTTCTGTCTAAATCATTGAGGCTCTGGTTGCTATAACTGTTAATGAGATTGGTGGTTTTGATCTCGCGTGCGCCTGTGCGATAAGTCTCATCGATGCGCGCAATGGCAGTATCGTTGGCCTTGCTGTCATAGCTATTAGCAAAGCTTGTTACCGTAATACGATTACTATTATTGCTATAAGTGCCGTTATCTTCTTCACAGCCTATGAGCGCAAGCATTGTCCAGAAGAAAACACCAGATATCGCAACCACTCTATTCATCGAACAATGTCCTTATGATTTAGATTTTTTATCATCCAATTTGATGATATTAATATGACCAACCACATGGCTTCGGTCATTCTGTTTATGAGCATCAGCCTCTACTGTTATTGTAGATAGGTCCAAAAGTCATATTTACAAACTTGTCGTAAAGATTTACTACCGACTTACTGAGCTGTTTTAATGATTTGTTATCCTAGGTTGGTTATTTGGCTTTACCACGAAAATCTAAAAACCAAAACAAAGGATGTGTTATGAAAACGTTATATTCAACCAAAGCGACTGTTACTGGCGGCCGTGCAGGTTCAGCAAGCTTAAGTGACAATGACCTGACTATAAACATGGTACCACCAGGCTCTGGAAAAGAGGGCAATAACCCAGAACAACTATTTGCCATGGGATACAGTGCCTGCTTTGATGGCGCCCTTGCAGCTGTTAAGCAAATGGAAAAAGCAAAGTTTGATTCAACCACTTCAATTGAAGTAGATTTGCTTCAAGGCGAAGGCCATGACTATAAACTGGCTGCTAAAATTCATGTCATTGGTGAAAATACAGAATTGTCAGCTGACGAGTTTCAACAGTTAGTCGAGAAAGCGCACCAAGTGTGCCCATATTCTAAAGCCACACGCGGCAACATCGATGTTGAAGTCACCTCAGAAGTAAAGTAACGTATTATGAGACTCATTATCAACAATTAATTAAGAAAGTAGTTAATTAAAAATACGTTAATTATAGAAGAACTCAGCTGGTCTGGGTTCTTTTTTTGTTTGAAATTTTGGTGAAAAAATAAAACCGCCAGAACATCTCGTAACGGTTAAGCAGTTCGGCACGCACTGTTTTTATCGTTATAATAAGAGCATATTTTTATCTAATAGCTGATAAGTGACTTTTATGACTGATAATATAGCTGACAATACCGCCGATCACGACCACAACTCCCATCAAGCACTCGATCCTAAAGCCTTACCGAATTTTGACGATATGCCAAATGTGGCACTGATGGATACCAGTCATGTAGACAAAGATCAGCCGCCCTTTATCTTAGTCGACGGCTCGTATTATCTGTTTCGCACCTATCATGCCCTCCCAAAGACCATGCAAAACTCGCAGGGTCTAATCACCAATGCGATACGCGGTACCTTGAATGCGCTGCTAAAACTGATGCGTCGTTATCACCCTACTCATATGGCCGTCTGCTTCGATACCAAGTCACCGACTTTTCGCCATCATATGTCGCCTGACTATAAGGCCGCTCGTCCGCCTATCGACATAGAGCTGGTAGAGCAAATTCCTTATATTCATCGTTTGGTCAGCGCCTTGGGTATTCCGCTATTACGTATTGAGGGTGCAGAGGCCGATGATATCATCGGTACACTTGCCCATCGAGCCGTCGAGCAAGGTCACCATGTGGTCATCTCAACGGGTGATAAAGACATGATGCAGTTGGTTAATGATTGCGTCATCTTAGAAGACAGCTTTACTGGTAAAGTCACGGATACACCAGCGGTAATCGATAAGTTTGGTATTAACCCAAACCAAATGATTGATTTCTTAACGCTCATGGGCGACAGCTCTGATGGGATCAAAGGCGTGCCAGGTATCGGTAAAAAGACCGCCAAAGACTTGTTGGTTGAGTATGGTGACATCGACAACATGCTCAAGCACATTGGCTTTATCAAAGGCCGCGGCGCAAAAGGTTTGATCGAACACGCCGATGATATTCCTTTTAACAGAAAGCTTGCTACCATCGTCACCAATTTGGAAATCGGCCAAGATTGGAATGATCTCAAAATCAACACCGATCCTTGTGCGCATATAGAGGAGCTTCGCGCCCTATATACCGAGCTTGAATTTAGAAATGAGCTGGCATCTCTTGATCATCCAAACCATCCTGCGAATGGCGCGCAAAGTGTCGCTGATAGCCAAGCAGACGCTGAGTCACAAGCGCAAGTTGCCAAATCGCTGCAATCGACCCATATTGATAATATGACGGGCAGTAACCATCAAGATAAAGCGTGGCATACTGTGCTCGACGAGCCTGCGTTTGATAGCTTGGTCGAATTATTAGAAGCAGCTCAGCACTTTGTTATCGATACCGAAACTACCAGCGTTCATTGGCGTGACGCGCAAATCGTCGGGCTGTCTTTTGCTGTACAAGCTCACGAGGCCTATTATATCCCGCTCACCCACCGCTTAGAAGGTGATGAGCTAACAGCGAGACAACTCGACCGCGATACCGTACTGGCGCGCTTAAAGCCTGTGTTAGAGAATCCAAATATCGGTAAAATCGGACAGCATCTAAAGTACGATGCGCATATCCTTGCTCACTATGATATCGACCTAGTCGGTGCGATACATGAGCAGCCAAATAACTGGGCGATGGATACCATGCTGGCAAGCTACGTTATCAATGCGGCAGCGACTCGACACGGTATGGACGATTTAGCACGCCATTATCTGCAAACGCAGACGATTGGCTTTGAGGAAGTCGCAGGCAAAGGCGCGAAGCAAGTCACCTTTGACCAAGTGGCTATCGATATTGCGAGTGACTATGCTTGTGAAGACGCTGATATTACTTATCAGTTATTTGACGTGTTCAGCGTTGAGTTGGCTAACGATGCCAATAATGCCAAATTGCTACACGAGCTAGAGATTCCAACGGCAGAGATACTTTGCCAAATGGAAGCAAACGGCATTCTCATCAAACGCTCTTTCTTAAACGAGCTATCAAAACGCTTTGATGAAGAAATCATCGCGCTAGAAAAACGTGCTTATGAAGTGGCTGGCGAAGAGTTTAACTTAGGATCACCGAAGCAGCTTGGTGAGATGCTGTTTGACAAGCTTGGCGTGCCGGGTGGCAAAAAAACCAAATCTGGTCAATACTCGACTGGTGAAGCGGTTCTATCAAAAATCGATCACCCATTAGTCGATATCACCTTAGAGTATCGCGGGCTGTCTAAGCTAAAAAGCACCTATACCGATGCACTCGATAATGTTGCAGATGCTGAGACCGACCGCGTGCATACCAGTTACCATCAAGCACTGACCAGTACTGGCCGTCTGTCATCAACTGATCCTAACTTACAAAATATTCCCATTCGTACTGCGACGGGCCGCCTGATTCGCCAAGCCTTTATCGCCCCAGAAGGTCGCGTGATCTTGGCCGCGGATTATTCACAAATCGAACTTCGTCTCATGGCGCATTTCTCAGGTGATAAGAACTTGACGCATGCCTTTAACGAAGGGTTAGATATTCATGCTGCCACTGCTGCTGAAGTGCTTGGTAAAAACGTTACGGACGTTACCTCAACTGAACGTCGTAATGCCAAAGCCATTAACTTTGGTCTGCTATACGGGATGAGTGCCTTTGGACTTGCCAAGCAATTACAGATGAGCCGCGGTGAAGCGCAAGACTATATCGATATGTACTTTGAGCGCTATCCGGGTGTCAAAAACTATATGATCAACACCCGTGCCAGCGCGTACGAGCAAGGCTATGTCGAGACGATATTAGGCCGTAAACTCTATACCCCTGATATCAATCATAGCAATCGTATGGTCAAGCAAGGCGCTGAGCGTGCCGCAATCAACGCGCCGCTACAAGGATCTGCCGCTGATTTGATTAAGCTTGCCATGATTGCCGTTGATAAGGTATTGCCAAAAGATCAAGCCAAAATGCTGCTGCAAGTTCATGATGAACTGGTGTTTGAAGTGGATGCCGATAAGGTAGACGAAGTTAGCCAACTGATTACCGATGCCATGCAAGATGTCTTGACGACTACGGCCGTAGATAAAGGCTGGCATGTCGACTTTGCTGTACCGTTACTGGTTGAGACTGATAGCGGTCAAAACTGGGATGAGGCGCATTAATCATTGATTTGGTCAACTTAGAACGCTAGCGAGCTTAAAGATATTATGGGTTATGATGGGTTTTGAAACCCACTGTATCATCTATATAAACAACCACTTATGACTACTTGGTTATATTCTATGACGTTATTATTACCATATTGGGTTATAATAGCGTCATAGTAGATTATGCATATTTCGTTAGATGTTTTTTGGTTTAGAGTGAGCCTACGGGCTCACTTTTTTGTTTTTGACACATTTTTTTGATACGCAGGAGCCAGTTATTTTGAGTTCAGATGGCATTATTGAAATTCCTGGTATGATCTTGCTATTTGTCTGTTTGCTGCGTTGCACACAGTACATGATAAAAAGTCATATCAAACACATTCAGGCCTTTTGGTTGGCAGCCGTACTTGTATTTTTTACCGTCATTCGTCGCGAGCTAAACTATCTACCAGATTTGTTGGTTCCGAGCGATTTCTCGTTTTTAAATCACTCTTATGATTGGTGGGAAGATAGTGTGCTGACCGTTATCTATCTCGTCGCGCTTGGCTTATTAGCTTATTCGAGGCACTACCTATGGGCAGTGTTAAAGAACGTGCCGGTCTCGCTCTACCTCATCGTTACCGCGCTGGCAATCATTCAATATATGGGCGAGAACGCCATTATGTTCCAGCCTACATTTGGTGAAGTTGTCGAAGAGTTGGCTGAGACTGCGATTTACGCGATTGCCTTGACGTATTTATGGCGATTCAAACTGGCTGATTATGAATCATGTCTTGTGCAGAAATTAAACTATGAGCTCAAACACGCTGATAATTAAAATTATAGTTACGATACTATTAGGGCGTGTTGAACATTCGACCATGGCACTGACAGCGACTATTTTTTAGGCGATTCGATGTTAAAAATAATAAGTTTAGTCATTCTAAGCGCTTATTTTTAACGATGAAGCGGCAAAAAAGAGTCCTGTCCCCTGCTTTTATCGTTGGGGCTGATGCTAAAATTGCCCCATACTGCGTTACAAATCTCGCTAAGGCATCTGCATTATCGTCGCTTTGTGCCGTGTCTGGAACCATTTTAGCGATCAGCAGTGCCTATTTGCGAATGTTCAACACGCCCTAATGACGTAGCAACAAAGATCTTTTAAGCAATTTTATGAAAACTCACGGCTGCTCAATATGAGTAGCCGTTTTGCATTTTGGCAATCGCCTTACATTTTTTGAACATC
This sequence comes from Psychrobacter pacificensis, assembly GCF_900101915.1. Taxonomy (GTDB): domain Bacteria; phylum Pseudomonadota; class Gammaproteobacteria; order Pseudomonadales; family Moraxellaceae; genus Psychrobacter; species Psychrobacter pacificensis. The sequence continues at coordinate 318,823 of NZ_FNAL01000001.1, read as the reverse complement.
CTGTCACACCTTACTACTAGTGAAAATCCCAATAACCGTACAAACTTATGGACAGATTATCAATGTCGCTATAAGCAGCGCTTTTATAAGCCCTTACAATGACTTTACTGCTAATAATTACAACAAGGAATGACTGATGGAAAACACAAAGAATCCACTACCAGAAGAGATGGATCATATCGATGGCAATCGCCGCGACAATAATGACAGCACCGATAACCAAGACAATCAGTTGGTCGATTTAGACAATCCGATGCTGCACACTATCGACAATGATGATGTGATTGATAATAGTGCAGGGTTTGATAATTCAGAAGTCGGTAGTGCTGCTACGCAAGGATTAACACCTATGCATCGTCAAAACCTTGATGAGTCGCGTGTGGATGAGATTTTGGTGCAAGACAATCTTGATGATAATGATTATCCAGATACAATGGATATTGCTGATAGAGATGCCGCAGAACGCAGCAATGACGATGATTTTTAGAAATTAGCACCGCGGCTAATATAGCCCTTTAGAGCGAAAAAGCACGCTTAATATCGTTAAGCGTGCTTTTTTATGACTTATCATTTAACTAACAGTAATAGATATTTTCAGCCGATTAAACCCATCCATCAAGTGTGCCAGCCCAGCCTTTTACAAGAGGCAAGCTCAACGCTTCGAGCAATTCAATGTGTGTCTCATCGAGGTTTAGCGCAGGGATATAGTGATACTCTTGCCCGCCTGCCTCCAAAAAATTATCGCGGTTTTCAATGGCCAACTCCTCTAGCGTCTCAAGACAATCCGCTGAGAATGCAGGGCTAATCACTTGTACTGAGCGCACACCAGATTTGCCCCAATCTTCTAATACCACATCAGTATACGGCTTTACCCACTCTTGCTTACCAAAGCGCGACTGGAAGCTGATGATCCACTCGTCGTCTTTTAGACCAAGAGCATGTGCCACTTGCGCAGCGGTACACTTACAACGCTTAGGATACGGGTCGCCTTTATCAGCATAAGGCTGCGGGATACCGTGAAAGCTAAACATTAACTTCTCAGGCTTACCATGTTTCTCTTGGAAACGGCGGATAGAATTGGCTAGCGCCTGAATGTATAACGGATGCGCAAAGTAGTCTTTGACAATGGTATAGTTTGGCAAGTTACGCTGCTTAAGTGTCCATTTTGTCAGCGCATCATATACCGCGCCACCTGAAGAGGCTGAGTATTGCGGGAACAAAGGCAGAATGACAAAGTGATCCACGCCTTCTGCACGCAGTGCATCCATCACATCAGGCAATCCAGGATTACCATAGCTCATCGCAGGATGCACAGAGACGCGAAATGGCGCTACGCGATTGGCCAGACGCGGCTCTAATAGCTCAACTTGGCTTTTTAATATCTTACGAATCGGCGAATCCCCTTCCCAAATGCTCGCGTAAGCCTTTGCCACGCGCTTAGGACGACTTGGCAGGACAAACAAATTTAAGATAATGGCCCACAAAAACTTGGGAATCTCGATCACTCGCGGATCTGACAAAAACTGTTTGAGATAACGTCTTACGGCAGGCGCCGTCGGCTCATCTGGCGTACCAAGGTTGACTAACAGGACAGCAATACGTGGAGGCAATTCAGGTTTCATAGCAGCACTATTTATCAGCAGTAAGTTATTAGAAGTCGTGTCATCATAAAGGTACCAGATTGCTCATACACCTTTGTGCAAACACCGTATTAGTGTAGCATTTTATCCATGAATCACGCATGGCAAAAGCGCACTTGTACAATTTGCTACGCAGTCGCCAGCCTTCTATCATTTACTCTTTATTATTTGACGCGATAAAACGGCATTTAAAAGACCTGCTCGGCGGTTGTACTCCTACGCGCATCACCATACAATAGGCAAGCCCAGTTTATAAAAACGGTGTAAGTAAAGTAGCCCGTTAAAATTTTGCCATTTTACTTTTATTTTATTGATGATTGTTGTCTTGCGAGGTAGCTTTGAACGCACGCTCTGATAATACCGGTGACCAGTCCCCTAATTCTCAAACTCACGTAAACAGCTCAGCCAATAATGCTGCTGGATCTGTGGGTGTGGTTACGCCACAAAAATTCCATTTTGCCGAGCCATTGACCTTGGAATGTAACCGTACTCTGCCCTCGTTTGACTTGATGGTAGAGACTTACGGCACGCTCAATAGCGATAAATCAAATGCGATTTTGATTTGTCATGCGTTATCGGGCAACCATCACGCGGCAGGGTTTCATAGCGTTGATGACAAAAAAGCGGGCTGGTGGGACAATATGATTGGTCCGAACAAAGCCATCGATACCAATCGCTTTTATGTGGTGTGCGTCAACAATATCGGTAGCTGTTTTGGCTCAACAGGGCCAACAACTATTAATCCCGATAGCATTAGTTCGGATGACAGTATCGATTCAAGCGATAGCAGTGCAAATAACAGCAATGAGCCGCAAGTTTATGGCCCTGACTTTCCGCTCATCACGATTAAAGACTGGGTAAAAACCCAAGCCATGCTCTCAGATCGTCTGGGCATTGACGTATGGCATGCTATCGTTGGCGGCTCGATGGGCGGTATGCAAGCGCTGCAATGGTCTGTCGATTATCCAGACAGGCTAAAACGCTGTGTGGTGATTGCGAGTACACCGAAGCTATCTGCGCAAAATATTGCTTTTAACGAAGTCGCACGCCAATCGATATTGTCCGATCCTGATTTTAAGGATGGACGCTACATACAAGCTGGTACCTACCCTCGTCGCGGCCTCATCTTGGCACGGATGGTCGGTCATATCACTTATTTGACTGATGACGCGATGAAAGCCAAGTTTGGGCGTGACTTAAAATCTGGCAAGTTTATGTATGGCTATGATGTCGAGTTTCAGGTTGAGAGCTATCTGCGCTATCAAGGTGAGCGCTTTAGTGAAAACTTTGATGCCAATACTTATCTGCTCATGACCAAGGCATTAGATTATTTCGACCCGACACGTGACTACTCATCAGCGGTGGTAAAAGACAATACAGAGCCGGCCGTGCCATTAGAAAATTCTATCGCGGCGTCAGTCGAGTCTAGCAAAGCCAGTGCGCAGAATGAGTTAGAAGATGCGGTAGCGACGATTGAAGACATTGAGTCTGATCGACAGCAAGAGCTTTCTGCGCTCAAAGCGGCATTCGCCCATACACAATGCCAGTACTTGGTTGTGTCATTCACCACCGATTGGCGCTTTGCCCCAGAACGCTCGCAAGAAATTGTCGATGCGCTGATGGCTACTGGCAAACCTGTTAGCTATATTAATATTGATGCGCCGCATGGCCATGACTCTTTTTTATTTGATATTCCTCGCTACATGGGTGCTGTTAGAGGATTTTTGACAGCGCCATTTATTAACCCTAGCCGCCCAGCCACAGGAGAGCGCTCATGAGAATGGATCACCAACTGGCAGAGCGCTGGATCGCACCGCAAGCACATGTACTTGATTTGGGCTGCGGTAATGGCGAGCTGCTCGCGCACTTACAGCAGAAGTTAGGCGTCACTGGATACGGGCTTGAGATTGATGAGGACAAAATCAACGAAGCCATTGGCAACGGCTTATCGATTGTTGAGCAAGACCTAAACGATGGCTTGGCACGCTTTGCCGATAACAGCTTTGATACCGTGGTTATGGCACGCGCGCTACAAGCGGTAAAAGCGCCTGATGTGCTGCTGCTCGATATGCTACGCGTCGCCCGAGAGGCGATCATCACATTCCCTAACTTTGCCCATTGGCAAAACCGTCTTCATTTAGGGCTTAAAGGGATGATGCCGGTGTCTGAGGCACTGCCTTATGAATGGTACAACACCCCCAATATTCATCTATGTACGTTTAAAGACTTTGAGCAACTATGTGCGCAGCATGATATTCATATCGTTAATCGCTTTGCGGTAAGCGACTCTGATAAAGGTCATTCCCCACTGATGACGGCATTAATTAGACAGGCACCCAATCTACTCGCAGATGTCGCTATCTATCGAGTGACAAAGAAAAAAACGAAGTAATGTCAGATATTTAATTTTTGCTCAAAAGGATAAAATGACCGTTATTGCCGAACCTTTTATCTTAGCAAATTGTTAACTAATGATTGTCTTATAGTAACTCTATGATTTTACTGAGGACAATCAGGTACAAGCAGCTATTAAATCTTGTAATTAGTATTTGAGTTTCGTAAGTTTGGGTGTTAAGCTAGCAAAATGTTGTCAGTTATCCCACTATTACGACCGTTTGTCTAATTAGTTGGATTAAATCGATGATACAAAATTAAAAACTCTATTGCTGATGATTAGGTAATTCATATCGCAAGATATCACCTAATTATTATCGCCGTCTAACTGTCTTTAGCGAGACGATGTTTAGCGGTACAATTTTCTTGCGTATTAACTGCCTAATTTTGGAGCTGCTATGAAATTATTAAAAGCCGCATTGTTTACTGCCTTATTTTCTTGTGCTGGTTTGGCCAATGCTGAGTTAATATCAAACGTACCGCTTGATACTTCACGCTTTGAGCTGATGCCTGTGAGCGAGCTGTCTAGTCGTGCTGCCCAAGGTAACGATCATGCTCAGTTTTATCTAGCCAAGCGCTTGCAAAAAGGCGAAGGTATCGCTCAAAACACCCAGCAAGCTATCCAGTGGTACACCAAAGCCGCTCAGCAAGGCGTTGCTCCTGCTCAGTTAAACCTTGCTATTATGTATTTACGCGGTGAAGGCGTACAACCTAACTTGCAGCAAGCGCGTCTTTGGCTAGAGAAAGCCGCGATGCGTGGCGACAACCGTGCCAGCTATACACTTGCATTGTTAGATGAAAAACAAAAAAATCTGGTAGATGCCTATAAATGGTATGACTTGGCTGCCCGTGATGGCATGCTTGATGAAAAAGTCCGTAACAAGGCGCGCGGCAAGATTGGACAGTTGGCATTGAACTTATCAAGCTCAGACATCGCCAATGCACGCAACCAAGCGGATCGCTGGTTCCAGAGTAAGTAAACTCTAAACGAACCTCAAAAAAGATTAAGTTGATAATAAGAAATCCAGCCTTTGAGCTGGATTTCTTGTTTTTATCTTATAATCAAAACATTTATTATTTCAGCTCCTATCAAGCTGAGCGACCTAAACTATTCAAAACCCACACAAAATTTGCTACACTACGCGCGCATTCATCAATCCCACAATTTTGTTAATGCTTTAAACTAAAAAGATACTTCAAACCCAACGCACTAGGTTTGCGACCTAGCCAGCAGGAGAAACACATGAGCACCACTCAAGATAGTAATATCAAAGAAACCGTGATAACTGACAATCAATCAGCCCCCACCTACGACAGCGTCACTAACAATATCGTTGTTGCCGCACTTTATAAATTCACACGCTTTACTGACTTTGAGCAGTATCGCGAGCCAATTTTGAATACCATGCTAGATAACGATGTCAAAGGCACTTTATTGCTGGCAAGCGAAGGCATTAACGGTACGATTTCTGGTACGCGTCAGGGTATCGATACCATCCTTGACTATCTGCGCAATATCGAAGCCATTGGTACGTTTACCTTTAAAGAGTCTTATACCGATGCGCAGCCGTTTTATCGCACTAAGGTAAAGCTAAAAAAAGAAATCGTCACCATGGGCGTAGAAAACATCGACCCACTACAATCGGTCGGTCGCTATGTAAAGCCGAGCGAATGGAATGCATTGATCTCAGATCCTGAAGTGACTCTCATCGATACACGTAACGATTATGAAGTGCAAATCGGTACGTTCCAAAATGCCGTCAATCCAAACACTGAGACCTTCCGCGAGTTTCCAGAATACGTATCAAAAGAGCTCGATCCAGCCAAGCATAAAAAAGTCGCTATGTTTTGTACAGGTGGTATCCGCTGCGAGAAGTCAACTGCGTATCTACGCGAACAAGGGTTTGAAGAGGTCTACCATTTAGAAGGTGGTATCCTAAAGTACTTAGAAGAAATCCCAGCCAGTGATTCTATGTGGCAAGGTGATTGCTTTGTCTTTGACAACCGTGTATCGGTCAATCACAACTTAGAAAAAGGTAATTATGAGCAGTGTTTTGCCTGCCGTATGCCCATCACTAGCGATGACATGCAGAGCCCAGCCTATATTAAAGGCGAGTCATGCCCGCATTGTATCGACAAAGCCACAGATGAGCAAAAAGCTAGATTCCGCGAGCGCGAGCATCAAATGCAACTGGCCAAAAAACGCGGTGAAGCCCATATCGGTAGTGACGTGATGGATGTGATAGAGAAGCGCAAAGCTGCCAAAGCGGAAGCGCGTCTGCAAGCAGAAGCGGCAAACAACGCTAAAGCCAATTAAACCTAGCATTAGTACAATAAAACAGAAGTAAAAAAAGAGAGGCTCTAATCAATAGAGCCTCTCTTTTTTATATCAGCTATTCATACCAATTAAAACAAGATACGTACGCGGATAGTCTCTTCTACATCTTTTAATTGATCGAGTGCAGCAGTCGAATCGTTGTAGTCAACGTCCATGACTAGATAACCGACATCGCCTTCTGTCATCAAGCTCTGTGCTAGGATGTTAATCCCTGCTTCTGCAAACAGACGGTTGATCTGAGACAGTACGCCTGGCACGTTTTTGTGAATGTGTAACAGACGATGCGAGTTTTCTTTGAACGGGATAGAGACTTCTGGGAAGTTCACAGCAGTCGCTGTATCACCTTGGTCAGAGTATCTAACAAACTTATCAGCGACTTCAAGGCCGATATTAGCTTGCGCTTCTTGCGTTGACCCACCGATATGCGGCGTCAAAATCACATTATCAAACTTACGTAGTGGTGATTCAAACTCTTCGTCAGCTGATTTTGGCTCTTTCGGGAACACATCGATAGCCGCGCCCAAAATTTTACCAGACTCAAGCGCATCCGCCAGATCATCAATCTCAACACACGTACCGCGAGCCGCATTGATAAAGTAGCTGCCTTCTTTCATCTGAGCGAACTGCTCAGCTTTCATCATATAGCGCGTGCTTGGCACATCAGGCACATGCAACGTCACGATATCAGCCATTGATAGTAACTCTTCTAGGCTACCAACTTGTACCGCATTACCTAGTGGCAATTTGGTCACAGCATCGTGATAGATGACTTTCATGCCAAAGCTTTCTGCGAGCACAGACAACTGCGAGCCGATAGAACCATAACCGACGATACCGATAGTCTTGCCGCGCACTTCATGTGAGTTAGTCGCAGACTTACCCCAGCCGCCGCGATGTACAGTTGCGTTCTTTTCAGGGATACCGCGATACAGCATAATCGCTTCAGCCAATACCAGCTCAGCTACCGAACGGGTGTTCGAGAATGGCGCGTTAAAGACAGGAATACCTAAGTCACGAGCGGCATCTAGATCGACTTGGTTGGTACCAATACAAAAGCACCCAATGCCGATAAGTTTGTTTGCATGCTCAAGTACATCGCGCGTCAATTGAGTACGCGAACGAATACCGATAAAGTGAGCATCTTTGATCTTTTCGATCAGCTCTTCTTTGTCTAACGCGTGACTGATATTCTCGATGTTGTGATAACCAGCATCCTCCAATACTTTTAGGGCATTGTCATGTAGACCTTCAAGCAATAAAAACCGGATTTTGTCTTTTTGTAGTGATAGCGCCATATGAGAACTGTCCTATATTTGTTTTATAAGATTACCTGTTGGATAATCTGTGATGGATGAAACGAAAACAGTCCAGATATCTTACACAAAATTTGACGCCGATGTTAGCAGATTAGATGAATTATTGATTATCAAGCCTGAAAAATTTTTATGCTATAGTGAATCATTCGATTTGAAATCAAACAAACCACTTTTTATTATTTGTCTCATTTTTTATTTAGAAACTATCACCCACTTATTGCCATCACGAGCCGACTCCTCACTGAATTTATAGTCATTTCGCTATATAATAAACAGTCCCAACATCGTGCTTACGCTAATATTGAGATTTGACCATGACGCTAACTACCGAACAGTTCACCTCCCAAACCCATACCAACGCTGTGCAAACGATCCTAAGCACGCTGACTGACACTCATCAATTTGACCTCAGCCAAATCAAAACCGACGCTGAGAGCTTAGAGCACTGGGGCAAAGACTGGACCAAACACTTCGCCGCCGCCGCCGCCGCCATCGTCTTCCCAAAGACCACCGAACAAGTCCAAGCCATTGTCCTACTGGCTAATGAACACAACGTCGTCCTCACCCCTAGTGGTGGTCGTACCGGACTCTCAGCAGGCGCGGTTGCTGCCAATGGCGAGATCGTTGTCAGCATGGATAAAATGAACCAGATTGGACAGTTCTATCCAGCGGACCGCATGGTCGAGATTGAAGCAGGCGTTGTCACCGAACAGCTGCAACAGTTCGCCGAATCAAAAGATCTCTACTATCCTGTCGACTTTGCCTCAGCAGGCTCTAGTCAAATGGGTGGTAACATCGGTACCAATGCTGGCGGCATCAAAGTCATCCGCTATGGCATGACCCGTCAATGGATCATGGGACTAACGGTCGTTACGGGTAAAGGGGATATCTTGCACCTCAACCGGGGTATGGTCAAAAACGCCACGGGTTACGACTTGCGTCAACTGTTTATCGGTGCTGAAGGTACCCTTGGTCTTGTCACTCACGCGCAAATCAAACTTGAGCGTCAGCCACAAGACCTCAATGTCATGGTTCTGGGTATGGACAACTTTAATGACGTCATGAATGTGCTCTCTGCCTTTCAAGCCCAGATTGATTTGACTGCCTTTGAATTCTTTGATGATGTAGCGGTTGATAAGCTCATGGCACATGGTCAAGTACAAGAGCCGTTTGAATCACGCACCAAGTTTTATACCTTATTAGAGTTTGAAGCGCCTTATGAGCCAATCATGGAAAAAGCCATGGCCATCTTTGAGCAGTGCATGGAAGAGGGCTGGGTGGTTGATGGGGTGATGAGCCAAAGCCTTAGTCAGGCGGCTGAGCTGTGGAAGCTGCGCGAGTACATCTCAGAGACCATCTCTGTGTTTACCCCTTATAAGAACGACGTGTCGGTACTCATCAGCTATGTACCGGAGTTTATCGCTGAGATTGATGCGATTGTCAGTAGCAATTATCCTGACTTTGAGGTGTGCTGGTTTGGTCATATCGGTGACGGTAATTTGCATTTGAATATCTTAAAGCCTGAGAACATGAGTAAGGATGATTTCTTTGCCGAGTGTCAAATTGTCAATAAATACGTGTTTGAGACGGTACAAAAATATGGTGGGTCGGTCTCGGCTGAGCATGGGGTGGGTATGACGAAGAAGCCGTATTTGCAATACAGCCGCAGTGAGACGGAGATCGATTACTTGCGAGAGGTCAAGAAAGTTTTTGACCCTAATAATATTATGAATCGTGGTAAGATTTTTGATATGTGATTGGTAGGCTAACGATTTATCTCAAAAAAAAGACGCTAACCCATAGGCTAGCGTCTTTTTTTATTCATCAGATCATCGTTTGTAAAGGTACATGGTTTACCAGTACAGCAACATCAACCCCACTACCAGCAAGATACTAAGAAACCCTTGGACAATCAAAAAAGCTTGATGCGGTGCCGCCATATGGCGGAACATATTGCCTAGCGCATTATAAGTAATGCCCGCTGCTTTGATATGTGGCTGGGTGTCGAAATTTTTGATAATTTGCAAAAATTGCTCAGTACGATCAGGTGACCAACCGTGCGGCGCAAATGGTAGAAATAGTGACAACTGCGCTGCTTGCTCTTTGGTTGCAGGCGACCATAGCCAGCGCTCCAAAAACAGCAGACGCATGCGCCAGTCTGAGAAGCTGCGATGATTAATCTCTTGTAGTAAAAGCACTTCGATATTTTTGTGACGACTATCAGCAAAGATACGTTCTTGTAGCGCAAAGACATGTCTTTTTTCGCCTTCGATGCACTGCAAAAACTGACCATTGCCATAACATAATGTACCAGTAATACCATGCTGCTCATTATAATCGCGAGCATGGGCCTCTATATCCTCAAATATAGAGGTATTTAGGCGTGAACCGAGCGTTAGCGTACTGACATAGACCAATTGAACCAGTACTGATTCTTGCATTGCATCCCATTGCTTGATTCTATTACTACGAGTTAAGGGCATAATAAAATAATCCTAAAAGCCGATAACGCCGGCCAAATGAAACAAGCAAGACGATACTATGCCTGAAGTAGATAAAGCTGCAGACTCACAAAAACGTAGCAAATAGTTACTACGTGAGACTATTATTACTTATATAGCTTGCTATCATAGCAAGCAAAATGAATGATACTGATAGATATTACTTAGATTTTATATTTAGATAATAAATAGCAAAACAGTCGCCGTTGTAAAGGCATTGGACAACCCTGTATTTCGTTGTTAACAATCCAATAAAAAACCAAGTGATACGGCAGGCAATGATTACTAAGGCTTATTCCTCTATATCAGTCAGAATAAACCTCAAATACACTGAGTAACATGGCATAAAATATTGCTATAACCCATTGTAAATAGGGTAATAATTATTGTAAAGGCTATATCTGACTACTGGAATATTCTTATTGGTTTTTTTTCATGAAAATTGACAAAATCGAGTGCTTAGGATCATTGCATTACGCATACTCAAATTTAGTAGAGATTTAATATAGGAATATCATGAGTAAAATCGAAAAAACAGATGACTTTCATCTCACGATCGCTGAGATCAAGAAAAAAGACTACCCCCAGTTAAAAGCCTTGATGGATCGCGTCTACGTCAACCTAGGCGGCGCGTGGTCAAAAAACACCATTCATACGCTCATAGACGCCTTTCCTGAAGGGCAGATTGCGCTGTTTGACCATGATCAATTAATTGGTATTGTACTGTCCATGCGTGTTGATTATGCCAAATTTTCTAACCCGCATACCTATGATGATTTGATCGGGCAAAAAGAAATCATTAGAGACAACCCTGAGGGTGATGCTATTTATGGTTTGGATGCGCTGATTGACCCTGATTATCGTGGCTACCGTCTCGGTCGCCGTCTCTATGACGCACGCAAAGAGCTGTGTCGTCAGCTCAACTTCCGCGCTATTTTGGCGGGTGGCCGCATTCCTAACTACCATAACCACCAAGACTTAAGCCCAGGCGAATATATTGACGCTGTTGAGAGCCGCGAAATTCACGACCCTGCATTGTCTTTTCAGTTGTCAAACGGGTTTATCGTCAAGCGTATCTTGACCGCTTACCTACCAGATGACAAACAATCGAAAGGGTTTGCCACCTTGCTTGAGTGGTCAAATATCTATTATGAGCCAAAAGATTATAAGCCCAATACGCGTAAATCTGAGGTGCGTATCGGTGGTATTCAGTGGCAGATGCGTGAGGTCGAGTCGCCAGAAGAACTGCTCCAGCAAGTGGAGTTCTTTGTCGATGTGATGGCCGATTATAACTCTGACTTTGCTTGTTTGCCTGAGTTCTTTAATGCGCCGCTGATGGGCTTGTGCGAGTCTACTGACCAAAACATCGCCATTCGCTTTTTGGCCGATTATACCGAATGGTTTAAAAATGAAATTTCGCATTTGGCCGTCAGTTACAACGTCAATGTCATTACAGGTTCTATGCCTTTATTAGACGAAGACGATACCTTGTACAATGTCAGTTATCTGTGCCGCCGTGATGGTACGGTTGAAGAGCAACGCAAAATTCATATCACCCCGCATGAGCGTAGCGCGTGGGTCATTGAAGGTGGCGATAAAGTACAGGTCTTTGACACCGATGCGGGGCGTATTGGTATTTTGGTCTGTTATGACGTTGAGTTCCCTGAACTTGCACGCCTGTTAGCACTTGATGATATGGATATTTTGTTCGTGCCTTTCTGGACAGATACCAAAAACGGCTATTTGCGTGTACGCCATTGTGCCCAAGCACGTGCCATTGAAAACGAATGCTATGTCATGATCTGCGGCTCGGTAGGTAACTTGCCACAAGTCGAAAGCTTGGATATTCAGTACGCACAGTCGTCTATCTTCTCACCGTCAGATTTTGCCTTTCCTCATGACGCAATTATGGCAGAGACCACGCCCAATACCGAGATGATTTTCTTCTCTGATGTCAACTTAGATAAGCTGACTCACGTTCGTCACGAAGGCTCAGTACATAACTTGATTGACCGCCGTGATGACTTATTTAGTTTAAAATGGAAACGTAAATCCAAAGTTCCTGCAAGCAAATTAAGTGACGAAGAACGCCGCGAAAACTCAGGCAGTGTGCTTATCGGTGATCCCTTACAAAACCGTGCGCAAAAGCCATAATAACGTATCTGCTATAACTCCCTACTGACTTTTTAATCCAATAAACGGCTGCATCATCAGCCGTTTATTTTTATCTATCAACACATAAAAGTATAAAAGCAGCCCCTATGACGACTGATATTGGCATCGACAAAACCCTCGAAAAACCGAAAAAAACACCCAAACAGCGCATCCTGTCTGTGCTTAAGACAGCACTGCTCTATGGGGTGATATTTTTGGTGATTTATAGTGTGGTCAACTGGTGGCGACAGCCTGTCATGCCAGCCGATCCGCAATTGCAATTAATGGACTATCAAGGGCAACCGGTGGATTTGGCCGAGCTGAGTCGCCAGCAGCCAACACTGATATATTTTTGGGGGACATGGTGCTCGGTCTGTAGCGTCACATCGCCAACGATAAATAGGCTAGCAGCGACAAACGATCATGCTGTCATCACTATCGCTGTGCAGTCAGGCTCAAATCAAGAGCTACGCAGCTACCTCGATCAGCATCAGTTTGGCTTTACCACCATAAACGACCGAGAAGGTGATATCTTTGCGGATTGGCAAGGACAAGTCACACCATCCTATGTGGTATTAGAGAATGGCAAGATGACACAAGGGCTAACAGGTATTCAGCCACTATGGTCGTTAAAACTGCGCTTATGGTTAGCATCGGTTTTTTAGCGGCTGAACCTGACTTTATTTTTTAATAAATTATCTTGCGAAGAGGTCATCGTTATACTCTCATCAACGACATGCAACGTAGATAAACAGTTGATATTGGTCAAAATGAGGATGAAATTGCTCAGCTCTTTTTACCCTACTCTTTTTGTCATATAATAGCTGCCGATCTAAATATTTTTTTGAATTATTTTTACTAGCATATTTTATGTTGCAATCGTCTCGTTACCATTTATTATTGACGTAACTATTTGCAGACTAATGAGCAACAATGGGTATTTATTGACATGGCGGTTGATAAACCGACTATGATGAGCAATATACCTACTATTATTAGTAATTAAGTATTATCGACACAGCATTAACCTCAGCACTATATTGAAATACGTTGAACATCGAGCCTTGTAGCCGGTTTTAACCGACACACAAACCTACCTTTTAAAAAGATACCTTCTATGACTGATAAAAGCACTGACACACCAAGCCAAGATTACAAAGACACGCTGAACCTTGCGGATACGCCATTTGCGATGCGCGCAAACCTTGCCAAGCGCGAGCCAGATTGGTTAGCTGCTTGGGAAGCAGATGACGTGTACGGTAAAATTCGTCAGGCGCGTGCTGGTGCGACTAAGTATATTTTGCACGATGGCCCTCCATACGCCAACGGTCAGATTCACTTGGGTCACGCGGTCAACAAAGTACTAAAAGACATTATTGTCAAATCAAAAACCTTATCAGGATTTGATGCGCCTTATGTCCCTGGTTGGGATTGTCATGGTCTGCCAATCGAACAAAAAGTCGAAGCCAAAGTCGGCAAAGTCGGTCAAAAAGTGTCTGCTACCGAATTCCGTGGTTTATGCCGCGAATACGCCAGTACCCAAATTGAGTTGCAAAAGGCCGATTTTAAACGTTTGGGCGTGTTTGGCGATTGGGACAACCCTTATCTGACCATGAACTTTGCGCAGGAAGCCAACATCGTGCGCGCGCTGGCAAAAATTCATGAAAATGGTCACGTAACGCGCGGCATGAAGCCAGTGAACTGGTGCTTGGATTGTGGCTCTGCTCTAGCAGAAGCCGAAGTGGAATACCAAGACAAAGTCTCTGACGCCATCTATGTGAGCTTTGATGTATTGGGTACGGACAAGCTCGATGCCATGGCAGCCATCGACGATACCATCGCTGCGGTCATCTGGACCACCACCCCATGGACACTACCTGCCAACCAAGCCATCTCAGTCCATCCTGAGCATGACTACAGTGTGGTCGCGACTTCAAAGGGTAACTTGTTACTGGCCACTGACCTTGTTGACGCTGCAATGACCGCGCTCAGCCTTGAGAATAAAGGCGTCCTCGCGACCGTATCAGGCAGTGAGCTTGAAGGATTGAGCGCTCAGCATCCATTGATTGAAGACCGCCAAGTGCCGATTATCCTAGGCGATCATGTGACTACCGATAGTGGTACTGGTTTGGTACATACTGCACCCGGTCATGGTCTCGACGATTATATCGTTGGTCTAAAATACAACTTACCAGTGGAAAACCCAGTGAGCGGTACGGGCGTTTATCTAGACAGCGCAGCGATCTTCGCAGGCGAGCACATCTATAAAGCCAATCCAAAAATCATCGCTGCCCTACATGACAATGGCCATCTAATCAGCCATACCAAAATTGAACACAGCTATCCACATTGCTGGCGTCATAAGTCACCGATTATCTTCCGCGCCACGCCGCAGTGGTTTATCAATATGGAAACCCAAGGTCTACGTGCTCGCGCCCTTGCTGATATTCCATCGGTCAACTGGACACCTGCATGGGGGCAGAACCGCATCGAAGCGATGATGAATGGTCGCCCTGACTGGTGTATCTCACGTCAGCGTACGTGGGGCGTGCCGATTACGTTCTTTACGCACAAAGAAACAGGCGAGCTGCATCCAAATACGCTTGAGCTGATGGAAACTGCGGCGCAAAAAATCGCTGAGGGCGGTGTTGAAGCGTGGTTTGACGCCAGCTGCGAGGACTTCTTAGGTAGCGAAGCGGCTGATTATGACAAAGCAACGGACACATTGGACGTGTGGTTTGACTCAGGCACGACGCATTTCGCCGTACTTGAGCAACGCGATGAGCTGACCAACCCAGCTGACATGTATTTAGAAGGTTCTGATCAACATCGCGGCTGGTTCCAAACGTCATTACTGACGTCAGAGGCCATGTATGAGCGCCCACCGTTTAAGCAAGTACTGACCCATGGTTTTGTGGTCGATGAAAACGGTCGTAAGATGAGTAAGTCATTGGGTAATATCATCACGCCGCAAGAAGAGATCAACAAAACGGGCGCGGACATGTTGCGTCTGTGGATTGCGTCTAGCGACTATCGTTATGAGATGAGCGCAGGTAAGACGGTGTTTAAAGGCGCGATCGATATGTATCGCCGTATTCGTAACACCTTGCGCTTCTTACTGGCCAATACTGATGACTTCAATCCTGCAACCGACAGTGTACCGATGGACGAGCTGGTCAGTCTTGATAAATTCATCATTGAGCGCGCGCAAACCGTACAAGCGCAAATCATCAGTGCCTATGATGCAATGGACTTTCACCAAGTCACCCAGCACGTGACCGCGTTTTGCTCGCAAGACTTGGGCAGTTTTTATTTAGACATCATCAAAGACCGTCAGTACACCACCCAAAAAGACGGTCAGCCGCGCCGCTCTGCCCAGACGGCAATCTACCATATTGCTCATGCGCTGATTCGCTGGATCACACCGATCTTATCATTCACGGCGCAAGAGGCATGGGAAGTACTGAACCAACGTGAGGCTGATAAAGGCGGCTACGTGTTTACCCAAGAGTGGTACGAGTTCCCAGCGTTTGAGCTAAGTGCTATCAGCAATGATGACTGGCAGCGTATTATGTTTGCCAAAGACATGGTAAACAAGCATATCGAAACCGCACGTGGTGAAAAAATTATCAATGCCAACTTATCTGCCGATGTGAGCCTATACGCTGACGGTGCCATGTATGAAAGTCTAGCCAAGCTTGATGAAGAGCTTCGTTTTGTACTCATCACTAGCAACGCAGAACTAAAGCCAATGAGCGAAGCACCTACTGAGTCCAAGCAGGCAGACGAGACCAATACAGACGAAGCTGCTGACTTAGTGGTACAAGTTAGCGCTGCCACTGGTACTAAATGCGTACGCTGCTGGCACATCCGTGATGATATCGGCACAGATAGCGCACACCCTGAACTATGCGCGCGCTGCGTAACCAACGTCAGTGGTGACGGCGAGGTACGTCATTATGCCTAACCCAACGGATTCATCTGAAAGCCCGCATGACTCGCAGGTTGAGGTTGATCATTCGCCCAAGCCTGCTCATGCGACCACAGGTAGCTCAACCACGCCTAGAGGCCGCCTGAGCAAGTCAACAAAGAAGACACCAAAACTGGTGGCTAACGGTACTCGTGCTTTTATTTGGTATGCACTGGCGCTGATTATCATTGTCATCGATCAGTGGACCAAGTGGCTGGCAGAAACCAAGCTGACCTTTCATGATCCAGTGCCCGTGATTGAGCCATTTCTCAACTGGACACTTGCTTATAATTACGGCGCAGCATTTAGCTTTTTGGCAGATGCTGGCGGTTGGCAGAAGTGGTTTTTTTCAGGACTGGCATTACTCATGTCACTGTTTCTGATCATCTATTTACTCAAAGCACCTCGCAAAGCCACGCTACTCTCGCTTGGACTTGCCATGGTACTAGGCGGTGCGCTTGGTAATTTGATCGACCGCTTACTACATGGTCATGTGATTGACTTTATCCATGTGCACTATGCTGATGTTTGGCATTATCCGATTTTTAATATTGCAGATATTGGGATTTCTCTCGGGGTTGTACTGATTGTCATCGATATGCTGTTTTTGGAACGGAAGCGTGAAATGCTACGGTCATAACCGTCTATAGCTAAAGATATTAATTTAATTGATAAATTAAAAAGGTGGGTTACTCAGTCGTAACCCACCTTTTTTTGTCTGTTTTTGACGATTGAATATATATGTTAATTTGACCTATCTGCACAATCTCTATTCATGCACCCAAATACCAACCTCACCGACAAAGTAAGTGTGCGTGTCTTCGACCTCGATGTTATACACCGTCATAGTAAGAGGACCTTCGCCTTCTGCCCAATCTATAGTATCAGGATCTTTCCATTCACCTTGACGAAAACCAAAGAACTCAGCATGTTCACTTTTATCTTTAGGTGTTTGTTCTAATAGGCGTTGCTCCCATTCTGAGTCAGCTTGCCACAATTTATTTATCCATGTTGGTGCTGGATCCGTATAAAGTTCATACCTTCCTGTTAATAAATTAACGTATGATCCTTTGAGTTCGCCTGTTTCATCACCAAAGCTTACCTGATAAGCATATCCTTTTTTATTTGCATGATACATAGGTATTATGCCTTCATATCTATAGTCATACCCACCTCCACTATCAGTTGTAAAATAAGTATTATCCTTAGTCACTAAGATATCTTGAGCGTTCAATTTATCTGCTCTCACCCAACCTCTGTTTTGTGTCCAAAAGGGATGATCTGCTGTCATTAATAGAGGTTCAGGCAATATCTGTTGTTTCTTTAACTTACGTCTTAGATTAACTCTATCTGCCAAATTCAATTGTGGATTTACATAAGTATTAAAATACATCATGAAAATTGATGCATCATTAGTTGTCGTCCGAGTTATCCTCTTGTAAACCAGATCACCCAAACCATCAGCTGCCTTAGACAACACTTTATCTCCAATTTCTAGTTGCTCTATTGGTACTAGTCCTGTTTCTGTATGTACTAAAGTGCCAGCAGTGAAACCTGAAAAATCTTTATCCATATTATTCATTCGCTAAAATTATGTCTTGTCAGGATTATTGCCATTCACCCACAACCCCTGCTCACCGACAAAGTAAGTATGAGTATCTGCTACCTCAATGTTATATACCGTCATAGTAAGAGGACCTTCGCCCTCTACCCAATCTATAGTATCAGGATCTTTCCATTCACCTTGACGAAAACCAAAGAACTCTGCACCTTCTCGATCAGCTTCTGGCGTTTGTTCTAATAGACGTTGTTTCCACTCCTCATCATGCTCATATAACTTGTCTGTCACTGCTTGATAAGTGACACTATTCTGAAGCTCCTCGCCTGTTGTTAAATCAATTAGACTGCCATATTGAGCAGGAATGTCTTCATCGAATTTTGGTACGAAACCAATATTCGATCTATCCGTTCTATAAATTTGTCTTAATGATGTAGTGTCATAGGAATTATTGCCAGACTCAGCCGAATATTTAATCAAGTCTTTGTTAATTAAAATATCTTGAGATTTTACCTCTTTAGCATTTATCCATTGCTTGTCATATACCCATAATGGATGATTCTCTGTTATCAATAATCGAGTTGAAGGTTGATCATCGACTAACCTCTGAAGTTCAATTTGTTCTTTCATGGGTAATGAAGAATCAATTGCAATCGATAATTCTAATAGCTTCACCAATACACTTTCAGTAACCATAGTATTCGTTACTGCTTTATATATCAGTTCACCTAAACCATTAGCTGCTTTTGAAAGTACTTTATCGCCAATTTTTAGTTGTTCTATTGGTACTAGTCCTGTTTCTGTATGTACTAAGGTGCCGGCAGTGAAACCTGAAAAATCTTTATTCATATTATTCATTCGCCAAAATTATGTCTTGTCAGGATTATCACCATTCACCCACAACCCCTGCTCACCGACAAAGTAAGTATCAGTATCTGCTACCTCAATGTTATATACCGTAGTGGTAACTGGCCCTTCCCCCTCTGCCCAGTCGATACCTGCATCATCTTGCCAAAAGCCTGTACGGAAGTTATAAAACTCGGCATTGTCTCTTAACTCTACTGGGGTTTGCTCTAATAGTCGTTGTTTCCACCCCGAATCTTCCACGAAAAGCTTTTCAAATACTGGGGCATAACTTCCAAAATATAAAGTACGCCCTGTTTCTAAGTCAACAAATCGTCCGTTGTTTGATTGATCATAAAAATTAGGAATAAAACCAACCGCATTTTTATCAGTTTTGAATACAACTTCAATTCCCCCTTCTTCACTACCTCCTTCAAAGAATGCAGATTCGTTATTTTTTAAAACAGTAATGTTACCTCTACTCAACTCTGCAGCAGTTTTCCATCCTATATCTCTCTCCCAAAACGGATGGTTTGCGGTACATAACAAATCCACATAAAGGTTATGATCAGTTAGTTGTTCGAATGGTAAGTCGTCTACAGACTCAGGTGTAAAGGTAGCAAAAAACACAGGCATATCTTTTGTGACTATAGTATGAAGTACTGGCTTATAGACTAGCTCACCTTCCGCGTTGTGTTGATCTCTAGATAAAACCATATCCCCGACTTTAATATCTTTGATCGGTACTAATCCTCTATTGGTATGCACCAATGTGCCACCAACGAAGCCTGACGTATTCATAATCACATTATCCATATGTATGTCTTAGTTCTCATTTATAGCAACTCTGATAATACATCAGTCACAGTCTCTAACCCACCACCTGCCAATAAAAACAGTAACCCTGCCATGTTCACAACAACGGTCAAATAATAAGTCACTCGAAACTCAGGCTTTTGTGATTTGTGCCGCAGATACGTCTGAGCCAATAGCGCCCCTACCCAACCGCCAAGCGCGCTCAGCACGTGTAATGTAAACTCAGGTGTACGCCAGTCGCCACTTTGCGCAGCAGCTTTGTCTTTGGCATACATTATATAAGTGATTAACCCTAGTGCAGCATACCAGCCGACCACTAGCCAGCTTAGTTTATCGGTTGCTGCTAATAAAATTAAGACACCATAAAAAGCCAAACCAAGGAACGAGCGTTTCTTTTGTCTTGCTTCAAAATCCGCTTGGTGACTGCGTTTTTGGTTGCGCTGACGGATTTGCTGATTCTTTTGTGCCATTTTTTGTTGTACAAAGTGCAGCTCTTGTACTTCTGTTGCCCGCAAGCGCCCTTGATTGTCTCGTCCCATGGTGAATACCACTTGTTCGCCAACCTCAGGACGGCGCTGCGCTCTAAACTCACTCACGTGAAAGAAGATTGAATCCCCTGCTTCGGTTTCGATAAAGCCAAACCCTTTATCATCCTGCCATTTTTTGACAGTGCCTTGTTGTTTATTCACCACCGACACCTCATATCTTTTAGAATTGCCAGTTATAGTACACTATATGCGTTACATTATTGACGCTTACATCTGGCCTTAGATGGCTTATTATTTCTTACACTATAATACGGCATCCAGATTCTTTATTCTTTTATTCCAGCAACCGATGGCTTTTTATTATGACTCACTCTCAATTTATTAATCCAAATGAAGACACGCGCATCACCTTTGGTAGCCTTGTTAGCCTACACTTTGAAGTTTCACTAGAAAACGGTACCATCATTGACTCAACGTTTAGTCGTGATGCGCCCGTCTCTTTGACCATTGGTGATGAAAGCTTGTTGCCAGGGTTTGAGCAGGTGCTTATGAATCTACGCGCAGGCGACACTCGTACCGCTCACCTTGAGCCAGAACAAGCTTTTGGCGAATGGAATCCTGAAAACATCCAACACTTTAGCCGTGCTCAGTTTGCGCTCGTCGCTGACAATCCAGAAATCGGTATGATGGTTGAATTCGAAGACAAAGGCAAAAACACCTTGCCCGGTACGATCAGTGCCATTGATGATGACCAAGTCGAAGTCGACTTCAATCATCCGCTGGCTGGGCAAGACGTATTATTTAAAGTAAAAATCTTTAAGGTCACACCACCTGGCGTCACTGGTATACAACTTATGTAGTTGTCCAAACGCACAATCCACAATAAAAAAACGAGAAAGGACAATCGAATGCAATATACAACGTTACCGCAATTCGATGAAAAAGTATCTAAGATCTGTCTAGGTACGATGACTTGGGGACAGCAAAACACCGAGGCTGAGGCACACGCCCAGATGGATATGGCACTCTCTGAGGGCGTCAACTTTTGGGATACAGCAGAGATGTATCCATCACCACCAGATAAAGACAGACAAGGTGATACCGAACGATTCATGGGTACTTGGTTTGATAAAACCAAACAGCGTGACAAAGTCATCCTTGCCAGCAAAATATCACCGATGGATTTTTTGCGTGATGGTCAAACACGCTTCAATGCTGAGCATATCAGTAGCGCGATCGATAGCAACCTTGAGCGCTTGCAAAGCGATTATATCGATATTTATCAGCTGCATTGGCCTGAGCGTAACACAAACTTTTTTGGTCAGCGCGGCTATACAGAGGACATGGCAGCACAGGCAGTAGATGACTTAACACCCTTTCTAGAGACCATTCAGGCCTTAAATGATGAGATCAAAAAAGGTCGCATTCGTGCTTATGGTTTATCAAACGATACGGCGTGGGGACTCATGCGCTATCTATGGGAAGCGGACAAAAATGGCTTGATCGCGCCTATCACGGTGCAAAACCCATATAGCCTATTAAACCGTTTATACGAAGTTGGTATGGCTGAGATTGCCCATCGCGAAAACGTGGGGCTACTTGCTTACTCGCCACTTGGTTTTGGCGTATTGTCTGGTAAATATCTCGATGGCAAGCGTCCAGATGGCGCACGCTTGACGATGTATGATCGCTTTGCCCGTTATACCAATGAGCAAGCGGTATCAGCGACCGAGCAATATGCAAAGATCGCCGCTGATGCTGGACTGGACATGGCGCAAATGTCATTGGCTTTTGTCAATTCACGTCACTTTGTCACCAGCAATATCATTGGCGCGACGACAACCGAACAGCTCAAGTCAAACATTGATAGTGTCAATGTGGAGCTAACAGCAGATGTATTGGAAGCGATTGAAGCGGTACACACACAACATCCCAATCCATCCCCTTAATTCGATCTAGATCAGCGGTCTATAAATTGCTACACCTGCATTTATTATAGACACAAAAAAGGCGCAAATCGCAGTCATATAACTCGCGATTTGCGCCTTTTTATTAACTAAACTGGCTTAGCTATAAATAATCAATCTTCAACGGGTACACGAAGTACTCGTGAATGCAGTTCTGCCAACCCTTCTTGCATACGTGCTTGCAACAAATTAGTCAGCTCACTTTTGGTACAGCCTTTTGGATCTAGCGGCGCCAGTGGCAATACATACGCAGTGACATCTTTGCTATCGAGCACTTTTTTCATGCTGTCCTTCATTGTCATCTTGCCATAGTATGGCAGCGCGTCGCTAAGCGTGCCATCTTTATCGACATAAGCGATAACAATGGGTCTGATAGGCACGTCAGCATCTATCGCTGACTGGAGCAATGTCCCATGAATACGCTTGATTTTTTTGCCACTGGTGGTGGTCGCCTCAGGGAAGAAAATCACCGAAAAACCTTTGGCTAAGAAATCAGCTATTTGTGAGGATACGGAGCCTGCATCACCGGAGCCGCGCTCGATGAAAAGTGTGCCTGCCGCATGCGCGAGCTTACCGAACACAGGCCACTCACCAATCTCAGCTTTGGACAAAAAGAATGCTGGACTCACAGTGCCCACGACAGGAATATCCATCCATGACACATGGTTTGACACCCACAAGCCGTGATGCTGCTCTACAGGCTCCACCTCAACGACCTTGACCCCAAATGAGCCTGCCATCTTGCGACAAAACGTTTGAATATAGCGTGGTAGTTTTTCGCGCGGTGGCTGCTTGAATGCCCCAATGCGTTGAGCGGCACGCATACCACCAGCGATGGTGGTGGTCATGCCAGCAATTTGCTTACCGCGCCCCAACTGTCGTCTGAGTGAAAAGCTTGATTTAGCTCGGCTCATCTTCGCCCTCATGATTAAATAACGGGTGTTTAATAGTCAAAAAAACGAGCCCAGTATAACAAAGTTCATACGCTCAGTGATAGGGTATCCATTCAGTGGCTGCTCACTTTTATACAAACGGGCAATAAAGCAGATTTATAAAAAATTAATCCCAGTCATCGCTGTAACATAAAACCATCGTTAATTGTGCTCATACCCTTTAACATCAAGTGATAAGACCACATATAGACAATCATATGAACGCTATATCAAAGTATACTGAACTGATAATAGCGATATATTTACTTTATTAAATAGGTGATACTCTTTGGATTATTTTGAAAGACATGAAGGTGGCGAGCGCGCCATTTTAGTACATTTAGATATTCGCCAAATTCAAGATCCTGATGATCTCAATGAGTTTGAATTGTTGGCGGATTCAGCAGGTGCCGATCGCTTGGCACTGGTCACAGGCTCACGTGCACGCCCTGACGCCAAGTATTTCGTTGGTAGCGGTAAAGCGGAGGAAATTGCAGAACTGGTGCGCGAGCATGATGCGGATATTGTACTGTTTAACCACAGCTTGTCGCCTTCACAAGAGCGTAACATCGAAGCGCTGGTGAAATGCCGCGTCTTGGATCGTACTGGTTTGATTTTAGACATTTTCGCTCAGCGGGCTCGTACTTACGAAGGTAAGCTACAAGTAGAGCTGGCTCAGCTAAACCATTTATCGACACGTTTGGTCCGTGGTTGGACGCATTTGGAACGTCAAAAAGGGGGTATTGGCTTACGTGGCCCCGGCGAAACCCAGCTTGAGACCGATCGTCGCTTGCTACAAGTGCGCGTCATGCAGCTCAAAAGTAGAATTGAGAAGGTCAGACAGACTCGTGCTCAGGGCCGGGCACGTCGCCAAAAATCAGACGTACCGACTATCTCACTGGTTGGTTATACCAATGCGGGCAAATCCACTTTATTTAATCGCTTAGTCGATGAAAATATCTATGCGGCTGATAAGCTATTTGCGACACTCGATCCAACGCTACGCCGCTTAGACTGGCAAGGTGTGGGACGTGTAGTCTTGGTTGATACCGTCGGTTTCGTTCGTCATTTGCCGCATGAATTGGTTGAATCCTTTCATGCAACGCTAGAAGAGACGCTAGAGGCGGACTTATTATTACACGTCATCGATTCTTCTAGTGAAGATATGCATGAGCAAATTCAGGCGGTCAAAGAGGTACTGGCTGAGATTGATAACGATGTGCCGGTACTCAATGTTTATAATAAGATTGATTTGACTGACGAGCCTGCACGTATTGGTTATGCTAGCGAAGGTCAACCTAATCGTGTCTATGTGTCTTCTAGAGAGAACTTAGGCATAGAAGAGTTGTCATTAGCCGTGCAGCAGCTACTAACTGGCACATTGACCACTTTTGATTTGACGCTACCCTATCATGCAGGACAGTTAAAAAATACCTTGTACGAGCTTGGTGTTATTGAAGAAGAAAGCTATGATGATAGCGGCCATGAGTGCTTGACGATTCGCTTGCCAAGCGATAGACTAAGACAACTACTCGGACAAGCCAATCTCAAGCCCACCGATGTATTACCGCTTGCACAAGCAACATTGCTGATGCCAGTACTTGAGGAATTTGAGCAGCCCGACGAACATGAAGTTGAAGAGCCGACGATGACAGCAGAAGAAGAAAGAGCATTTGACGAATTTAATGCGCTCAATTCACAAACCGCTGATTCTGAAAAATAGTCGCTGCTGAAAAACGATTGTTGACGTCAATAGATAAGTAAACCTTTGATTCATACTGTTAGACAGCAATCTTTTATACAGTAGGTTAAAATAGCATAGACGGTATCAATCGATATCGTCTATTTTTTTGAATGTGTCTACAAGTTTTATTAGTAAGCTTATTCTCTATATAATCAACGGTTATACATTCAACAAATATTGATAGGTAATACTCGCCACTCAAAAGTTGAAATGTCACTACTGTCTATTATCAGCGTTCATAATATTATTTTTCACGTTATATCATTGATACCATCGCCCGCTCGTTTTTATAAACCCATCACCTATATCTGACTTGGCCACACTGCTTATGAAGCCTGCTCACTCCTCCCATCTCCCGCTATGGATTTCGTTAATTTTAACGTTGACCATGGTTATCGTTGTCCGAGAGGCGGCTGTGGTTCTTTGTCAGTTGGCAGGTATCGCAAAAGCCGCCAATATTGTCGGCTTGGTGGCGATGTTTGTTATCTTGATGATATGGCGATTGCTCAAAGGGTTGCCTAACTGGCTCACTCAAGCCAGTAACACCCTCCTCGTCGATAGTGGTTTTGCATTTCTGCCCGTCTCAGCGGGTGCAGGCTTACTGCTATTCGCGCTAGGAGATGAGCTGTTGGGCGTGATGGTCACAATGATAGTAAGCACGCTCATACCGATGTGGGGACTCGCGCTACTGGCCAATCGCTGGTTGAATCAAGATGCCAATGCCGATAGCAGCACGACTAATCAGCAAAAGGAACAGCCGTGAGCTGCGGAGAGATATTATGACTTTTGACAGCGTATTTATGGCGACCTTAGCAGCCGTACTTCTAACCTTGGCGGCACACGTCATTGCACGTTTGTTAGCGCGTAAATTATCATGGTTACCGATGGTAATTACCGCGCTCGTTTTGGTACTGGTCTTCTTATTTTTATTGCAATGGGATTATGACAACTACTACAGCGCGGCCAAGCCTATATTCGATCATCTATTAGGATATGTCACAGTACTTTTGGCGGTACCACTAGCCGCAATGAACTTTAAAGGACTGCCTGTCAAAAAGCTCTCTTTGATCGTTGCTATTGCTAGTGTCATTGGTACCCTACTGCCCATGTCATTGGCTTATCTATTTTCATTGAGTCACGACAGCATACTTGCTTTTGCTACCCGTTCTGTGACTACTCCCATTGGCCTGAGTGTTGCAGACTTAATCAATGCGCCATTAGCACTGGCGAACCTGATCATCATCGTCTCAGGTCTCATTGGCGGCGCTGTCGCCCGTTTTTTATTTCGCGGTATCAATGATGATCGAGCTAAGGGTCTTGCACTTGGACTGGCGGCTCACGCATTTGGCACAGTAGAAGCGTGGCAAATCAGCCATACGGCAGGACGATATGCGGCATTTGGACTGGCAGTCAATGGTTTAGTGACTGCCATTTGGGTGCCTGTATTTATCAGTGCGTTAGGCATCTAGACTGATTTTGCTTACCGCTTTGACAGATGACTAAGCACTGTTTCATCATTTCAATCATTATTTTTATTGTTATTGCTTACTCAGTAACGAGACTAATAGACATGACATTTGGTTCATCCAACCATTGTCATCACCTTTGCATTTTAGAGAATTAAAATAAGGTATGCATCAAAAAAGTGCTTGCCTGTAATCCAATATAAACAGATATTTAACAATCTTCAAAAATATAGCATTTTGATTTATTTAAGTTTGTTTAACGATAAAAATTTGATTTTACAACTTATTTTGTCAATCTGATGCGGTAAAAAGTTATTATATGTTATAGTAAGCAACTATTATTTTTTGTATCTATTGCAAGTGGTTCTTGTTAAACGTGGTATTTGCTAGGTGGCTATATCGATGACGAGCTATAAAATCCTGCAACCCCGATGACCGCTTAAGCGCGTAAAATGACGCGTCTATAGGCAAAACAATTTGCTATTATTCGATAAAAAGTGATAACACTATGATAAATACTGCTACTTTGATTATTCGCTGTTTGCCTCCTATTTTAT
This sequence comes from Psychrobacter pacificensis, assembly GCF_900101915.1. Classification (GTDB taxonomy): domain Bacteria; phylum Pseudomonadota; class Gammaproteobacteria; order Pseudomonadales; family Moraxellaceae; genus Psychrobacter; species Psychrobacter pacificensis. The sequence goes on along the minus strand of NZ_FNAL01000001.1, from coordinate 292,139 downwards.
TAAGTGCGATTGCCCTCTCTACTTTTTCTACTGCTGCCAACGCTGGCAATATGTATATCTATAAAGACAAAGCTGGACAAGTATTACTGACCAACGTCAATCCTAGTGGCAATTTTGATAAATTCACTAAGAAAGTTAAAGTCACTTATTATAAAGACTCTAAAATGTATGACGGCATTAATAGTAGCAATGGCTATGGTAGCAGTGCCGCTAGCAAGAGTGGTAGCCGCAATGCTTACGACAGCTACATTCGCGCCTCTGCTGAACGTCATGGCGTAGATCCTGCCCTTATGAAAGCAATGATGCATACCGAATCTGCTTTCAATCCCAATGCTCGCTCACCTGTCGGTGCGCAAGGCCTCATGCAGTTAATGCCAGCGACGGCTCGTCGCTTTAATGTAAGTAACCCTTGGAACCCTGCAGACAATATTGAAGGCTCAGCCAAATATATCGCTTGGCTCATGCGCCGTTTCAATAACAATGTCGAACATGCAGTAGCTGGCTACAATGCAGGTGAAGGTAATGTCGATAAATACGGCGGTATTCCTCCTTTTAAAGAAACCCGTAACTATGTGCAAAGAGTCATGAGCCGTTATCATAGCTTGTATAAGAATGATGCTGGGCTATCTGGCGCCAGTATGAGTGCCAGCAATCAAACGAGTAGCACCATTAACAGTGGATTGCGCAACGTCAGTTACGGCACTAGCAATAATGTGAATAGTGCCAGCTATGCTAACTCAGCTTATGATGCTTTACGCTAAGCCAGAGCTAAGCTAGAAATGAAATAGACCGGCGACCTAAAAAGCCAGACGCAAAAAAGCCCGTTAATTTCTTAACGGGCTTTTTTGTGCTTGGACGCTTTATATTTTGATAGGTCATCAGTTATAAAGATAAACTGTGAGCGCTAAATCAGCACTCACAGTATTTTCCAATATGACTTAATTCTTACTTGGTGCTTACTTGTTAGCAGCCTGAGTTGCAGCAACTTCAGCAGCGAAGTCTTCTTGCTTCTTCTCAATGCCTTCACCAACTTCTAGACGTTTGAAACCAAGTACTTTTACGCCTTCAGCTTTTAGGACATCACCAACTTTTTTGTCGTTGTCCATAACGTATGGCTGACGTAGCAAAGTTACTTCGTCTAGGTACTTACGTAGGCCACCTTCGATCATTTTTTCAACGATGTTGTCAGGCTTGCCAGACTCTTTTGCTTTGGCTTCGATGATGTCTTTTTCGCGTGCCAATACATCAGCAGCAACGTCTTCATCATCGACAGCCACAGGGTTGAATGCTGCAATGTGCATGGCAAGATTTTTGCCAGTGTCAGCGTCGCCACCTTCATAAGAAACCACTACACCGATACGTAGACCATGACGGTATGCAGCGATGTTAGCGCCTTCAAGTACTTCAACACGGCGAACCTGAATGTTCTCACCGATTTTTTGTACCAAAGATACACGTGCTTCTTCAACCGTCTGACCATCACCATAAGGCAATTCAGAGATAGCAGCAACATCAGTGACGTTGTTTTCTAGTGCAACGTTAGCCACTTTTTCTGCAAAAGCAGTGAAGCTGTCGTCTTTTGCAACGAAGTCAGTTTGGCAGTTAACTTCTAACAAGAATGCTTTGTTTTCGCCTTGAGCGATGATGATAGCGCCATCAGCTGCGATGTTACCCGCTTTTTTAGCTGCTTTTGCTTGACCAGATTTACGTAGGTTATCAATGGCAACTTCAACATCACCGTTTGATTCTTCTAACGCTTTTTTACATTCCATCATGCCAAGACCAGTACGGTCACGCAGTTCTTTTACCATTTTGGCAGATACTTTTACTTCTGTCATAAGAGTCACCTTAGTATAGTTATGTATAAGAGGAATTAATGTCTATTCGATATCTTAATGTTGCTTTAAATCTAGCAAGACCGCTCATTTTGAGTCATTACCAATATAGCCATCAATGATGTCAAAAAGATAACATCTTAAAAACATAGTGCTATAGCCAGTACGAACGATAATACTCGCCCATTAGCTACTCGGTTATGTATAACGGCCTCATTAATAATGCTCTATTCAATAACAAGGCATGACGAGTAAAACTACATCATGCCTATTATGAGCTTATACGCTGTTTATAACATTATATGGATGCTGATAGCCACACTATCAAGATATCCTTACAAAGTTAAACTTTTTAACTCAGCTATTTACTCTGCTGGAGTTGCAGCTGGTGCTTCTTCAGTAGCAGGTTCTTGCTCAGCTTTACCGCCAGCTTGAGTTTGTGCGTATTCTTTACCAGCGATGATAGCATCAGCCATAGAAGTTACGTACAAAGTCACAGCACGGATAGCATCATCGTTAGCTGGGATGATGTAGTCAACGTTGTCTGGGCTAGAGTTGGTATCAACGATACCGATAACTGGGATACCTAGGTTTTTAGCTTCTTTAATAGCGATGGCTTCGTGATCTACGTCTACAACGAAGATAGCATCAGGTAGGCCGCCCATGTCTTTGATACCGCCTAGTGAACGCTCAAGTTTTTCCATATCGCGGGTACGCTCTAGCGCTTCACGCTTGGTTAACTTCGCAAAAGTACCGTCTTCTGATTGCTTTTCTAGCTCTTTTAGACGGTTGATTGACTGGCGTAGTGTTTTCCAGTTAGTCAACATACCACCTAACCAGCGATGGTCAACGTAAGGCATACCAGCACGAGCTGCCTGCTCACGTACGATACCGCTTGCAGCACGTTTAGTACCAACAAATAATACTTTGTTTTTCTTAGCCGCTAGGCCGTTTACGTAAGTCAACGCTTCGTTGAACGCTTTTACGGTGTGCTCTAAGTTGATGATATGGATTTTGTTACGTGCGCCAAAGATGTATGGACCCATTTTTGGGTTCCAAAAACGTGTTTGGTGACCAAAGTGAGCGCCAGCTTGTAGTAAGTCGCGCATTTCGATTTTGGTTGGATTCTTTGTAGCCATGATAATATATCCTATTGGTTGGGTTATGCCTCCACATCACAAAAACAGCCTATTTGGCGACACGCATCTGCTACTGACTAGTCTTTATTACTAAAGCCCTAATGGTTCGCAAATTAATCAAGTCGCCAAACACCCAGCAATTTTTTGCCATGATGTGTGTGTCATTGGTTGGTTTCAAAAAAAAATAAGCCATTGTGCGTTTAAACTAATTATATCTAAACTATGAAAATAGCTGCGCTGTATTTTATCACATAATACCTTAAAGTCTCCAGCAGTTTATTCATAGTGCCTCAATGCGTTACAGACACAGTAGATCGGTAGTGCAATAAAAAAAGCGACACATTCGTATCGCTTTTTTATTTCTGGCTTTAGACTTTATATGAATGGTTTCATATTAGATTATGCAATACAGATACCAATCACAGCCTTGTAACCGCGCCATGTGAATGGCGTGATATAGCTTTGGCGATCTCTAGGTAAGTAAGACACACTTGGTGCGCTTTCAACAATCTGCGGCGTAGAGATAATGAATTCAGAACCAAATTCTGTACGGGCATTACCAGAGATAGTGTTGGCCATTTCACCCAGCAAGTCTTTCATCATCGTGATCGAAGAGTCAGGCTCACCCATCACATTTATCACTTCTCGCAACATTACGCTTGGTGCGCTGACATAGACACAGCCTTCAAGAGGCCCTGATATCTTAATGACACCACTGTAATCAAAACCAATCGCCGTTTTATTGTTGTTCAAATAAGGGGTATCGATAGATACTTCTGAGCCGTCGATCTGTGCAAAAAAAGCATTGATCGAGCTTAGAAACACACCCAACTTTTCTACTTTAAACATAATATATTAATATCCATCTGTATTACGTGGCAGCAGCATTAGTCCTGCAAACAAACCACAATCTCGCCAACTTGCGAGTGCCAAGTGATGGGAATGATAAAAGAACGCTCATCGTTCGGCAACACAATACTTTGCGGTGCGCCTTTGAACACAAACGGCACAGAGATATGAAACTCAGAGCCGAACTCTTTACGCGCATTACCCGAAATCGTGTTGGCAACTTCACCAGCCAAATCGATATAGTTTTCCTCACTCTTATCGGCTTCACCCATGCTATCCAATATTGAAGACAGTAATTGACGAGTTGCCGAAAAATACACCACGCCTTTTTGTCCACCTGATATACCAATAACGCCTGTATAATCGTGGACTTTTGGCTGTTTGTTTTCTAATAAGTAAGGCGTATCAGCAACCAGCTCTTCGCCACCAAACTGATTAAAATAGTTACTAATAATACTCAAAAAAATCTGTAGCTTTTGTTCTTTCATAATGACATCTGCTTTAATCGATGAATGGTATTAGTCTTGCATCAGCTCATACAAAGACTCCACGAGCTCCTCTTCTGAGAAAGGCTTGCACAAGAAACCACTGGCACCTAGTGATAAAGCTTCGATGCCAGTGGCCTTATCAGACAACGCTGATACGACCAAAATACGCACATCAGGATCAATCGCAATGATTTTTTCGATACATTCAAGACCATCCATTTGTGGCATGGTCAAGTCCATCGTGATCACGTTAGGACGATGAATGTTAAATTTTTCAATGGCTTGAACGCCACTAGTCGCTGTTGCAACCAGCATAAACTTTCCTGAATCGTATGCGCGCTGAATACGGTTTCTGATAATATTTGAATCATCAACAATCATTAATTTATGCATAACTTGTCTATTACCTTTAATGAAACGCTTGTCGTCCCTGACAATATGTTTAGTGTTTTTAATTAAGCTTTTGGTAACGTAATGACAAACCGTGTCATTTGACCCAGCTCACTATTTACGTTCAGCTTACCATTGTAGTCTTTTACTTGCGCTTTGATGATATCCAGTCCAACGCCGCGTCCACCATCTTCATCTGCGTTTTCTTTGGTAGAGAACCCAGAAGAAAATAACTGCTTGAGTAAATCGCCTTGACTGAGCTGGCTTGCTTCTTCCTCACTAAAGCGACCTTCTTTGCTTAGCTTATTACGGATGCTGTCATAGTCGATACCTTGGCCATCATCTTGCACTACTAGTATGAAGTCTGAACCATTGTCTTGTACTTCTAAGTCAATCGTACCGACTTCAGTCTTACCAGCAGAATGACGAACACCTGGGGTTTCGATACCGTGCACAACTGCGTTTCGTAGTAACTGGATACTGATTTCTTTAATTGGCTTGGCAAGATGCTCTGGTATGTGAGTTTGCGCCAGTGTCGTGCTTTTTAGCTGTACTTGCTTGCCTTGTCTAGCGGCAATCTCTTTTGCAAACTCATTGTAAAAAGACAGTCGATCATCATTGCTTTCACCGTCTAGATCAATATCTAAACCGCCATCAGTGCTGATGCTACTCGCTGGCTGACTATTTACCGCAGCTGTTTTTGCCACGCTGTCTTTTAAAGTAGAATCGCTTAATGGGGCTTGCGTATTGGCTGTCGCCGCTTTAGGCGGTGCTGAGCGGTTAATACGTTCACCCAAGGTCGCAATGGTATTTGATAGACTTAGTAAGTCGTCTAAGTGTACTGCCAACTGTAAGAAATCATTACCCGATAGCTGGCCTTGATTTTGCAAGGCATGCAATTTGTCTTCTGCTTCTGACGCAATTTTAGTAAAGCTATGCAGTTTTAGTGCCGATGCCTCACCTTTCAAGCTGTGCATTTCACGATAGATCGCATTTAGTTTGCCTTCAAGCTCGTATTGTGAGCTACCAGGGTTTTTCAAGATGTTGTTCATACGCTCGATATGCGCTTGGGTGTTGCTAATAAACTCATTAATGATCTTTGGATTTACATTCAAGATAGTGGTTAACATCTCAATCTGCATATCGTTTTGCGAGCGTTCTTTTTCTAAACGCTGTTCTAAGTAAACGGCATCTGACACATCGTTGACGTTAACCAAAATACGCGCAATGTCTTTATCTTCATAAACACGTGAGAATTTAAAGTCTAAGAAGCGATTGTTAAGTCCTTTATCATCAGAGCTGTTATGTAGCATCACTTTGTGCAAAGGATTTAGAGAATCTACCAATTTTTCTTTAACTCGAGGATTATAAAGCTGCTCGATGAATTGCTGAGTGGTTTTAAGATCTTTGTCAGAAATACGACCACGCAAGACGTTGGTAAAGTTTTCTCCTGCTAGCCTATCAGAACCAACGATACTGTTTAGGGCGCGCGAGTGCTGCTGACCAATATTTAAGTCTTTGTCCAGTAGGAATAGACCTGTATTTACCGTTTCCATAATCTCTTGCGTTTCGCGACGAGCCGCAAATGCCTCAGCATCCGTCTCACGTAAGCGGCGTACAAAGAAGAATACGAAGATCAAGAAGTAGGCAAAAATCGCAACAACCCCAAGTGCCTGAATTAGACGAATGGTATTGGCTTGGCGTTCTGCATCATCAAACACTTCGTTGGTCAAATCATCTAATGATTCGTTCATTAGCAAACTTGAGGTTTTTGCCTGCTCTACCGCCTGAGTCAAATCATCTGATGAATCGACCAGTACGTTATCAGCATCTTTTAAGTAAGTTTCAATTCTAGGCTCAAGTAGCTGCCATTGCTCGTTTGCCGCTTGTACATTTTCTTGCGCACTACCGCTAACGCTCGGTAATTTGTACGTTTTGCCGTCAGCATCGTCGGTAATCGTGCCGCCTTCTCCGATAGCCGTCAACGTATTGTTAATCAGTGCTGTATTCTGTTCCAAACGCTCCAATACACGCTGAATGTGCGGTGAACTGGTATCTTCACCGTAACTGCTATCCAAATCGAACAGATCTTTAATAACTGACTGTGCACTATTTGCCACTTGGTTGGTCTGATCAATCAATACCGTGTTTCTTTCAAGCAAGCTTGATGTATAGAAAGTAAATACAAGTAAAGCACCGATCAAAGACAAAAACAGTGCAATCGAAATAATCAAGCCGCGATAACGTTTGTTATCTCCATTATTTATTGTAGCCATATCAAACGTCCCTTAGTTTGCTTGTTCAGTGGTGGCAGAAGCACTAGCCGTTGGACTTGTAGTCTCACCAAGCCAGCGAGCTTCAATCTCTTTAAACTTACCTTTCGCTTTTAGCTTGGTAATACCGTCATTGATTTTGTTAATGAGCTCAGTATTACCTTTTGCCATCAAAATAACCTGCTGTGCTGATGGATTGTCTTGCCCTTCATAAGGAACGATGGTTACTTTTTGCTCAGGATGGTTTTTTGCCGTATATTGCAAGATAGGTAGATCATGCAAAATCGCATCTACTTTGCCTTGCATTAAATCTTCATACAATAAAAAGGCAGTCGTTCTGGTCGAGAAGTTGTTGTACTTACCCATTTGCTGTGCTTGATCGACCTGCTTAGAGCCTTCCATTGCAGAGATGTTTTTGCCTTGCAAATCATCTAGGCTGTTAATATTTAGTTCTGGTTTTGCATACATGATGGCGGCAGGGTTAAAGAAGTAAGGCTGAGACAACCCGTACTTAGCATCACGCTCATCTTTATAAGAGATGCCTGAAATCGCTAAATCGCGACTACCCGACTCTACTGTATCGAACATGTTTTGCCAGGTTTCTTTATAAAACTCAACTTTGAACCCTTCTTCTTCGCCAAGCGCGCGAATAGAGTCAATGTCAATGCCCTGCATATTGCCATAGTCATCTTGAAATGAGAAAGGAGGCATGGTCCCTGTGGTTGCTACTTTTAAAACTGGCGCTGAATCTGGAAGGCTACTGACAAACTCCTCCTGCCCTTCTGCAGGTGTGTTCTCAGCAGCAGTACTTTCTGGTGTACTAGAGTTGCTGCATCCAAAGATACCTACGCTTAAAACGACTGGTAATATTCGGTATAGCTGCTTCATAATCTATCCTTGAGAATTAATGTGGTTATGCAATTTAATGAATGACAATCTAGAGAGGTTAAGCAATATTCCTATAATATTTACTTACAGAAAGTTACGTTAGATAATACTTACCTAACTTTACAATTGCAATAATAATGTTTGGCAGTTATATACAATTAGTTATATATACATAATAATTCATATATATCTATACAATATATATATTATTAATATTTATAGAACTTGTAGAAAAAGCTTTATCAAAAAGAAAATCTTATACACAAATTAATAGCAGACATAAAAAAGCACCCATACGCTCTAAACGTATGGGTGCTTTTTATAAGTACTTAATTTACGATGAAACCTTATACTTACTCTGCATCGTCAAGATTTAGGTTACGGTCTATCTGCCAGATTAAAAACGCACCCAAGCTCATCAGGACAAAAAGTGCAATACCGATTTTTAACACTGGATTGAGAGGGAATAAGTTTAATAATAAACCACCAAAAATACCTACTGAAAACATCAGCGAGCCTTGCAGCGCGCTTGCCATACCCGCACGCTGCTTTTGAAAAGCCAGCGCAATCGCTGAGGCGTTTGGCTGGGTCAATCCCAAGCCTGCAATACAAAAGAAAATACACGCCAGCACCAGTGGCAACCAAGCATCGGTCCCCAAAAATATACCGACAACAAACAACGTGCCTGCAGAGAGCACCTGCATCATCGTCCCAAAGCGTAATATGCTCAAGATACGAAAGCGATTGGTCAACCATTGGTTCAATTGAGTCAAACCCACAAAGCCCGCCGCATTCATCCCAAACAACCAGCCAAAGTGCGTGGCCGAGACGCCATAAGTGTCCATGATTAATTCAGAAGCTGAGCTGATATAGACAAACATCGCACCCATCAACAACCCGCCACCAATCGCAGGGTAGTTAAAGCTGGGATCTTTTAATAAATCCCAATACTGACTAAGCACCTCTTTTGCAGGACGCACATTACGATTTTCTTCGGTCAATGTCTCAAAAAAGAAAAACTTAGTAAGCAATAAATTTAGGGCACCAAAAGCGGCCAAAAACCAGAAAATGGAATGCCAATCAAAAAACTGTAAAAATAGTGCACCAAGCGACGGCGCTAATATGGGTGCTAAGCCCATGACCAAAATCATAATCGAAAAAGCTTTTGCGGTCTGCTTGGCGGTTAGGCGATCTCTAATAGCAGCTCGGGTCACCACTGCCCCTACACAAGCGCCTAATGCCTGCATCGTTCGCCCTACAAATAATACATATTCATTGTCAGTGGTCGCACAAAGAATGGACGCAATCACATATAGTGTCATACCTATATATAAAGGCTTAACACGGCCAACACGATCACTAAAAGGGCCATAAAATAACTGCCCGAATACCAAACCCAAAAAATACGCTGGCACAGAGTTGGCCATAAATGCCGTAGATACGCCAAAATCATCTGCCATTGATGGTAGCGCAGGCAGATACATATCAATGGATAACGGTCCTACCGCAACCATTAATCCTAGCATCATAATCCATGCAACAGGCAGATCAGCAGAACGTACTCGTTCGGAGGCGATAGGTTTATTTGGTAGAGAGGACTTTGGGGCAGACATAGTTAGACCATTTATATAGTGATGATTACTTAAGCGCTTGTAAGATGCATGAAATAGATATTTTTAACGACAATAGTGCATCTTTATCTAAATCTGTGCAAGCGGACAGTGTTATATCGTGCTGTCCGCTCGTATTTCAATAGTCATAAGGGACTTATGAAACAAGCCTTAACAACTAAAAACAATCAAAGTAATTACTCAAAATATGTCTGGCGTACTTTTAATCTAAGTACTTAAGTACTGAGGCCAAAATTGTCTCAGATAAAATCCTTAAGACAATATCTACCAAAATTAAAGAACATTAGCGGAACTGACGTTTGCTAAACACCGTGCTAGCTTGCTTTGCTTTTCTCAGAGCAAGTTTGCGATTGCGTCCAAGCATCATCTTAATCTGCCAGATTTTTTCTTTATATAAGGTAGTTGCAGGCTGCTCATACATCGCATTAATTACGCGTTTGCTAGCTAGCACCGCATCAGGAGAGCGCTCAGCAAACTCAGCCGCCAGCTGTCGTGCTTGCTCAAGCGGCGTTTCACTACAATGACTGATTAATCCTAATTCTTTGCCGTCAGTAGCATTAATGATGCGCGCCGTCATGGCAAGCTCTTTGAGAACGTCTTCTCGTACCACGCCAAATGCGGATTGAGTCAATCCCATGTCCGGTACCAAACCCCATTTGGCTTCCATAATAGAGAGCTGGCAATCTGGGTGGCTAATACGCACATCACAGGCCAATGCCAGCTGTAACCCAGCACCAATACAGTAGCCTTCTAGTACCGCGATGACAGGTACTGGTAGATCACGCCACACCAAGCAGACACGTTGGAATGAGCTTTGCCAAGGCTTAATCAGCTCCCAAATAGCAAAGACTTGGTTTTTTGGATGGTTTAAATCCCCTAAATCAATACCTGCACAGAATGTGCCTTCTGCACCATTTAAAATAACCGCGCGTATCGTTTTGTCTTTGCTAATGCGACCTGCTACGGCGATCAGCTCCTCGATGACTTGAAAACTCATCGCGTTTTTTTTATTTGGACGATTTAAAGTGACTGTGAGTATATTGTCTACGATGCTTACTTGTAGTGTCTCGTACTGGTAGCTTGCAACCACGTTCATAATAATCCTTATTAATGAATAAAATAACTATAGTAATGATGGTCACAATATTAGCAGGCTTAACCCTACTCTACCGTAGCAATAACTGACTGCTACGATACTGTATCAAGCGTCTGCCTTTTAATATTCGCACATTATCTGGCTGCTAGTGATCGGTATCGTATACAATTCACTTAATCCATCTCACAATAACGGTTCGATTACCTGCTCTAAATCATTTTCCACGTCATGTCATTTTCGCTCAAACGATGATAGTTGAGCTGAGGATAAGCCGATAAATCCACGTTTTGTAAATTATTCAGTGCGGTCAATAGCGCTTCATAATATGGCTCAATCATTGCAAACTGGGCAGGCGTGGTATGCTGTACATTCAATAGGCATTTATCTTCTAAGTCTTGGCTGGCCTGACGAAGCTGCGGCACTCCTGTATAACGACTGCCGCCCAATATGCGATGGGCAATTTGTGCCAACAAGTTACGATCACGAGCTTCCCAAGCTTGAGTCAGTGCTTGCTTTTCCTCGTTAATCGTATCGAGCATCATAATGATGAGCTTGGCTGCCAAATCAGGTTTGTTCGCTGAGCGGGTAAGTGCATCTTGCCAGTCTAAAATATCAGACGTATCCATTGTACTGAGGTTTTTTTGATGGAGGTTGTGATCCGTTTGCTCATATAGCCTTTTATCCATATTCGCTGTTATGTCTTTATCAGAATTATCTGTCGATTCTTTTGGTGGATACAATAATGATTCTTGCCCTTGCTTGTGTAAACGTAGGCTCTCATAGCGAGGCTGGTTCTCACGGGTGGTCTCTCGTCTATAATCGTCACGTGGCTGACTGTCACGCAAGTAGTCATCACGGATTTTTTTCAGTGATAATGGTCGAGTGACTTTTGGCGGTTCTGTGATTTCAGTCCTATTACGAACGCGTTCGTTGTCTTTGACCATCGGATAAATGGCGGTCTTTTGATCCGAGAGCGGCGTCGATTGTTCTGTGAGGTGTATATTTTCGGAGTCGGTATTTTGTAAATCGATGCTTTGCAAATTAGAAGCTTGCAAATCAGTATCAGCCAATGCCGTTATTTGCGGTGTGATGCTTTTCCGGCCTAGCCACTTTTGGAGTACTTGCAATAACTGAGGTTGGCTAATTGGTTTGCCAACGTAGTCATTGATACCGCTGGCGATAAGCTTATCACGCTCATCCGCTAGGCCATGGGCTGTCAAGGCGATAATAGGAATACGACTATCAGCCACTTCAATGCTCCGAATTTGCTTCGCTGCTTCATGACCTGACATACGCGGCATTTGGATATCCATAAATATCAAATCGATATGATTTTTATCTTGAGTAGCTGTTTTATCGTCATTTGCACTCTCTTCAGCATACAGGGAGGTGCTGGATTTTTTATTGACCTCATCGCGTGTCTCGGCTTTTGAGAGTTGCGTTTTATTCGACAGACTTTGCTTATCGTTTTTAGCAGATTTGACATTTTTGGTTTGCTGTTTACTGATAATTTCTATGGCATCAAAGCCGCTACTCGCTGTAATGACTTGTATGCCAAGCTCGCTCAATAGCGCATCAAGCACCAATAGATTTGGTAGATGATCATCAACTGCCAGCACGGTAATCCCTTTCCAGCGCGGCTCTTGTAAGCTCTTTGGCATACTGCGATTTTGTGTATCAAGCATTGCGTATAGCTGTCTTTTGTCCAATGGCTCATACAAGATATTGGCTTGATAGCGGTTAAGCAGCGCTTGGTCAGCCGCCACTTGATAGCCAAACACAGCAAGTTTGCCTTGATAATGGAGACGGATTTGCTTGAGTAACGCCATCATATCGTCTTGCGTATCATCATCAACGATGACCCAATCCCAAAAGTTGCCATGCTCTTTGAGCGACTCAAGCACCCCTGGCAATGAATTGGCTTGAGTGAGCTTAATCGGTAAGTACTGCAAGCTGGCCTTCAACACTTGTATTGAGGCCGTATGACTGATCCAAACCAAGACGTTGAACTCATCAGTCTCGCTTGCAAGCGGTGCCAATACTGGCAGCTCAATGGTCTGACCAGTTGGTGCCTCTAGCACATCGACATGGGCTGGCATACGGAACCAAAACGTCGCGCCTTGATTGGCGATGTTCTCTTGAGCGTTGTCATGAAAGCCGATATCGCCGCCCATGAGACGCGTTAATTGTTTGGAGATAACCAGACCCAACCCCGTACCACCATATTGGCGCGTGATTGACGGATCACCTTGGCTAAAGCTTTGGAACAGCATTTTTTGGTCAGCAAGCGAAATGCCTTTACCACTGTCTTGCACACTGATCATCAGATAGTTATCACGATGATCGTCCAAGCTGACCCGTACGACCACATCGCCACTGTCTGTGAATTTGATGGCATTCCCCACGATATTGGTCAATACCTGCTTGAGGCGCAGCGCATCGCCATTGATACGCATGGGCACGTCGTTATAGAACAAGACAGCCATACGTAGACCTTTCTCCGCAGAGACAGGAGAGAGCATATCAACCACATCATAAATGGTGTCATACAAATCAAACTCATGACGATCAAGCACCAACTTGCCCGCCTCAATCTTAGAGAAATCCAAAACATCATTGACCAAGGCAAGTAGGTGAGCTGAGGATTTGCGGATAGTCTGTACGTATAAATCCTGTTCAGGATTGAGCTCACCGTGACGCGCTAATAAGTTAATAAAGCCATCGATACTGTTCAACGGCGTGCGCAGCTCGTGGCTGATGTTGGCCAAAAATGCGGATTTGGCTTGGCTGGTTGAGATGGCAGCATCACGCGCATTTCGAATAGAGATGTTTTGCATTTCCATCTCATCAAATGCCAAACGCAGATCGTCTTCGGTTTGCTCGGCATGATCCTTGAGCTCCTGAAAACTTCTATGGAGGCGACGAAATGTCTTGACCAAATCTTGCTGTAATAAATTAAGCTCACCATCTGACTCTACTGGTACAGGCTGATATAAGTTATCAACATGGGTACGTTGTAATTGCAAACGCAGCTCATAGATAGGTGCAATCCAACGCTTTGAGTAAATATTTAAGCTGAGTAATAAAATCAGAATGGTAAACAGACCGGTAATCACCAGCGCCATCGCAATACGATAACGGGCGATATAAAGTGGCTCGTTGTCCATATCGACCAGTAGCCACAACGTCTGCCCCTCAAACTCACCCAACACGCTGCCATATGCCGTGCCTACAGGCGTTGGTTTTTGCGATAAAAACTTTGCTGAGTCACTGATTAGCGGCCATTTCTCGTTCAGACCATAGCCTACGGTCGCCAATACTTGATTGCCTTCATTGATAACAGCAATACGCTGTACATGCTGCTCAGACTGCATACGCCCGAGTTTATCCTGTATGCTTTCGAGCGTTGTCATCGCACTCTGTGATGCCTTATCTGTGCTGCTTTTTGCTTGCTGACGTTCTTGCTCCAACAAATCAGGAATCAGCTCTGCAATGACTGGTGTATAACGAATCAATACCGCCTCAGCCAGTGCCTCTTGCTCTGAATCGCTCGCACGCATGGTTTCGTGAAATACCAAAATACCCCCTACCGCCGCCAACACGCAGATGGGTAAAAACACCAATAGGATCAGCTGCCCATAGGCACTGCTGGTATTGAAACGTTTTTTATATGCCATGCTCGCTCTACTCTCTACGAAAATGCTGTCTGTGAATTTTGTTACGGTCTCTACGCTACCATAAAAAATGCTTAAGCTTGCTAGCTTGTTTTTTAATGATACGCCTTTTATGGCTCAAGATTATCTTAACAGGATTCTATAAATCACGTTTACCCATTCAAGGTGAATGAAACACAAACTTTGACCAATATGGCTTTAAGCAAACCTAACAAATATACATACGTTACTAAACGGCATGGTTGCGGCACCATAAAACCTGCTTTTGTCCCTAAAAAAATTGCCAGTAAAAGGCGCTTTCATCAAGTATTATTCTTTTATGCAATAAGCGCAGCTAGCAACAAAATGATATAATGACGCAACTTTTTATTTGCCACAATAGATGGTTTACCCTCATGATGAATGAGAGCGTACGCTACTGCCGTTAAGTTTTGGTTTATCTGTCACTATAAGCCAATACACAAAACGCTTGTCTCAAATGATGATCAGACAATAAAAAATAGTGATTCGATCACAGCCTATCGCCCAAAAAATATTTTAGAAAATAAATAAGGATTTCTTATGTCCGCAACGGCCATGTCAAACGCTAACTTTATCACTCACGTGACCACGCTTGCCGATTGTGTCGGTCAAACGCCATTGGTTCAATTGCAGCGCCTACCTGAACAAGAGCATATCGAAAATGGCGCCACATTATTAGCCAAATTAGAAGGCAATAATCCCGCAGGCTCCGTAAAAGATCGCCCTGCTTTTAATATGATTTATCAAGCAGAGCAGCGCGGTGATATCAAACCCGGCGACACGTTGATTGAAGCCACTAGCGGCAATACTGGCATTGCATTAGCTATGGTCGCGGCGATGCGCGGTTATCCAATGACATTACTGATGCCAACCAACTCTACTCAAGAGCGTAAAGATGCCATGATTGCTTACGGCGCGACGTTGATTGAAGTCGATGAAGGCATGGAAGCGGCGCGTGATTTGGCATTGCAGATGCAAGCCGATGGTAAAGGCATCGTACTGGATCAGTTTAATAATCCTGACAACAGTCAAGCGCATTATCTCACCACAGGGCCTGAGCTGTGGGCACAAACTGACGGTAAGATCACCCACTTTATTAGCTCAATGGGTACCACTGGCACCATCACTGGTGTCTCACGTTATCTAAAAGAACAAAATCCAGACGTCAAAATCATTGGTTTGCAGCCTGATGAAGACGCTTCTATTGCTGGCATCCGCCGTTGGCCTGCTGCATATATGCCGGGTATTTTTGACGCAGACTTGGTCGATGAGATCATGGATGTCGATCAGCGTATCGCTGAAGTTTACATGCGCAAACTGGCAAAAACTGAAGGTATTTTTGCTGGAGTGTCCTCAGGTGCAGCGGCATGGGCAGCAACGCAAGTCGCCAAAAACAATCCTGATGCCGTCATTGCCTTTATCGTCTGTGATCGTGGAGACCGTTATTTATCGACAGGTTTATACAATGTTGATGACAGTCATATCGATAATGATGCAGATAACGCAGCATAGTAAGCTTATAAAAATGCAGGATTCTTTATGTCACAAGCTCTACCGTCCGACCCTATACTAGTTTTCGATATCGAGACGGTCGCCGATATCGATGGCGCACGGCGTATTTATCCGCAGTTGGCTGCACTGAATGATGAAGACACCTTAAGCGCACTGACAGCCATCCGCATGCAGGAGGCAGGACATGATTTTATGCGCTTGCCATTGCAGCGCATTGTCTGTATCTCGGCACTGTATATCAAGGATGGTAAGTTATCGTTGTTTTCATTGACCGCGGATAAGTTTAGCGAAAAAGACATTCTTGCCAAGTTTTTTCGGGCATTCAGTGATCTTGAGACCTTGCCACAGCTCATCAGTTGGAATGGTTCAGGTTTTGACATACCTGTACTGATATATCGCGCTATGCAATATGATTTATCAGCGCCATGGCTGTTTGAAGAAGGTGAACGTATCAAAAATATGCGCTTTGATAACTACGTCAATCGTTTCCATACGCGTCATCTTGATTTGATGGACAGATTTAGTCAGTACGGTGCCAGTCGCCGCGAAGCCATGGATATCGTCGCCAGTTTATATGGATTACCGGGCAAAACTGACGTTGATGGTAGCATGGTGGGCGCGCTCGTCAGTAGTGGTGATTGGCAGACACTCTCCATCTATTGTGAGTCTGATGTGATGAACACTTGGCTCATCTATCTTCGTTGGCTACGTCTGACAGGAAAGCTGTCCTCACCAGACTTTGATGCTTGGCAACAGCAGAGCTACGACTATCTAGCACAATATACCCAAGCCGATGGTAGCCCAAGACATCAAGAGTTCATCGCTGACTGGTCATCGGCACCCAAATTATAGAAACCGTATTATTAGCAGTTTGTTATTCTCCTCTTATAGTTATTTATTATTAAGGCAGGTTTATGCAACCCACCGACTCCAAAACCTCAATAGCCAATTCTGCTCCGCAGAACGGTGTTACTCAAACGAATGATAGCCAAAAGATTGCCATTCCACCCAGCAAGAAAAAATCTAAGCCATCATCAAAAACGCGCCGTCGTCTAAAAGATGCAGAGCCGATTCCATTTAACATTGATGGTTTGTCACATGATGGTCGCGGCGTAGCCATCTATGGCAATGGTTTTGGTGTAGATGATGGCCATGCTGAAGATAAGCATGGCAAAAAAATATTTGTAAGCTTTGCTCTACCGGGTGAAAGCGCACTGGTAAAAATCACCAATAGCCGTGCCAGCTTTGAAGAAGGCGATGCAATCAGCATCACTGCCAATCCAAATCCTGAACGTGCTGTGCCGCCTTGCCCACATTTTGGTGTTTGCGGTGGCTGCAACTTACAACACTGGCAGCCAGATGGGCAGATAAATTTTAAGCAGTCCGTACTTGCTGAGATGCTCATGCATCAAGCCAATGTAGAACCTGATAACTGGCTGGCACCTGTCGTAGGTGATCGTCTTGGCTATCGCACCAAGGCTCGTCTAGGCGTGCGCTATGTCGTCAAAAAAGAAACCGCGCTGGTCGGCTTTCGTGAGCGCTCAAGTAACTTTTTGGCAGAGCTCAATGAATGCCATATCTTAGACCCACGCATCGGTTTTGAAATTGAGAACTTAAAGACGCTCATCAGCACGTTAGAGAGCCGTGACAAGATTGCTCAGCTTGAGCTTGCGATGGGTGAGCAATTGCCAGAATTGCCTGACGGCAATCAACCTGTTGCACTAATCGTGCGTCACTTAGAGCCGCTGTCAGAGGCTGATATAGACAAATTAAAAGCATTCTTTGCAGCGCGCAATTGGCAGCTATATCTACAGTCAAAAGGCGCTGATAGTATTGAACGTATCGCTTTGACAGAGGCAGATGATCTAAGCGAGCAGTTTGGTCGCCTATATTATCAACTGCCAGAATATGATTTGACCTTTGAATTTATTCCTACTGACTTTACCCAAGTCAATTTATCTGTCAATCGCCAAATGACTAAGCTGGCTTGCGACTTATTAGATTTAAAAGCAGGTGAGCGAGTACTGGATCTGTTTAGTGGTTTGGGTAATTTTAGCCTGCCGCTAGCACGTCTCGTTGGTGAAACAGGTTCTGTGGTGGGTGTCGAAGGTAGTGAGGCCATGACCAAGCGTGCGGCTGACAATGCTCGTCGTAACGGTATCAGCAATACTGAATTTTATAGTCAAGATTTGACAAAAGATTGCACTGACAAACCTTGGGCCAATCAGGGTTTTGACGCCTTACTCATCGACCCCCCGCGCTCTGGTGCTTGGGAGATTATGCAGTATTTGCCAAAATTCAACGCTGAGCGTATCGTCTACGTTTCTTGTAATCCAGCAACCCTCGCCCGCGATACCAAAGCATTACTAGAGCAAGGGTATCGCTTGACGCATGCGGGTGTCATGGATATGTTCTGCCATACTGGACACGTCGAGTCTATCGCTCGTTTTGAAAAAGTAGACAGCTGATTTTTATACGTATCTTATGATTCGTAATAGCCTCTTAAGTAGCCGTATTATGACCGCAACACTGAAACCAAGCTTGGATAATATTTTGCCCATAGCTCACGACTATTTCACATAATTAACCAAAGTCATTACAGAGCCTCGCTTGATTTGTCCTTTCAAAGTGAGATAATAGTAAACAATCTTCTTATACTGTATATCGCCGTATAAGCAGCACTTGTACTCGTAGCTTTATATATTTTACGCGCATTTTATGGCTGCTAAAAATCAGATTTTTAGCAGTTGTATTGGTTTATAGCTGGCACTTTATGAATCGTTCATTCAGAGTGTGTGCATAGTAGATGAGGTTATAATCAATTCAAAATAGCTAAGAGGAGTCGGCTATGGTAAAAATTCGTGAGGGGTTGCCGTTGGTGGATGGACAAACCACGCAGGCCGACAGTGCCACACTGGCGGCGCAATTGGTAGCGAGCCAACGCTCTCACCAATCTGCCAACAGCTACGCCCAGATTCCTCTCGATATCAAATACCAGCTGTCAACTCACAAACTACATACTACGTTTGATCGATCAGCGGCACATACTTATGATGGCCTCGATCCCGCGCTTGAAAACGAGTATCTGGACAACACCTATACGCTCTCAGATGAAGAGCTCGAATCCATTGATTTAGATCAAGCCAATATCGATGTACCCACTTGGCTCGACAATGTGGCGAAGCGTATCGGACAAGAGTCTGTACCTCATCTGAGTGCTGCTTGTGAGTTTATCCGTAGTCACATGAATACTAGCGAATCTGAGCGCTCAGGTGCTTACGTCACTGGTATTGGCATGACAGACATATTGACCTATCTCTATCAAGATGAAGATGCGCTTGTTGCTGCCATGCTATATCGCAGTGCCCGCAAATCCATCATTAGTCTTGCTGAAGTTGAGAAAAATTTTGGTGCGGATATCCTAGCCCTTGTTAAAGACACTTTAGCAATGGGGAAACTCTCAGAGATTATTGAGAGCAATAAACGCTTAGAAGATCATTTCGTCAATAATCAGCGTGACCAGCTATCAAATATTTATAGCATGCTCATTTCTGTCACCAACGACGTGCGTGTGGTACTCATTAAGTTGGCAGAGCGTACCTTTGCCATGCGTGAGTTGACGTTTTCTAGGCCAGAGCGTCAAACTCGTGTCGCGCGTGAGGTCATGACTATTTACGCCCCATTAGCGCATCGCCTAGGTATCGCGCAGCTTAAATGGGAGCTTGAGGATCTGGCGTTTCGCTACCTTGCGCCCGATAGGTACAAAGAGATTGCCAAGCTACTGTCCGAAAAGCGAAGCGAACGCGAGTCTTATATTCAGCGTGTAGAAGACAAGCTCAATGAGGCATTAGCGAATGCTGGCATTGAGGGCGAAGTATCCGGACGCGTCAAGCATATCTATTCTATTTACCGCAAAATGAAGCTCAAAGGTTTATCCTTTGACCAGCTTTATGATATTCGTGCATTACGAGTATTGGTCAATAATCCTTCAGACTGTTATCACGTCTTAGGCTTGGTACATGGTTTGTGGCGTTATATTCCTGAGCAATTTGACGATTATATTACCAACCCAAAGTCAAACGGCTACCGCTCACTACATACCGCCGTCATTGCCGAAAACAAATCGCTTGAAGTGCAGATTCGTACTCAGGAGATGCATTTTGAGGCGGAACTTGGCATGTGCGCACATGTCAATTACAAAGAAGGCCTGAAGAATAAAAAAGACAATTACTTAAATCAAAGAATCAGCTCGCTACGTCAGCTACTGTCTATTAACAACGAGACCCGTAACCAGCCGCGCTCAGCTGTCATGACAGGCGAAGAGCTAGATGACATGGAGCTTGACGAAGAAGAACAACTCGTTGATTTTGATGAGCTCGAGCGTATCTATATTTTCAGCCGTGACGGCGACATCACCGAGCTACCAAAAGGTGCAACCGTTCTCGATTTTGCCTATTATGTGCATACCCAAGTTGGTAACCGTGCACAGGCAGCCCGAGTTAATCAGCGCTATGTGCCATTGACTTATCAGCTAAAAACAGGGGAACAAGTTGAGATCATCACTAAGGCATCGCGTGAGCCCAATCGTGATTGGCTAGTCGCCTCACTGGGCTATATTCATACCAATCGCGCACGCTCAAAACTGCGTCAATGGTTCAACAAACAAGACCGTGATAAGAATATTGAAATAGGTCGTCAGATGCTTAGCAAAGAGCTTGAGCGCCTATCCGTGCATCCCAATAGCATTGACTTAAATGACTATATCCAGCATTTCCACGTCAATACGACCGATGATATTATCGTGGGGCTCGTCACAGGTGATATCGGTCTCAACCAGCTAACCAGCCATATTTCTCGGCAGCTGCATCTAGAACCCGAGATACCACCAGAGAACTTTGCACCGCACGTCGATACTAGAGATGCGAGCAAGCTCGATGCCTACAAAATCCGTATCGACGGTCTGGATAATATTGAAATCAATTTAGCAGGCTGCTGCCATCCTGTACATGGTGAGCCAATTGCCGGATACATTACCTTATCGCGAGGTGTCAGCGTTCATAACCGCGGTTGCCCTGAGTATTTGCGTTTGGTCGAGCGTGATCCTGAGCGCAAAATAGAGGCAGCTTGGCAAGTACAATCTGGTCGCTACCAGCCTGTCGATATCCACGTAGAGGCGTATGACAGACGCGGCCTGTTGCGTGATTTGACACAGATTATTGATAAAGAGAACGTCAATATCCGCAAAGTTGAAACGCTTAGTAACGATGACAATATCGCCTTTTTGAAATTTCATATCGAGGTTTCAGGGCTAGCGCATCTATCTAAGTTACTGGCGAAACTAGAGCAACAGCACGGTGTCTTACATGCTCGTCGCGCTGTGGCTTAGTTGAAATGCTAAGCTACCAATTATTCACTCAAAAATAGAGTTGTCATAAAACATCATGCCCGAATTGCCAGAAGTAGAAACCACCAAGACTAGCCTTGCACCATTATTAGGACAACAGGTGATTGATATAAAGGTCTTTGAACCCAAGCTACGTTGGGCGATGCCAGATGACTTAAGTAGTCTGGCTGACTACACGTTAGATAGCGTTGAACGCCGAGCAAAATATCTTGTTCTTAAATTTTTGCCCACAGTGCTTAATGATAATGATGCCATGGTAGCACCACTTAAGCTTTTGATTCATTTAGGCATGTCAGGTAGTTTACAGCAGCACAGTTATGGCACTGACAAACGTAAACATGATCATCTAATAGTAGTATTTAGGGATTCTGAAAATGCAAAGTCTCAGCTACATTATTACGATCCAAGACGATTTGGCTCAGTATTATGGTATGAAGATTACGGCAGCAAATTACTGGACCACTTGGGCCCTGAGCCACTCTCAGAAGATTTTACCGCAGAATATCTTTATAACGTTATTCAACGTAATAACTTATCCGATAAAGATCATAACAATACAGGCTCTAACAAAAAACCATCGACCAAACGAACACAGTCCATCGCACGAGCTATCAAATCTGTCATTATGGAACAAAAAGTCGTGGTAGGTGTCGGTAATATCTATGCGACGGAAAGCCTCTACCTATCAGGCATACATCCCGCTACCCCAGCGAACCAACTTTCATTTGACCAACTTGTTGTTTTGGTTGATCATATTAAAGACATTCTAAAAAAAGCCATTGAACTTGGTGGCTCAACGCTACGAGATTTTACAGTCGCGAGTGGTCAAACGGGTTATTTTCAGCAGACCTTAAATGTTTATGGTCGGCAAGGAGAGCATTGCCTAAAATGCGATACCATTCTAGAAAATGTTAAGCTCAATGGTAGAGCCAGCGTTTATTGTCCAAATTGTCAGCCGTTAGCTTAAGCTTAATTAGTGGTCATATGATTTCTTACCTTAACTAAAGACAAATCTGCTACTATTTTCAAAATAAATACAATCTAGTTTGATATATTTTTTTACTCACATAAGAATATCCCATGTATTCTTGTTGCTTATTGGCGTACATCTTGCTTTAATAGTGCTAGCGCTTACAAAAATAGTGCGCACTATTTATTCTTCTGTAATACTTACCCTACCTGTCGTTGCCGCGATATTCCTATATGGAGACAGCAGCAGCCATTAATCATACTAATTGTAAATTTTAGGATATCGTTATGACGGTTAAAGCCACAAACAAACGCGCAGTTAAGCAAAAGTTGTTTCCTGTCTTTACTTCCTTAGCGTTAATGGCTGCTAGTATGCAACCTACTTTTGCAGCCATAGAAATAGACGAAACTGACTTTGGCCCTTCTTATGAGACGATGGTAGTAGATACGATTGTTGGTAAACCATTACAACTGGTCAATGCTGTGGCTGGTACCGCCGCCTATATCGTGAGCCTACCCTTCTCTCTTATCGGTGGAAATGCCGATCAAGCGCAGCAAAAATTATTTGTTGAGCCTTGGGATGCTATGGGAAGATGTTTAGGCTGTACAGTTGCTGAAGATAACTATTATAAATCACAAGTTATTGACAATAATACTGTGCGTATTGTCGTTGACCAACCATCAGAGATTTTGATTAATACTAACGATTACGTGGTTGTCACGCCATAAACTACTGTGTTTGATCGTTTTTAGCATAAATCACAAAATATGACTTTGTGAATAGACAATAAAAAAGGCTAACGTAAAGTTAGCCTTTTTTATTACCACTAAACCGTACGTTATTATTTTACAATATGAGTATTACTCAATTTAGCACTGATTTCACGCAGTAACTGTACTTCTTCTGATGGCTCTACTATAGCTTCCTCTACAGCTTCCGTACGACGCATTTTATTTACTACTCTAACCATCATAAAAATAATAAAAGCTAAAATTAGAAAATTAATGAGTACAGTGATGAAGCTACCATATGCTAATACAGGAACGCCAGCTTCTTTGAGTGCATCATAGGTCATAGCAACCCCATTAGGCACATCACCCAATACCAAAAGCATATTTTTAAAGTTAATCTCGCCCCCTACAATGAAAGCGACAATTGGCATAATGATATCATCTACCAATGATTTAGTGATGGTAGCAAAAGCCCCACCAATGATAACACCAACTGCTAAGTCCATCACATTGCCTTTTAGAGCAAATTCTTTAAATTCTGAAACCATACTCATTGTATTCTCCTCAAAAATTATCTATAGGCGTATAGATATTTTATATAATCAGTATCATACTTCACTCTAACGTTAATCATTGAACACATCAAAACTAATGTTCATTTTGTATTTATTTTTTCAAAATTACAACAAAAAAAAGCAGTATAAAGTGAACCACTATAGCTCACCCTATACTGCTAATTCTTTAACTACTCCGATGTCTAAAAGACATTAAATTTTGGTGTTGAAAATCAACGCTCTAAAAGATTGAATAGTTTATACTGTCGATATTATGCATTTTTCTTACTACGACCGTGACGCTTACGCTCACTTTCAGTCAAATAACGCTTACGTAGACGAATCGCTTTTGGTGTTACTTCAACCAGCTCATCGTCTTGAATAAATTCAAGCGCTTGCTCAAGCGTAAACTTAACCGCTGGCGTCAACGTCAACGCTTCATCAGTACCACTAGCACGTACGTTGGTTAACTGCTTACCGGTTGTTGGGTTCACTGTCATATCATCGTTACGCGAGTTAAGACCGACGATCATACCTTCATAAACTTCAAGCTGTGGCTCAGCAAACAACTTACCACGTTTTTGTAGGTTAAACAGTGCAAAGCCTAGGCAAGTACCATTTGCCATAGAAACCAATACGCCGTTTGAACGACCACCCACATCACCGATCTTTTGTGGACCGTAATGCGAGAAGCTTGACGTCATGATACCACTACCTGAGGTCAATGTTAAAAACTCAGAACGGAAACCGATCAAACCACGAGCTGGTACTGTCGCTTCAATACGCATACGACCTTTACCATCAAGCTCCATATTGGTCATCTCGCCTTTGCGTAGACCAATCTGCTCCATAATAGAACCCTGATGCTCTTCTTCGATATCGAAGACAACGTTTTCATACGGCTCTTGTAGCTCACCATCAACTTCTTTTACGATAACTTCTGGGCCTGAAACACCCATCTCGAAGCCTTCACGGCGCATGTTTTCAATAAGTACAGATAGATGAAGCTCACCACGACCTGATACTTTGAACTTATCTGGAGATTCAGTATCTTCCACGCGCAGAGCAACGTTATGAATCAACTCACGCTCAAGACGCTCACGAATATTACGTGACGTGACAAACTTACCCTCACGACCAGCAAATGGTGAGTTATTTACTTGGAAATTCATTGATACGGTAGGCTGATCAACTGTTAATGCTGGTAATGCTTCAACTTTATTAGGATCACAAATCGTATCTGAGATATTAAGCGCATCGATACCTGTGATACAAACGATATCACCAGCCTGTGCATCTTCAACATCAATACGATCAAGGCCATGGTAGCCCATGATTTTTAAGATACGGCCGTTACGTGTCTTACCATGCTTATCAATGACAGTAACTGGTGTATTGGTTTTAACCTTACCACGCTGGATACGACCAATACCAATCACACCGACGAAGCTATTGTAATCAAGGCTTGAGATCTGCATACGGAATGGTGCGTCTGCATCAACTTGCGGCGCCTGTACGACATCAACAATAGTTTTAAATAGTGGCGTCATGTCATCAGCTAAATCATCTGCTTCCAAACCTGCAATACCATTTAACGCTGATGCATAAACCACTGGAAAATCAAGCTGCTCATCAGTTGCACCTAGATTATCGAACAAATCAAAAATTTGATCCATTACCCAATCAGGGCGTGAGCCAGGACGGTCAATTTTATTGATAACAACAATCGGCTTTAGACCTTGTTCAAATGCTTTTTGCGTTACAAAACGAGTCTGAGGCATCGGGCCATCGACAGCATCAACAACCAAAAGTACGCAATCAACCATTGACATCACACGCTCAACTTCACCACCGAAATCGGCGTGACCTGGGGTATCAACGATATTAATACGGTATTCAGTTCCTGAAGTCTGATCTGTCCAACGAATGGCTGTGTTTTTAGCCAAAATAGTAATACCACGTTCTTGCTCAATATCACCTGAATCCATTGCACGTTCAGCAATATTTGCACGATCGCCAAAAGTACCAGATTGATGTAATAATTTATCAACCAAAGTTGTTTTACCGTGGTCAACGTGGGCAATAATTGCAATGTTACGCAGGTGTTTGATATCGTTCGCCATATAAAATGCTCGTGTCGTCTTAAAAAAATGCAGTAGCAATAAGCGCCGCTTGATAAAATCTTATCATCAATCAGATAAATATTGAATTTTAGATGATACACAATAAATGCTATCGCTCAGAAAATCTCAATATAATCAAATATCTATGCCGATAAATTCATCGTACAGATAGCTATGCTAATGTACATTCTGTCAATTTACAGAATGTTTGGGTGGCTAGTATAACATTATTGATTCATAAATTTATGAAATAACTTACTTTTCTCAATACATAAATAAAAAAAGCCACCCAATTGGGTGACTTTTTTTGTAACCATATATCTAACTATACGATTATTTATCTAATACTTACTGAACAACCATATCTTTAGTTTGTTCAACAGTCATAGTTTTATCACCAGTGATGATGGCATAAACACGACGGTTCATAGCACGACCTTCTTCAGTATCGTTTGATGCGATTGGTTGGTCATAACCATAACCAACAGTTGATAGACGGTTTGGAGCAATACCGAATTCGTTAGTTAGCATAGATTTAACAGCAACGGCACGAGCTTCAGATAGACGTTGGTTATAACGTGCTGAAGGACCAGTTTTAGATGCATGACCTTCTACACGAGCTGTAGAGTTTGGATACTCACGCATTTTTTCTGCTACTTTAGCGATTTCTGGCTTGTATTGGTTTTTGATAGCTGATTTATCGTTATCAAAGAATACACGTAGTTCCATTTTTAGCTCATCAGTAATATCTACTGGTACTGGGCAACCACGCTCATCAACCACTACATTCATTGGAGTGCCTGGGCATGCATCCATGCTATCAGGTACGCCATCGCCGTCAGAATCAAGGTCAGCTTCAACAACAACTACTGGAGTGTTGTCAACCATTGGCTCTTCCATTGGTGGTACTGCTACTGTAGGTGCTAGATGGCCACCAAGTACAACTTCTAGACCGGCCAATGCCATGCCTTCCCACCAGTTGTTGTCAAAGTTATGAATCGCACGAGCTTCACCACGTAGACTTAGTGCATCGTTGATACGATACATAGCACCTAGACCTAGGTTACCGATAGTATCTTTAGTACCTGAAACTTTGTCACCGTTGCTGTTTTCGATTTCGATTTTAGATTGACCGGCACCAACTAGCATGTATGGCTTGAATGCATTTTCAGTGTAGCCACTGAATTCTTCAAAACCAACTAAGAAGTTACCAGAGATCATTTCTTGCTCTGCATCGTAAGAATCGCCAAGATCGTTACCACCAACATCTGTAGCATTAGCATCAGTGTTAGACACACCATACTCTACTTGGAACTGAGTAGAAGGCGTTAGCTCGATACCTAAAGCGGCACCAGTGTATAAACCATCTTCTTTATAGTAGCTATTACCGTTACCACTATAGTCGCCTAGTAATTCAGCTTGATCATCATCAGCGCCTTCGCTGTAGTGATAACCTAATAATAGTGGGCTAATAGTAACACCAGCATTAGCTGCTAGAGGTGCAGCTGTTACAGCGAACAGTGCTAAAGCAATTTTATTCAGTTTCATGGACTTCCTCCAAAGGATAATTTTAGTGATGCATTAAGCAAAACCGATTCTCAAGACGCTCTAAATCAGACATCTTTTACGCATTTTAGGTTACAAAGCAAAACCAATTAAGAAGTAGCTTAGCGATTATCCATTCAGTTTACAACTTTTTTCGTTAACGAGCTACACATTATTACACGATAATGTTGTAACTAAAACACAATAGCCATTCTAAGTTACTTAGAACTAACACACCTTACGCTTTTTATCTTTTGTATGTCAGTTCACGATAGATGCTAAATTAACTAGCACCTATCGTTTGAACATATTTTATTACAATTAATAATTTTTCTCTATTCCTAATGCACATTATTCACTAATTGAAACATTTTTTGACAATAGACATATATTCTGTTTATATTACAATAGTCGACATTATTTGATATTCGAAGTAACTTATAGAAAAGTAATAATTTCGTATACTGCCAACAAACCCAAATACTAGTCTTTATCAAGTATTTTTTCTACATAATGGATTAGCTAGATGTTGCAGATAAGCGCGATTATTTTATTTGGAAAGTCTGAAGCCATAGGATGTA
The DNA here is from genome assembly GCF_900101915.1 of Psychrobacter pacificensis. Lineage (GTDB taxonomy): Bacteria > Pseudomonadota > Gammaproteobacteria > Pseudomonadales > Moraxellaceae > Psychrobacter > Psychrobacter pacificensis. The sequence goes on along the minus strand of NZ_FNAL01000001.1, from coordinate 264,435 downwards.
GCAATCTATGAAATCGCTTTATAAGACATCATCAAATTATCGCAGATTACTGATAGTGGTTTTACCTGTATCTACTTTGATGAAGGGAATGCTTAGTTATGATAGGCTAATATTTCGAATAAATCAGTTGTACGCTCCACTACACCAGTTAACTATATGTAACAAACGCTCTGCAACGCATTTACAAGCTTTAAGCGCTAAAGGTAGGAATGGCTTCACTCTTGTTGAGCTGATTGTTACTGTAACGGTGCTTGCTATCATAGTAGCGATTGCAACGCCAAGCATATTGACGCAATTAACGCGTATGGAAGCCAAACGCGTCAAAACCCAATTAGAGAACGCCCTCGCTTTGGCAAAAGCTGAAAGCTATATCACTAGACAAGATGTATTGGTTTGTTTATCGAATGACGGTATACAATGCGACCGCAATAGTGACAACATGCTTATATTATTCGTAGACAAAAACGGTAACAAAAACTTCGATACAAATGCTGATACTCTAGTACTCAATCAATATTTTAATTTAAAATATAGTACACTGAAACTCAGAGTCGGAGCGGGTCGCCATTACATCAAATTTTGGGGGGATAGTGGCAAACCTCGGGGGCATTTTGGCCATATCAAGTACTGCCCCACATCTACCTATAATGATGCAATGTACCAAATTTCTTTCAATCAAAACGGTCGAGTCAGTCAGAAGCTTAATCAAGACCACCCTACCGATTGTGATGGGTAATTGAATGCGGACAAAGTAGCAAGTACATTACCTTTAAGCATTTTAATACATCGCATTTTTTACCATAACAACAGCTTGCTATAATCCTAAATCATAGCGTGTTCTATATTTAACTCATCAACACCATCGGCCTAGGCAACAGTATCGATATTCCCACAAGTTAAGCCATGGCCTAAACTCAATAGATTTAAAAATGATAATCTCTTTATTGATAACGTTGTTGCTGTTGCCATAGCAGCCGACTTTGTAATGGTTGATAATCAAGTAGATGATCTATCAGATGCCGATGTAGCTTTGACCAATTATTCAGCGTTGCTTTAGTGATACCTAGGTAGGCCATCTCGATAATATCAATACCCTTAAATATAGTCTGTCCGGTACTACTCTCTAAATGCTCGGACTCTATAGCATTCTGCATGATTGGCAGTAACCCCACATCAGGTAAAAAGCGATATACACAATTAGGTTCGATAGTATGTTCGATGTTATCATGCGTTAGCGTTAAGGTGAAACCTAACTCATTGAATAGGTGCTGCTCAAATTGGCGCAAACATAAACGAAGCTCAGTGTTATCTAAAGGTTGCTTCAGCTGCTGTAAACTGTCCTGATAATGTTGCCACAATACCGGCATTGGATCTTCGGTCGGTAACAATCGCCACAGTATCTCATTAAGGTACAACGCCGCATATTGGTGCTGTCCATTGATATTACTATAAGGTACAGTAGATAGTGTGGCAGAGGTACCTTCTTTTTGCTCGTTACTTGTTTGGAGAGTGGTTTGCGAAGTAATCTGGATTTGAGTGAATGTCTTTAAGTCGCGTTTGCCAGTGGCAAATAGCTGTAAAGGCATAAATAACGGTGCACCTTTTTTCCCAACACCATGTATCACACCATGCTGCTGAGAAAAAAGATAATACAACGCACGCTTTTCTTGATAAGGACGCTGATGTAATAAATAGCCAATTAACGCTTCGTTACGCATCGTTTATTACCTCAGCATTTAACATATGGATAGCAATATTACCGTACTATGCGTGATTGCTATCAATATCCCAAACTGGTTAATGCACGTTCGTCATCAGACCAGCCACGTTTGACTTTGACCCATAGCGTTAGCATAATCTTTTTGTTAAACAGTTGCTCCATGTCTTTACGAGCATCCATACCGACTTGCTTGATGCGCTGGCCTTTATCACCAATAACAATGGCTTTTTGACCACTGCGCTCAACATAGATAGTTGCATCAATAAAGGTACAGGCTTTACGTGGACGCCCTGTCTTTGGATCTGTATGCGCAGGCTCGTCTTTAAACGCATCAATCTGTACAGTCAAGTCGTATGGCACTTCATCACCCGCACTACGCATGATTTTTTCACGAATGATTTCGCTCGCTAAGAATCGCTCTGAACGGTCAGTGATTTGCTCTGTATCATAAATAGGTGCAGCAACTGGTAAATGTGAGGCAATCACTTCTTGCAAACGATCTAAGTTTTGGTTTTTAAGTGCAGATACTGGAACGATATCAGCAAAGTCAAAACTTTCATTAAAGGTTTCAATAAGCGGCAATACGCTGCCTTTATCTTTTAAAGTATCTGATTTATTAATAACCAGTACGATCGTTAAATCGGTCTCACCAAGCTTTTGCAGCGTCAATAGATCATCATCACGCCATTGATCTGAGTCAACAACGAACAATACCAGATCAACATCTACTAGAGCGGATACTGCCGCTTTATTCATACGCTCATTAATCGCCCGTACTTCATTGCGATGGATGCCTGGCGTATCGACAAACACCGCCTGCATCTCGTGATTGGACAAAATGCCATGAATACGGTGGCGCGTCGTTTGCGGCTTACGTGAGGTAATAGACAGCTTTTGACCCAATAAGTGGTTCATCAACGTTGACTTACCGACGTTTGGGCGTCCAACGATGGCCACATAGCCTGATCTAAAATCATCAGCCAACTGGGCACTACCACTTGGTGCAAAAAACTCTTCAATCGCCAGATCGTTTTCTAGTGTGATATCTTCTACGCTATCTGCATTCGTATCGACATCTGTATTTTCAATCATATTTTGAGTACTATCTTCATTATTCGATGGCACATCAGGGTGATTGCTCATAAGTTGATCCTATAGGGTTTATATCCAGCCAAATATGACTTAATAGTTTGTCGGTGTAGTTACTATTGGATATCAGCTGGTAATATTTGAAATAAGTAGTATATAAGGTAAATTAGGTCTATGCCGCTTCAGGTCTTATCACGCAAAAGCGGCATTGTTGACTCAGAAATATGCCTATAATCACCTGCGAATATTCTCTAAGAGCGTTTTTTAGCGGATCCTGGAAGTTTATGCAACTGATTGATCATAAGTTCTGCTGATTTTTGCTCAGCGATGCGGCGACTTTCACCAGATTCAGTAATATCAGGGCAGTTTTGAATATTCACGTGACAGCGTACCACGAAGATTTGATGAGGAGCGTTGCCACGTGTTTCCATAAGCTCGTAGCTTGGCAAATCAAATTGCTTAGACTGTAACCACTCTTGCAAACGGCTCTTCGCATCTTTTAGTGCTTTTTGGTCATTGACGTTGTCAATCAAGTCTCCATACCAAGAGAGTACGCAATGACGAGTAATCTCCATATCTTGACTGTCTAAATAGATGGCTCCAATCAAAGACTCTACCGCATCCGCCAATATAGAAGCACGATTACGGCCGCCACCCTTACGCTCACCAACGCCTAATATCAGATGGTTAGACAGCTCTAGATTTTGCGCGATAATAACCAATGATTCTTGGCGGACCAAAGTTGCACGCATACGGGTTAGACGCCCTTCGTTTTGATTAGGATAACGATGGTATAAAGCCTCACCCACAATCATGCCCAAAAGCGCATCACCTAAAAACTCTAGACGCTCATAGTTTTTTTTGCTGTCAAATGAGCGGTGCGTCAATGCAAGCTTTGGCAGACTCAAATCATTAAATACATAGCCTAACTTGCGCGCTAAGACTGCTAAGCGCTGAGTAAATTCTGAGCTAACAACAAGCGTGTCGACAGACGTGCTATTTTTTTTAGGAGTAAGAACCGCTTGGGAATGTTGCGAAGTTGGTTTCATGCGTGGCTTGTGGTTATCCCTTCTGTTTTACAAATTCAGTTTAATAAGAGTCTATATTGGATTTTGTTGAGGACACTAAAGCGCTGTCCTATCTTATAATTATTTATTCTGCTGTAGCCATATCGATGTCTCCTTCGAAACGATTCACAATATCGACATTGCTAAAGAACGTATTGGTTACTGCATATTCTTTATGAATGGCCAATTGGCCCGTTTTTTTATTGGTAAAAGTGAATACATCTTCTGCATTGGTGTCATAGTCAGCATTGATGGATAGCTGTTTATTAACACGCTCAACGAATTGCTTGGCTGTCTCGTTATTGTCATTGGCTACTTTAAGCTCTGCACTCAAGAGCTTAGTCAACTGATAGTCACCAATTTGAGCAGGCACAATGGCCACTAGGAGTTTAACCGCGATCCCCAACATCATAATAATGAGAACGATGTTTGTCACACTAGCACCGCGCTGCGTGGCAAGACCAGATAACTGCTGCATTATGATATCCCTCTACAGATAGATGACTATTTTTGACAGCTATCTGTATATTAGACAGCCGTTTATTTGATAGCAACGATATTAGCATAAAACTATTATCGATAACTCAATCAATAGAGTACTCATGGTATTAATCAATGGTACCATTACGCTCGAAAGTTGGTAAGTTTAATCCTGGTGGTTTATGCATCCAAATATAGACCGCTTTACCCGCTAAATTTTCATCAGGAACAAATCCCCAAAAGCGACCATCTGCACTGCGATCACGGTTGTCACCCATCACAAAATAATGACCCTCTGGTACTTTAATGCGCCACTCTGTACCTTCTGAACTCACAACTTCTGGTGATTGTTGTTGTAGAAAGGGAGCATACTGTGAGCTGTTCATACCATTTAAGTAGCGAACAAGGTGTGTGTTTTTACCCTGTGTCTCTTGGAAATATTGTGCGGCGTCCTCTTCTTCCTGACCCATCGCAGCAGCACTCTCTTCTGTGAGCACCTGACCTGGACCAACTTGTCCTGGCAAATAAAGTTGTGACGTCAATTCTGCATTGGCCGAAAAATCGACAGGCGTCGTCTCCACTGGTACATCATTAATAGAGATTGTGCCTTGATTGTAGCTGACGGTATCGCCAGGTAACCCAATCAAGCGCTTGATATAGTAGATGCTTGGGTTTTCAGGATAACGGAATACCACTACATCGCCATGCTCAGGCTCGCCAGTATCCAAAACTTTATTATACGTTAGCGGTAGACGAACGCCATACGCATACTTGTTGACCGCAATAAAATCACCCGTATATAACGTTGGCACCATGGAAGAAGATGGAATATTAAAAGGCTCAATCAAAAACGAGCGTACGATCAATACGACGGCCAACACAGGAAAAAAATCATAGGCCCATCGCACTAACAGGCTCTCTTGACCTCGACCGCGAGTTTTGCGCTGCTTGAGTGCCAGCTTATCTAGCAACCAGACAATTCCTAAGCCTATGGTCAACGGCACTAAAATTAAATTGAAATCAAAATCCATACCAAATTGCCTATTAACGTGCTGTTTGTCTAGTTGCTTTAATCAAAAAACTGACGATATTCAACTACTGCTATGTACAAAAACTATCTGAGATAGCACTGTCTATTAACTATCAACTTGCAAGACAGCCAAGAAGGCTTCTTGTGGAATCTCCACACTACCCACTTGTTTCATACGTTTTTTACCTGCTTTTTGCTTAGCCAACAGCTTTTTCTTACGCGATACGTCACCGCCATAGCATTTGGCCAAGACGTCTTTACGCATGGCTTTTACCGTACTACGTCCAATGATCTGACTACCAATTGCGGCTTGAATCGCCACGTCGAACATTTGACGTGGTATCAGCTCTTTCATCTTGGTCACCAATTGATTACCACGGAAACGCGCTTGGTCTTGGTGTACAATCATTGCCAAGGCATCCACCTTTTCACCGTTGATTAGCACGTCGACTTTGACCAATTTGTCCACTTGATAACGATCAAAATTATAGTCCAGTGATGCAAAGCCACGAGAGACTGATTTTAGACGGTCAAAGAAATCCATGACCACCTCACCCATCGGAATATCAAAGATAACCTGAACCTGCTTACCCATAAAGCGCATATCGACCTGTACACCGCGGCGCTCGATACATAGCGTCATGACGTTACCCAAGTAATCTTGCGGTACTAAAATCTGACAGCGGGCAATTGGCTCACGGAACTCTTCGATATTGTTGGGCTCAGGCAGTCTTGATGGATTATCAACATAGATGACTTCACCGCCTTTCTTTTCAATCTCATAGATAACTGAAGGCGCAGTGGTGATCAAATCCAAGTCATACTCACGCTCTAAGCGCTCTTGGATAATCTCCATGTGTAGCATGCCTAAGAAGCCACAACGAAAGCCAAAGCCTAACGCGTCTGAAGTATCAGGCTCAAAAAATAATGACGCATCGTTGATTTGCAATTTCTGCAGCGCTTCACGGAATTTTTCAAAATCACTCGAATCGACTGGGAACATTCCTGCATATACTTGTGGCGTGATCTGTTTAAAACCTGGGATACGTTCAACATCAGGCGTACTGGCATGCGTAATCGTATCGCCAACTGGCGCGCCTGCAATATCTTTGATACCAGCGATAACAAAGCCTACTTCACCCGCTTCTAAGATACCCGTATCGACAGGTTTGGGCGTGAATACACCGATAGAGCTTACTGGATGAGCATCGCCCGTTGATTTGATATAGATCTTATCGCCTTTTTTTACCGTCCCTTCACGTACGCGAACCAGTGAGACCACACCCAGATAACTGTCAAACCATGAATCAATGATAAGTGCTTGTAAGGGTGCTTCACGGTCGCCAGTCGGTGCTGGAATGAATTCAACCAAGGCTTCCAACAATTTATCGACACCCAGACCAGATTTCGCTGAAACACGAGGGGCATCAATGGCTTCTATTCCGATAATATCTTCAATCTCTTGAATGACGCGCTCAGGCTCCACTTGCGGTAGATCAATCTTGTTAAGGACAGCCATGACTTCTAGGCCCTGATCGACTGCGGTATAACAGTTGGCAACCGACTGTGCTTCTACGCCTTGCGCGGCATCGACCACCAATAGCGCGCCTTCGCAAGCGGCCAATGAGCGTGACACCTCATACGAGAAATCAACGTGACCTGGCGTATCAATAAAGTTAAGCTGATAGCGCTCACCATTAGGATGGTCATAATATAGCGTGACCGACTGCGCTTTAATAGTGATACCGCGCTCACGCTCAATATCCATCGAGTCGAGCACCTGCGCCTGCATCTCGCGATCTTGCAAGGCGCCGCACATTTGAATAAAACGATCGGCAAGGGTCGACTTACCATGATCAATGTGGGCAATGATTGAAAAGTTACGAATATTGGCTAATGCAGTCACAAAGCGCCTACTAAATTAAAGGTGATAGAATAAAGATAAGAGATAAATATGGTCAAGTACACTTGATAAGATAGGTATGCTTCGTTAAAACGTATGCTACAGGTCAGCTGTTGTGTCGATCGTAATCCTTAGAATGGATAACCTCGCCTAAAGCCCAGTACTTAGTACGGTAACTCTGCTGCGCTTTTGTACGCACATACCAAAGAGTATTCTAGCAGTTTTCTACTGCAAAGTAAGGCGATTTTAGTAGCAGAGAAAGTATTTATCAAGTAAGCGAGACTGACAGACATCTAACAAGGAGTATTTGACTAAGCAATAGCACATACAAACCTTGTAAATGAAAGATTATTTCAGGCAAAAAAAAGCCAATCCCAGAGAGATTGGCTTTTTAATACTGCTATATATGGTGGCGATGGAGAGACTTGAACTCTCGACCTCACGATTATGAGTCGTGCGCTCTAACCAGCTGAGCTACATCGCCGTTTTAGGCTGCACATTATGCCCAAGCTGCTGACCGCCGTCAACCCCTAATGGGCATTTTTTGCAAAAAAATGAATGTCATTCAAATTAACTGCACTTACTTACTACAACAAATGATAAAAAAGGTTTGGTAAACCGATAAGCCGGGTTCTGTCGTGGACGATCATTCCTCTAGGCGTATCATCGCTGATACGCTCAAGCAACCTACCCGCATCGAACGCGGGCCGCGCCATGCCGATGCCTATTTGGTCTTGCTACGCGTGGAGTTTACCATGCCGTGAGATGTTGCCATCCACGCGGTGCGCTCTTACCGCACCCTTTCACCCTTACCGATGACATTGGTGTCTTGCGACAATCAACTAAGTCAAAGGCGGTCTACTCTCTGCTGCACTGGTCGTCAGATTACTCTGCCCAGCCGTTAGCTGGCACGCTGCCCTATGTAGCCCGGACTTTCCTCCCCTGCTCATCTGTTGCCAGTGTGCAGCGGCGATCGCCTAGTCTACCAAGCGCGCTAGTATAGCAAAACTAACGCCTGTATGGGAATGTCTTTTCGGCTTATTTTTAGAATGACTATGACTACCTAAAAGACACAAAAACTTAGATAAACGTTGTTGGCAAGGCTATGTCAGCAACATCTGAATGTTCATTTGCTTGTTTGGCCAAGACCAGCCAGTGCGCTTTGGGATAATGGCAAGCCAAATACGCCTGCAAAAAATCAATGGTACTATTTGCAATCTCAGCATCCGTTTGTTCAGCATCATCATGGATATGATTGTAAATCACACTATGGATCATTAAGCCGCGCGATTTTATCGCCTCCAAACTAAGCAACGTATGATTGATGCTGCCCAGTCGGCCAGAGGTGACCAAGACGATAGGATAGCCCTGCTTGGCAATATAGTCCAAGGTTAATAGTTGCTCATTTATCGGTACCAGTAGCCCGCCTGCCCCTTCAAGCAACACCAACTCATAATCGGCTTGCAATGCGTTGGTGGCATCAGTAATCACATTGATGTTAAGAGGCTGATTGGCCAATGCTGCGGACAGATGCGGTGACGCAGGCTTCTCATAGCGATAAGGACAGGTGGTAAAGTCCAGATCGCATGGCTGTAATGGCATCTGCATCAATTGACGGTGACTTACAATATCATCCGCAATACCTAGTTCGCCATCTGCTTGTTTACTGATGCCTGTTTGTACCAACTTTTGCGTGATAACGTTCACACCTTGCTGCATTAATGATTTAGCAAGCAGACCCGTGGCATAGGTTTTGCCAATGTCGGTATCAATGCCGGATACAAATAGCACGCTCATGGTTAACCTCGATGTTCTAAATATTTACGTACTACTTTTAGCAGCGCTTGGCATAAGGTGGTCAGTTCATCATCAGTAATCACATAAGGAGGCATGATGTATACCAACTTACCAAAGGGTCTGACCCAGATGCCATGATCAATCAATAAAGACTGAAAAATGGGCATATCAACAGCGTCTTCTAACTCAATCACAGCAACTGCGCCCAAACAACGTACCTCGGCAACACCTGCCAGCTGTGCAGCTGACGTCAGGGCTTGCTCCATCGTACGTTGCATACTGGCAGTACGCGTTTCGATATCATAAGACAGGATCAAATCAATCGATGCACAGGCGACCGCACAGGCGAGCGGATTACCCATAAAGGTCGGACCATGCATCAGCGCTGGATAGTCGCTATTGTGAATGGTATCGGCAATTTTGCGGGTACATAGCGTTGCGGCAAAAGTCATGTAGCCGCCGGTCAGCGCCTTGCCAATGGTCATGATATCAGGGCTGATACCAGCATGTTCACACGCAAATAGTTTGCCACTACGCCCAAACCCAGTGGCAATCTCATCCGCTATCAAGAGTACATTGTACTTATCACAAAGTGCGCGTAATAGCCGCAAGTATTCAGGGTTATAAAAACGCATGCCGCCTGCGCCCTGAATAATCGGCTCGATAATAAATCCTGCCAGCTGCGCGCCATACTCTGCAAAAAACTGAGCTAATGTTTCACGATCATCTACTGTCAATACGCGATCAAACCCAAGTGGCGGTGCTGGAACGAAATGTTGCATCGGTAATTGCTTGCCATACAGACTGTGCATTCCATTGATAGGATCACAGACACTCATGGCATGCCACGTATCACCGTAATAGCCTGAATGGGTCGAGGCAAACTGTTGCTTGTTTGGGCGCTTGGCAGCCACTTGATATTGCAGCGCCATTTTTAGTGCCACTTCTACGGCGATACTGCCACTGTCCGCATAAAAAATCGCATCGAGACCAGAAGGCACAATGCCAAGCAATTTTTTGCCCAAATCTATCGCTGGCTGGTGGGTCAAGCCACCAAACATCACGTGCGCCATTTTACCCAGCTGCTGAGTCAGTGCGTCATTTAGCTTAGGATGATTGTAGCCATGGACGCTCGCCCACCATGACGACATACCATCAATTAAGCGCGTGCCGTCTTCAGTAATGATATAAATCCCTTCAGCGCGATCGATAACGATATTGGAATAGATGGGTGGTAGGCTGGCATATGGATGCCAAAGATGTTGCTGATCGAACTCACTGGCTACTTGCATGGATTTGGTTGTCATTGTATTGCTGGTCATTATATTGTCCCTAAAACGTTGTAAACCCAAACGTCATCAATCGCTTATCAAGATTTTATTGACCTGTAATACGCTTGTATTTGGCTAATAAATCATTTTCTGTCTCGACATGATTGGGGTCATGAGGGATACAGTCGACGGGACAAATCACCACGCATTGTGGCTCGTCAAAATGTCCGACACATTCTGTGCATAGATCTGGATCAATGACATAAATATCATCGCCTTCTGAGATGGCCTCATTTGGGCAAGCAGGCTCACACACATCACAGTTAATGCACTCATCAGTGATTAATAGCGCCATAAACTGCTCCTTATATTTTTGCTCATATTAGCCCTATCTGGCTGCGCTTGACTGTTTTAGCAAGTGCTAGCAGAGTATTTTTAATGCAGCATCTTTTAGTTACTATTTAATTTTTTGTCAAAAGCTTGCAACACACAAGGTGGGACAAATTTACTGACATCGCCACCGAGTTTGGCAATTTCACGAATCATGGTAGATGAGATAAATGAATAGTTCTGAGATGGGGTCAAAAATACTGCTTCAAAGTTTTCATCAAGCTCGCGGTTCATATTGGCCAGTTGAAACTCGTACTCAAAATCGGACATCGCGCGCAGCCCGCGCAGCACGGCGGTGGCGTGTTTTTCGCGCATAAAATCAACGAGCAACCCTTCAAAGCCAATCACCGAGACTTGCGGCAAATCGGCAAATACGGTCTCGACCAAGGCGACTCGCTCTTCAAAATTAAATAGAGGTTTTTTATGATGCCCCGAGGCAACCGCAATCACAACCTCATCAAAGAGCTTGGTTGCGCGTGTTACCAAATCCACATGACCATTGGTAATGGGATCAAACGTACCAGGATATAGAATTTTGGTGTGTAGCTTTGAGGAATTAGGAGAAATAGAATGGCTCATAGCATGGCTAATATAATCGGTAATATTAGGCCATATGCTAGCAAATTTTGCTCAAACTTAATACTTATCTGCTACATTTGTCCTAACAGCCGATTTACCTTTTCACCAGAGGCTTTGATACAATAGGCGGTTCGACTCATCTGACTTATAATCCAAATAAAATTCAATACCATTGAATGGGTTAAGATGAGGAATTAGTAGGACTGGTCAAATAAGGCGCCTGTGTTTTTAGGCAATCCTTATGGAGAAATTATGTCAAAAAAATCAAAAAAACCTGATAATCAGATTTGCGCCAACAAAAAGGCGCGTCATGAATATTTTATCGAAGAAACCTTTGAAGCGGGACTGGCATTGCAAGGCTGGGAAGTCAAAGCCATTCGTGCAGGAAAAATGACCATCACTGAAGCGTACGTCATATTTCGCAATAACGAAGCTTTCTTATTTGGTGCGCACATTCAGCCATTACTATCGAGCTCTACGCACGTCAGTCCAGACAGTATTCGTACCCGTAAACTGCTGCTCAATCGTCGTGAAATCGAAAAACTGTCTGGAGCAATCAATCAAAAAGGCTACGCTTGCGTACCGCTGTCTTGCTACTGGAAAAACTCGCTAGTGAAATGCCAAATCGGCCTCGCACTAGGTAAAAAGCAGCATGACAAACGTAAGACGTTAAAAGATCGTGACTGGGAACGTGATAAGCAGCGTGGTTTCAAGCAGCACTTGGGTTAATATTCATTCAAGTATTGTCGAACAATCATTATAAAAAAGGACGGCTCAGTAAATATTGAGCCGTCCTTTTTTGTACCTTATTAATGCTTATATAGTCAGTTCAAAACAAAAATGTCATAAGTTCCAAAGAGCTACTGGGATGAATTTTTCACAGCCTCTGTGTATACAGCAAGCAAGGAAAATTTATACCAGTAACGCTATAACATTTTTAAATTGGATCCACTATACTTATCAACTGTTAATACTCGTGACTGACAATACTCATTAACTACCATACTAGCCGCTTACGCGACCTGCCCCTTGATTGATGATGGCACACTTTTACGAGCTCGAAGCTGCTTTATCCCATGAGCAATCAAACAAGAAATACCTAACCAGATCAACCCATAACTATAGATCATCGCTGATTCAAACGGATTACCGAGCACCGTCACCGCCAATATAAATAGCAAAGCAGGTTCTATATAACTCATCATGCCATAGACATTGACGGGTAGCATTTGGCTGGCATCAATATTGGTTTTCATTGCTAGGATGCTCAAAACGCCAAGACCAACTAACATCATGATCAAAAATCCAGACCCTGCTACCATCGCCAAATTGCTAGGTGCAAAAAAGTACAAGTAACCAAGCGCAAATGGGGCAAACAAGGTCAGATCGACCAGCATACCAGTGATGGCGTCAATGCCTTGGAGTCTACGCACGATATAATATATCGGATAAGTACCACACACCCACAATGTCGCCCAAGAAACACTCTGCGTACGAATGATTTCACTACACACCCCTACCGCCGCAAATGCGACCGCAAGCCACTGTAGACGACTGAGCTTTTCGCCAAACAGCAGGCAACCGAACACCACCATCATGAGTGGAAACAAAAAATAGCCCATCGCGGTTTGTACACCTTGCCCATTGACCGGTGCCCACATAAATAGCCAAAGCTGACTCAAAAATATCGGCGTAGGTAGTAGCAGCCAAACCCACTGTTTGACTGAGCGCAGTGCACGCAATTTATCGATGTGCATGCCTAGCCGTCCACTTATCAATAAGTAGCCAACCAACACTGCCCACATTGACAGCATACGCCAGATAAACACTTGTGTGCCTGACAAAGGCGTCAGAAAGCTGCTATACGCATAAAGTACACCAAACAAAATATTGGATAAGATGGCAAATGACACTCCCAACATCAGCGTGCGCTGCTGCGTGTTACCAGTCGTCCAAATCGCAGGCAATGGCAAACGTGAAGTAGTGGTTGCTAGCGCATTAGCGAATACATTGGAGAGCATTGAGATAGACATGATAAGCACCGTAGTTATTAGTAGATGATAAAAACACAATTACTCGCTCTTTTTTTAAAGCAGCTCTGATTGGTACGGTCTATTTTACTAGAGTGTTTTGATATATTATCTCTATAAAAATGTATTTATGGATAAATTTATCAAAATAATGTCATATAAATAACTATTTTCTTAAATTTAAATTATTAGTGATAATATTTATAATCGAAAACCTAATAATCATAATTAATGAGGGTACATTATCATGAGCCATATCCTAGACAGCACTGATAAAGCTATTTTGAACTTATTGCAAGATGATGCGACATTACCGCTTAAAACTGTCGCAGAACGAGTGCATGTGTCTGTTGCCACTGCTCAGCGCCGTATTCAAGCGTTGATAGATAGCGGCGTGATTACCAAGCAAGTCGCCATCGTTAATCCTAATAAAGTGGGTTACGGTCTGACCGCAGTGGTGATGATAGAAATGGAGCGCTCCAACACATCAATGCAACATCGATTTGAGCGTTTGATGGATTCGCAAACACAGGTGATGAGCTGTTATGAAGTATCTGGCGATTTTGATTTTATGCTGATGGTCAATGCCAAAAACATGAGCGACTACCACCAGTTCACCCGTAGCTTGCTGACTTACGAAAACAATGTACGCAATTTTAAGAGTCAGTTTGTGATGAACTTTACCAAAAGTGGAACCAAGATTACCTTAGACTAAATACATCTACCTGTATTAGTTGAGTTGGTATCAGCTTTTTTATTAATAATTGGTGTTAAAACTGCATTCAAAACTTGTAAAAAACTAACATAAGTTGGATAATATTAGCAATTTTTATTCACCGTAGTAGACAAGGAAGCCTGAGCATGACCTCTCAACCAGACTGCCCTCACAAGACCAGTAGCAGGTATAACATACTAAAGCATATAAGCCCAAAAGCTTTGGTAACAGGGACTTTGCTGACTTCTGTGCTTGCAATGTCGGGCTGTGCGACCAGCTCATTGCTAGAAAGTAATAACCATATCATCACGACCAAGCAGACATTGTCAGAAGATCAAGTGATCGCTTTTGGCCGTCCAGCGCAAGCATTACCAAAAACGCCAAATGCGACGATGGTAATCGTTGGTGAAAAAAACAGCTACGTACTCACCCAAGGTGGGACTGAGATGACCAGTTTGCTCACCAACCTGACACAAAAAGACATCCACGTTGACAATGACATGAATTTTTATGTCCCCAATAACGATGGATATTTCCAAGGGGAGATGAAGCTGTCTTATGCCAAACTAAAAGACGAGTTTGGACGCTCAGATTATCAGTTCTTTTTACAAAATAATGCCCGAGAGTGTACCTCCGCCAGTGATCAACGTATTGGTGCCCAGCGTTTTTGTTTTAATGTCCCCGTAAAAGGTGCCATATATCCGCAAGTGAGTAATTTAAGCTTGATTCAGTCAAATTATCGCGCTCTAACCAAGCCTTATACGGTAAGTTTTTATACTCAAACCCAGCAAAAAAACACAAACCGTCATGGACCAAATAGCGCGCAAAAACTGGTGCTGCTGCCCTTTGCCCTTGCATTTGATGTGGTGACTTTCCCGCTTCAATTATTAGACGATTAATAGCGCTTGGACAACTGATTGCTTGATTTGAAGCTAGAGAGCACGTAACGATAAGAACGATAAGGTAGGTATCCTACCTTATCATTACGTGCTCAACGCTACGTTAAAATAATTTTTCGACGACGGCTTTTGGATAACTTTGCTTGGCCGTTTGTGCTGCTTGAAACAGTATCTCATCTGCCTCTACAGGACCAGTAATATCGCACAAGCACACATAGGCAAGCTGCATCAGATTGTTTAACAGGTGCTCATTGTCCGGTACAGGTGGACGATTACCTTCCAAAAATTGATTGATATTGATGTGGTGCCCTTTGAAGGTGCGTTCTTGCGAAACAGTTTGGTGCATACTATGAAAAAAGCTGCGACTGTCTGCTGCCGTTAGCTGACTGCGCAGCGCTTCAATCACGGTATAAAATGCGAGAACGGGCTCAGAGATAGGTACGGGTGCATTGATTGTCTCGTTATGGCCATTGTGACTGTCAGACTCCACTGTCTGCTGACCATCCACTTGCAACGTAGCCCAAAAGCCTTTACGAATTTTAGATTTGTGATCTTGTAGTTCAGGATAGCGCCTTGTCGCATCCAAGATGCACTGCTGCATCATTTTGACAGAGACAGTTGAGTACTGTTGCCACTGCCTCTTGAGCAGGCGCACCTCTTCAGGATGTAAATACTCTGACAGCACCTCTGCCATCGCGGACACGGTTTGGTCGACGGATTGAGTATCAATATTCATCAGCTCTCTCCTATAAATGCCGCTCTGTTAGGCTTTTCGCATCGAACATCTGCTTTTGAAACTCAGGATAGCCGAGCTCGGCATGCTCGGTATAATCAAGGCCACGCTGCTCATGTAAGCGGCTGGCCTTTAACCCAAAGCTTAGATCAATCAGCTTATACATCACAAGACCCAACCCCAGTCCCCAAGCTAACGCCACGCCCACGCCTAGCGCTTGTACGCCCAGCCGTGATAAGTTAAATAAGTCCCCTGTATAAAACAATCCAGCCGCGAGTGTGCCCCATGCACCGCCGAATCCATGCACTGCCACCGCTGATACCACGTCGTCTATTTTGAGCTTCAATAATGCTTGCGTGGATAAAATATAGACCACAGAGGCGATGGCACCGATGACAACGGCGAAAACAGGCGTTGTTGTGGCACAGCCTGCCGTGATAGACACCAAACCAATCAAACTGGCATTGACACTATCACTGAGCAAAATGGCTTTGCTCAGTGTCCGAGCAATCAGCATATAGCTCACCACCGCACTGACCGCAGCGATAAAAGTATTGACGGCAATCAAGCCAATATTTCCAGTGATAGATAATGTCGATCCAGCATTGAAGCCAAACCAACCAAACCATAAGATAAACCCGCCAAGCGCCAATAGCGTCATGTTGTGACCTGCAATGAGTCTTGGCGTACCATCAGGGGCAAAGCGGCCCAATCTTGGCCCAATGACCAAAATACCTGCCAGCGCCAACCAACCCCCGATAGAATGCACCACGGTCGAACCAGCAAAATCAATAAAACCAAGCTCAGCTAGCCACCCTGACCCGCCGAAATACCCACCCCAGACCCAACTGGCAAACACAGGATAGATAAATAAACAGATCAAGCAAGCGGCGACTGCATAGCCGATAAACGAGACACGCTCTGCCATGGCACCACTCGCGATGGTCACCGCTGTCGCCGCAAACATCATCTGAAAGAACATCAGTGCCCAGTCCATATTGGATAGATTGACTGGCATAAAATGATCGGTACCGACAAACCCCGAATGATTAGTACCCATCATTAGCCCAAAACCCACCAAATAAAACGCCAGACCACCGATACACATATCGGTATAGTTTTTCATCATCACATTGACGGCGTTCTTTGCGCGTACCGATCCGCTCTCAAGTAGCGCAAAACCTGCCTGCATAAAGAACACCAAAACCCCGCCCCAGATAATCCAAGCGATATTTTGATATTCGAGTAGCTGCGCCACCGTCAATGTGTCAGCCGCGGCCGCTTGTGCACTGGCGATCGTGCCAAACAATAGCGTCCCCAGCATAAGTATCTTGTGCAGTAATGTTCTTAGTAGCCCTTTTATCGCATCCAGCCCAACAGATGATGTTCTCATTTTATCTCCAAACACTTATCTATCCGTTCAATTTTTATCGGTGCACCATTTTCACTCATGAATGCACACAAATAAGCCCTAACGGGGTTGGAGCAAAAGCTATGCCAAAAGCTATGGATGAAAATCAGAACGGCTAACAAACATGAGAAAACAAATGATTAGTACTGACCAAACCCATACTTTGATAACTGCACTTTAACAACCATGCTTGCGACAATGTGACGGTTCTGCTGAAACCATTTTTGCCATTGTTTGGCTGGGCTAGTCGCTCACTTTGCATAAGCAGTTTATCTCGCGCTATCAATGACTTATCGGCAATCACCACTCATAGAATAGGTCGCATAGTGAAGGTGATTCATGTTAAAATGAGCGCTTTTAAATCAGCCTTTATCATCAATGATGAATAAGGGGTGTATTTTTAGTGCCATTTTCTAATTAACAGGTCCGCCCATGTCTGCCGATACCATTGCCCGCACTGCCTTTAAACAAGGCACCAAGCCACTTTATGATTATGACAAACACTGGGCGAGCTGCTACGAGCCTGCGCCTTATCTGCCGATGAGCCGCAAAGAAATGGACGATCTGGGCTGGGATGCTTGCGATGTTATCATCGTCTCAGGCGATGCCTATGTCGATCACCCAAGCTTTGGTATGGCGATTATCGGTCGCTTGCTTGAGTCACAAGGCTTTCGCGTCGGTATCATCGCGCAGCCTGATTGGAAGAGCAAAGACGCCTTTATGGAGCTTGGCAAACCTGTCTATGCGTACGGCGTGACCGCTGGCAATATGGATAGTATGATCAACCGCTATACCGCCGATCGTAAAATCCGTAGTGATGATGCCTACTCTCCTGGCAACGTGGCTAATAAGCGCCCTGACCGCGCGGCTATCGTCTATAGCCAGCGCTGCCGTGAAGCCTATCCTGATGTGCCTATTATCTTGGGCGGTATTGAGGGCAGCTTACGCCGTATCGCGCATTATGACTATTGGTCAGACAAAGTGCGCCGTAGTATTTTGCTCGATGCGCGTGCGGATGTCTTACTCTATGGTAATGCTGAGCGCGCCATCGTCGATGTCGTACATGGTCTGTCAAAAGGCTATAGCTTTGAGCAAATGAGTAAGCTACGCGGTACAGCGTATTTATTGACCCCAACGCGTCGTCATTGGCAAGCCGATATGACTGAGGTCGCCAGTAACGATGTCGATACCGTTGGCCGTGTCGATCCGATCATCAACCCGTATGTCATGACCGAAGACGTTGATAGCTGCTCAATTGAGCAGAACAAACCATCGGACTCGCCTGTTGGGCAAGCCATGCCGTCATCTATGTCATCACAGTATCAGGGTTTTGTCGCTGAGCCAGTCACTGACAAAATCATTAATGCCGACCAAGTGGATACTGATACCCAAGTGGTACAGATGCGCGGCTTTGACAATGCGTTTAATAAGCCAAAAACTGCCCGCAAGCACAAAATTAAAATGCCCCCACGTGAGCAAACGGTGATTCGTCTGCCTGACTATGAGCATGTCAAATCTGACCCTGTGCTTTATGCGCATGCCAACCGTATCTTACATTTAGAGACCAATCCGGGTAACGCCCGCGCGCTGGTGCAGCGTCATAGCAGCGGTGCAGGTAACTCGCATACTTCTATCGATGTCTGGCTGAACCCACCACCGATTCCACTCTCGACAGAAGAGATGGACTATGTGTTTGACCTGCCCTATGCACGCCTGCCGCACCCAAGCTATGGCGATGCGCGTATCCCTGCTTATGACATGATTAAGTTTTCGGTCAATATCATGCGTGGCTGTTTTGGCGGTTGTACCTTCTGCTCGATCACCGAGCACGAAGGACGCATTATCCAAAACCGTTCAGAAGACTCAATCTTGCGCGAAGTCGAAGCGATTCGTGATACTGCACCCAACTATACTGGCGTGATCTCTGATCTTGGTGGGCCAACAGCCAATATGTATCGTCTGAGCTGTAAAGACGAGACGATTGAGAAAAACTGCCGTAAACCGTCTTGCGTCTATCCTGATGTCTGCGAAAACCTGCTGACCGATCACAGTAATTTGACCAAACTGTATCGCAAAGCCCGTGATATCAAAGGCGTGAAAAAAATCCTGATTGCTTCAGGTCTGCGCTATGATTTGGCGGTCAAAGACCCTGAATACGTCAAAGAGCTGGTCACGCACCACGTCGGCGGCTATCTAAAAATCGCGCCTGAACACTCAGAAGACAACGTATTGTCAAAAATGATGAAGCCTGGCATGGGCACGTATGATGAGTTCAAAGCCATGTTTGAGCGCTTTAGTGCCGAGGCGGGCAAAGAGCAGTACCTCATCCCTTACTTTATCGCCGCGCACCCTGGCACCACCGATGAAGATATGATGAACCTTGCGCTGTGGCTCAAACGCAATGGCTTTCGCGCTGACCAAGTACAGGCGTTTTATCCAAGCCCGATGGCAACCGCCACGACCATGTATCACACCCACAAAGACCCGCTACACAAGGTCAGCCGTGAGGGTGGTGATATGGACATCGTCAAATCTGGTAAGCAGCGCAAACTGCACAAAGCGTTCCTGCGCTATCATGATCCAAAAAACTGGGCACTACTACGTAAAGCGCTACAAGACATGGGCCGTAGTGATCTGATTGGCAAAAACCGTGGTTGCTTGATTCCGCCATTTAACGCGCACTTAGAGGGGCGTGATGCGGCGCAAGACAGCTATCAGTCAGCACGCAAAAAGAACAGTCGCCTAGGCAATGACTCGGTGAAGCGTAGCAACAACTCGTCAAACAACAACGCTGCAAACCGTGCTGGCACAAGCAAAAATAGGGTCGGCAAAAATACCAAGAAAAAAGTCAGCAAAGGCAACTTCCAAACTCAGCATACGGGTCTGCCACCGCGCAAAACCAAATAGCTTGATAAGAAGTAGTTTTAATAATATGAATAGTATAGAAACATGAACTAAACGTAGGCCGTATTAAACTCATAAAAAAAGCCCCTATCAGCGCTCAGTTGATCGGGGCTTTTTTTGTCTCACTCATTAGTAAATAAATAGTCAAATGACGATCGTTTAGCCTTCAATAGGTTGGCGATGCTAAGTTACATTTGTCAGTGATTGGGTAACGAAGCTAATAGGTAATGAACAATTTCTAACACGGCAATATTTGGTTTTCGCTACTATAAGCCTCATATGCTAAACGCATTATTAAGAACAAGTAAATGACACCAGTAATACTTTGGAGAGAATGATGAATACCATCACTAAAATTGCAACTGCCCTACCTGCGCTTGCCTTACTGAGCGCTTGTGCCACGACTGTCTCTACCACGCCAGAGACGACTGATACCCCTGCGCCAGAAAAAGTCACTGCCGCTTATGACCGCATGGCAGCAGCCCCATATACCTGTACCGATGGCAGCACCATCATGGCAAAGCAGTCTATTAACAAAAAACAAGTCATGCTCAATGCCACCTTACCTAAAGTAAAATGGACAGAGCAAAAGCTCGTCTTAAACGGTGATGTAAAAGGCGACGTCGCAAGCTATGTCAACGACTCAAATCCAAAAGCGGTCTATGCGTGGCACATGAAAGGTGACAAAGGTATCTTTGCCATCAAATGGGCAAGCGGCCAAGAATATAAAGTAAACTGCCAACTCTAATTATTCAAAGATAAGCAGCACTCTATCAAAAATAAAACAACAGTCGCCCTTGAGCGGCTGTTTTTTATGCGTGTTCTTTATACACATCTTCTCTCTGATGATTATGAATATCATCAGTGCTGGTTTGTTTTGCTAGAGAAGCACACCGAAACCTGTCAAAATAGACTTAGCACCAATTAATGATGATCAATAGTAAAAAGGATAACCCGATGGCGACGCGTCTGATAACGATGATGGTAATGGCAGCTGCGAGTATGTGGACGCTAACAGGCTGCGATGATAGCGTCAAAACCCCTGATCCAGCCGCCGAAACAGCAGCGACCACATCAGACTCGTCAACACCCGCAGCCGATCAGATAGATTGGTCATTAGTCGCTAGTGGTACCAAGCCTGCCGACCCCACCAACTACAAGTATCCATTTGCAATCGATAGTCAAAACGTCCGTGACTATGCAGAGTACTTCGATGTCGATCTTGCCACCGCTCAACACAACCTCACGATCAGTATGGCAAGTAACGAAGCGCTATCCAAAGCCTTGGATCAGCTGAGCGAAACCTACGTCTCACATGAGCTGACCGATGGCAACGAGATGACACTGGTCATTCATACTACGCCCGATGTGGCTGCCAGTACCTACGATTATGTGTTATCAGACGACTTTGCCAAAGGGTTGGTATTGCCTATCGAGATCAAACCCGATGGCAAAAAAGGTGACGCAAAGGCGCATGGGGAAATAGCGGAGTAGCTCGATGTATTTATTATGCATCATCAAACCATTTGATTATAATAAAGCGCGAATCAGCATATAACCACCCATACCGAACATCATGACGTTTTCGGTTAAAGAGATCGCGCCCAGTGGGACATTGCTATCGCCGCCGACGCAGGCGCATTTTAGCTCGCGCTTATCGATATAGACGGCTTTAATAACCGATACTCCGCCGATTAAGCCGATGATAAAGGCGACCAAACCCGCAATCGGATTGAGCCAAGGCTGATCGGCAAGCATAGCGATACCGGCAAACGCTTCTAAAAAAGGATACACATAGGCGTAGCGTACCACGCGGCGTGCGAGCAAATCATAGCCCAAAAACCCAGTGGTAAACCCTTCTAAATCCTCAAGCTTTTTAATCGCCAATACACACATGGAGAGCGCGACAAACCACATAAGCGCTTGTATCGAAAAGACACTAACAGCAAAAGCCCAGCATAATGCCAGTGTCATGAGTGCGGTAACAGCAAATATCGCAATAATGGGCGCGTACGTGGTGTCGTCGTCTGTCTCGGGTTCGTGATTACCCAAAAATACTTGCAGATCATCATTACCACCAATGCGCTTGCCATCGATAAAGGTCTGCGGCGTGGTCTTGACCCCAAGCGTGTCTTTGACCAATGTATTCTCATCTTGGGTCGTGATATGGCGATCGATGATATCGTAGCCTGCGTGCTTGAGCGCATCGATTGATTTGAGGCCAAACGGACATAGGTGGTCTGGCATCACCATCCGAAAGATGACGGCAGACTGCCCGCCTTCTTTGCCGATATGCTCGCCTTGTAGAGTGTCGATGAGATGCTGTACTTGCGGACTTTGGCTACTATCTATAGTGTCGGTATTAGATTTATTATTAGTATTGTCTGCCATAACGCGCTCCTTACGTTTTGCTTATTCGCTGCTTGATCATAGTTCTTTTATGACTGTGACTATTATCTTATAAGCATCGGTAAGCGCGATCTGAATCAGTCTTGTTAACTTTGTTAGGTTTAATGATAAGTGGTGGGTTTTTCGGAGGTAGGCTGGTGTTCAGACTATAGTTGAATACTGACTTTGCCAAAGGACTGGTATTACCCATTGAGATCAAGCCTGATGGTAAGAAAGGTGAGTCTAAAGTTAATCCGCATGAGGAATTGGTGGAGTAGGTTTTTAAGTATATGAGATTATGGGTGTGGAAAATTAGTAATTTGTAGGGTGCGCCTCGCGCACCAAAGCATAAATAGGAAACAATAGATTAAAAACCTTTATCTATGCAAATGATTTAACGTTCAGCGATTTATTGAATAATACTTTTAATTCCTAAATAAAGTTCTTAAATGGTACGCGGAGTGCACCCTACTCGACTGTTTTGATCTCTTTACCTATGGCTTTTGCCCAGTAAATAATAGCAAGCTGTTCAATATCTGCTGCACTATAGCAAACATCATAAATATCAAATGAATACTCTCCATAGTTTGATTTAATTCCACTACTCTCTTCGTTCACTACTATCTTCAATAGAGCATGTGAAAGTGTCCGTTTTTCATGAATATCTTCAATCGACTGCCATGGTATATCTAACGTTTGATTGGATTTAATAATTTGTAGTTTTTCTGGTAAAAACCTAAGAGTAGATATTGATACTAATGGTATTTTGTTTTTTTCTTCATCTTTGCCTACTAGATAGCTGAGTATTGCTATGCCAATCGGTATCACTGTCCATATAATGTCAGAAGGAGCAAATGGTTGATTTGTGAACAAGGGCATTAGCCATGCGATAATTAGTTTTGTGCTCAACCATATCATCGATGCAAAGATAGCTATCGTCAATAAAAGTCCAGAGTTGTACTTTTTCGCTACAAATTCGAAACTTGGTAATCTCGATTCAGCCTGAGTATTAGCACTTTTTAAGTGTTGCATGCTAGCACTGATGTCTATTTTTTGAGAGTTGACTGACTTAAATATACCTAACCATTTCAAATAACTCATGACTAAGATAAGTAGTAGTAAAAACGATAAGCTAATACTTCCGGTTAAATATTCGACGCCCACACTTATGCAGGCGATGACAGCTATGTGACGCATTAATTGAGTATAAGTGTAGTATGTCATGGCCTTCCGAAATTTTGATAAAGGTGTTAGTAATTTAAGTCGTAGGGTACGCCTTTCGCACCAACGCATAAATAGGAAACAATATATTGAAAAACACTTATCTATGAAAATGATTCAACGTTCAGCTATTTATTGAATAATACTTTTAATTCCTAAATCAAATTTTTAAATGGTGCGCTGGGCGCACCCTACCGCTAACCTCAGCCCTCAACCAACGCCAAAAACTCTTCCTCACCCACTATCTTAATGCCTAGTTTCTCTGCTTTGGTTAGCTTAGAGCCTGCCTTATCACCTGCCAGTAGCGCAGTGGTTTTTGCCGAGATGCTGCCTGAGACTTTTGCGCCTAGTGCTTGCAGTTTGGCTTTGGCTTCATCACGCGCCATGCTATCGAGCGCACCCGTGATGACCCATGTTTGCCCATCGAGTGGTAGCCCTTCTGAGGCGACCTGCTCGACTTTATCCCAATGCACGCCAGCCGCGCGTAATGCGGTGATGACTTCGATATTGTGCGGCGCGCGGAAGAACTCATAGGTCAGCTCAGCGGTGATTTCGCCAACATCGGGCGTTTTTATCAAGGTCTCAATACTGGCGGCCATCAGACTATCTAAATCACCAAATTGCTGCGCAAAGTTCTGTGCTGTGCCTTCACCCACACCGCGAATACCCAGCGCATAGATAAAGCGCGCCAATGTCGTGTGCTTGCTGGCTTCGATAGCATTAATGATATTCTGGACCGATTTTTCACCCAGTTTTTCAAAGGTGACCATCTCATCCGCATGATTGTGCAACTGATAGATATCAGCAACCGTTTTGATAAGGCCATGCTCAAAGAAGCTAATCAGCCAGCGCTCACCAAGCCCATCAATATCCATAGCACGACGTGAGACAAAGTGAATCAGCGCCTCTTGCTGCTGCGCGGGGCAATACAGTCCGCCTGTGCAGCGTGCCAATGCCTCATCTTCTGGCAGGACAACAGGAGAGTCGCAGACAGGGCAAGTAGAAGGTAGGGTCACAGGTTCAGAACCCGCTGGGCGCTGCTCGTGCCAAACGCGGGTGACTTTGGGTATCACATCGCCTGCGCGGTGCACGCTGACCATATCGCCTGCGCGCACGTCAAGGCGCTGGATCTCACCAAAGTTATGCAAGGTGACATTGCTGACAGTGACACCGCCGACTTTGACAGGCTCCAGCTTGCCCACAGGGGTAATCTGTCCGGTACGCCCGACTTGCCATTCGATATCGTTGAGACGCGTCATGACGGTCTCGGCAGGGAATTTATAGGCCGTCGCCCAGCGCGGCTCACGCGATAAAAACCCGAGCTGCTGCTGTAGAGCGAGGCTGTTGACCTTGATGACCATGCCATCAATCTCAAATGGCAAATCGGCACGACTTTCTATCACTGACTCATAATAAGTCTGGGCAGCGCGTGGATTGGCGACCACTTCTACAGCGCTGACGGTGAAGCCAAGCTCAGTGAGCCATGCCAGCGCCCCTGATTGAGTGTCGATATTTTCAGGCAATCCTTGATTGACCGAATAGCCATAAAATGCCAGTGGACGACTGGCGGCTATGGCGGGATCTAGCTGACGTAAGCTACCAGCGGCAGCATTACGTGGATTGGCGAAGGTTTTTTCGCCTTTTTCTTCCGCCAAACGATTGAGGCGCTCGAAACCGGCTTTTGGCATCAGCACTTCACCGCGCACTTCTAACAACTCAATATCAGCCGCATCGGCGATCCATAATGGTAAATTGCGAATGGTTTTGGCATTTTGGGTAATGTCCTCACCCGTCTGCCCATCACCGCGCGTGACCGCTTGGACAAATTTGCCATGCTCATATTTTAATGAAACGGCCAGACCATCAAGCTTTAGCTCCATCTCGTATTCAGGGTTTTGCTGCGAGTCGCTCAGACGATCATTGACACGGCGCATAAAGTCACGCAAATCATCATATTCAAAAACATTACCCAAGGACAACATTGGAATATCATGCGTGACTTGAGTAAAAGCGGAGAGCGGCATATCACCGACTTGATTGATTGGGCTATCTGGCTGAACCAAATCTGGATATTCTTCTTCGATTTCAAGCAGCGAGCGGCGCAATTGATCGTATTCACTGTCTTCTAAGATTGGATTATCAAGCACATAGTAGGCGTAGTTGTGCCGTTTGATAGACTCGATAAGCATGCGCATTTGCGAGACAATTTCTGCATTATTATTTGTGCCGTCATTGGCCGAACTGGCTATATTAGATGTTGCACTTTGCACTTGAGCAGATAGGTTTTTAGAATTATTTGATAAGGTAGCGTCAGTCATAGTCGGGGTCTTTTTTGTCATTCAAGATGACGATATGATAACAAGTTTACAGGATACTCGGATATAGCCAATCCTATATAAATCAGCTACTGTGTCAGGCTCGCTCAGTCTACTATGTGTAGTACTTTCCCCCGCCTTCCTTGTATCTAAATTATCTTGAACCGACTCTAGGGCGTGTTGAACATTCGCAAATAGGCACTGCTGATCGCTAAAATTGTTCCAGACAAGGCACAAAGCGACGATAATGCAGATGCCTTAGCGAGATTTGTAACGCAGTATGGGGCAATTTTAGCATCAGACCCAACGATAAAAGCAGGGGACAGGACTCTTTTTTGCCGCTTCATCGTTAAAAATAAGCGCTTAGAGTGACTAAACTTATTATTTTTAACATCGAATCGCCTAAAAAATAGTCGCTGTCAGTGCCATGGTCGAATGTTCAACACGCCCTAATATTTTTCAGAAACTATAGCCCATTAAAAAAGGCAAATAACATGAATCGCTATTTGCCTTTTTAACACTCTATAATTGTTTTTAGCAGTTGATTTACTTAGCCTTCGAGCTATTCGCCTTTAAGCTTTTAGCCTTCATAATCACGAACTTGATTACGTAGCTGCTGCTTGTATTCAGACGTGATTGGTTGGTTCTCTTCATCGAGCATAATCGCGTCAAGATCGCTTGCCATCATATAAGCAATGCTCATCATGCTATCGAAGCTGCGCACGGCTTGAGGATGTGGCAATGATAAAAACATAACGATGCCGTTATACGTGTTGGTCGCGACACTATGCGGATCAAAGGGCGCGATACCACTGTCGGTGATACCCATCATACTAAACCACAGCATACCCGTGCCGTCTTTTTGCTCGTAGCGATGGAACATATTCATCGCGCCATAGCGTAGACCATATTTATCAATCAATGCTAGCAGATCATGACCACGGATAATCGCGGTTGGACGATCGCGATATTGGTGCGGCAAGATGGTGATATTGATGTTGTCTTTGGCATTGATCAAGGGGCCGTTTTGCGCATCATCGCCTGACTCTGATAAATGCTGATCCAGTATCGGGCTGTTGTTGTCGAAGCTTGGCTCTTCTGCCGTGTCAATCGATGGCATCAAGCTATCTGTTGCCGACATGAGGCTAGAGAATGCATCAGGCTCTTGCTCGATATGCATCTGCTCAGCCGCCTCTAAAAACTCAGCGTTATCAGCGCGACGTTGCTCTTCTTGCCAGCGCGCATAGTCCTCATTGTCGACGACGTCATGATCTTCATCTGCCATAGTGTCACGCTCAGCAGTCAGCTGGGGATCGACGTTAGTATGAGTCTGCGTCAATGGCTCTTCTTCAACGACCGCATTCAGATAAGTGCGGTCAGGGCCAATGCTCGTCTCGCCAGCAACCGTATCATCAAAGTCTGGCTGATCAACGATATTGCGCTCATGACGCGGTATGATGGGAATACCGTTTTTATCATAATTGACCGCAGCAGCTTCAGCACCATTACGGCGCTTAAAACTGCGAATGACCATAAACAGCCCTGCGAGCACGATAAACGCGGCAATGGCAATCAATACAAACTGAATAGCGGTCATGATAAATACATCCTAGTATATATAACAAAAGGGAATACACAAACGAGCATAAATGGCAATATTCTAGCATGGCTGACCCATGTCGTCACCACATTGTGTACTTTATAACCAGTATGCTGGACTGAGGTCAAGCTTATTTGTATTTATGCCGATGGATTGATTATATTTGCATCGCTTTGATTCTCATAGCGCTTTTAATTTTGGCTTTTTTGGTCTTAGCTCTCTACATAACGCGCGGCTTCATCAAGCGACACACTGACTAGGGTAGAAATACCTGCGCTTGGCATGGTGATGCCTTTTAGCTCATCGGCAATCTGCATCGTCAGTTTATTATGACTGATAAAGATAAACTGCAAGTCATCTGCCAACTCATGAATGAGGCTAGTAAAACGCGCAACATTGGCATCATCGAGCGGCGCATCAACTTCATCAAGCACACAAAACGGCGCCGGATGCTGCTTAAATATCGCAAAAATCAAACTCAATGCGGTCAGTGTTTTTTCACCGCCAGAGAGTACGGCTAAGCGGCTATTGCACTTGCCTTTTGGCTGCGCCATCAAGGTAAGCCCTGCTCGCCATTGCTCTGATTTTGGCGTATTGGCTGGCATCTCGTCTGTGTTCAACGTCAGACTGGCTTGCCCGCCGCCAAAGACTTTGGCAAACAAATTGGCCAGCTCATTATTGACCGCATCGAGCGTCTGCATAAATAGCGTCTTGGTCGTCTCATCGATCGAAGCAATCGCTTCAGTCAATGTCTGCATACTGGCGGCGATATCGGTGGTCTGCTGCGCAAGTGGCTCCAAGCGCTCATTGACCTCGGCCAACTCCGCGACAGCAGCAAGATTGACAGCGCCAATCTTACTTAATTGCTGCGCAAGCTTGGCGCGCTCGGACGCAAGCTCAGCGATTTTGTCTGGACGCACACGGCGATCATGAGCGATAAAGTCTGCCAGCAAGTTTGAGACACTCATGGTTTGTTGCGAGTGTTCTGCTTGCGTTTTGTATTTCTCACTCACTTGAGTATAAGCCTCTAGCGCGCTTTGGGTATGTCTACTTGCATCCTCTAAACGCGCGGCACTTAATGCTAACTCAGTTGCATGCTGTGCAAGTTCGCTTTGCTGCTTCTGCAAGGTATTTTGCAACGTATCAAATGCCGTCTGCTGCTCAGAATACGCTTGCTTTAGCGCTGTGAGCGCGCTATCACGCTCGGTCAATAACGCTTGCTGCTCATCACGCATTGTCTGTGCGCTATGCAGTTCGGCTTGCAGATCGGGCAGTTTGGCTTGCTGCTGCTTGTGACGCGTCTGTAGACTCTGCTCATTCTTTAATGACTTATCATATTGCTCGGTTGCACGCGCCAGACTGCTCACACGATGCTCTAGGCGCATCTCGTACTGCTGAATACGTAGCTGCAGTG
Organism: Psychrobacter pacificensis; assembly: GCF_900101915.1. Classification (GTDB taxonomy): domain Bacteria; phylum Pseudomonadota; class Gammaproteobacteria; order Pseudomonadales; family Moraxellaceae; genus Psychrobacter; species Psychrobacter pacificensis. The sequence continues at coordinate 235,479 of NZ_FNAL01000001.1, read as the reverse complement.
CCTGCCAAGCCTCATCATCGGCTTGACGTGCGCGGTTTAGCTCGCTGCGCTCAGATTGTAATTGCTGATTGGTCGCTCGTGCCTCTGCTATTTGCGGCGTGAGTGTGGCGATCTCGCGTTCGATATCCTGCTGCTCATGAAGAAGTGTCTGCGCCTCATGCGCAAGCTCTTGCTTTTCCTGCTCGAGCGCCGCTTTGTCAGCATTTAGGCGTTGGCTGTCTGCTTGCAAGCGCTCGGCATTGGCGCGCTCGGTCGTCAGTTGCTGCTGATATCGATGCTTATCACGGGTTAATTGCTCAGCTTGGGCGCGCGTTTCTTCCAAACTGACTATCAACGCATCATAATCGCGCTGATTTTTTGCGATAGATTTTTGCTGATTGTCGATGCTCAACTCTAGCTCACCGAGTAGGTCCTCTAGCGTTTGCAAACGTGTGCGCTGCGCCAAACGCTGGGTGAGAAACTGACTGCTGCCCTCGCTTTGATCGTCTTGCGCGCCAGCGAGCTTACTCAAATTAAGCGTGCCTTGACGACTGATGATCCAACCATCAGCAGTCAGCAGAAGCGCTGATGACGGTAATGACTTTAAGACATCGGCAAACACGTTAATATCATGCTCACTAGTAGACTCAAACTGCGCTGTGTATAGATAACACTGCTGCCATAGCGCAAGCAAAGGCTGCGCAATCAGCTGTGATAATGGCAACACTTTATCAGTTAAGCTCTCTGGTAAGTCGCTGGTAAAGGCACTGTCTCTGGTTTTATTTTGCTTCGCAGGCAACCATAGGCTATGACCCGTTGCTAGTGTTTTGTCTTTTGTACTGGCTGAGGTGTTTTGTATGGTTTGATAAGTCAGTAAATCAGTAACATCATCTTCAAGTGCTTGCCACAAACTCAAACTATTGGCTTTTTGATCCGCATCATTCACATGATCAGCACGGCTTGCAATTAATACATGGCTGTCTAGCCATAACGCCAAGATACTATCGAGCAGCTGTGCGTGTGCTTGGCCCGTCGCACTCAGTTCAATCTGCTCTCGCAGCGTCGTAATAGCCAATTGCTGCGTATTTACAGCGCCACTATCGGTGTTATTTGTTGCAGCTGCTTTGTTTTGAGAGTTTGATATAGGTTTTGGATGCAATATCTGATGCAAAGTGTCGTATTCACCTGCCAGTAACGCATGACGTTTTTCATCATCGCTCAGCTCGCGTTGCTGCGTGTTCAGTCGCTGCTGCAAATGATGCGCTTGCGGCTGTATCTCAGACAGACGTTCATCCACCCCTTCTTGCTGACGCTCAATCTGCTGTAGCTGTTTGCTCAGCTTAGCGACTTGCTCTTCTAGCACCTGATGCAAGTCTTGCTCGTCCGCTGCCTGACTTGCATCAGCACTGGCACTAACAGCACTGGCAGATGGCGCTATAGACTGCTGTAATTGCTGCCAGAGGTTTTGCCAGTTTTGCGCGCGGCGTTGCCACTTATCATCGCTTTGCTGATGGCGCTTTTGTGCTTGAGTATTAATCGCCTGCTGCTGCTCAAGCGTGCGAGCCTTGTCTTGCAAGCGTGACAGCTGGTTTTGCGCATCATGCCACGCGCGCTGCAATGGTTGCTCATGACGCTTGTGGTTATCACGCTTGTCGCTCAGCTCAGCGAGCTGTGGGCGTAACGTCTCTAATGCTTGCTGCTGCTCAGCTTGTTCAGCGTTAAGCCGCTCAATATCAGCGAGTGATTGCTCACGCTGCTGCGCTAAGTGAGACAGTTGCTGCTCAATGGCTGCCAGCTGTGCAGTGGCATCACTCAGTTGATGCTCGGCAGTTTGGTAGCCCAGCTGCTGCTCGTAATGCGCGCTTTGGGCATCATCTTTGAGCCACTGCTCTTGGTTAATACGAGCGGTGAGCTTATCTTGCTTTGCCTTTAGCGTGTCATAATCGGCTTGCAATGTTGACACTTCAGCCGTACTGCGCTCATGTGCGATTTTTTGCTGATGCTGCTGCTGCTTGGCCTGATAGAGCTGCTGAATGGCAAGCTGCTGCTCAATATCAGCCAAGCTTAGTGAGATTTCCTCATAACGCTGCGCGCTCGCTGCCTGTTTGGACAGTGTCTTTTGTTGGCGGAGCAGCTCGCTTTGCATATCGTGCAGACGCGCCAGATTGTCTCTTGTCTTCTCAAGCTTTTTTTGTGTCTCTTCACGCCGCGCCTGATAGCGCGACACCCCAGCCGCTTCTTCGATAAACTCACGCAGCTGCAAAGGACTTGACTCAACAATCCGCCCAATCATACCTTGCTCAATGACCGCATAACTACGCGCGCCCAACCCTGTTCCCAAGAACACGTCGACCACATCGCGGCGGCGACAGCGCGTACCATTGATAAAGTAATCTGAGCGGCCGTCTTTATTGACCTGACGGCGAACGGACAGCTCTTGGTACAAGTTAAGCTCATGGCGAATACCTGTCTGCTCATCTTGGGTATGCTCAAAGGTCAGCTCGACACTCGCCACACTCTTGGCCGCTTTGTCTTGCGTACCAGCAAAGATGACATCGCTCATCGCCCCGCCGCGCAGCTGCTTGGCAGAGGTCTCACCCAGCACCCAGCGTATGGCATCAATCACATTGGATTTGCCGCAGCCGTTTGGCCCGACGATGGCGGTGATACCATGACGAAAAGTAAAGGTCGTTGGGTTGGCAAAAGATTTGAAGCCTGCCAGCTTTAGGGATTTTAAGCGCATGAATAGTCAGTTGATATGGCGAAAACAGGCGGCTATTCTACCTGAAATTGTTGTAAGTTTTTAGGGTTAAACGTCTAAGTGCATAAACGATTTTGCCTTCAGGCTTTGATGAAACCCTCGTAATAGTTTTTGCTCCACTTGGCTGACCTCGTTTTCTCCTAAGTAGCGTTGATTGAACGCAATCAATGCTGACCACGTGATACTGGCCACTTGCAGATGATCGACGATGTCTAACAGCTCTGGTCTTAATAGATGCTGATATTTTTTGGGTCTTTTGTGACACAGCGCCAGCTCTCGGTCGGCTAAGCGCTGCTTGTTGTGCTCTAGCTCACTGCCGCCGATGAACAACAACAAAAACTTAGCCCCTTTATCAATAAAGCCTTTATCAAGTAAATGCTCATACATCACGCAGTACTTGAGCAGCTGATCTGGGTTTTTTCGACCATTAAATTTCAATTCATTGGCTACCAGCATATTCGCCTGATGGTTGTAGGCCAAATTGTCCATATACATTGCTTTTAGCTCTGTGCTGGCCTCAAACAATCCACTGTTGCCATGGGTTGACCACGACCCATTTGGCTCAAAGGTGATGAATTGCTGATAAAATGAGTCTAAGTAGACATCACTACATAAACTTAAAAAGATATCGAACTCTTTGTTGAGATACTCTTCAGAAAAAAACATGACACGGCGGGTGGCCTCTCTCGGATGACAGATACCGACCCTTTGGGATGAATAGGTTTCTAATTGCTCCGTGTCATGCATTTTTGCGTTGAGCTTTTTGATAATGGCGTGTTCAATCTCTTCTACACTTTTGCCTGCTAGCTCAGGCTGGGTAGCCCACTCAATGATTTGGCGTACATATTGCTTTTTGGTGATACCAAGAATTTGCTTGGGCTCCCACGCCAAAAACTCTACCATATTGGTAAGACCAGTCGTCCATGATAGCTGATCTTTCAAGTGCCTCACCGAGCCAAAGACACGGCGATATTTTTCTGCTGCTTTCATACTAATAATGTCTCATGGTTTACATTTTTTACAACAAAGATGTGTCGTGATTACAACACACCCAATCCACTTAATAACAACTGCCCTCCTGCAAATATCAATAATATGCCAAACGCGCGCTTGAGCATCAAGGCAGGCAGTACGTGAGCGAGTTTGGCACCCACTTTTGCCATCGCAAAGCTCGCCACCGAAATACACAAAAATCCTATGACATGGACAAATCCGATGGTGCCTTCAGGCAGATTGACCACATCTTGACCGAACCAAGCAAATCCAGCCGCGCCAGCCAGAGCAATGGGTAGACCGCACGCCGCTGACGTACCGACCGATTGCTTCATCGGCAGCCCCGCCCAGTTCAAAAATGGTACGGTCAAACTACCACCGCCAATCCCAAAGATAGAGGACGCCATGCCAATGCCCGTACCAGCGCCAAACTGTACCCCAGCAGGTGGCAGCGGCTTACCCACTTGCTCTTTGTTAGAAAAGAACAGCATTTTTAGCGCAACCAATAGCGCACCGACCCCAATGATGGCTTGTAGCGCCTGACCATCAATCATATCTGCGATACCAGCGCCGACCAAACTCCCCACCACCAAACCAAGCGCCATCTTGCGCCATACTTCCCAGCGGACACCGCCGCGTTTATTGTGAGCCGTCAGTGAGCTGATCGAGGTCACAACAATGGTCGCAAGAGACGTACCAATAGCTAGGTGTGTCACCACCTCTGGCGAAAAGTCATACGCGGTAAAAATCCAGACCAGTGCAGGAACGATAATCATGCCGCCGCCCACGCCAAACAAGCCTGCACTGACACCTGCAAACGCCCCTGCAATCACAAACCACACATATAACATCATAGAACAAACCTTTTATAATACTGGCCTAGGGCGTGTTGAACATTCGACCATGGCACTGACAGCGACTATTTTTTAGGCGATTCGATGTTAAAAATAATAAGTTTAGTCATTCTAAGCGCTTATTTTTAACGATGAAGCGGCAAAAAAGAGTCCTGTCCCCTGCTTTTATCGTTGGGGCTGATGCTAAAATTGCCCCATACTGCGTTACAAATCTCGTTAAGGCATTTGCATTATCGTCGCTTTGTGCCTTGTCTGGAACAATTTTAGCGATCAGCAGTGCCTATTTGCGAATGTTCAACACGCCCTAGTATTAATTTTATCGCCTACTTACTGGTTTCTTAGCGCACTTAACTGTATTTGCCAAATCTCAACGTGACCTTTATTCTGTCTTTGGTATTCTGTCTTTGGTATTCTGTCTTTGGTATTCTGTCTTTGGTATGCTGTCTTTGGTAACCGCTTAGTATATCAAAGTTTCCTTTAACCACATCGATTAAACTTATGCCACCACTCACCAATTTCTCTCCCTCTTTATCCGAGCTTAACCACCGTCACGTTGCCAGTAGCGCCTCGACCAATAGCGAGCTGATCGCAGCGCTGCAAGATGGCACGCTAGATGCTGCTACCGTACACGTCTTGACCGCAGAGACGCAGAGCGCGGGACGTGGTCAACATGGGCGCTCGTGGCAGTCACCACGCGGTAATGTCTACCTGTCGCTATATCACCCCGTACATATGCCAGTTAGTGGGCTACTGTCTTTGATTATTGGTCTTGAGCTGGCAAAAATGCCTGTTATCCAAACCGTAAATGGGCAACTACAAGCGCAAGGTCTGACGCCAATTGGGGTGAAATGGGCAAATGATTTGGGGTTTTATCAGAGTCAAGCCAGTCATCATTCTGAATTGGCGCACTCTGCACCCGACGGTTCAGCTTTAGACAGCGCCATCTCACTTCATCGCACATTGCCCTTTCAAAAGCTCGCTGGCATCTTGATAGAACCCGTGACCAAATCAGGTAAGCTGGTTGGTGTGGTGCTAGGCATTGGGTTAAATGTAAAAGCTGCGCCAACACTCACCGCGCAAACGTCTGAGGGGATGAGTTATCAGGCCATCAGCCTCCAAGATATCTATGCAGTGCTGCAGCCAGCAACACAAGCCACTCGCCTGCCAGACTTACAAACATTGTATCAGCAAATGACGACGGCACTGATGGCAGCGATGACCCGCTTTGAGCATTTGGCCATCGAAAAACCAACGGGGCATACCTATTATTTAGATGGATTCTTACAGCAGTTTGCAGCGATGGATGCGCTAGCCGGTCTGCGTTTACGTGTTACCCAAGACTATAATAATGAGAAAAAAGTCATGACGGGAGTCGCTTGCGGTGTCGACACTCATGGGTGTTTGCAATTACAGCAAGATAACGGTAAGATTTCTACGCTTTTTACTGGACGTATTGACGTTATTTATTAGGGACACGCCCTAGGCTTAATCATAACACTGACGAGCACCATCATTAACGAGCGCTATATAAAGGGATTTTTATGCTCTGGCTTGATCTTGGCAATACCCGCCTAAAATACTGGCTGACCGACGATATCGGGCAGATAGTCTCACATGATGCCAAGCAGCATCTGCAAGCACCCGCTGAATTACTCATGGGTCTGACTGACCGCTTTGAGCGTTATGCGCCCGATTTTATTGGTATCTCATCCGTACTGGGCGATGCGCTCAATGCCCAAGTATCAGAGACGCTCAGTCGTTTGAACATTCCATTTGAGTTTGTCCATGTTGATGCCGCGCATGCGCTTATGAAAAGTGCTTATAATGACCAGCAGCTCGGCTGTGATCGCTGGCTACAGATGCTAGGAGCCGTCGATAAGAAAAAACGCCAATGCGTGATCGGCTGCGGTACGGCAGTGACCATTGACTTGATTGATCACGCTGAGCATTTGGGTGGTTATATCTTCCCCAGTATTTACCTACAACGCGAGTCTCTGTTTTCTGGAACCAAACAAATCACCATCTCTAACGGCACGTTTGATAGTGTCAGCCAAGGCATGACCACCCAAGACGCGGTGCACCGCGGTATCTTGCTCTCTATCGTTGGTGCAATCAATGAGATTAGTCGTCGTCACCCAAACTTTGAGGTGATCATGACAGGCGGCGATGCGGCCACTATCTCGCAGCATGTCAATCGCCCCGTACGCTTGCGCGATGATTTATTATTAAATGGTCTGGCACGGTATTTTGATTATCGTAATAAGTCATAATCCGTCATAGATAACTCAACATCATACTGTCACACTGACAAAAAAAGCAGCACGTTTAAAGCGTGCTGCTTTTTTATTAGATACTTTTCTCTTTTATAAGGTCAAAGCTTTGCTAGCTACTGCCCTAACCCTTTTTTACTTGGTCTCGTTAAACAGCTCACGACCGACCAGCATACGACGAATCTCGCTAGTACCTGCGCCAATCTCATACAGCTTAGCATCGCGCCAGTAGCGACCGAGTGGATACTCGTTGGTATACCCATTACCGCCAAATATCTGGATACCTTCACCTGCCATCCATGTGGCTTTTTCGGCGCACCATAAAATCACACTAGCACAGTCTTTTCGCACTTCTCGGCTGTGTCCTGCGCCGTGCGCGTCTAGCATATCGAGGTTTTTACCCACGGTATATAAGAAGCTGCGTCCTGCCTGCAAAATAGTATACATATCAGCCACTTTGCCTTGGATTAATTGAAACTCACCAATTGCTTGACCAAACTGCTTGCGCTCATGGATATAAGGGACGACATTGTCAATCACTGCTTGCATGATACCGATAGGCCCTGCCGCCAAGACAGCGCGCTCATAATCTAGGCCACTCATCAGCACTTTTACGCCTTCATTGAGACCGCCCAAGATATTGTCGCTTGGTACTGTCACATTGTTAAAAATCATCTCACCCGTGTGGCTGCCGCGCATGCCAAGCTTATCGAGCTTTTGCGCGGTACCAAACCCTTCCATACCTTTTTCTACGATAAAGGCAGTCATACCTTTGGCACCCATCTCAGGATTGGTCTTGGCATAGACCACCATCACATCCGCATCAGGCCCATTGGTGATCCACATTTTGCTACCGTTCAAGATGTAATTGCCGTCTTTTTCTTCGGCTTTGAGCTTCATGCTGACGACATCTGAACCAGCACCGGTCTCACTCATTGCTAATGCACCGATGAACTCGCCGCTGATGAGTTTTGGCAAATATTTTTGTTTTTGTGCTTCAGAGCCGTTGCGTTTGATTTGGTTAATGCACAAGTTAGAATGCGCACCATAGCTAAGCGCCACCGATGCCGACGCTCGGCTAATCTCTTCCATCGCCACCATATGAGCGACATAGCCCATGTTGGAGCCACCATACTCTTCAGGGACGGTAATGCCATGTAGACCCAGATCGCCCATCTTTTGCCACAGATCCATAGGGAACTCATCACTGCTGTCGATCTCGCTTGCACGCGGGGCAATCTCATTGGCCGCAAACTGCTGTACGACATCACGTAGCGCGTCAATATCTTCGCCAAGCTGAAAGTTCAATCCAGGTAAACTCATAACCATTCCTTGTTTTTTAGTATAGTCAATCAATATTAAAAGTGGTACAAGGCAGACGAGTGCAAGTACTACAGTAGTAGGCTAAACGAGTCTAACGCTGTAACACTTTAATAGTGGTTCGACTATATTTCATTTTTACGATAATTTTTTAAGACTGACGTTTATTAATCAAAGCCCGTGCCACATTTGAGCCATTTGGACGCTTTAAAAACCCACTAATACGCTCGCCTGCCACGACCAATTTTTCCAAATCGATACCCGTGCTGATACCCATGCCATGCAGCATATATACCACATCTTCGGTCGCGACATTGCCCGTTGCGCCTTTGGCATACGGACAGCCACCGAGGCCTGCGACTGAGGTATCAAATTCGCTGACACCCATTTGTAATGCCGCTAGGGTATTGCTGAGTGCTTGACCGTAAGTATCATGAAAGTGACCTGATAACATGGCAATATCAGCATACTCAAGGGCTGCTTGTAGGGCGCGCTGCACTTTGAGGGGTGTACCCACACCAATGGTATCAGCAATGCCAATCTGCTCTGAACCAATCTCAATCAACCGCTTGGTGACATAAGCGACTTGGCTAGGGTCAATCTCGCCTTCATAAGGACAACCAACGGTACAAGAGATAACGCCGCGTACTTTGATACCTTGCGCTTTTGCCGCAGCGGCAACGGGCGCGAAACGCTCAATACTCTCATCGATACTGCAGTTGATATTTTTTTGGCTAAAGGTTTCGCTGGCTGAGCCAAAAATAACAATTTCATCAGGACGGTAGGCAATCGCATTGTCAAAGCCGCGCATATTGGGCACGAGTACTGAGTAACAAACGTCCTTCTGCCGCGTTGGCGCAAGCGCATCCAGCAATGCGCTGTTATCGCCCATTTGTGGCACCCACTTTGGCGAGACAAAACTGGTCGCTTCCAGTTTTTTAATCCCTGCGTCAATTAAATCATTGATTAAGGCTTGTTTAACCGCGGTCGGTACCGTCATGGATTCGTTTTGCAATCCATCACGCGGACTGACATCGACGATGGTGACATGGCTTGGATACGAGTGGCTCATGCTTATTGTCCTTTTCTATTCGCTTTCACTATCGATACGCAGTAGCTCATCACCATCAGCGACCAAATCACCTGCTGCAAATAATAGTTCTGCTACCACACCATCAGTTGGTGCGGTAATGGTATGTTCGATCTTCATGGCCTCAATGACCGCAAGTGGTTCGCCTTTTTTCACAGTATCGCCAATAGCTACTTTGAATGCAACGACTTGCCCTGGCATCGGTGATTTTAAGCTGCCGACTGCTGCTGTGTCTTCACCCACATGCGCCATCACATCAATTAAGGTAATCTCATCGCGTCCGCTATCTGTGAACACATAAACTGTCTCATTATTAACCCAGCTCTGCGCACTGATACGTGCACCCTCTAACCATAAGGTATGATTGTGCGCATCACTGCTATCATAACTGACTTGCCCTTCATAAACCGTTTCAGTCTGAGCGGCGACATTGATATTGCTATCATCCTGCGTATTCGCGATTTCTTTGCCAATGACAAGCGCAAAGCTACTGAGATTCTCGCTACCTTTTTTATTATCAAAGCAACTCGCATTGTGCCAATTGCTGATACAAGCAATATATGACTGCTCATTATAAATGAGGCTAAATGAGCGAGTGTAATCGCTATAAGCACGGAACCCTGTCGGCTTGCTAAAGGGGTCGTTGTCGATCTTTTGTAATACGGCTTCGCTCGCAAGCTGCTGCGTAATAGCCGTCACCACAAGCGTTGATAATCCAAGCGGATGCTGATCAAACAGCTTGTCCTGCTCGCGCTCTATCAATGCCGTATCAAGATTGGCTGTGCTAAATGAATCGGTATTTAAGATATAACGCAAAAATGCCACATTATTTGGTAAACCGACGATACGCGTCTGCGCCAATGCACGATCTAGTCTCGCCAACGCTTGCTCGCGTGTGGGCGCATGGACGATAAGCTTGGCAATCATAGAATCGTAGAAGGGACTGATGACATCACCCTCGCGTACGCCATCATCGATACGCACATCAGCGCCGTTTTTATCAATGACAAAGGTGCTGTGCTCAGGCTTCTGATAGGTAAACAACGTTCCTGTCGCTGGTAAAAAATTATTGTCAGGGTTTTCAGCACAGATACGCGCTTCGATCGCATGACCATTGATCGTCAAATCGTCTTGCGATTTTGGCAATGGCTGACCTGCAGCGACCAACAGTTGCCACTCGACCAAATCCACACCAGTAATGGCTTCGCTGACTGGATGCTCAACTTGCAAGCGCGTGTTCATCTCCATGAAATAAAAATTCATCGTGCCTTCGCGCTGCTCCACAATAAACTCAACCGTGCCAGCGCCGACATAATTAACCGCACGCGCCGCCTCAATTGCAGCCGTACCCATCGCTTCACGCATGGCCCTATCGACACCCGGTGCTGGCGCTTCTTCTAATACTTTTTGATGGCGACGCTGCACGGAGCAATCACGCTCAAACAGATGCACATAATTGCCATGCGTATCGCCAAATACTTGGATTTCGATATGGCGTGGTTTGAGCGCATATTTTTCGATCAACACTTGATCATTGCCAAAACTGGTAATTGCTTCACGGCGGCACGAGTCTAATAGATCGACAAAATCGCTGCTTTGCTCAACGATACGCATGCCTTTGCCGCCACCGCCTGCACTCGCTTTGATTAAGACAGGATAACCAATATCATCTGCTTGCTGCTGCAAAAACTGGGCGTCTTGATTGTCACCATGATAGCCGGGTATCAGCGGCACGCCAGCGGCCTCCATCAAGCGCTTGGACTCAGATTTGCCGCCCATGGCGCGAATCGCCTCAGCAGAGGGTCCGATAAACACCAAACCAGCATCTTGGCAGGCCTGTGCAAAATCGGCGTTTTCACTCAAAAACCCATAGCCTGGGTGGATGGCCTCAGCACCTGTTTGCTTGGCGATGGCAATAATGGCATCACCTTTGAGATAGCTGTCTTTCGGTGCCGAACCGCCTAGATAGATCGCTTCATCACAAACCGGCACGTGCTTGGCTTCGCGATCAGCATCAGAATAAACAGCGACGGTACTGACGCCAAGACGCTTGGCAGTTGCGGCCACTCGGCAAGCAATTTCACCACGGTTGGCAATTAGAATTTTAGAAAACATAACTATCCCTGTATCTTGTCGTTATTATTTGACGTCTTGTCTATTTGTCCGTTTATCTATTCGTTTATCGTTAGTCTGCTGTCAGCCAGTCAGGCTTACGCTTTTGCAAAAATGCTTGCACGCCCTCCTTTCCTTGTGTTGATGCGCGAATATCCGCGATACCTTTTACCGTATCAGCAATCAGCTCATCAGTGATGGGCGCGCCAGCAACATCGTGTAATAGCTGTTTGCAGGTTTTGACCGCATCGGGGCTGTTTTTAACCATTTTGGCACAAAGTGTCGTGACCTCATCATCTAACCATTCTTCGCTCACGCGCTCGTGAATAAAGCCAAGCTGACGTGCTTTTTTGGCATCAAACACCTCAGCACTTAAGAAGTAACGCTGCGCAGCTCTAGCGCCCATCGCTCGGATGACATAAGGACTGATGGTCGCAGGTGCCAAGCCCAAACGCACTTCGCTCAGGCAAAAGTTGGCAATTTTCACGGCGATGGCCACATCACAGACGGCAACGAGACCCATACCGCCTGCATAGACATCGCCTTGGATTGCCGCAATCGTCGGCTTGGAACATTCATAAATCGTCTTGAGCATTTGCGCCAATTTATCCGCATCCGCTAGATTCTCTTCATAGCTATAATCTGCCATGGCGCGCATCCAATTAAGATCAGCGCCTGCACAGAACGCTTTGCCAGCTGCCGCGAGTACAATGACACGCACCTCGTCATCCACACCAAGGGTGGTAAAAGCCTCTGTCAACTCGGCGATCATCTCGTCATTAAAGGCATTGCGTATCTTGGGACGATTCAACGTCACGGTAGCGACGTGTTGTTTTATATCGACTAATAGACTTTTATAATTATTACTATTTTTTGATTTTGCTTCTTTCATAACTTTCTCTATGTTCCTATTTATATGTCTATGTAAATACTTAGCCCAACGTTTGGGTCATCCATCATAATGCTCATATAAGAAAGTAAGATGTCAAAACCCGATGTCGCGGTAGAATCGTATTTAAAAAGATTGTCGCACCACTCTCTCATCACGAGCAGACCTTGGCGCTTACATTCTAAAGACACCAAACGTCGTCTCTTCAATCGGTGCGTTATAGGCAGCGCTCAGCCCCAATGCCAATATATGACGGGTATCAGCAGGATCAATCACGCCATCGTCCCACAGGCGCGCGGTGGCATAATACGGATGACCTTGCGCTTCATACATTTCACGAATTGGCGCTTTAAATGCCGCTTCATCTTCCTCACTCCACGCCTCACCCTTGCGATCAAAGTTATCACGCTTGACCGTTGCCAGTACTGACGCTGCTTGCTCACCGCCCATGACAGAGATACGGGCATTTGGCCACATCCACAAAAAGCGCGGACTGTAAGCACGGCCACACATACCGTAGTTACCCGCGCCAAACGAGCCACCAACGATAACGGTGAATTTCGGTACTTTGGCATTGGCAACTGCCATCACCATCTTGGCACCGTGGCGGGCAATGCCTTCGTTTTCGTATTTACGCCCAACCATAAAGCCTGTGATATTCTGCAAAAATACCAATGGAATTTTGCGCTTACAGCACAGCTCGATGAAATGCGTGCCTTTTTGCGCCGACTCACTGAATAGAATGCCGTTATTAGCAATGATACCCACAGGCATCCCTTCGATATGCGCAAATCCACACACTAATGTCGTGCCAAAACGTGCTTTGAACTCATCAAATGCACTGTCATCAACGATACGGGCGATGATTTCTTTGATATCAAATGGCTTGCGCTTGTCCGTTGGAATGACACCGTACAGCTCTTTGGCGTCATAACGTGGCGGCTTGGGCGTAATTTGATTAGGAATGTGTTTGGCAGGGCGATTCAAATGACTGACGATATTACGGGCGATGGATAACGCATGCGTGTCGTTTTGCGCTAAGTGATCGACCACGCCTGAGAGCCGCGTATGGACATCACCGCCGCCCAAATCCTCTGCACTCACCTCTTCGCCAGTTGCTGCTTTGACCAGTGGAGGCCCACCCAAAAAGATAGTGCCTTGCTCTTTGACAATAATAGATTCATCGCTCATGGCAGGCACATAAGCACCACCAGCCGTACAGCTACCCATGACCACCGCGATTTGCGGAATACCTGCCGCACTGAGGTTGGCTTGGTTAAAAAAGATACGGCCAAAATGCTCTTTATCAGGGAACACATCATCTTGGTTGGGTAAATTAGCACCACCTGAATCAACCAAATAAACACACGGCAAATGATTTTCTTGCGCAATCTCTTGCGCGCGCAAATGCTTTTTGACTGTCATTGGGTAGTAGGTGCCACCTTTTACCGTGGCATCATTACAGACAATCATACACTCAATACCATTAATACGACCAATACCGGCAATCACGCCAGCCGCTGGAATCTCTTCGCCATACATGTCATGCGCTGCCATCGGTGCCACTTCCAAAAACGGCGTACCCACATCAAGCAAACGCTCGACTCGCTCGCGTGGTAGTAGCTTGCCACGTGCTAGATGCTTGGCACGGGCGCGCTCTGAGCCACCTTGGGCGACTTTACGCAAGTGTACATACAAATCATCGACGATCGCTTGCATCGCCGCACTGTTTTGCTGAAAGTCGCTTGAGTTTGGACTCAGTTTACTGGTTATGATAGCGCTCATGATGTCCCTTTTCTTTGATACATAGATACGTAAATGCGAGTAGCTTTTATATGAATGATCCAACTGCTATTTTTTAAGTATGACCCACATAGTTCATCTTTAGTGTTTTAGAGCTGATAAATAAGCTTACGACAAACCCAACTCTTCTTTCATTTGCTCAATAATTTTATACTTTTGAATCTTGCCCGTGATGGTCATTGGATACTCAGTGACAAAGCGATAGTAAGCAGGCACTTTATAATGAGCGATGTGCTCGCTGCAGAATTCACGGACTTCCTCTTCCGTCAAGCAGCCCGGCTCTTTAGGAATAATCCATGCTGCGAGCACTTCACCATAACGCTCGTCGGGTATGCCAACGATTTGCACATCGCGAATCTTGGGATGACGATAAAGGTAGTTTTCGATCTCAACCGGATAGATGTTTTCACCACCGCGAATCACCATGTCTTTACTCCGGCCGACGATTTTCACATAGCCGTCTTCATCCATCGTTGCCAAATCACCCGTGTGCATCCAACCATCTTGAATGGCTTCTCGCGTTTTAAAACGGCTACCCCAATAGCCCTTCATCACGGAATAACCACGCGTGAGTAGCTCGCCAGTCTCTCCGATAGGCACAATCTCGCCCGTCTCGGTGTCGATCACTTTTACCTCAAGTGCAGGCTGTACCAATCCTACGGTCGAGACTTGCTTCTCAAGAGGGGTGTACTCATTGGTCTGGCAAGAGACTGGACTGGTCTCTGTCATACCATAGGCAATGGTGACTTCACTCATGTGCATCTTGTCGATGACGCGGCGCATGACCTCAATCGGACAACTAGAGCCTGCCATGATACCTGTACGCAAAGTGGATAAATCAAAGTTTTCAAACTCAGGATGATCAAGCTCCGCGATAAACATCGTCGGTACGCCATGTAGACCCGTACATTTCTCTTCTTCAACCGCTTTTAATACCGTCAACGGCTCAAAGCCATCGTTTGGATAGACAATACAACCACCGTGCGTGAGAATCGCGAGGTTACCAAGCACCATGCCAAAGCAATGATACAACGGTACTGGAATGCACAGTCTGTCGGCTTCCGTGAGATTCATGGCCTCACCAATGAAGTAGCCGTTATTAAGAATATTGCGATGGCTTAAGGTTGCGCCTTTTGGTGTGCCTGTCGTGCCACTGGTGAACTGCACGTTGATGGCATCAGTATTTTTGAGCTGGGCTTGACGCTCGGCCACGCGTGGATCGTTGGCGTCGCCTTCCGCCATCCATGCAGAGAACTTTTGCATAAAACCAAAGACCTCATCAGAGTCTGGCTCATCAATCCAAATGATACGTTCAATCGTTGGAATCTCAACCAAATCAAGCTGGGTATAATCTTTATGGTAAATCTCAGGACAGAGCTCACGAATCAAGCTGGCATAGTCACTGGTTTTAAAATGGCGCATAAGCACCAGTGCTGAGCAGCCGAGTTTGTTCAGGGCATATTGCAGCTCAAAGGTACGGTAGGCAGGATTGATATTGACAAGAATAACGCCGACTTTTGCGGTGGCGAGTTGCATCAGCAACCATTCAGCATTGTTGTGTGACCAAATCCCGATGCGATCACCAATCTCAAGCCCCATCTCAATCATGCTACTGGATAGCTGATTGACCTGCTGCTGTAGCTCACGATATGTCCAGCGAATATTTTGATGACAGACGACCAGCGCTTCGCGCTCAGGATATTTGGACACAATAGCATCAAAAAAGTCACCGATGGTCGCTTCAATCAGCGGTACATCAGGACCTTTATCATAGCTTTGGGTGAGCGGCGCATTTGCTGAGCGTGCGCCCATATTGATACTAGGGATATTATCCAAAATAGCGTCAAAATCAACGTGAGTCTCATCGAAATTAGAGTTTTGAGTCATAACGAGTCCTTTCGTTTTACTTTTTATAGTATTTATAGATAGTGCTGATTAATCGCTGGCGAGCAAACCTTCTTCCTTGATTCGGTTTGATATAGCATTCAACTACTATAACGCTATAAATGAAAGCATGTCAACAATATCAATACGGTATGTATCATTTAATTGGATATTCGATATTCATGCTTAGTAAAAAGTAACATAAAATCATGGCAGGTTTTTGACATAAAAAAGCCAGCCCCATCATAAGGAATGGGCTGGCTCAACCAGTAACGTGATCTTTTAAACTTGCTTTTTAAACAAGTCTATCAGGAGGCTTTGGGAGTGGCAGGCGCTTTGATTGTCACGGTCGCGCTCACTGCATCAGTGTCATCTAGCAAGTCCATGATGAGTTCATCATCGCTTTCCGTCTTCACTTGCCAATTACCAGCCGCGTTTGGCACACCCGTTACCATCACCGAAATCGCTTTGTTCTTTAGACGAATCATCGGTGGTTTATGATCATAACCGCTGTGCTCGTGCCCTAAGATATCATCAGCGATGGTCGCAGCCTGTGCGCGTAATGGCGCCACATAACGACAAGCAACCCCATTGATAGACATACAATCACCAATGGCATAGATGTGTGCAGTGTCGGTGCGCAATGTCGATTCATCAACCACAATACCCGTACGACGGTCAAACGTAACGCCCGCCGCTGCTGGCAGCTGCCCATCGACGGTCAGACCTGTACTGGCAATCACATGGTCTACGATCAACGGCTCAGGTTGCTCTACATCTGCATTATCTTCAGTTGAGGCGAGCGCTGCGTAGTCTACTCTTAGCTTTTCGCTATCGCTGCCGTCTTCATTGCCACTCACGCGGGTAACAGCAGAGACTTGAGAGCCGCCCAAAAACTGAATACCTTGTGACTCAATTGCTTTGGCAATACGTGCCGTCGCTTTGGCTGGTAGCATTTGTGATAATGGCGCATCGTTCAAATCAATCAAGGTCACTTGATGACCTGCTTTTAGCAAGTCTTCCGCGATTTCTGTCCCGACCATACCAGCGCCAACGATGGCGACATGCTGGCTACCAGTTGCCAGCTTTTCTTGTAGCTGACCGAACTGCTTGATATGATTGACATGCCAGACCAAATCCTCTGGCAAGCTTTTGGGGAAAATAGGATGCGCACCCATCGCCAGCACCAACTTACCATAGCTGATCGTCGCATAATCCGTGTGGGCGGGATTTGGCCTATTAGCAGAGATAAGCTGTAACTGCTGGGTGGCTGTATCGATATCTGTGACTTGTGTATTGGCAAGCAAGGTCACGCCTGCGGCTTTTGCCGCGTCGCTACCTGTTGCTCGTACCAAGTCTGATGCGCGCTTGTTTTGGCTGATCGCCATGGTCAGCATCGGCTTGTGATAACGATCGCCACTATCGGAGGTGATCAAGGTAATCGGAATATCTGCATCTTTTGCACGAATCGCATCAATCACATGCCAGCCTGCCAAGCCTGCGCCAATGATGACAACGCCGTTTTTTGATGAGGTTGCCGATGCTACAGATAGATTGTCTACGCTCATAAAAACTCCAATATGGTTTATGAATTATTCTAATTATCAACAAGTATGAGCGCCATTGTATCAGTAAACAGACATGCACTCACCTATCTAACCGTATAACCAATCACATATTCATCTATAGTCGAACCACTATTAAAGCGTTACAGCGTTAGACTCGTTTAGCCTACTACTGTAGTGCTTGCACTCGTCTGCCTTGTACCACTTTTAATATTGATTGACTATAAACCAAATTGCTAGATTAACGCCCATAAAAAAGCGCCTATTAATAGACGCTCTTTATTGATGATTTCATTTATATTTTAAGCACTAGCGTAAATACAGCCAAGATGGTTAATGATTCAAAATCTTCGATAAGAACATCTGCGCACGATCGCTTTTTGCCCCTTCAAAGAATTCGTCTTTACTACAGTTCTCAACGATATGCCCTTCATCCATAAAGATAATGCGATTGGCAACCTGACTGGCAAAACCCATCTCATGGGTCACGCACATCATGGTCATGCCCTCACGCGCCAGCTCGACCATGACGTCAAGCACCTCTTGAATCATCTCAGGATCGAGCGCTGAGGTTGGCTCATCAAACAGCATTGCCACAGGATCCATGGCAAGCGCGCGTGCAATCGCCACACGCTGCTGCTGACCGCCAGAGAGCTCGGCTGGGTATTTTGCCGCTTGTACCGTCAGACCAACGCGGTCTAGATACGCCATGGCCTTTTGCTTCGCCTCACTTTCTTTACGCCCCAATACTTTGATTTGGGCAACCGTTAAATTATCAATAATGGTCAAATGCGGAAATAATTCAAAATGCTGAAACACCATGCCAACACGGCTACGTAGTTTAGGCAGATTTGTCTTTGAATCACCGACAGAGATGCCGTTGACCATGATCTCACCTTTTTGAAAAGGCTCAAGCCCATTAACGGTCTTAATCAGCGTCGATTTACCACTACCTGAAGGGCCACAAACGACGACCACATCCCCTTTATGCACGTGGGCAGTACAATCAGTTAGTACTTGAAAGTCGCCGTACCATTTGCTGACATTGGACATTTGAATGACCATTTCATCCGTCGCATGGCCATTGTTAGTCACCAGTCCACCAAAGGAATTTATGTATGTATCAGCATTGCTCATCACTGGCTCCTAACCACATTATTATCGATAACCGTCGTTTAAAAATTAAATTAAAATACCAAACCACAATCTTAACGCTCAAAATCCTAAGCGAGACATCTATTAAAACCGCAAGCGTTTTTGTAGCTGCTGCACGCCCATAGACGCACTTAAGCTAATCACAAAGTAGATAGCACCCGCCCCTAAGATATAAGGGGTAAGTAAGCCCATGAGCTCACCGCGGACGTAGGCGGCGCGGAAAAAATCCGTCAAACCAATAGCAAACACCAACGTCGTATCTTGGAATAAAATAATACACTGCTGCAAAATTAGCGGTAGCATTTTGCGAAAGGCTTGCGGCAAGATGACCAGACGCATGGTCTGCCCGTAAGTCATGCCAAGCGCTTTGGCAGCATTGACCTGACCGCTACCGATCGATTGAATACCTGCACGCACCACTTCTGAGAAGTAAGCGGCCTCAAACATCATGAAGGCCACCACACAAGAGGCAAAAGCGGCATTGATTTGTAGATACTTACCTGCTATCCAAAAATAAATCATCGGTACAGCAAAATAAAACCACAGTAGTACCAAGAGCAGCGGCACTGAGCGGAAATAGTTGACGTATAGCCTAGAAGGTACCTCAAGCGCTTTGATACCAGACAAGCGCATCAATGCTAGTATCGTGCCTAGGCTGATACCACCAATAATTGCCAAGAACAGCACTTTTAAGGTGGTGATCATACCGCCCATCAAACCAGGATAGGCTGTTGCCAATTCGGTCATCATACTCATTTCTGACCTCCCGCAATAAGCCCAGGCACACGCAATTTACGCTCGATAAGCCCCATCAGAGCAATCAATGATAAATTGAAAACGAGGTAAATAATCGTCGCGTAGGTATAAATCTCAATACTGTTCTGCGTGTATTCACTGATAGTTTTGGTTTGACTGATCAGTTCCATCACCCCGACCAAGGAA
This sequence comes from Psychrobacter pacificensis, assembly GCF_900101915.1. GTDB lineage: Bacteria > Pseudomonadota > Gammaproteobacteria > Pseudomonadales > Moraxellaceae > Psychrobacter > Psychrobacter pacificensis. The sequence goes on along the minus strand of NZ_FNAL01000001.1, from coordinate 215,862 downwards.
GCCACAGAGGCGTTTTTAAAACAGTTGGTCAGCTCCGAGCTAAGCGGCGGCAAGATAATACGAAAGGCTTGTGGTAGCAGCACTTCTTTGTAGACTTGCGGAATACTAAAACCCAGTGCATATGCGGCATTGGTCTGCCCATCAGGTAGGGATTCAATCCCTGTACGAACTTGCTCAACGATACGAGCAGCAGTAAATAAGCCAAGACCGATACTTGCCGATAGCATTGCTGAGGTATTCGGCGACAAGTCCTTATACCACCACTCCTGTATTGCTGGCGTCAGCCAGCCGGGTGCGATGTAAAACCAAAAAAACAATTGTACTAGCAGTGGAATATTGCGAAAGAATGTCACATAAGCCGTACCAATCGCTCGCGCCGTCTTGCTCGGCAGCGTGCGCATGATGCCTAAGATGGTACCGACGACCATGGCGATGGCCCATGCGATACTGCCGATCAATAGCAGCCAGCCAAGACCTGTAATCATCCAATGGATATAAAGCTCGTTACCGATACCAGTTTGCTCAAAGAGCACACCCCAGTTCCAGCTATAATTCATGGTTGTCTCTCCGAGCAGCGATTCATAAGCCTATAGGTCAGAAACATAATATCTGACCTATAGACAAGCCATATTGAGGGACAAAGAGCTTATTGAGCGGTCGCCGCTTTTGGCTGAGCACCGTCATGCGGATCGGCAATCAACGCTTTTAAGTTGTCAGACATCTCAAAGTTTAGATTGACGTTTTTCGGTGGGACTGGGTTCAAGAACCATTTGTCATAAATGCTATTGATTTCGCCTGAGCTAAAGACATTATTTAACGCTTCATTGACCACAGCTTTGAATTCAGGATCGTCTTTACGCATCATACAGCCATAAATCTCAAACGATTGTGGCTCACCAACGATAACCCATTCATCAGGATTTTTTGCTTTGGCTTTTTCGCCTGCGAGCAACACATCATCCATCATAAAGGCATCAGCACGACCGTTTTCTAACATCAAAAAGGCTTCGCCGTGGTCTTTTGCTGAGATGATGTTCATATCCATTTTGTTGTCATCATTGTACTGACGGATATAACGCTCTGAGGTCGTACCTGCCGTGGTGACAAGGGTTTTACCTTTTAGGTCTTCAAAATTCTGAATACCAGAGTCTTTGTTGGTCAACAGACGCGTACCAATCTCAAAGAAACCATTAGAGAATGCCACTTGTTTTTGGCGCTCTTCGTTGTTGGTGGTTGAGCCACACTCAAAATCCACCGTGCCGTTTTGTACCAATGGGATACGCGTTTGTGAGGTGATTAAGTTATAACGGACGTTGAGATCTGGCATGTTTAGCTTTTGCTTAACGGCTTCAACGACTTTCATTTCTAAATCGTGGGCATAGCCGATAGGCTGATTAGGATCATCAGCAATATAAGAAAATGGAATAGAGGAGTCACGGTGACCGACGACGATGGTGCCAGAGTCTTTGATTTTTTGTAGCGTGCCGTTGGTATCCGTGGCAGCAGCTTCTGTCGTGGTGGCATCATCTGCAGCTGGCGCTTCGGCTGTGGTCTGGCTACTGTTGTTACAGCCAGCTAAGCCCAATGCCATAAAGGCCGCCAAAGTCAACGGTTTAGAAAATAAGTGGGTCATGGAATACATCCTTTTATCACAAGCTTTTATCACAAGATTGAATGAGTGCTTTGAAGACACGAGTCTGATTGACCGATCTCATTGCCCCGCATCCGTACGGTTGTTGCTGTTGTTTGTCACAATGCAACTCAATGTTACTGTACAACAAATTTGTGTTAGATGGTAAGTTTTTTTTGAAGGAGGTGATATTTTGGAATACATTTATTTTTTACCTAAAAGCCGCTGGTTCCTGATTACTGCATCACTATAGAAATAGACAGATAGCTGACTCATTCATACCTAGATTTGTCCCTCATTGATACATGTAATCAAGAAAACATTGTGATCATAATATTGTGGTTGCTACGATTGATAAATTGGCCATAGTCCCCATAAAGCTAACAACTTCTTAATACTACAAATGACTTATGACACAAGATACTCAAGTCCCTAACACGGACAGCCAAACTGCTGGCACTCATAGCGACAACGACATACGCCAACGTTTTTTTATTGAAGACTCGCCCGTGCGCGGCGATGTGGTGCGCCTATCACGCAGTTACGCCAGTACGATTGCGCAAAAGCCCTACCCTGAAGCCATCAAACGCTTATTGGGCGAGATGCTGACGGCAGCGAGTTTACTTATCAGTACCGTCAAAATTAACGGTCGTCTCTCTATCCAATTGCAGTCATCAGACAGCGATAGCTTGCTGAATTGGGCGATGGCAGAATGCGATCAAGACGGTATCATCCGTGCGCTTGCCAGCTGGAAAGGCGAGACGGATGAGCAATTGCAGGCTTGGGACAATATGATCCATGCCAAAGATGCCTTTGCTGAGCTGGGTGCTATGGGACAAGGGGTATTGTTCATTAATATTCACCCTGAAGGTGGCGAAGCGTACCAAGGTATCGTTGAGCGTAGCCATGACAATCTGGCAGATTGCTTGGCGCATTATCAAAAGCAATCAGCACAGATTCCAACGCTCATTAACCTAGCATCTGATGGCTTGCAAGCGGGTGGAATCTTGGTACAGATGTTACCACGTACTGCAGAAGAAACGTCTGAAGTTGAGCAAAACCAAGATGCAGGTATCGACGATGATCTATGGACACGTCTAAGCGTGTTGACGCGCACGGTCAAGGCAGAAGAGCTGACGACATTGGATGCCAATGAGATTCTGTATCGCTTGTATCACGAAGAAAACGTTGTCGCCCCTGAGCCTGTTCCCCTAACGTTTGGTTGCACGTGCTCACGCGAGAAATGTGAGATGGCCATCGAGCAAATCGGCGAAGCAGAAGCGTTAGATATCGTCGAAGAGCAAGGCGGTACGTTTGAGATGGACTGCGGATTCTGCGGTGAAGTCTATAAATTCAACAAAGACGACGTAGCAGCGGTATTTGCTGAGTAAGTTTTTTATCACTAAGCATCTGTGTCAAAAACCCCTCAAGTGTGATGCTTGAGGGGTTTTTGTTCTATACTAAGTCTTTAAAGTATGGGTATTTGCTATGAGTAATTTTTGGCAAGAATTGATTATCAACTTGGGTGGCAATGCTGTTTTAGGTGGGCTTATAATCTACCTCGGTAAAATTTACCTTGAAAGAATTGGACGAAAAGAGCAAGCAGCTATTGATGAGCGTTTAAAACGACTTGAACAAGATCATGAAAAACTACTCACTAAAAATGAGCATTTTCATCAAATATCACAGCAAACATATCAAAAGTTATTTGATCGAAAAATAGCAGTTTATGATGAACTATTAAGCTTAACTATTACATTTGAAAAGCTAACTCACTCAAAATTTCCTAACTGGAATGAAATGACTACAGAAAGTAAGATAGGTCATTGGTTTTTAATGTCAGGGCTTTATACTGAGTTATCAACAACATATTTGGCTATAGATAAAAGCATTTAAAAAAATATTACGGTCATAAGCCCAGACCTTTCCGAAAAATTTCTAATTTGGCTTGTACATTACAGAACAGAATTTGATTTATATAATAGATCTCTTGCAAAAGTACCAGTTCATTGACTTCCATTGACGGAGTTACAAGGGCTGACGATGACTTATGCAAGAAGTCTAATAAAGAAAATTTAGACAAAACTCTCAATATTATGGGAGAAGCCTTTTTATTGCAAGCTACCAACAATAATGGGCAAATCAAAAATCTTCTTGCAGAAAGTGAGAAAAATTCATATAAAGAAAAGACAAGGCTGCAAAATATTCAAGGTAACTTGCTTCTAAAGAATATAGACCAGTTAAATGAGGTTTTAGAGCAAATAAAAAGTGACTCCTTAAAGCTTAATAAGAAAATCAACCATACTTACCTTTAAAACTACTAATACATTTAATGCTAAATAACATCAGCTTACATCGCCACAGCCAAACTTCTAGGGTAAGAATGTATGCGCGGACGTCCAGCATAGTCGCTTAGACCATTATCGAGCAGCCATTCAACGACCTGCTCACGCACTCGCCTGCTATAGATTAAGTTAAGATGATTGACGCCATAAAACACCGCTTTATGACCATCTGGTACAAACAACGCATGCTCAGCATCATCTTCACCTAACGCGGATGCGACCGATACCAAGCTGTCTCCTAGCAAATCCGTCATCTTAGATTCGTAATGTGTCTCAATCAATGCACTGGCGACGAAGTAAGTTTTGATACCACTTGGCAGGCGCGCAGGATGACGAAAGTCTTGTGGTAATACGCTGCGTCCCTCTAAGGCTTTCCAGTCAGCGTCACGAATACTGCCATGACGCAGATCAATGATACCCGCACTCCTCATGTCACCAAGTTTGGCAAGCGAGCCTGCAAATGGCAACTTGGCGATGATGTCTTGCACGTAATTACCGATGCGCTCAAGCACTGCCCCATGATGCGGTGAACCTAAGGTGATGAGATTGCCCACGCGCTTTATCCAATCTAGGCGCTCTTGCTCACCATAAAACAGCGCACTGCGCGCCACCAAGCCGCCCATGCTATGACCCACCAAATCTATCTGAGTAATATTAGGGTTATTATCGATCACGTCCTGTAGTAATTGAGAGAATTTACGACCGCTGCGAGAGATACGTCGACCTGTATTGTAATCTAAGTACAGAACGGTGGTGTCAGGCTGACTGATATGAATCGCCTCGCCCAGATCATTGCCTTCTTGCGACTGCCAGCTTAAGTGACTCATACACAAGCCATGGCACAAAATGACAATCCGCCCTGATAGCCGCTCATTTTGGGGCTTACCATCTTTGGTGTATAACATCATCGGAATTGCGAGGGCATTTTGATTGTTGACCAGATGATCGCCCATGACACCATTGATGACGTTGACCAGCTTTTTTAGTGAGTCAGGTAGTGGCTGAGCTGTTTTTTGCACGATGAAGTTTTTGTATATTCGTAGTACCGAGGCCAGATTGTTACCGACCATGAGCATGATATGGCGTATCGTACCATAGGTGCGCCCAGTGAAACCGCGCTGCCATTTATTTAGGTGCTTATCATTGAACCGGCCTAAGGGACGCAAGATGACTTCACGATGAATGGACTCCACAATCTCAGTCACCTCAATCACTCCCATGGTCGCAAGCTGCGCCAACCCTTCAAAAAAATCCGCCAAAGAGACAGGGGTTTTGGTCGTTTCCTCATTGTCTTCTGCGTCTGCCAATAATTTGACCAGCTCATCCATATCGATGGCTTCGAGTTGATCTATCTGCTCATACAAATCACCATGCCGTGGCACGCTATCAGCTGAGAAAAAATGCGCATCAAGCTCATGGCGATTACGCGTATAACTGCTATCATTCTGAGCGCTACTGTCACTAACACGGTTGTTATAAAACAAATTTTGACTGCTCATAGTATTGGCACGTTTAGCGAAAAAGGGGGTTTTTCTATACTATCCTTTAACAGTCGCAAATAGAAGCGAATAATTTAGTTTTAGCGTTCGTTTGTGACCAAAAGAGATGTATGGATGATAAACGGTATCTTTATTATTGTTAAAGCATTAACTAATACATGCATCAAAAGAAAAAATCCCAAGCCGAAACTTGGGATTTTTATTTAGTGAATATGCCTTTCTACTATTTTGTCATCTAGCGCTTACCAAGCTATGCCGGACTGGCTGCCGACTCAAATGATTCCGCCAATATGACATCGCCGTCTTCTTTGGTAATCATGACTGTTGCTGAGCGCGGAGTACTACCGCCAGCGACCGCACCCCATGTATTACCTGGATGCTGAATGTTGATAAACAGTGTTTTGAAATCTGGTGTCATGGTAATACCGGTGACTTCGCAGCCTTCAGGGCCGACAAAGAAGCGTTTGATATTGTCGTTACTAGCCGGCATGCCAATGCGTGTTTGCTGTCCTGCTGACGTCGTGATGGTAGTACCATCGCTGACTTTGCCCGGTAATGCCGCAAGCAGCATACAGCTGGTAGTGTCGGTATACGCACCATCATCCGTTTGAATCCATAACACACCGCGTGGATCAAAATACAAACCATCAGGAGAAGACAGATCATTGCTAGCACTTAACTGCGATAAATTCTCTGCGGACAAGTTACTTGGTGCACCAAACAGATAGATATCCCACTCAAAACTGGTTGCGGCATGATCGCCGCCCGTCTCTGCCCAGCGAATGATATGACCGTTGTCATTACCACTTGGTTTGCCATTGATTTGATAGCTACGCGGGTTAGCAGCTGATAAAGGTTGGTCCTCACGCACACCTCGATATTTATTGTTGGTCAATGTCACATAGACATCGCCCGTCATAGGACTGACCGATACCCATTCTGGTCGATCCATCTTGGTGGCGCCAGCGGCATCGCCAGCAGCGCGAGCATAGACCAGCACTTCATCTTGGCTATTAAATGGTAACGCACTATTGAAGGCATCTAGTCCATTTTGACCTTGAACAAGTGCTTTCCACTCACCGCTGCCATCTTCATTAAATATGGCAACATATAGCGTACCATCATTCAGGTATTTGTCACCAGCTTTGAGCCCGCCACCGATATCCGCATTTGACCACATCGCTTTGGAGACGAACTTATAAATATACTCGCCTCGAGCGTCATCACCCATATAAAATACCACAGGTTTGCCTTGCTTAACGGGTGCATAGGCACAGTTTTCATGGGCAAATCGACCCATGGCGGTACGTTTTTGCGGTGTAGAGTTTTGGTCAAACGGATCAATCTCAGTGATATAGCCAAAGGTATTGAAACCATTACGATAATCATCAGCAGCACTAGCACCAACAGCGGTCATATCCCAACGTGAAAACTCGTCTGTGATGATGGCGTCTTTGGCGTCAGGCGTGTGCCATAGATATCGAGAGCCTGGAGAGTTTTCTGGTGCACCGTAACGCTCGCGACCATAGTTATCACTGGCGCTTAACTGACTGGCATCTTGTCCGCGCGCAAACACACCCAAGAAGTTCTCTTCTGTGGTCAGGTAAGTGCCCCAAGGTGACAAGCCTGCACCGCAGTTATTATTAATGCCGCGCGTCTGAAAACCTGTGGGGTCAAACTTGGTTTTGACCAAATCAGAACCTGCCACAGGGCCTGCCAACTGTGCAGTCGTACTACTAGTGATACGTCGATTGTATTTGGAGTTTGGCACCATCTCATAGCCCATGCCATTTGCGCGGCGCTTCATCTCAACCACGGCCACACCATGGCAGTTGACTTCACGGCGCACATCGCTGGCAAGGCGGCGGCGTTGGAATAAAGGCGCAGCATCTTTATCTTCGATGACATAATAGCCAAACGGGCTTAGCTCCTCACTATTGACGTATTCGTGATTCATAACCAGTAGGCCATTCTCTGAGGCTTTGGCATCGTAGGCATTGCTGTTTTTGCCAAAGAACCACATGCCATCATGGTTATCGCCCATGCGCCATTCAAATGATTCTGCCGACTGCTCACGATTGTCTTTCCAGTCGTCAAGGCCAGGCATCAGCGGTGTGCCAAGCGGCAGTATCATCTCTGCCTTGTAACCTTCTGCCACCGTCATCGTCTCAGCAGTTGAGTGCGCTACGGCCTTAAACTTTAAGGTTTCAGGACGCTTCAAATCACCCTGCGCAGGAATAGCAGCATCATTGCCATCTTCGACAATAGGACTGCTGATATTGTCATCGTCATCACTACAACCAACCAAAGGTAGCGCGCCAAAAAACGCTGCTGCCGTCAACCCTGTACCACCTTTTAGAATACTACGGCGATTCAGACGGCGATTAATAACTGTCTGAAAATCAGTATTATTAGTAGGGTTTGAATCTTCAACGATTTCGTGAGCGAGCTCTAGTTCTTTATTCAATAATGTCATTATCAGTCACCTTGCTATTGGGCTAGATTGGCGGAGAGTGGGTCGCGGCGTCACATTACAACCACAAAAATACGAATTCCGCTTAAGTCTACTGACTCTTTATGACAGCACGCTGAACGATAGATGACAAACTCATGACAAATAACTGTACAAACAATTATTGAGAGATATAGGTATTAAAAAATTTTGAAAAAATATATAAAGTCTAAAAAATAAAAGCCCCAAGCAATGGCTCAGAGCTTTTTGATATTTATGACGACTAGTACTGGTTCATTTAGCAAGCTTACTGCACTTGTGTTACCCATTCATGAGCACCCAATGTTAGTTTGAGCTTATCGCCTGCTTGTAGTACACCCACGCCGCTTGGTGTGCCAGTCATAATCACATCACCTGCCTGTAAGCTAAAAGCATGGCTGATGTTGACCAGCAGCTCATAGACAGGGAACAGCATCAAAGCACTATCACCGTCTTGCGCCAGCTTATCATTGATGGTGAGCTGATAATGGACATTCTGAAGATTGCCAAACGCTTGCGGGTCGATCCAGTCAGCAAGCACGCATGCCCCATCAAAACACTTGGCACGCTCCCATGGATGACCTTTTTCTTTAAGGGTGCTTTGCAAATCGCGCAAGGTCAAATCCAGCCCCAAGGTCACCCCGCCAATCGCCTGCTGTGCCTCTTCAATCGTTGCCATCGACAGGTCAGCTGACAGCTGAATACATAGCTCAGCCTCGTAATGCGTCCCGCCAAATATCTCTGGATTGGGACGGATCACATCATGGCGAGTAGATACCACAGAAGAGGCGGGCTTCATAAACAATATGGGTGATGATGGCACCTCATTGCCAAGCTCTTCTGCATGCGCCGCATAGTTACGCCCCACGCAGACGACTTTGCCAATAGAGCTACGCAGACGCTCATTGTGGTTATCAATGCTTTGTTCTTCACTGACCCCAGCGGTGATGGCATTTGCTAATGACATATGTGGCGATTGGCTCATACGAGACTCTCCCTATAAATGATAAATATTTTTCAGCAATCCCTACTATATTGTCTACCGTCACCTTTATTGTCATCTTGGCGACCATTCATGACTAGTGACTCTCTATGGAATCGTGTTGGTCATCACATCTGGTGGCACATAGCTGGCGTGTCGGTTCATACGTTTTTCAAACAGTCTAAAGCTAAACAAGATAACCCATGACAGCACAAGATAAACGATACCCGCGGCAAAGAACAGCTCCATCAGCGTATAGGTACGCGCACTGATCGTACGAGCCACCCCCGTAATATCCATCAACGCGATGGTCGATGCGAGCGCACTGCCCTTTAGCATAAAGATAACTTCATTACTGTAGGCTGGGATCACAATACCAAACGCACGCGGCAACGTTACACGTGTCAGCTTCTGCCATTTTGACATACCAAGCGCATCGGCCGCCTCAAGCTCACCGACAGGTATCGTCTGAATCGCACCGCGTATAATCTCTGCCAGATATGCACTGGTATTTAGGGTAAAGGCGATGATGGCACACCAGTATGCTTGACTGAGCACCGGCTCCCATAAAAACGACTCACGCACCGCCCCGAACTGACCAAGACCATAGTAAATCAGGAATATCTGCACCAGCAGCGGCGTACCGCGGAAAAAGAAAATATAAAGAAATGGCAATATCTGTACTAACCAGCTCTTCGACAAGCGCAGCAGCGCTAGAATCAAACCAAAAAACAATCCGACAATACCTGAGATCACGACCAGCTGTATAGTCAGTACCGCACCGCCCAGTAAATCAGGTATATGATCAAAAATGACCTGCCAATTCCAATCCATAGTATCTCTCCTCTATCCTATGGTCGATTGACTGTGAGTGGATTGACGGCTTATCTTTTTGGCATAGCGTGCCGCTGGATTGGCGCGCCACTCAAGCCACATCATAAAGCCAGTAATCAACATGGTCAGACCCAAATAAATAATCGCGGCTGCCATATAAAAGGTAAACGGCTGCTGTGTTGACTGCGCAGCACGCGACGACTGATACATGATGTCTTTGAGACCCACCACAGACACCAGCGCCGTGTCTTTGAGCAGTACTAAAAATAAATTGCCCAAACCTGGCAATGCAATCTGCCATACTTGCGGCAACGTAATGCGATAAAAGGTCTGAAAAGGACGCATACCAATCGCTTGCGACGCTTCTCGTTGCCCTATCGGAATCTCTTGAATCGACATGCGAAAAATCTCAGTCGCATACGCCCCAAACGCGATCGACAGCGCCATAACACCGCCCCAAAAAGCGCTAATCTCGACATAGTCGTTGTAGCCGAACTTTTTGAGGATGCTCATCAATAAGATTGAGCCGCCATAATAAATAAAGAGCACCAATAGCAACTCAGGAATACCGCGCATCGTCGCAGTATAGACAGTCGCAAGCTTACGCAGCAACCAGATATTGGACATATTTGCGGTTGCGCCGAGCAAGCCTAAGGCCAGACCAATGATTAAACTGGTCACGGCAAGCTGTATGGTGACGGTAGCGCCGCTTAATAAAAGCGCGCCAAATCCTTGTAAGTCAAACACGATTATCCACTCAGTCTCTTTATATTAGCAATTTGCAAAATATGAGTTAAAAGAATCAGCATCAATAGCTGAACGCAGTCCATCACCGTATTTTATACCACCTTAATACAGATGGTCGTCGTCAAAAAAAATGACGTCAGAGCAATACGGTTGGCGCTGCGATAATTGACACAGTAGAAATGAGCGCTGATTTTATCATATTCGCTCGCCGTGATGTTAATCCTGACGCGTAAAAGCTGTGCCTAAACCGTACTTAAACAGATACTTGGGCAAATACGCTTGAAACGAACTGACTAAATTTGAGTAAAGCGAATAGTGAATAACGATGACTATGCCACGACCATACGATACGTTTATGGAATAATAAAAAAGGACATCACCATCATGGTAATATCCTTTTATTAAGAAACAATCAACTGTTATTGGCTATAAACCTTTCTTATGAAAGCCGTAGCGTGCAGCTGGTAAAATTACTGACCGGCGGTCTCTGCGACTGGCTGCTCAGGCGTGTCTGCATCTGAGGTCTGCATCGCAGATTCTGGTATAGCAAAATACTGTTGATTGATTTTGTCATACGTACCATTGGCCTTTATATTGGCTAAAGATTGATTGATCTTTGCTTGTAGCGGATCGCCTGGGCGTACTGCTATCGCAAAGTTATCATTGATATCAATCTCGTCACCTTTTAGTGCATATTTACTACCAGCAGGAGAGCTCAGCCACTCTATCGCAGGCAACTTATCAGAGATCATCGCATCGACGCGGTTTGATCCTAGATCCAAAAACGCATTGCTCAACGTATCATAAAGCTTCATGTCAGCGTTTGGATATGTGTCTTCAAGCCACTGTGATGAGATGGTCGAGCGCTGTGCGGCAATCGAGTGAGCGTCGATGTCGCTTTGGTTACTAGGGTCAAAACTGCTGTCTTTTTTGGCCAAAAAAACCAGGGTATTGCTAAAGTATGGATCAGTGAAGCTAACCTGCTCTGCACGCTCTGGCGTAACGGACATCGCCGCGACAATCGCATCATACTTACCGGCTTTTAGACCAGGAATAATACCGTCCCAGTCTTGCGCCATAATCTCACAAGTCACCTGCATATCGGCACAGATGGCATTGGCTATCTCAACGTCAAAACCACCCAGTGTCCCATCCGCATTGGTATAGTTAAAAGGTGCATACGCCCCTTCCGTACCAATACGAAGTACGTCATCCTTAGTTGCCTTTATTTCGGTCGTATCAGAACTGGTATCGGCCGCATTCTCTTGGCTATTGCTACAGCCAGCGATGGTAAAAATAGTCGCCAGTGCGAGCAATGGCACAGATAGACGACTGCTCGTCATAGCGCTAATAATAGATTTGCCAGTCGTAGCACGGACTGGAACACAGTGATTGCTCATGATCATCCTTGGGTTTTCTTGGGTAAACAACACTTTTCAAAATAACGGTCTATGCAGAAGACGTCGTCTTAGTTCGTTGCCGCTTCAGCTGGTGCGTCTTCTTCAACGACTATGACTTCATCGACGCCATCTGTCACGACTGCTTTTTGTGCCGCAGCGGTCGAGCTGGTACCAAAGTAACTGCCAGTGATTTGATCATAAGTGCCGTTGTCTTTTAGCTCAGCCAATGCCGCATTAAATTTAGCAACCAATGGATCGCCTTTACGGAATGCAATACCCATTGCATCATCGTCGCTGCTGATCTCATCACCTTTTACTTCATAGTCTTTGCCGGCGTCTGTTTTTAGCCAGTCAATACCAGTGACTTTATCAGACATCATACCGCGCACACGACCTGAGGTTAGATCTAAATAGGCATTGTCTTGAGTATCATATAGCTTGATATCAGCATCCGCGTGCTCGTCCTGTAGATACTGTGAGGCCACGGTAGAGCGCTGTGAAGCGATTGGTTGACCTTTGAGCGAATCGATGCTGATATCGTCGCCTTTTTTACCAATGAGGATGATACCACTATGGAAGTAAGGGTCACTGAAGTCGACCACTTCTTTACGTTCAGGGGTGATTGACATACCAGCGATGGCGGCATCAAATTTCTGTGCGTTAAGCCCTGGAATCAAACCATCCCAATCTTGAGAGATGACTTCACATTCTGCTTTCATTTGTGCACATAATGCGTCAACCAACTCAATCTCGTAGCCGATCAGTTTGCCATCAGCATCTGTGTAGCTAAAAGGCTTGTAGCTTGATTCTGTCGCGATTTTGATGTTCATAGGTGCTTCAGTCGCGGTATCAGCTTCAGCGCTTTCTGCTGGTGCTGAGCTGTTGTTACAACCTGCTAGCATTAGCATCGCGGCGCTGAATGGCGCAATCCACAATGCTTTTTTGCTCATTGATGAGGTCATTAGTGATGTTATTGAAAGTGTCATACCTATTATTCCTTAATATAGTTACCAGCCATATCGTCACTTATTACGTGCTGCTTGATGCCTTATTGAGCGCCACTTACTCAGTACTTGTCAGTGGCGCGCGTATTCGCAGCAATCTTTAGTGAGTCATTATTGACCAAAGTGTTGCTGCTCAAGACGGGCAAGCTCACCGTTGCTACGGATTTCGCTCAATGCTTTATCAAACTCCGCTTTGAGTCCATCACCTTTACGCACGGCAATAGCAATATTGTCATCGTTATCAATCTCATCACCAACGATACCGAAACCTTCTTTATTGTCAGCGAGCCATGATTTGGCAGAGACTTTTTCGGCCAATACTGCATCGCTACGACCAGACTTTAGATCCAAGTAGGCATTGTCGTAGTTGTCATATAGCTGAACGGTATTGCCATCTTTGCCTTCGTAGTTATCTTGTAGATAAGCGCCTGGCGTGGTAGAACGCTGACCGCCAAGCGTGACGTTTTGGATCGCCATTGGATCAAAGCTGCCATCAGTGTTGGTGAGCCATACCATCGTATTGGCAAAATACGGCTCGCTGAAATCGACTTTTTCTTGGCGCTCAGCCGTGATTGACATACCGGCGATAACGGCATCATATTTTTGTGCCAATAGACCTGGGATAATACCGTCCCAATCCTGCGCTACGATTTCACAGTTGGCTTGCATCTGCTCACACAAAGCATTGGCAACATCGACATCAAAACCGCTCAAGCTGCCATCAGCATTGGTATAGTTAAACGGAGGATAAGCGCCTTCGGTTGCAATGCGGATGGTTTTGCCAGTCGTTTCTGCGGCAGGTGCATCGGCACTGGCTTCGGTAGTTTCATCGGCAGGTTGGCTACAAGCGCTTAGCATGAGCGCAGCAGAGATGGTCATCGATGACCACAATAGACGAGCGTTCGACATCATATGTTCCTTAAATTCTGATGGGTATGGATATGGGGTTCTGATACTTTGTTCTCTGACGTCCCTGACAGACAAGCAATATAGATAGCAGAATAATGGACAGCCGTTAAAATTGGCCGACTATAAACCTTTTGATAATACCTGAGTAAAAAATCAAAAACAAACGTTTTGCATACTCACCGTGACTATTGGGCAATAAAGGATAAACAATAGTTACGGTATAGTGATTTTTATATTTGATAGGATTCGATGGCGGTAAAGTCGGTAGGGCGCTACCACCATCTGATTTATAGCTTGGACAGGATTAGTGCGGACGATGCGAGGCCATAAAATCTTTGACGCGCTCGGAGGTAGGATTGTCAAAGATTTGCTCAGGTGTGCCGATCTCTTCAACCACCCCTTGGTGCAAGAAGACCACTTTGCTTGATACTTCACGGGCAAAGCGCATCTCATGAGTGACGATCAGCATAGTGCGACCCTCTTCTGCCAGCTCTCGCATGACAGCAAGTACTTCATTGACCAACTCAGGGTCTAGCGCCGAGGTTGGCTCATCAAATAATAGCACTTGCGGCTGCATGGCAAGCGCGCGCGCAATGGCAACCCGCTGACGCTGACCACCAGATAAGTTCGCTGGATAAGCGTCTTTTTTATCGAGCAAACCGACTTTGTCGAGCAGTTTTTCGGCATCACTGATCGCTTGGGCTTTTTTGATCTTGAGAACCTGCGTTGGACCCTCAATAATATTTTGCAAAATCGTCTTATGTGGCCACAAATTAAAGTTTTGGAAGACGAACCCAACGCGAGCACGCAAGCTCTCTAACTGCTTAACATCCGCCGCTTGCAGCTCACCTGATCTAGCAGGTTTTAGCATCAGCTCTTCATTGCCGATCAGGATACGACCTTGATTGGGATTTTCAAGCAAGTTAATGCAGCGCAGCAAGGTTGATTTACCTGAGCCAGATGAGCCCAAAATAGAGATGACATCACCATCATAGGCCGTCAAAGACACTCCCTTGAGCACCTCTAATGAGCCATAACTTTTATGGATGTCTTGTAAGTCTAGGGCGATAGGCCGAGTTGGTTTTTTTGCAGTATCAAGCATGGTTCAGCAGACTTCCAATAAATATGAGTGAAAACACGAATAAAAATAAATAAGAGCCGTATATATAGTATAAGTATCTATAGCATTATTATGCTAATGCTACGCCTGAGCAGGCCAAGAGAAAAATGCCATATTGTCTCTTATTACACAGTAAAAAGGCAAATCTTGTGTTTAACCAGTCAGTTAATCAGTACTGGATAACTGACTGGCACAAAAAAGCCCAGACCATATTTATCGCTCTGGGCTTTATTTTATCACTTTCGCGTGCCAGGCGTTGTTTTATCTGATAATGCTATATTGACCAACACACTATCATAGCGTTTGGCGCGCCATAAAACTTAGTACGTCGATACATGCTCTGAATCTTCGGTGCCATCCAGTACTTCTGCATCATCTGCGGTTGCCACAGCCACATCATCCCCTGTACTGACAGCCATACCGTCATCGGCGCTAGCAACGGCGATGTCATCAGAGCTACTCGCAGTTGCGGTTGCATTCTCTTCAACGCTGGTTTGAGCGTCAACGCTTGTATCCGCTTGCGTCTCCATTGGTGTCTCGTCTTTGCTACAAGCACTGAGCGCAAGCACCCCTGCAACCAAGCCAACCGTCATCCAGTTTTTGTATGTCGTGTTTTTAATCGTCATCGTTATTCTCCATTACTTGTCATATGATTCAGCGTCATTTATTGATAGTGCCGTTTTCTTAGTGCCTACTATACTGATGATACATCGCAGCTACCTTAGTATTTACAGCGCAGTTCTGTTAAAGGCACGTAAACACAGCTCACAAAATATTTGAAGCAACCCTTTGTAAAGTCACTTTGATGCTTTGTAAAGCGGGTTCTGTTCACAAAATCATCTTTACTATCGCCGCAATCTCCTCTATGTTAAATAGCATAATGACCTATGGACCGCTAAATAGGCATTCAAAACTGATTTTTTGCTAAATTTTCGCCTTTTTAGGCGCTTTTATTTATATAAAACTGATATCACATAAGGAGAATAATTGATGAGTCAAGCAAATACGACGGATATTACCACCTACATGCAGTCTGTTGGCAAGCAAGCCAGAGCCGCTTCTCGTGCGCTCGCGGCAGCCAACACAGGCGACAAAAACTCAGCACTCATGGCCATTCATGATGAGCTAGTCAATGCCAAGCCAGATATTTTGGCAGCCAATAAAATCGATATGGACAACGGTCACAAAAACGAGCTTGATAGCGCTCTGCTCGATCGCTTGGAATTAAACGAAGCACGATTCAACGCTATGCTCCAAGGCCTAAAAGACGTGGCGAGCCTGCCTGATCCAATCGGCGAAGTGACGGATATGACTTATCAGCCATCAGGGATTCATTTGGGCAAAATGCGTGTGCCACTGGGCGTCGTTGGCATGATTTATGAATCGCGTCCTAACGTAACCTTAGAAGCTGCTTCACTGGCACTAAAATCAGGCAACGCCATCATCTTACGCGGTGGCTCTGAAGCGTTTGAATCCAATCAAGCGATTGCCAAATGCATCATAAAAGGTCTCAGTCAGACGGATCTCTCTGAGCACAGCGTTCAAGTATTGCAAACGACCGATCGAGCTGCCGTTGGTGAGCTGATCACCATGACTGAAT
Organism: Psychrobacter pacificensis; assembly: GCF_900101915.1. Classification (GTDB taxonomy): domain Bacteria; phylum Pseudomonadota; class Gammaproteobacteria; order Pseudomonadales; family Moraxellaceae; genus Psychrobacter; species Psychrobacter pacificensis. The sequence goes on along the minus strand of NZ_FNAL01000001.1, from coordinate 199,301 downwards.
ATGTGGACGTCATCGTACCGCGTGGCGGCAAAGGTCTGATTGAGCGTATTAGCAACGACGCCCGCGTCCCTGTGATCAAGCATCTAGATGGTAACTGCCATACCTTTATCGATAGCGATGCGGATCCTGAGATTGCCATCAAAGTCAGTGTCAATGCCAAAACCCATCGTTATGGTACGTGCAACACGATGGAGACGCTGCTGATTGATGCCTCTATCGCCAAAGATTTATTACCAAAGATTGCCACTGCCATTATCGAGGCCGATGATGCCATGCAACTGCGTGTTGACGAAAGTGCTGAGAGTATCTTGGCCGATGTGATCACCTTAAACGGTCACTTGTCTGCTGCTACCTCTGAGGACTGGGATACAGAATATCTTGCCCCTATTCTTGCGGTAAAAGTCGTCGACGGTATCGATGAGGCGATTGAACATATCAATACACATGGCAGCCATCATACCGATGTCATCATCACGGACAACTATACCAAGTCGCAACGCTTCATTCGTGAAGTGGACTCAGCAAGCGTGATGATTAACGCTTCTAGCCGTTTTGCTGATGGCTTTGAATATGGTCTTGGTGCTGAGATTGGTATTTCAACGGACAAAATCCATGCGCGTGGCCCAGTGGGTCTTGAAGGACTGACCTCGCAAAAATGGATCGTCTATGGTCATGGTGAAGTACGTGCATAACTAAATCTGTATTCATGATTGAATCGAGCGTTTGAGAACGTCGGCCATTGTGCTGGCGTTTTTTTATGATAATCATAGCTATCTATATTACGGACATCTAAACAATAAGGAGCGGTGCCACCATGCAAAGCGGCAAGATTAAACATTGGAATCACGAAAAAGGCTATGGCTTTATCGATGTCGATGATCAAGATGAAGACGTGTTTTTTCATATTAGCAAAGTAAGTTTGGCGGAGCCGATAGCGGTTGGTCGACGTGTCTATTTCACGAGTAGTCGTAATGATAAAAACCAATTGCGTGCCACCAAAGTGACGTCAGCCGTACTCAGCATTGAACCAGATACTGCACCAAATACACCAAGGCAGATGCCCAATAATAGCAAACGAGATAATCACAGCCGGCCCTCAAATCGCAACCATCAAAACACTCGTCAAAATAGCTCTCGCAACAAGAGAAGCCTAGGCAGTACCCTATTTAGCCTCATTGCCATTATCGCTGTCGCTGTCTACTTCTTTGGCGATTTAGGCTCGACGTTATCTCAGTATACGTCTGACAATACCAGTCAAGTCGCCACAACTGACACAGCGACCACTAGCATCACAGGCGATGCACAAGTCGATAAGACGATTGCGCTGATTCAACAAGGCGGGCCATACCCTTATCCCAATAAGGACGGCACGACGTTTTATAACCGTGAAGGCAGACTGCCAGCACAATCGCAAGGCTATTACCGTGAATACACCGTACCCACCCCTGGCGTCTCCCATCGCGGTGCAAGGCGTATCGTCACAGGTGGTCGCCCGCCCACTGTTTATTACTTAACCGTCGATCATTATGACAGTTTTCAAAAGCTTGAGGTACCCTAATATGAAACCAAAGGATATTAGTCAAAAAGCCATGAATCAGAAAGATACGAGCCAAGCCATCCACTATGTCAGTCAAGACCCCATTAACCAAAACGGTACAGCGCTATCTGCCGTCATTCCTACTCAGGCTGTTACCATACCTGCGTGTGACACACTGGACAAAACCACGCTATTGACGAGTCTGGCGCGTGCCTGCCACTTCCCCAGCTATTTTTCACACAATTGGGACAGTGCATGGGACTGTCTGACAGACAGCGATGTGCAGCACTTAGTGCTTGATTTGACGGTAATAAAAAAGATAAACACCGAAGACTTCACTATTTTTAAAAGCATTATCGAAGATGCTTATAGCGACTTTGGTAAGCCGCAACTGTGGATTATTGTGCCCTTTAAGAATGACACTTAACGGTAAAAAAATGACGAGGAGACTGCAGGGAGTAATAAAGACATCTTTGAGAGACCCGATAGCATGCGCTTTATCACGGCATCCTCTACTATCGAGACATTAGCGCTATTTGCAGGGGCATTGGCTTTTGCCGATGGGATGACGCTCGTGGCTGAGGGCACATGGTTTGAGCTACCGACGTTTGTCTGGGCACTGGCAGGAGGCGTTATCATTCGCAATGTGTTAACGATGGTCTTCAATTTTGAGATGTTTGATCGCTCGATTGATGTACTTGGTAATGCGTCTTTGAGTCTGTTTTTGGCAATGGCGTTACTGTCATTGAAGCTGTGGCAGTTGACGGATTTGGCAGGGCCTGTATTGGTCATATTGATCGTACAGACCATCATCATGATTATCTACGTCTATCTCATTACCTTTAAAGTCATGGGCAAAGACTATGACGCGGCAGTACTCTCAGCAGGACATTGCGGTTTTGGTATGGGAGCTACCCCGACAGCGATTGCCAATATGCAAGCTGTCACGGATCGCTATCTCCCCTCGCCAAAAGCCTTCTTAATCGTCCCAATGGTTGGTGCGTTCTTTGTCGATATCGTCAATGCCACGATATTGCAAATATTCACCAAGTTGCCGTTTATGTAATACTACGTCTGAGCGTATTTAAGCCGTGATTAATCTTGAGGAGATTGCATGGGTCACATCGTGTGATAGCATTATTATCAAATACGATGTGATCTCACCGCCATTCATCGTATCAACATACATTACTCAGAATTATTAAAACTTATTAAAAGTATCGAGGCATTTTATGTTGGTATTTGCCATTATTCTTGTGGTTTCAGGCGCACTCGTTATTGGTGCATTGTGGGGTCTATACGGTTACATGCCTGACTGGATACAAGGCAATCTGCTTGCGCTGGCAGGTGGTGCGCTCATGAGCTCAGTGGTACTTGAGATGATTCAACCTGCGATTGGCGAGAGTGGTTTGTGGACGACTGTCGCCTTTACCGTGTTAGGCGCAGTGGTCTTTACGGCTATTGACTATCTGATTGATGAAAAAATGCAAAACAAAGGCGGGGCAGGTTTGCTTGCTGCTATTACGCTTGATGGTATCCCAGAAAACTTAGCGCTTGGCGTCGCGCTGATTGGTGGTAACGCTTTACAAGTCGCGGCACTAGCAGGGTCTATTTTATTATCAAACCTCCCAGAAGCCGCAGGCGGTGCCAAACAAATGCGCGATGGTGGTAGCAGTCACAAAAAAATACTCATGCTATGGATTGGTGCAGCTATTTTATTATCATTAGCAGCTATTATTGGCAAAATGCTTCTCAAAGATGTCGATGATGCAGTAATTAGTGCAATTGACTGTTTTGCCGCAGGGGCGGTGATTGCTTCATTAGCGACAGAAGTTTTTCCTTCTGCATTTAAAGATGGCAACCATTGGGCGGGTATCAGCACTGCTATTGGTTTGGTGCTGGCATTAGGACTCAATCAACTCGGTGGCTGAGATTATAAATATTCGTAGGGTTTAAATTTGCCCCTTATTGCATGAGCATGCTCTTATCGCACAATTATTTGAATGAATAAAACCGCCCAGCAATAATGTTGGGCGGTTTTTATTTATCTGACATTCGGTTCAAATATGTCTAGGTGCGGCGTCATGCAGCAACATGATCGACTCACTAAAGCGTAAACCCAATCACATTGAGCTTGTTCTCTTCTGCAAACTTAAATAACTCGTGAACGTGATTTAAATTCTCACGAAACGTATTCAAACCTTCTTGACTCTCTGCTTCGTGGTAGCCGATATCGTGTACCAATTTTTTTAAGTCTGTCGCGGCAAACGCTTTGACGATCTCAGGTACGACGGCCACATTGTATAATAAACCGTCATGCTGCTCATGCAGCGGGGTGCTATTGTTTGCCAAAAACAACAAATCGCACAAGGCATAATGCCCCTCTCCCAATAACTCAACCAGTTCTTCCGTATAATGTTCAAGAGACGCTTGTCTCACATCTAAGTATTGGTTGTCGCGATTTTCTCTTAGCTCATCCAGTGTCATATCACCAACAAGTATGCTGGTTAAATTTTCCTCGCGAACACTACAAAAGCAAAATGACATAGTTGTTGAAATAGACATCGTATCTTCCTTAACTGTGATTAAAAATAAAACCGCCTAGCAAACGCTAAGCGGTTTTTTGTTATACAACTCTCAAATAGAGTCAGTTAATACTTACTGGTTTTTTTCGTACACTGGTAGCTCTTTGCAGATGGCTTCTACTTTACCGCGTACTTCAGCTGCAACCGCTTCATCACCGCGGCTGTCTAGCACGTCACAGATCCAGCCTGCCAAATCACCCGCTTGCGCTTCGTTGAAGCCGCGAGTAGTAATGGCTGGGGTACCGATACGGATACCAGAGGTGACAAATGGTGATTTTGGATCATTTGGTACGGCGTTTTTGTTGACCGTGATATGTGCATCACCAAGCCATTTGTCGGCTTCTTTACCGGTCATTTCTTGCTTCACTAGGCTAATCAGCATGAGATGGTTTTCAGTACCACCAGAGATGATCTCATAGCCACGCTCTTGAATGACTTTTGCCATGGCTTGTGCGTTTTTCACAACTTGCTGCTGATAGGTTTTGAAGTTGTCTTCCAGCGCTTCTTTAAAGCAAACCGCTTTTGCCGCGATGACGTGCATGAGCGGGCCACCTTGGTTGCCTGGGAATACGGCAGAGTTTAGCTTTTTAGCAAGTTTCTCATCACGCGACAAGATCATACCTGAACGCGGGCCACGTAGGGTTTTGTGTGTGGTGGTAGTGGCCACATCAGCAAAAGGTATTGGGCTTGGATAGACGCCGCCCGCAACAAGACCAGCAACGTGTGCCATGTCTACCAATAGATACGCGCCTACCTCGTCAGCGATGTCACGGAAACGTTGCCAATCAACGACTTGTGAATACGCTGAGAAACCTGCGATGATCATTTTTGGCTTGTGCTCACGTGCCAAGCTCTCTACTTGATCATAGTCAATAAGGCCAGTGCCATCGACCAATCCGTACTGTACGGCATTGTAGTTCAGACCTGAGAAGTTGATGTGCGCGCCATGCGTCAAGTGACCACCAGCGTCTAGGCTCATGCCAAGTACCGTGTCATTGGCTTCTAGCAACGCTAAAAATACGGCAGCGTTTGCTTGGCTGCCTGAATGTGGCTGGACGTTGACGTACTCAGCACCGAACAGCTCTTTTGCACGGTCAATGGCCAATTGTTCAATGACATCGACATGCTCACAGCCACCATAATAACGCTTACCAGGATAGCCTTCAGCGTATTTGTTGGTCAAATCAGTGCCTTGTGCTTCCATCACTGCTTGTGAGCAGTAGTTTTCAGAGGCAATCAACTCGATGTGATTTTCTTGACGAACGCTTTCTGCGGCCATCGCTTCAGCAAGGGTCGGATCAAACTCTTTGATAGAAATGTCTTTAAACATAATAATGTCCTAAGTAGTGACTGTCATTAAAAAAGTATCATTGAAAAGAAGCTGATAGCTTGCCCACAATCAAACGAACACTGCATCGACGTTGCTCAAAGCATGCTAGGTACTTGTGCACGCTGCTCTTTTGCCAGCTGTTTTATGGTACGACCATGATTGTGAATGGCGACTATCAGTAAAAATTAACATAAGAATAAACACAGGCAGTTGGCCTGCATTAACTTGACCGATCCGTCAATAAAATCGATATGCAGTGGCATCGATAGCATTGCGAAAGCGTAAGTGTAACATGAAAAATTGTGCGATGAGCGCAAAAAAGCCTGCCTGAAGATGAGCAAATTAAATGGCGATATAACACAGATAAATAGCCAATTAAATAAAGGTTTTACTCAATGCAAATTTTTGACCCTAGTCTTTTCTTTGTGTATATAAGAATAAAACGTTTTTAAGTATCACTGGACAAAAATGCCGGCAAAAAGGTTTCGCTGATAAGTAGTAAGCGGCCATACCAGTCATAGCGCGTTTGCCGTTGCCAGCCCTCGCTCGTCTGTCGCACAAATCGCTGGTTTGGCACTGTGCGCCGACGTTTAAATAACACATAACCGATGGGCGTACCTTTTAGCTGCTGCAAGCGTCGCGCCTTACCTTTTAGGCTTGATAGCGGAAAGATACTTTGCGCACCGACCCATGGCCGCTCGTCATTGCCGTATAGCTGTACTTCACGTATCCACGCCAGCAGTGGACGATTTAGCGCTGAGCCTTGTAGACCCAATTGTCGCTTTTGTTGCAGCGTCAACAGCCGATAACCCTCAAAGCTACGCTCCACTCGTAACGGCTGCCCTGCCTTCTCTTCTAGCATGGCTGTGAGCGAACCTTCAGCATTGAGCCACGATACGAGTTCAATAGGAGGCAGAGAGGTAGCAATACTAGCAATAGAGTTTGTGGACATAGTTAACGGCTAATCATGAAATGTGTAAAGTAAATGCCTGCAGGCTATTATTAATGGTTGGCATGAATGGTGTATATCAATGAAGCGTATCAAAGGCTGGCATATTGTCCGCATTAAATGGTAGTGCCTCATGGGCTTGCTTGCGATATTGTGCCATATGCATCCGATCTCTGGCACAAAAATCGCCAATCGCAGGGACAAAACGCGGGTCATAAATGCGGTGAAGCGAGTGCGTGGTCGTTGGGATAAATCCACGAACCAGCTTATGCTCCCCTTGCGTACCCGGATCAAAAGACGCTAGCCCTTGCTCGATGGCAAACTCAATACCTTGGTAATAACACAGCTCAAAATGCAAACTGTCATACTCACCAAGCGCACCCCAGTATCGACCGTACAAGGTTGCATTATTATCAACATCATTATTAACATCGCCATCAACACTGTCGTCGTTGTTGCTATTACTATCAGGTGTGTCATATAAGAATAGGCTACTGGCGATAATCTCACCACTGGCATCGAGTGCTTGCGCGAGCATAATATGTTCAGACATACTCGCTGCCAATGCCATAAAAAAGTCTATCGTCAGATAAGGCTGCTGTCCGCGTACCGCATAAGTCATCACGTAACAGTGATAAAAAGCCTTCCAATCTGCATCGCTGATAGCATCGCCGATTTTTCGCTGGCAGATGATACCTTGCTCAGCCACTTTACGACGCTCCGCACGGATGGTTTTGCGCTTTTTAGCTTTTAGCGTCATCAAAAACGCATCAAAGTCTGCAAAGGGCTGACTGTCATTGAGCAAATCTTTGTTTTGCCATAAGAACTGACAACCTTGGCGCTCGAATATCGGCATCGCAATCGGCGCGGACTCTACGCCACGCTCTTGTGCTGCTAGCGCACGCTCTATATCAATTTCGGTCGGCATAGACGTGGTCGCAATAGAGGCTAGATTAGGCGTCACAAATAGCCCATGCCAGCTTGAGGCGCCGACTTGCTGAGCGATATCATCGACACCTGCGATGGCTGTTTTGATTATCTCTTCATTGAGCCTTTCCCCTTTTGCCAGCCAAAGCCGCTGACCCGTAATCGGCGTATACGGCACACTAGTGACCAATCTTGGATAATAGTCGAGACCATAGCGCGCATACGCCTCTGCCCATGAATGATCGAACACGAACTCACCGCGATGATGGCTTTTTATAAAGACTGGCAGCACCGCGACTGGTTGCAGAGCGGCATCCTTAGTATCATCATTGACACGATGCACCAAAATAAATATCGGTAGCCACCCTGCCCGCTCGCCAATCGCGCCTGTCTCAGCAAGCGCCTGCCAAAAAGCAAATGACATAAAAGGCGTGTCTGGCGTTTGCCAATCGGTCTGGCTCTGCCAGCTAGTATCATTCATCAGCGCATACTCTAAACTCATACTCACCGTCACTCTTATAATCGCTATATATTTATAGATAACCAATCTGTTGATGACCTAGCCTAGCAAATTTTTGCGGTTTTGCTGTCACAATTTGCAAAGTTTTTTTGAGACGCAATAAAAAACCACCAATCGTGACATTGGTGGTTTTTAGGATTATCCTTATGTCCTCTCAAGAATAATATAAAGGTCAATAAAACACCGTCCATATTATTGAAAAGATGATATCGCAACAAATGACTGTTAGAATAAGGTTACTACCAGCTTAGTATAATTTGAAACCCTAAGATATGAGCGAAAACAGTATACTTAGTTCATGGTATGTGATTGACATCCTCTCGAATTTATAGTGGGTTTATTATAATATACCGTCAGCGACTTGCTGTCTGGCAGTTTTACGGGGCAGTCAACGTGCCATCTGAGAACGCCCTTGTAGTGAACATCAGTAAAAGAAAATGTTTTATCAAACTTGAATATCTCTAACTTAAATATTGCTAAGCAGCTACATACGACGTACTTGTTCGAACGATATTATTGAGCATTGCATAGTATCATTGACCCATATTCAACATTATATTCGAGCTTTATTATTAACGACAACTAAAGGAAGATTCAAATAAAATGTCAAAAATTATTTATACAAAAACTGACGAAGCCCCAGCGCTTGCGACACTATCTTTTTTACCTATTGTAGAAGCGTTCACTAAGACCGCAGGTGTCGAAGTTGAAACTAGTGACATCTCTGTTGCGGCACGTATATTGGCTGAATTCCCTGAATACTTGACCGAAGAGCAACGTGTTCCTGACAACCTAGCTGAGCTTGGTCGCCTGACTCAAGACCCCAACACCAACATCATCAAACTGCCAAATATCAGTGCCTCTGTACAGCAGCTCAAAGCAGCCATCAAAGAGCTGCAAGGTAAAGGCTATGCCATCCCTGACTTTCCAGATGATCCACAAACGGATGAAGAAAAAGAGCTACGTAAGCGCTATGGTAAGAGCTTAGGCAGTGCCGTAAACCCTGTACTACGTGAAGGTAACTCAGACCGCCGCGCACCAAAAGCCGTCAAAAACTATGCACGCAAGCATCCACATTCAATGGGTGAATGGAAACAATGGTCAAGCACACATGTATCGCACATGCATGGCGGCGACTTCTATGATGGCGAGCAATCTATGACCCTAGATAAGGCGCGCACGGTTCGCATGGAGCTATTGCTAGACGACGGCACCAAAAAAGTATTGAAACCTAAAATCGACCTACTAGACAAAGAAGTTATCGATTTGATGGTCATGAGCAAAAAAGCCTTGCTTGAATTCTATGAGCGTGAAATGGAAGATTGCCGCGAAGCGGGTATCTTGTTCTCACTACACGTCAAAGCCACCATGATGAAAGTCTCACACCCCATCGTGTTTGGTCATGCGGTCCGCATTTACTACAAAGATGCGTTTGAAAAACACGGCGAACTCTTTGATGAGCTTGGCATCAACGTCAACAACGGTATGGCAGATTTATACGATAAGATTGCTACTTTGCCAACCTCAACGCGTGAAGAAATTGAGCGCGACCTACATGCTTGTCAGGAGCATCGTCCACGTCTGGCCATGGTTGATTCGGCCAAAGGTATCACCAACTTCCATTCACCAAGTGATGTGATCGTGGATGCCTCAATGCCTGCGATGATTCGTTCAGGCGGTAAAATGTGGGGCGCTGATGGCAAAATGTATGACTGTAAAGCCGTCATGCCAGAGTCTACCTTTGCTCGTATTTATCAAGAAATGATTAACTTCTGCAAATGGCATGGCAACTTTGATCCAACGACCATGGGTACCGTACCAAATGTTGGCCTAATGGCACAAAAAGCAGAAGAATACGGCTCTCATGACAAGACCTTTGAATCTAGCGATGCTGGTATTGCGCGTATCGTCGACGTGGAAACCGATGAAGTCTTGCTCGAAAAACGCGTTGAAAAAGGCGATATCTGGCGCATGTGTCAGACCAAAGATGCCCCGATCCAAGATTGGGTCAAGCTTGCTGTACGCCGTGCCCGTGAATCAAATACGCCTGTTATCTTCTGGCTCGACCCATACCGTCCACATGAGAACGAGCTCATCAAAAAAGTTAAAATGTATCTAAAAGATCATGATACTGACGGTTTACACATCGAAATCATGTCTCAGGTTCGCGCCATGCGTTATACCCTAGAGCGTGTCGCTCGTGGCCTCGATACGATCTCTGCGACTGGTAACATCTTACGTGATTACTTAACTGACTTATTCCCAATCCTAGAGCTTGGTACCAGTGCTAAGATGCTATCGGTTGTGCCACTCATGAAAGGCGGCGGCTTGTTCGAGACAGGTGCTGGCGGTTCTGCACCAAAGCATGTCGAGCAGCTCACCGAAGAAAACCATCTACGTTGGGATTCACTTGGTGAGTTCTTGGCCTTGAATGTCTCTTTGGAGCATTTGGCAAGCAACGACAACAATGCTAAAGCTCAAGTCTTGGCGGACACGCTCGATACCGCGACCGAAAAACTGCTGCTGAATGACAAATCACCATCACGTAAAACTGGTGAGCTTGATAACCGTGGTAGTCACTTCTATCTAGCGCTATATTGGGCTGAAGAGCTGGCGGCGCAGGATCAAGATAGCGAGTTAAAAGCACAGTTCACGCCATTGGCGCAAAAGCTGGCAGAAAACGAAGACGCGATTGTCAAAGAACTTAACGACGTTCAAGGTAAGCCAGTCGATATCAAAGGCTACTACTATGCTGATGAGGAGCTTGCGAAAAAAGCCATGCGTCCAAGCGCTTTGTTTAACGAAGCCTTGGCATCGCTATAAGTAATAAGCAATTGATCTTGAAACATTAATCCTAATCGCTCTGGTTTTTATACACAGATCGATTAGGTAAGTTTAAGTATTAGCAAACAAAACACCTCAGCCGTCTTAGAACGTTGAGGTGTTTTTTTGTGCCTATCTCAAAATGATAATAAACAACTTGCCTATGTCTATCCATTTCAAACACATAAAAAAACCACCTACATCAGTAAGTGGCCTTGAATAAATATAATAGAGTTTAACGCTCTAGGCATTAATGCGATTACGCATCCATGTGCTTGATAATGGCTTTGCCAAACTCAGAAGTACTGAGCAAGATAGCATCTGGCATCAAACGCTCAAAGTCATAAGTAACCGTCTTATTGGCGATCGCGCCTTGGATACCACTGATGATGAGATCCGCCGCCTCACACCAACCCATATCACGCAGCATCATTTCCGCAGACAATATCAATGAGCCTGGGTTTACTTTATTCTGACCAGCATACTTAGGCGCAGTACCGTGCGTCGCTTCATAGACAGCGATTGCGCCGCCTTTGTTGGCACCTGGGGCAATACCGATACCGCCTACTTCCGCCGCTAGCGCGTCAGAGATATAGTCACCGTTCAGGTTGAGTGTTGCCACTACGGAGTAATCTGCCGGACGCATCAAAATCTGCTGCAAGAATGCATCAGCGATCACATCTTTGATGATGATGTCATTACCCGTTTTGGGATTTTTCATCGTCATCCATGGACCACCATCTAATGGCTTAGCATCAAAACGCTCTGCTGCCAGCTCATACCCCCAATCTTTAAACGCGCCTTCCGTAAATTTCATGATATTGCCTTTATGCACGAGGGTCACGTTTGGCAAGTCATTATCGATAGCATGCTGAATGGCTTTACGTACTAGGCGCTGCGAGCCTTCTTTTGAGACAGGCTTGATACCGATGCCGCAGTCTTCAGGGAAGCGAATGCTGGTCACACCCATCTCTTCTCTTAAGAAATTGATGACTTTTTTGGCATCATCACTGCCTGCCTTCCACTCGATACCTGTATAGATATCTTCTGTATTTTCACGAAAGATCACCATATTGGTCAGCTCAGGATGCTGTACTGGGCTTGGCACGCCTTTAAACCAGCGTACTGGTCGCTGACAGACATACAGATCAAGATTTTGACGTACAGCCACATTCAACGAACTAAAGCCACCACCCACCGGCGTGGTCAACGGTCCCTTGATACTGATGACGTAGTCTTTTAAAATCTCTAATGTCTCACTGGGTAAATATTCACCGTCATATATTTTGGCCGCTTTTTCGCCCAAGTAAGCTTCCATCCAGATAATTGATTTTTTACCGTGGTAGGCTTTATCGACCGCTGCATTGACCACCTTTATCATGACAGGTGTGATATCCACCCCAATACCGTCACCTTCAATGAACGGAATAATCGGATGATTGGGCACATTTAGCGACAAATCAGCATTCACGGTTACTTTTTCGCCGTCTCTTGGTACGATGACCTTATCATATGACATGGATAAAACTCCTTAGTGGTAAGTTATACATCGCAAGCGAACTGAACACGTTGTTATGCTGGCTTTTCTATTATAATGGTTGCGCTCTAGACGCTTATTAGCTAAACAAAGTCTGATGTATGAGATACTTGCGGCATTGGATTGAACGATACTAAAAAATAGCTTCAAATTAAACATATATGCATTGATGTAAATACAAACTAAAACTGTGCATAGAAACTGCTTATTATTAAATTCAGTGTTATTGGCTAATTAATAAGAAATATTACATATACAATTTATAAATTATTAATAAAATGCAGCATCTATAACTTTATAATCTTTGAAGGGTTATAATATATTATCTTGTTGATAGTAATAGAACAAAGGGCTGGACAATCATTCTATCTTGTAGATGATAGGTTTATTACTATCAAAAATATAAATACCCCTATAAAAATATGGATTTAGAGTAGCAGTAAATTTGTGTGGTTGCTGTCCTACTTTTGTAGCAAAATACATCGCACAGCGTATATCAAACACAATACCTCTGTTCTTATTTTTTAGTACTGACTTTGCTTGATTAAAGATACGTAAAGACTGCTAATCACTCATTTACCTTCAGGAAATATCACTTCATGCCGACTTCTAGTCTCATCTTGTTCAATAAGCCTTATGGAGTGCAAAGTCAGTTCAGAGACGATAGCAACAATGACCACGCCACCCTATCGCAGTACTTTACTGATAAGTCTTTGCGAGTTGCTGGTAGGCTTGATGCAACGTCCGAAGGATTACTTATTCTGACCGATGATGGCCGAGTCAATAAAGCAATTACCCATCCGCCAAAAGCCAATGCTGGATGTAAGCAAGGTAAGACTTATTTGGTACAGGTTGAGGGCATTCCTACTGCTGAGCAACTCAATCAGCTCAAACGTGGCGTGACGCTCAAAGATGGCAAAACTCTGCCTGCTAAGGTTAAACACGTCAGTGAAGATGAACTACCGATGGCGCTCTGGCAACGTCATCCGCCGATACGTGAGCGTAAAAGCGTACCGGACTCATGGTTGATGCTGACAATTTATGAAGGTAAAAACCGTCAAGTCAGACGAATGACCGCGCATGTTGGTCTGCCCTGCCTACGTTTGATACGTTGGTCGGTGGCAGGGTTTGAATTAGGTGACATAGCAGTTGGCGAGTTTGTGCGCATTCACTTAACTAGTGAGCACTATCAGCAATTGGGTATCAGCTATTAATTTGTCCCGTCTAAACGCTTAGCTATAGTCAATCAATATTAAAAGTGGTACAAGGCAGACGAGTGCAAGTACTACAGTAGTAGGCTAAACGAGTCTAACGCTGTAACACTTTAATAGTGGTTCGACTATACCGACACATATTTTCATTTAAAGTAAATATATTACTTCTTGTTAAACATAGCGCCTCGAATGGGTAAGGTTTATCTGTTAAGATTCAGCACGTCATTATTTATGTAAAATAGACCTCATTTATTTATCATTTGGTCTTCTTATAGTAGGGATATATCATGATTGCTTCTCATCGTTTTGTTCTGTTGGCCACCAGCATTTCTACTGCACTGCTATTAGGTGCGTGTCAGCCAGCAGCAGATAGTCAATCAGCGCCTGTAGAAGAAGCCACCCCGCCAATGACTGACATGACTCATGCTGAGCATGAGAATATGAGCCACGATACATCGGTAGATAGCGAAAACGTCACAGATGACACTCAGATGACGGATATGCTCAAAGACTACACCAAAGCGATGACGAGCATGCACGATGAAATGATGATCGGTATGGGTTATAACGATCCTGATACCGCGTTTGCCAAAGGCATGCTTGGGCATCATCGCGGCGCGATAGATATGGCAAAAATTCAGCTAAAGTACGGTACAGATGATGCCATGCGCCAGCTTGCTCAAGATAGCATCACGGCGCAGCAAGCTGAGATTGATATCCTAAACAAATGGCTTGCCAGCCATCCTGACGCAGCCAAACCTAAGCCCAATACCGCTGCTATGCAACAGGCCTACGCTAAGGGCATGGAAAGCATGCATGGTGAGATGACATTGGGTATTGCTGATCCTATGCCGGATATGGCATTTGCACGTGGCATGCTACCACACCATATTGGCGCCGTAGATATGGCAAAAATCGAGCTCGAATACGGTACTGATGAAGAAATGCGTCAATTGGCACAGCATATCATCGATACTCAGCAAGTAGAGATTGAGCTCATGCAAAACTGGATTGTCGCGCTTAAAGCGACGAGCGATGTTGAAAACGATAATGCTGAGGTTGACGAGCCTAACGGCGACACTACTGCAAACGAGAAGTCTGCCAGTGAGGACCCAGATAATAAAACCAAAGAGAAGTAGTAATCAACTCAGTGTAAAAATGTGAAATAGACTATTTTTTGCTAAATATTGATTGAGAACATTAAAAAACCTATCAACTATGATTTAGGGCGTGTCATCATTTAGATAGCGAGGCTTAAAATGAGATAAATAGTAGTCAAATGAGGAAAAAATTGTAGAGAATATAGGTATATTCACAAGATTTTTGACGATATTTGACAAGATTTAGCCATTTTAAGACCGCTAAATGATTGAATGGGTTAATTGATGACACGCCCTAAGCCCCCTAATAACCATATTTGCTTATTAGGGGGTTTTGCTTTGCTTACTTATATCTCTCGATGTCACTATGCTGACTGACGCTTCATCACATCCAGCCATGGCTCCCAGTTTGCCTCTCCTTGCGCTTTATCACCATTATCCTCTAGCGCTTTATCGCCTTTTACTAAGCGCAGACTGACCTTATGAGGAAATTCTTTTTCAGGCATATCACTGTCATTCCCGTCAGCTTGTGGCAGTGCATCAGGTTGCACTTGCACACACATCAGCTCATCGCGGCGAAACAGATGACACTCAACGGGATGCTCTGCATTACTCAGCGATGCTAGCTGCTTACTATCCGCCTTGATGCCATCAATCGCGATAATAACGTCATGGGCTGAGATACCTGCTTTGGCGGCAACACTACCGCGGTTCACCCGATTGATTTTGAGTCCAGCAGGTGTCTCATTGCAGCGCATACCCCAAGGAACATGCTTATCCGCGGTCTCTTTGGTATTGACCTGCATTTTGATACCGTTTGCGAGCAGCAGCGCCTCAATTGGCAATTCCTCTACGCCGTTGACGTAACGGCGTTCAAAATCCTCCCATTCCGCTATCGGCATAAACTGCCCAATCACGTCGCCCATATCCGCGCTATTGATGCCGATACGCTTGCTGTCATTTTGCTTTGCTTGGGTATAGAACGCTTTGACCACATCGAATAGACGATAGCGATTATTGGTATTTTTTAGCAATATCAAATCCAGACACAATGCCACCAATGCGCCTTTATTGTAGTAACTGATACCTGCATTACCCGTATTTTCATCCGTTCGGTACAATTTAATCCAAGCATCAAAGCTTGACTCTGCGACACTTTGGTTATCGCGTCCAGGCGTTTGATAATAGCGATTGATTTGTTCCGCTAATAACCTGAGATAGTTTGACTTATCGATCACGCCAGATGCTTGCAGCATAAAATCATCGATATAAGACGTAAATCCTTCAAATACCCAAAGCATCGGTGTGAACGCTTCACGGCGTAGATCAACATCAACCATGACATCAGGACGCACGGTTTTGACCCACCACGAGTGAAAGTACTCATGACTGCACAAGCCCAAAAACCGCTGATAATCCGTGCTTGGTATTTTTGGCTCATCAGCATTTGGTAAGTCACGGCGCGGGGTAATCAGACTCGTAGAGTTGATATGCTCAAGTCCGCCGTAATCCTGACCACTAGCAAACGTCATAAAGATGTAATCATGAAAGGGTGCATCCCCCAGCCAGTCCAGATAAGTCTGACAAATCTGAGTGACGTCTTGCTGTAGCCTGCCCATATTGGCACTATGCTTGCCTGAGAGATAAAAACTGTGATGAAGCGTCTGATGCTGACTGTCATGAATAATAAAATCAAATTTATTCTGTGCTGCAATCTCAAAAGGATAATCAATCAGCTCATGATAATTATCTGCCCGTAATTGATAACAGTGCCGTTTATCTTCGCTCTGACCATCAACACGCAGATGCGTAGATGCCAAACCACATGCCAAGATTACATGACTTTCTTCTTTATCTAACAAAAACGACTCCGGAACAATCAAGCTGACTTGTACTGGAATCTGCTCTTGCCCGTCGACCGCGAGTGCAAGTGAGGTAAAATTACCATACAGACGCTGCTGATCGACATAGGCAGTACGTACCGATAGGTCGTAGCAGTAGACTTCGTATTCGACGACTACCCTTTGTCCTGCTGTGATAGTGGGGAGTTGCCACGTATGTTTATCTACCTTTTGTGCACGATAAGTTTCAGAAAGCCCGTCACCTTCTTTTATTTGGCTGTCTGTTACTCGATAATGCACAGCGGTGATGTTGCGAGCAAACTCACGCATCAGATAACTGCCCGGTATCCATGCCGGTAGCCAAAGCTGAGGAGTATTAACTGTTGCCGTAAAAGACAGTGACACATCCACCAAATGCTCAGAAAAACGGGCAAAATCGAATTGGTAGCTGATATCAGCCGTATTATTGATATCATCATGGCTGATTGAAACGTCGCTCGTTAGCTGGTTATTAGTATTATCGGCAAATGCAGTCATAGTATCTCTCATCCTTATTTTATTGTTATGTTAGGAGTCCTTCCCAAAAAACGCAACTCCCAAACCCTGAGTGGCCAGTAGTTATCGATTAACTATAGAAAATAGCAGTTATTATGATAAATTGTGGCATTAATTGGCATTTTTTATGTTTTTTGCCTTGAAACTTATATAGGCCATCTCAATTAAAGATGCTAACTGCTAAAGTTACTTTAATAAACTGATGATAATTGACTAATACTGTGGCTATTTGGCTTGCTGATTGGCTTTTTTAGGTTTATTGCAACCGTATTTAATTTTTTACATAGATATACTTAGGATATTTTATGACTACTATCGCAAAAGACACTGCCGTCAAATTCAATTACACATTAAAAGACGACGAAGGCAATATCCTTGACCAGTCTCCAGAAGGTCAGCCACTTGCTTATCTACACGGTCACAGCAACATCATCCCAGGCCTAGAATCACAATTAGAAGGCAAATCTGCTGGCGAAAAAATCAACGCAGTGGTTGAGCCTGCTGATGGCTATGGCGAGTATCAAGAGCAAGCGGTACAGCGCGTACCACGTGACAACTTCCAAGGCGTTGATGATATCCAGCCTGGTATGCAGTTCCAGTCAGAAGCTGGTGGTCAAGTGATGCTAGTGACAGTCACTGACGTAAACGATCAAGAAGTGACTGTTGATGCCAACCATCCATTGGCTGGTAAGCGTTTGACGTTTGACGTTGAAATTCAAGAAGTACGTGCAGCAACTGAAGACGAACTAAACCACGGCCATATACATGGCGCAGGTGGCGTTGAGCACTAATCTCTTCTAGAGTATCGTGAGACGGTTAGAGAATAGGTTATATTTGAGCTTATCCTCTCATCAAAAAGGCCAGTAGCACTGTCTACTGGCCTTTTTTTATGTCTGTCATAAGTGCTGATTGATTAGATGTAGATAAAAAGAGCGTTCTAACAATGAAGCATTCATTACGCTTCTGTGAGCATCCTTAAGCTCAATAGCCATTCTCACAAAGCTATCAAAGAAGCGTAAGCTAGCGCCAGAAATAACTCTTAGCTCCAGACATAACAAAGCCGCATAACGACAAGCGTCATGCGGCTTTTATCATCAACCATCCATGTTAGCGTTATGTGATACCTAATCCCGGGGTATCTCATAACTGACAGGCATCCAGCCTTATCATCCCTAATCAGCAAACCACTTATCCCTGATGCGACCTTAAGATACCAATCCCTAGTATCAATGAATCGTGCCGTACAGTTATAATCGCAGATTGTCCTAGCACTAGTAAGTGGTCTAAACGTCAATCCATGTAAGCATATGCTTACATGGTAATACTAGCTATCGTATAACCCCTTATAGTTTCTCTTCAGGACTGAGTAAGGTCTTGGGTTCAGCACTTAGCATCAGATAAGCGGCTTCGTTAATAAAGGCTTCATCTTCTGGCAGCTCTGGACGCTCAGCAGCTTTCATACGGCTACGCTCTTCAAACTTTGCATCCATCGCGGCCTGATACGTATTCCAATTAGAATAGGGGCGTTCACCAGTAGCGATCAGACGTCTGTTTTCGGCTTCTAGCGAACGCTTTTCAATCAGCTGCATTTTGACTCGGCGGCTGTTAATATCTAAACGAACTGGTTTTTTCTCATCATCCATATTACGAATATCATTGAGCGTCGACAGATAAATAAACTGCGGGTTTTTCTCTTGGCGAATTTTAGACTGCTGATTGAGCGTCGCTAAAGTGTCATTGGTAAACTTCCCTTCAGGCTTATAAGGCGCTGTTCTGATGGTATCCCAAGGCAAGGCTTTTTTCTGCGCGCGTTCGCCAAAGGTCGCATCATCATAGATATTGACCAATTCAACATCAGGTACCACGCCTTTATTCTGCGTACTACCACCTGTGATACGGTAGAACTTACGCTGAGTTAAAGTTGCAGAGCCTAACGCCAAGCTATCCAGTTGAATCTGCGCAGAGCCTTTACCTGTCGTTGTGCTACCAACCACCAATCCACGACCATAATCCTGAATAGCAGCGGCAAAAATTTCACTGGCTGAGGCCGATGCTAGGTTGGTTAGGACGACCATTTTGCCGTCATAGAGCTGCTCGCCGCCATCATTATCGCGGTACACTTGGACATTACCGCGGTTATCACGAATCTGTACCAATGGACCGCTTTTAATAAAGAATCCTAGCATTTTGGCAACTTCATCTAACGAGCCACCAGGGTTGTTGCGCAAATCCACCACGAGCCCATCGATATTTTCTTCGTTCAATTCTTTTAACGCTTTTTCAGTATCGATACTGACACTACGGTAGTCCTCGCCATTACGGCGGGCACGATAGTTCAGATAAAAGCTCGGTATCTCAAGAACACCAATGCGTTTTGGAGTTTTGTCGATATTAGGACGCTGCACCTCGACCACGCGCTGCGTCACGCCTGATTCTTCTTGCTGGATAATATCACGCACAACGGTGACTGTACGGGCACTGGCATCTGGCGTATTAGGCTGACGCAGCTTGAGCGTGACAGACGTACCGCGCTTACCGCGAATCAAGCTGACGATCTCACGCGTTGACCAGCCAACCACGTCCGTCATGGTTTCGCCATCTTTTGCGATACCCACGATCAAGTCATTGGGCTTGATTTGACCAGATTTGGCCGCTGGACCACCATCGACTAAGGTCACGATACGGGTGTAATCTGGGTTTTTACGATCAGGACGGATAGAAACACCGATGCCTTCTAACTGCAAACTAGACTGAATCTGTAGTTCAGTTGCCTGAATCGGCGCATAGTAGTTACTGTGCGGATCATAGGTCAGCATGGCGGTGTTTAGAATCGTCTCCATGATTTCATCATCTTTGAGACGCTTAAACTGCTCTTGCTGACGCGACAAACGATTTTGCAAAATCTCATTTGGCGTACGTTCATCGTTGCGTACCAAGTCCTGTCCACGAGTGATATCTGGATTGCTTAAAAACACTTTTTCTTTGGCTTTTTCGTCTTCTTGTCCCAGCGTAATACTCATCAGCTGAAACTTTAGCTGACGTTCCCAATAGTCACGCTGCTCTTTTTTGGTTTTGAAATGTCCGAGCTTTTCACGATCAAGAATGATGGTGTCATCACCGGTCAAATCAATATCTTTCTTGAGCATCTTGGTTGCCATGGCAAAGTATTCGTTTGAGCGTTTGCGATAACGATCAAAGACTTCTACCCCTGCGGATAGGTCGCCTTGCTTGAGGCGCGTGCCAAAATCATCAGCGTGCTTTTTCTTCAGCTCATCGACATCAGATTGCAAAAACAACGTATGGTTTGGATCGAGACTATCAATATACATTGATAAGATTTCGCTACCGGTTTTACTATCTAATGGCTGATTAAGGTAATGACTGCGATCCAGCAAAGCGGCAACTTGGCGAGTAGTGACCTTTTGCTCAGGTGTCTGAACAAAACTTCCCGTATTGGTTTCTGCTACGGCAGTACCGTAGCTTTGTGTCAGGATAATACCGGCGATGCCCACTGACGCTGCACTGAGTAACCATTGTGCTGGTTGTTTTTTCATCATATGTACCTAGTTATTTGAAGTTAGTGATATTATTTGTGTTATAAAAATTAAAAACTGCTGAATGTATTATTGCCCATGACTGTCGTCTGTTTTTGCTCAATGTCTGTCTTACTTTGCCTTAGCTTACTTATTACTATGAGCTTACAACGCTATAGCTTTATTATTCCGCCGCCTTTATATATAGATTCTAAATAATATATAGATTCTGAATACAGATTCTGACGCTTATTATCGAATCCTGATATATAGTCAAAAATCAATATTATCATGTGCATAAATACTGAACTGTCTCAAACTGTATAAGCAATCTTACACGCAACGCCTGCACATACCAAACTTTCTCTCACTTTTATCACACATAGCGACTTAAGGCTATTAGCATTAAGTCGCCGACTACCCACAAATTGATTTGATGCCAATAATCTGCCACATTAGGCTCAATTGATAATAACTGTCATAATAAAGTGCATGAGTAATGACTGCTAAGCGATTGGACATCGATGATCGGTCAACCCCATAATATAACAATATACAAAAAAATAAGGATGACGCAATGTACGGCGTTTTAATGATTGATATCGATAATACCGCACTGACCGCAGAAGACGTCAGCTTGATCAAACAAGCACAGATTGGCGGGGTCATATTGTTTGGACGCAACGTCGCTGATGCGGCCCAAGTACGCGCATTATGTGACGATATCCGGTACCACAACCCCGATATATTAATCGGTGTCGATCAAGAAGGCGGACGAGTCGCACGGCTGCGTGAAGGGTTCACACCGCTACCTGCTATGGGTAGGCTTGGTGAGTTATTCAATCACGATCCAAGCCGTGCGCTCAGCTGCGCATACGACTGTGGCTATCTGATGGCAGCCGAAGTGATGGCAGTAGGTATTGATTTGAGCTTTGCGCCCGTGCTGGATAGAGATGGTATCAGCCAAGTTATCGGTGACCGTAGCTTTCATCAGGAGCCACAAGCAATCGTTGCCCTAGCCACGCAGTTTATGCGCGGCATGAAAGCGGCTGGCATGGCCACCACTGGCAAGCATTTCCCTGGTCATGGCGCTATCGCTCCTGACTCTCATGTATCAGAGGCCATCGATACACGTAGCTTGGACGAGATCATCAATAGTGACATGCAACCTTTTGCGCAAACGCTGTCACTGCTTGATGCTTTGATGCCAGCCCATGTGATTTTTTCGCAAGTAGATAATCGGCCCGCTGGATTTTCTAAAATTTGGCTAAAAGATATCATTCGTGATCAGCTAGCGTTCGATGGTGTGCTTTTTTCTGATGATTTATCAATGGCAGGGGCAAAGGCCGCTGGCGATGTCAGCGCGCGCGTAAAGGCTGCCATTGAAGCTGGTTGCGATATTGCACTGGTGTGTAACGATCGTGTTGCCGCTCATGAAGCGGCGGCGGCAGCGCAAGAACTACCCTATCCTAACCAGAGGCGTATCAAAACCATGTGCGGCAATATACCAAAGTGGCAAGGTGATCTTGAGTCTACTTGCCAGCAGTTTGATTATTGGCAACAAGCAAAGAACAATGTTACTCAGATCTTTTTCAACGTTGAGTCTGATACACAAGTTGATAAACCTGCCAATGAATCAAAAGACCCTACTGATTATAAGTAGCCTTGTATTCATACGAAACCGTTGAAAAATTTGGCAAATAAAAAACCGCATCGTTATGAACCGACCCCCATAAGTTGGACACAACTTACGGGGGTCGGTTCACGTTAAGGTGCGGTTTTTTAGACTTAACTACTACCAAATTAGATGATTTTTGATTAATTCGTTGGATCTACCGCAGTACCTTGCGTCGCATCATCACCATCAGGTAGCAGATCATCATTATTACTATCTAAAGGGTTCAAATCTGGGTCAAGCGAGTCGCTGTTGATGATCATGCCATCATTTAAATCGACCATCTCATCATTAACCACAAACTCAATTCGGCGATTGCGGAAACGACCTTGCTCGGTTGAGTTATCCGCGATAGGATCTGTTTCACCCATACCTTTGGTGCTGAGTTTGCTCGCATCAACACCTTGAGCCACCAGATACTCTTTTACCGACTCAGCACGCTCACGAGACAACTCCATGTTGTAAGAATCAGACGCTTGGCTATCTGTATGACCGATAATCATCAGGTTCATATCAGGCACTTCATTGATGATTTTTGCAGCACGATCAAGAATGGTTTTATTGACATCAGGGATGACAGCTTCATCCACTTGGAAATTGATCACCTGAATACTCAAAGCACGTGCAACATCACGTGGGTCTGGATCGTCACCGAGATTGGTCATTGCAGCATCTGCAGCAGCCACACTCTCGTCAATCTCACCTTGCAGATCTAATGGACCTTCAGCCTCTACCATCATCGCTGGTGCAGCGGCTTGTAGATCAGACACCAATTGGGCCAATACCGCATCATCAGGTGCATTGACCGTGATGGTATCTCCTTTAATCACCATGCTAGCATTCGGTACATTTTTAACGATTGGCAATATCGTAGTAAGCTGTGCAGCGGCTGGCATATCTATGGCAAAATTATCATCGACATCAGCGCGGCACTTATTGGCTTCATCGCCGAATGCGCCAGTTAGTGCATTCATTACATTGGTCTGTAGCGTCTCGTTGCCTACGCTCATGCGGCAAGCGTATAGCTCACCATTTTCGCCAGTGGCGATACGGAGTGAGGCAGGCTCGATGTCAGTTGCTACTACTGCTTGCTCATTACCTTGCTCGTCTTGCTGCGCGGTAGCCATCGGCGTAGCAACAGGCTCAGGGTTCTCCTGACAGCCTCTTAATAAAGCCCAAGCCAATGCACCCAAAATAATCAAACCGATAATCGGTAATAGGGCTTTCATAAAGCTGCCTTGTGGCTCTTTTTCTTTCTGTAGTGGCGCGGTACTGACCGTATCGGATATAGGCGCCGCAGCAGGAGTGGCTGCAATGGCACTCGCAGGTAAGACAGCCCCCGCCCATGCAGGGATATGATGCTGATAACTGTTGAGATTGTCATTGAGAAATTGCGGTACAGGGGTAGTACCAGCCAAGCTTTTGATTTCGTGAAAAGCAAGCGGCGCTGCCATAGCAATCAGACCACGAGAAGCTGTCTCATCGACGCCATGTGCATTAGCGAGCTCACGAGAAATTTGGTCACGGTGGGCCCCTTCTGTCCATACACGATCATAAAAAGAGCTATCATCACGAGCGATATTCTCATTAGCAAAACGGCTATAGGTATCATTATTCGCGAGGCGAGCAGCAAAAATTGCATAAAATTGCTCAAGTAGATTTTGCTTAGCAGGACTATGATCGTCTGCTAATACGGCTGGGCTGACTGTGCGTGTCAAATGACTGATAATATCCATAATACAACTCTCCCCTTAATTTTTATTTATATTGTTCGATTCTCTAAAGCATAAAATCATCTAATAACGTGGCGGCTGTTTACTCTGTCAAGTCAGATTTATCAGGCCACTATGATTGATTTTAGATATTATAGAATTGTTAAAGGTGTTTTCACAGTCGATACGTTGTTGTGCAAATGATACGTTAAGTAATGTTTTAATTGGTGCGCGTAACTATACATTCATAACCCAACAGGCATTTGAGTACAAATTAAGAGAATGCGATACTCAGCTCCGCGAATCTGCTTTTTTGGTGAAGTAGCACCATTTTTGATGCTCAGATCTTAAATACGTACGCTAAGCAACAGTTAAAATCAAAAAGCGGTATGACAAATTCATACCGCTCCCTTGCTTAACTTTTGAACTATTTCTAAAAGTTCTGAAAGTACATTCGAACTGAGTCGATTTAAATGTACTTTATACGATTCACTACCTGACTTGTGCTGGTTCAGCAACGATGACACTGCTCGCCATGTCATCTACTTCTGACTCAGAAATAGGGCCTGACGGTCTGCTCGGTCTATTACCAGAAGGGACGCTGCTAGGAATATTACTTGGAACATTGGCAGGTACGTTGTTGGAATTATTATTAAATCCATCATTATTGTTAGGTAGTGGCGCAGGTATCACGCGATCACCTGTGTCATCATCAGCGGCTTGATATTCTCCAGTACCATTGCTCATGCCGTCATTACTGTATTGGTTATTAGTGCCCGTTCCATCGCCGAGTTGATTGTTTACGCCATTAGTGCCAGCCATACCATATGTCGTATCACCATTACTGTTGTTAGGCAGTGGCAATGGCGCAGTACTATCGACTGCCATGGTTGGTGCTAAACTACGTACGTTTGTGACCAATTGTTGTAGTAGCATGTCATCCGGCGCCTCTACTGTCAGACGATCGTTTTGTAAGTGTAGACGGGCGAACGGTGTCGATCTGAGCATGGTCAGAACATTGGGCAATATTTCCGCAGGCATGTTTGCGATAGTAGTTGCTATTCCATTCTGTATGGTAAATTCACATATACTCGCCTGCTCGCCAAAGCTCGTATTGAGTGCCTGTTGTAAAGAGCTTTGTAGCGCTGCATCACCGACCGTCGCGCTACAAGTATAGATGTTGCCACTATCATCTACGCCAACGATGAACTCGATGGGAGTCATCGTTGGTGCTGGTGGCGGTGCTGGAGTAACCACAGGCGCGACAGCAACCGGTTCTACTGGTAGGTCGCTTTTGGGTTTTATTAATAATGCCCAAGCAGCCAGTGCCATCGCAGCCAGTGCTACTATCAATAAAAATACTCGCATCAGTAGGTCGTTTCGCTGATTGCGAGTGCGCACGCGCTCTCGCTTGACGTTGCTATTTTCTGCCAAGTGATGAGCTGCTGGACTGGCATGGATAGCGTCATTACTGTCACCAAAATGCTCATCGTCATTTAATGCGTCAGTAGCGCTTATATTAGCGTTTTCCACATAAGCGGCTGTAGTAGCTGTCGTTGCAGCGACTGCGTCAGTACTTAGATCAGGCTCACTAAGTTTATTCGGTAAGGTATCACTTGATGGCGCGATACCATTATCTGCGACATCTGCGACAAAGTTTGACATTGATTCGTGTCCAGCGCCTTGAGTAGCAGTGATAACGGACGCTGACCATATAGGTAAATATGGGCGCAGCGTCGACTGCTCTCCTTGCAAGAATGCTGGCAAAAACTGTCCATTGGCCAAAACCTTTAGCTCACGATAGGCTAAGGATGCTGCATTAATTAGCAATTGAGCAGTGATCGACTCATCAATATGATGCGCGGCTGACAGCTCTTGGATAATCGTTTTTTGTAGTACTTGGTCTTGCCATAGCTGCTCAAATAAAGGCCGCTCGGCAATACTGTCATTAGCCATCACCTGATCGTTACGAAGTAGCTGCGAGTAGACCTGTGGCACCGCTAAGCGCGTGGCTAAAATGGCATAAAACTGCTCAAGCAAGCTGATATAAGCCACGCTATCACTGCGATTATGCTCGCCCAATATAGCGGGGGTGACGGTCTGTTCTAATTGATCGATAATACTCATGGATCACTGCCTCTCTCGACTTTTTGAATCCGCAAAAATTAAGCACTTATTGTTCGTTGTATATACGGCTACTTGCCCTGAAACTGTCAAGCGTTCTTTAGCAGCATCGACGTCTATATAGCGGTTTCACTTATCTCACATGATACACTGCTACATTACTCACTATAAAAGCATAAAAATGCATCGTTTTGTCACATAATAGATATTTGTATCAGCATAACTGCTGTTAGTATTAACTAATTACGTTACGAGTAACTTGAACTTAGTATCAATATATTAACTTAGTATGAATATATTAATTAATGGTCATATTTGTTTTTACTCAGCCCTAACGCTTAGGCTTTGAACATTGTCATTTATCGCATTGCCATTTATTGCATTGTCACCTATCAGGCGCGACCTAAGGATTTTCCTTTGTTAAACCATACGACCCTTATTATCATCATTACTGTTATTGTCAGCTTATTAGCATGGCAAAACAAGAAATTACTCAACCGTCTTATCTTTTATCCACCCGCTGTAAATAACGGACAATGGGATCGTTTTGTCACGCATGGCTTTATTCATGCCGACAGTATGCATCTGCTATTCAACATGTTTACGTTATACTTTTTTGGCCGAGCTATTGAAGGGCTATATCGTTCATTTTTGTTCGGCTATGGTTTTGTGGTTTTTTATGTGTTGGCTATTGTTGTTGCCATGATTCCAAGCTACCTTAAAAATAAAGACAATGCCAGTTACTTAAGTCTTGGGGCATCAGGCGGTGTATCGGCAGTCTTATTTGCCTTTATTTTGCTAGCACCGTGGGAGCGAATTTACTTATTTGCCATTGTTCCTATTCCTGCGATACTGTTTGCCGTCGCTTATGTATTTTATAGTATTTACGCGGACAAACGCGGTGGCTCAAAAATCAATCATATGGCACATATGTGGGGCGGCGCATTTGGCGTCATTGCTACGATTATTTTAGAGCCTAAAGTACTACCCCATTTTATAAATGCTTTATTGTCGCCTGGTTTTTAAACTGTTTTCTCAAATAGAAATTCTTTGAATCAGGTCAATTAAGCAAGTTGCTTACTTTTACGTTTGAGATTTAATATTTCATTATGATTATAGATATTATCGGTGATATTCATGGTTATGCAGACAAGCTCGTTGGTTTGTTAAACCAATTAGGATACGAGCATAACGGTCAGCATTTTGTGCCACCGGCAGGTCACAGGGCATTATTCATTGGCGATTTGATTGACCGTGGGTCGCAGCAACTGGCCACATTAGAGATTGTCTTTGCAATGTTAGACGCGGACGTGGCCGATGCGGTGATGGGCAATCATGAATATAATGCCTTGGCTTATGCCACGCTCGATCCTGAGGATTCTAGCCAGTATCTGCGCTCACATAATGCGGTACATCAACGCCAACATGAAGCATTCTTGGCAGAGATACCGTTCGGCTCAGAGCAGCACGAATACTGGTTGCAGCGCTTGTACGAGATACCTCTGTGGATTGAGACAGATTATGCCTGTTTCGTCCATGCTTGCTGGGATGTAGATAGCATGGCGGTTCTAGAGCCCCTGCTGACGGATAATAACTGCCTAACCTCTGAAGGTCTAATCGCAACCGCTAAAGAAGATACTATCGCTTTTGATGCCTTAGAGCGTGTACTAAAAGGGGTAGAGACGGGCTTGCCTGATGGTATTGTGATGGTAGATAAAGAAGGCACTGAACGCAGACGAGTACGGGTGCGTTGGTGGCTTGATGCGTTGAATCAGCGCACGCTTCGTGAGGTCGCTCGTGCACCGTCCTCCGCATTGGCACAAATACCGCCTGATGCACTGGCTGAAAATATTGACTTTGCGCTACAAACACATAAACCTGTATTTGTCGGTCACTATTGGCTCACTGGTACACCTGAGCCACTCAGTCCACAAGTCGCCTGTACTGATTATTCGGCAGCGGTAGATAGTGGCTACTTGACTTGCTATCAGCTGGATACCGAACAGCCATTACCACTGACAGCTTCTCGCTTTGTGCAGCATTATCACGACAAAAGAATAGAGATAAACCCATGATATAAATGCTATTAACACCATATCATTATTAAAAGTCAAACTTGGCTTTACGAGTGTAGCAAAATTTTTGTATGATGGTCTTTTTGAGGATATCCAATCATGAGCACCACCAATACTGCGGCTAACCAGAACGGTCCAATCACCTCCCCTGCTGGTCAACCAAAAGTCGGCATTATTATGGGTTCGCAATCTGATTGGGCGACTATGAGTGCCGCAGCACAATTGCTAGCAGACTTTGATGTTGCCTTTGAGTGTGAAGTGGTTTCTGCTCACCGTACACCTGACAGGCTATTTGATTACGCCAAAAGCGCAAAAGACAATGGTCTACAAGTGATTATCGCGGGTGCAGGCGGCGCCGCTCATCTGCCTGGTATGTGTGCCAGCCAAACACCACTACCTGTATTTGGCGTCCCTGTAAAATCCTCTATGCTAAGTGGTTGGGACAGTCTGTTGTCTATCGTGCAAATGCCCAAAGGCATTGCTGTTGGGACATTGGCAATTGGTACCGCTGGCGCTTATAACGCGGCCCTACTTGCGATTCAAGTCTTGGCCTTGCATGATGAAACGATTGCTACTAAGCTGGATGAGATGCGTCAGACGCAAACCGAGACCATTCTCGCTAGCCCAACACCCGGTATTATTAATTCTTAAATAAATATAGAGTGACTAGCTTTTTTAGCATGGTATTTTGTATTGATCGCCTAAAAACAAGAGCTACCACATTTTATTTTTCAGTACGTCATACTAGATATAAGGTGCCTATAGTGCACCTTTTCCTATTTTCACCCATTGCGTTTTAAATTTTAATAGCCCATAGATCTTATTCACTTTTATTCAAAGAGCCTTTCATGACTACAGCAAACGCTTATCCTGTTACCCAAACCATTCGTACCATCGGTATTTTAGGCGGTGGTCAGCTTGGTATGATGCTTGCCGAAGCCGCGATGCCACTCGGTTACCAATGCGTGTTTTTAGAAGACAATCCAGAATGCCCTGCCAGCCTATACGGTCGCGTATTTCATAGCGATCAATTAGCCGACTTTATCGCAGCCGCTGATGTATTTACCTTAGAGTTCGAGAACACACCAACGTCTACGGTCGAGCAATTAACGAGCGTGTCAAAATCTGGCAGCAAGCAAGGTATGTTCCCACCACTGATTGCGCTTGATATCGCCCAAGACCGTCTAAAAGAAAAGCAGATGTTCAATGCGCTCGATATTGCCACCGTGCCATTTATGGAAGTTAATTCTGAAGCTGAGTTAAAGCAAGCTTGTGAAGCGTTAGGCCTGCCTATCGTTTTGAAAACCAGCCGCGGTGGCTACGATGGCAAAGGTCAGTTCGTGATCAAACAAGACAATGACATTAAAACTGCTTGGCTTGCGCTAAAAGACGCCGTTAGTGGCAAAGGGTCACTCACGCCAACGCCTGCGCCACTGATTGCTGAAGGTTTCATTAACTTTAATCGTGAAGTGTCTATCATTGCAGCAAGAGCGCAAAATGGTCAGGTACGCTGTTATGATTTGGTCGAAAACCATCATCATCACGGTATTTTGGCAAAAACTCAAGCTCCTGCGGTCGGTACCAGCCACCTGCTCCAGCAGGCAACAGACGCCATCACAAAGATCATGAACCATCTAGACTATGTGGGCGTCATGGCACTTGAATTGTTTGTCACCAAAGATGCTCGCGGTCATACCACGATACTGGCCAATGAAATCGCACCACGTGTACACAATTCTGGCCACTGGAGCATCGAAGGCGCGGTTACTAGCCAGTTTGAAAACCATATCCGTGCTGTGGTCAACTTACCACTCGGTGATACGGACAACGTCCATCCAGCGATTATGGTCAACGTACTCGGCCAATATCCTGATATCAGTGCCGTGCTAAATATCGATGGCGCTCACTATCATAGTTATCATAAAGCTGAGCGTGACGATCGCAAGATTGCTCATATTACCTTGATGCCCAATGACGTGACTGACTTAGAATCCGCTATGGCAAAGCTGATTGCCGTATTGCCAAATAAAGTAGGTTTGGACAAAGAGTATGGAAATATCGATACTCACTCTAATACCGCAGATGCCAAAACTAAAAACGACGTCTTAGAAGATAACAGTGGTGAAGCAGACAGTCTGGCAGAATTGTCGCCAAAAACAGAAAAGGCGAAGAAATAATGCAAATTTGGGTGGATGCCGACTCCGTACCATTAATCGCCAAAGATTTGATTATCAAAACGGCTGAACGTACCAAAACGATGGCGATATTCGTCGCCAACCAGCCAATCAAACTACGCAAATCTCCTCTGCTCGTCATGACGGTTGTGCCATCAGGGTTTGACAAGGCTGATGATTATATCGTCGAGCAAATACAGGCAGGCGACTTGGCGATTACGAGCGACATACCTTTAGCCAATGATATTTTG
Source organism: Psychrobacter pacificensis (assembly GCF_900101915.1). Lineage (GTDB taxonomy): Bacteria > Pseudomonadota > Gammaproteobacteria > Pseudomonadales > Moraxellaceae > Psychrobacter > Psychrobacter pacificensis. The sequence continues at coordinate 168,839 of NZ_FNAL01000001.1, read as the reverse complement.
GACAAAGGCGGCTTGGTGCTAACCACACGCGGCGTGGTCTATGACAAAAATAACATCAAGCAAAAGCTTAATATGCGCGATTTTATGGACACCATGCGCGGCACTGGTGTCCTAGAGCTGCAAGAAATGAGCGGTCAAAAACCCTACGGCGACCGCGATAAAAAAGCTTTTGCCGATGGTCTGAATCGCTTAGTACGTTAGCGCTGTTACCCTTCCAATCTCATTCAAGTACTATCCTCTAGTTAGCGAATCTTGCTTGGCAAATATTGCTTTCTTGCGAACCGTATACACTCTATAACCAACTCCTATCCAATGCGCACGCTTTATAACGAAGCGTGCGGATTATTTTTGTTACGATACAGTCAGTTTTTGAGATAAAAATATTCACTGAATCGCTTAAATAACAGAATGTAAATAACAATAGGAATGATTATGAAAATTTTAGTCGTTGGTGCCAGTGGCCGTGTCGGTGGTGAATTGGTTAAGCAATTATTAGCTGACGAACACCAAGTAATTGGTACGACTCGCCAAGAAAAAAAGCTGTTTGACAATGACAACTATACTCAGCTAGATTTGGATATTACTGCTAGCAAAGAGTCTATCGAAAAACAACTGGATCAAGATATCGATGCTGTCTATTTTGTCGCAGGATCTGGTGGTAAAAATGTACTAGAAGTCGACTTACACGGTGCAGTAAAGACCATGCAAGCCGCGCAAGACAAAGGTATCAAACGCTATATTATGCTTAGCTCTGTATTCTCGCTAGAGACTGAGAAATGGGATAACAACCCTAACATTGCAGATCTAAAAGACTACTATATCTCTAAGCATTACGCTGATCATTGGCTCGTGAATAATAGCTCACTCGACTATACAATCGTACAGCCGGGTGCACTGAAAGAACGTGACGGTACAGGCAAAATCACTATCAATGATACCAGCTCTGGTGAAAATGCTATTGAAGATGTCGCAACGACGCTGGCGGCTGTCCTAACCGCCGATAATACTATTGGAAAAGTATTCAACTTGCACAATGGTGATATCGACATCAATGAAGCCATTTCTACAGTATAAACCATCACTGTTTAGATAGATCTGACTGCCAAGCTATAACTACGTAAGTCAAATCACTGAATCAGATTATAAAAAAGGTCGTTATCGATTCGCCAATATTTAATTGGTAAATCGGTAACGACCTTTTTTCTTGCTGCTATGAATAAAAACTATCTGTTGGTTATGCTTGACCGCTCGGAAAAGCAATCACTTCCTCTAAAGTTTTTGCGCCCGTTATCACCATGAGCAATCGATCAACACCGACCGCAATACCACTACAAGGAATCAAATCATCAGATGCAGCAATTAAGTGCTCATCAATGGGCATTTTTGGCAACCCATGACGATGACGTAATTGATTGTCTTGCTCAAAACGTGCTCGTAATGCTGGACCATCTGCCAGCTCATCATAAGCGTTGGCAATCTCAATCCCATTGATATACAGCTCAAAGCGTTTCGCTATTGTATTGCCTTCTTTATCTAGCGCTGTCTTTGCCAATGCAGCTGTCGCAGGTGGATATTCTATGATCAGTGTCGGCAAGTCGTGTCCCAAATTTGGCTCTACTGCATGACTAAATAGCAAATCTAACCAGTTCTGGCGACGATTTGCTTCGCTATCATCAGCATCATTAAAATCAAATCCTATCAACCCTCTATCTTCTGCTACCGCTTGGAGCGCAGATAGGCTCGCTGTCAGTGGGTGTATACCAACAAAATCCATAAAAGCATCGACATAGCGATAGTGGCTCATCACCATTGGATGACCATACAGCGCCGTAAGCAACTCATTAAGCTCACCTGCCATATCATCGAGGCTGTAATTGGGCTGATACCACTCTAACATTGTAAATTCGATATTATGACGCACGCCTATTTCATTATCTCGAAACACAGGACAAATTTGATAAATAGGCACTTGCCAGCTCGCCAGTAAACGCTTCATCGCAAACTCAGGAGACGTATGCAAATAATAGGTACGAGGACGATCTTGATAGGTTACGTGCGCTGCCACTGATTGCAAAAAAGTGTCGGTGTTCCCTGCTTGCGATAAAAGCGGCGTCTGTACTTCCAGTACCTGACGACTGGTAAAAAACTGGCGAATATCACCGATAAACTTGGCACGCTGCTGTGCCATTGCCAGTGTCATGGTTGGGACGTAGTTAGGTTGATGACTAAAGGTACTGCTTGATTGGCTCATGACTGTCTACCGTGATTCACAAATAATAATGCTTCAATGACGTAGATTATTTATGTTTTTAAGAATAGTATTTTTAAATTGCTAGATTAGGATTGCCACTCACGGCGCAAGTGGTAATCACGCCTCAAACCATCAAAGTCAGCGCCATTCACTTGTTTGTCAGGATTTTCACCAGATATTTTGCTTCGCAACAAGGCATCATCTTGCATAATGTCATAAAACTTTGACAATCTGTCTGGGTTTGCTTTTAACTCAGACCACAAAAACAGGTTAAGCGGTAGCAGGTTGGACATAGACTGGGCAGGTATGATCGCTAGCTTCTCACATAAGGCATCATAGATGATTTGTGTACCACGTAGCTTGCCCTCTAATGTATAGCCAGCGATATGCGGTGTGGCGATTGTGAGCTTAGCTAGTAGGCTGTCAGCAACCGTTGGCTCATGCTCAAACACATCCAAAACCACTTGCCGCCCAGTATGAGCAATATCGTTCTTGAGATCATTTTCATTGACCACAGGGCCGCGCGCGCTATTAATCAATATGTTATCAGCAGGCATCATGGCCAATGTCTCTGCATTGATGAGATGACGCGTTGGATAGTCACTGCCTTTAGCATCACTGTCAACTTTCTCACTTGTCAAAGGCACATGCAAACTCACCGCGTTACTTTGAGAAAGCACCTGCTCAAGGCTGGCATTATTAATAGTAGAGCTTGGTAATAATGGATCGTATCCAAGCACCTGCCAGCCCAAGTCATTGGCATATTGAGCAAGCGTACTGCCAATATTTCCAAGGCCGATAATACCAAGTGTCACAGGCTGCTGCCAGTAGTTTGGACGCAGAGTCAAGATAGCCGTCAGTACATACTGAGCCACCGAGTGCTTGCTACAACCAGCGGCATTGGCAAAAGTAATATCGCGCGTTGCTAAATAGTCTTGGTCGACATGATCTGTACCGATAGTCGCTGAGCCAACAAATTGCACACTGTGATTTTCAGCCAACAGCGCCTCATTGACTTGCGTGACCGAGCGTATTAACAAAATATCTGGCTGTACTTCAGACAGCAGCTTTGCGTCAATATCACGACCAGCGACCGGTATAATTTTGACTGTTTGCCCAGACAACTGACCTAATGTAGCGTGATTAAAAAAATCATTCAGGCTAGCGATATTGCTATCAGCAACGATCGTGATACCTTTGGCCATCTGGTTTATCTTATTGTCCATAGCATCTGCAATATCATTGTTTGTCATTGGCAATTTTCTCTATCGATAAGGGTTTTCTATGTAGACTCATTTCCACTGACTGTGTCTTGTGCTGGATTATGTACTGGCGCTATGGCATTTGAGTCAGAGAGCGTGACGTCTTGCGGCGCAAATATCTCATTTTTGTGCTGCGATATCCACTCGCGCCATACGGCAAGACCGATAGCCAGTACCACAGGGCCGATGAACAATCCAACAAACCCAAATGCGGTTAGACCGCCCAACACACCGATAAAAATAATAATAAATGGGATTTTGGTCGCGCCGCTAATAACAATAGGTCGAATGAGATTATCCACCCAGCTAATAACAAACACGCCCCATAGTGCCAAACCAATCCCTTCTGCAGTATGTCCTTGGCTCAAGAGCCAGACAGATACACCGCCCCAAACAAATGGCGTACCAAAGGGAATCAACGCAATAATAAATGTAACAATGGTCAATAAAATAGGGCTTGGCGCACCAGCGAAGTAATAGCCGATACCAGCCAATAGCGCCTGAGCCAATGCCGTCAGCCCGATGCCGTATACCACCGCACGCGTGGTTGTACCTACAGAGTCAATATAACCGTCGATGCGATTGCCGATGATGTTACGCAGCGCTTGGCGAATCTGACGAACCAGACTGGTGCCATCACGATAAAAAAAGAATAGTGTCATCAGCGCCATACCCAGCTTAGCCAGACCACTGAACACCACGTCAAATGCTACCTTGCCATAATACAAGTGCGACTGAACCCAAAGACGGAAGGCTTCTAGCGTGCCTTCTGGGTTTTTATTGATTCGCCACAGTACGTCTTTGATTTGCTGACCGATAATCGGCAAGTCTTTAAATGAGTCAGGCACATCCAAATAGCCCACTTTAATACGATAGACCAAATTACTGATTAAGCTCAACGCTTCTTGCTGCAAAATAAACACACCAATAACCAATGGCACACCTATTATCAAGGAGATGCTCACGGTCATAATGGCAGCGCTAAAATCTGGACTCAGTTTAACTTTTTCGTGAAAAAACTCATAAACAGGGAACGTCACATACGCCAAAATTGCCGCCCACAATGCCGGTACAATAAAAAACTGCACCACTTTAAAGCATAATACGAACAGCGCAACCAGCAAAGTAATCGCAAGCAAGCGCTGGATAATAAATTCTTTTGTCCAATTTTCAATCATAGCGTATAAACCAAGAGCGGACAGCAAACGATAACTTTGCTGGCAAGTTTATAAATGTGTGATAAACATCAGCTTATAGACGCTGTCCATAAACTGTATCCATTAGCGAGGATGGTAGATTATAAGTATATAAAGAAAAAACGGTGTCAAACCCATTAAATCACATGGCAATACTGCGTATTTACAAACTATCACTCTGATAAATAACATCGCGAAAAACGCAGCTATTACGCTCCATTATGCAATAGATTATGATAATTATATAACGCTATGTTGTAATCTTTACTTACAACTTTGTCTATGCAAGCTTACTAGATGATGACCGGAATGACTAGCGCATAATGCATGGATTTACTGTGAAAAACAGTGCCATCGCAGCTGCTTTTATATTCAGCTATTAAACTGCAATCTTATCAGGGAATTCACTGGTGCGTTCTATTTGTCACGACAATTGATGTTATACTAAAGCAATTATTTTAAGCTTTTCAATATAGTTAAGTGCATTTGTACGCTTTTATTTTTGTCGTTGCATAAACATCGCATCTATCAAAGCAGATTCCAGACCCTCTTGTATCGTCTTCTTCTAGACTATCATAAGATCTCATTTTAGGATGGCACGATCATTTGGGATAGGAGGCATAAGCAATTATGCTTTTAAGCATTGTCTAAGCAATTATGTAGGATTTAGGCTTGTCATATCAACTCAACATTCGAGCTTGATAAGCAAGCACGCAGTTTTGAATGAATTTCGGACTTACTTTGATTTTATTTTAAATCAATACAGACTCACCAAATTTTAATAATATATCGATAGGAACAATAACAATGTCAAAAGACACTGATAATCCCAATCTTAACCCCTCACATGAAGCCAGCAAGACCAACAAACCACAAGATACGGTCACTTTTGCTTTAGCGCAGTCACATTTTTTGGTAGGCGATATCGCAACCAACGTTGAAAAAATGCGCACGCTTGCATTACAAGCACGCGAACAAGGTGCTGACGTTATCGTATTTCCAGAGCTGGCGCTACTAGGCTATCCTCCGCAAGATTTATTGCTACGCCCAAGCCTATCAGGCCGTGTCAAAAGCGCCTTATCTACCTTGAGTGATATCGACGATATCGTCATGATTGTCGGCTATCCGCATGTCGATCATCACGGTACTTTTAACTCCGCTGCTATCTTACATAATGGTCATCAAAAGGGCTTCTATCACAAGCAGATGTTGCCAAACTATGGTGTATTTGATGAGCGCCGTTATTTTGATAAAGGTCGCAATCAAGTCTTATTTGACTATAAAGGCATTACGATTGGCCTGCTCATTTGTGAAGATTTGTGGGACAAAAACCCGATTGCTGAACTCAAAAAACAAGGTGCTGACCTCATTGTTAGCTTAAACGCCTCACCTTTTGAGATTGAAAAACAAAACAACCGCAAAGCCATGCTTGCCAAGCGCAGCCGTGAAAACAACTTGCCTATCGTCTATGTCAATGCAGTTGGCGGTCAAGACGATCTTGTATTTGATGGCGGCTCTATGGCTGTGCAAGCCGATGGCAGCGTGGCCCATGAAGCACCGCGCTTCATGAATCAGTTATTATTGGCCACTTTAGATGTCAAAACGGCTAAATTCAACAATCAAGCCAAAGCGCCGTTGTCTCTAAGCCGTGAGTCTGAGATGTATCAGGCATTGGTCGTCGGTCTACGCGACTATGTCAATCACTCAGGATTCTCTGGCATTATTGTTGGACTATCAGGTGGTATTGATTCAGCACTGACGCTCTGTATCGCGGTCGATGCGTTGGGCGCTGACAAGGTCTATGCCGTCATGATGCCTTATGAATATACCTCTCAAATCAGTCTAGAAGATGCACAGGCTCAGGCACGTCGCTTAAATGTCTCTTATACCGTGTGTCCTATTTTCGACGCCGTCGAAGGTATCCGTCATACGTTAGCGCCTCTATTTAATAAGTCACCAGCGGATACAACCGAAGAGAACATCCAAGCCCGTGCTCGCGGTGTTGTCTTGATGGCACTGTCCAACAAGTTTGGTCATTTGGTCATCACGACAGGTAACAAATCAGAATTAGCGGTTGGTTACTCAACATTGTATGGCGATATGGCTGGCGGCTTTGACGTACTAAAAGATGTGTATAAATCACAAGTGTATAAGTTAGCAAGCTACCGCAATCGCCTAGAAGACACACCTGTCATCCCTGAGCGCGTTATTACTCGTCCGCCATCTGCTGAGCTACGTCCAGATCAAAAAGATCAGGATAGCTTGCCTGATTATGATGTATTGGACGGTATCTTGATGTCTTATATCGATGAAGATATGGGCTATCAGGAAATTATCGATAAAGGCTTTGATGCTGAGATGGTCGCAAAAGTCATCAAGATGGTAGACAATAGCGAGTATAAACGCTTGCAATCGCCCATCGGTACAAAGATCAGCCACAAAGCTTTTGGACGTGAACGCCGCTATCCGTTGGTCAATAAGTGGTCAATTAAAGGCTAAATCGCACTTGCCTTTCAGCTTAGGGCGTGTTGAACATTCGACCATGGCACTGACAGCGACTATTTTTTAGGCGATTCGATGTTAAAAATAATAAGTTTAGTCACTCTAAGCGCTTATTTTTAACGATGAAGCGGCAAAAAAGAGTCCTGTCCCCTGCTTTTATCGTTGGGGCTGATGCTAAAATTGCCCCATACTGCGTTACAAATCTCGCTAAGGCATCTGCATTATCGTCGCTTTGTGCCTTGTCTGGAACCATTTTAGCGATCAGCAGTGCCTATTTGCGAATGTTCAACACGCCCTATATGATTTACGAATTTATGAGTTGAAAGGTGCAAGTCAGATCGTTTGACAAAACGTCGAATTTTTCCTATTAGCTGGGTGCTTGCCCAGCTTTTTTGGTTTTTATACATGAACAAATTTACCGTCCACCTTCTGATCTTCTCCCTTTACCTACTGACTATTTTTGACCCAATTCCTCTTTACTTCTTTTCGAGTATGTCATGAGCTTGCTAACTGCCAGTGTTTTTCTTCTCCTTCTACTTGCCTTGAGTACCTTTGTCTCTGCTGCTGAAATTGCGATTGCCGCAGGACGCAAAATCAAACTGCAAATCATGGCAAAAGAAGGCGATGTTCGCGCACTTGACGTCCTCAATATGCAGGATCATCCTGGGAGCTTTATCACGGTCGTACAGATAGTACTCAATGCGGTTGCTATCTCGGCGGGTGCTGTGGGCGAGTCAGCCATCAGTCCTTATCTGGAGCAGATGTTTAATAGTGAAGCGGTGGCTTCAGTGATATCGTTTGCACTCATCACCAGTCTGTTTTCATTACTTGCAGATCTGATGCCCAGACGCTTGGCAATGTCGAGTGCTGAGGCGATAGCGGTGCGACTGGTACGCCCAATGATTCTCTTGATTTTTGTATTAAAACCCATTATCTGGGTGTTCGATGGCGCTGCAAATATCCTTTTTAAATCCTTTGGTATCTCAACCATTCGCCAAGATGATATGACCCCAGAAGATATCTATGCCGTCATGGATGCAGGCGCTGAAGCAGGCGTGCTAAAAAAACAAGAGCATCATCTGATAGAAAATATCTTTGATATGCAGGAGCGTACCGTCACCTCAGTGATGAACCCACGCGAAAATATCGTTTATTTTGATACCAAAACCAGTACCGAAGAAGTCGTAAATATCATGATTGAGCAGCCGCACAATAAGTTTTTGGTCTGCCATGATGACGACCTAGAACATATCGTGGGTTATGTAGAGTCTCGTAGCTTTCTGGCCTTGGTTTTAAATCAGCAAGAGGTCAATCTGACAGACAAATCTCTATTAAAACCGGCACTATTTGTACCGGACACCTTGTCTTTGTTTGAAGTATTAGAGATGTTCAAATCGACTGGCGCAGACTTCGCTGTCATCGTGAATGAATATGGGCTTGTGGTTGGTGTTATCACACTCAAAGACGTGATGAGCATTGTGATGGGCGAGCTGGTGACGCTTGAGGAGCAGCCTATTGTTCAGCGCACAGACAACTCGTGGCTGATCGATGGAATGACCCCTATTGAAGATGTCATTCGTGCATTAGATATCGTCGACTTACCACGCAGTGAGAACTATGAGACCATCAGCGGCTTTATGATGTATATGCTGCGCAAAATTCCTAAGAAGACCGACACCATCGAGTACGCCAATTATCGGTTTGAAATCATTGCAACGGACAATCTAAAAATCACGCAAATGCTAGTGACCAAACGAGAAGATACGGTTTGATTGATTGGCCAATTAATCATTTATTCAATTGGCCTAGTACGCAGCATTCTAGTCTCGCGCACAAAACTAATCTCGCGCACCAAAGATAGCTGTACCAACACGTACCATGGTAGACCCATTGCCTATCGCCTCTGTCATATCGCCACTCATCCCCATGCTAAGTGTATCCCAAGCATCCAACTCTGGGTGGCTGGCTTTTATATCGTCAAACAATGCCTTGGTTCGTGCAAAAGCGTTTGTATCTGCTTTGGCAGGGATAATCATTAACCCGCGCAGTTGCAAGCGCTCATAGCCTTTAATCGCTATGATTAATGCTGGCAGTTCTGCTGGTAGGCAACCTGACTTGCTGTCTTCGTTATCAATATTTACCTGAATTAATACGTTCAATGCTGGGAGCTCATCTGGGCGTTGATCGTTTAAACGTTTGGCAATGATATCGCGCTCAAGGGTTTGCACCCAATCAAAATGCTCGGCAATATCGCGTGTTTTATTACGCTGAATACTGCCGATATAATGCCAGACGATATCCGCGCATGCAGGATTCGATTTTAGCGTATTTATTTTTTCAATGGCTTCTTGTAGATAGTTCTCGCCAAAGTGCTGCTGTCCCTCATTCGCCAAAGTAGCAATCATATTGGCAGGCTTGGTTTTTGACACGGCTAGCAAAATGGTAGTGTTGGCAGATCTACTATCTCGCTCAGATGCCTGTTCATAGGCTTGGGTCATTTGCTCTTTGACTTGCTGCCAATTAGCGAGAAGCGTCTGATTATCAACACTTTGATTTGTCTCTTTCATATCAGTCATATATAAGGCTCTCAAAATTTACTTAATTTTTAATAGGTTTTATAAATAGTTTATGGCTGAGACTGCTTAATTTAAATATTTTTAATAAAAATTATTTATCGCCCATATATAAAATTAGCTGAAAAATGACTAATTTCATATTTTCTTAAAGGAGTAGATGGTTAAATACTCACAGTCTTGTTATGATATTGTTACATGCTTTAACATATGCTACTGAATATGATAGCGGTGGTAAAGACGGCATGCTGGTTCACTCTTCAATATTTTACGCTTGAACAAAGCGATTGATGGATAGTTTACCACGTGCCTTTATGCTCTTTTGTCTTACCCTGACTAATTGATAGGAATATCGGATTATGGCTGAAAAAAACACCTTAAGTATCGAAGACTTGCTACGTTTTACGGTCAAACATAAAGCATCGGATTTACATATTTCAGCTGGCATGCCTGCGATGATTCGTACCGATGGTGAGATGACACGCATCAATATGCCTGCGATGACGCACCAAGTGGTTCATCAGCTCATTTATGACATTATGAACGACAAGCAGCGCGCTGATTTTGAAGAATTTTTTGAGACAGATTTTTCTTTTGAGATTCCAAATTTGGCACGTTTTCGAGTCAATGCATTCAATCAAAATCGCGGCGCAGGCGCGGTATTTCGTACCATCCCTTCTAAAGTATTGACCATGGAAGACTTAGGGATGGGCGACGTGTTCAAACGTGTCTCAGACTTCAAACGTGGCGTGGTGTTAGTTACCGGCCCAACTGGTTCGGGTAAATCGACGACGCTAGCGGCCATGATTAATTATATTAACGAAAGTCGTAAAGAGCATATTTTAACGATTGAAGATCCGATTGAATTTGTCCATGAATCGAAAAAAAGCCTGATTAACCAGCGTGAAGTGCACCGCGATACCTTAGGTTTTGAGCCTGCATTACGTTCGGCATTGCGAGAAGATCCAGATGTCATCTTGGTTGGTGAGTTACGTGACCTTGAGACCATTCGTTTGGCACTGACTGCGGCCGAAACAGGACATTTAGTATTCGGCACTCTGCATACTAGCTCAGCCGCTAAGACGATTGACCGTGTCATCGACGTATTCCCTGCCGCCGAAAAAGATATGATTCGTGCCATGCTATCGGAGTCACTACAAGCCGTTATTTCACAAACCCTATTGCGTCGTCAAGCTGGTGGACGTGTGGCAGCTCATGAAATCATGCTAGGCACACCCGCTATCCGTAACTTAATACGTGAAAACAAAATTGCTCAGATGTATTCTGCCATCCAAACGGGTGCAGGCGAAGGCATGATTACGCTTGATCAAACCTTAAAGAACTTGGTTGGCAAAGGCACCATCAGTAAAGATGTGGCTCGTCCTTATGCCAAGCAACCTGAGGCATTTTTATAGTCTCAGCCAAATCACAAAAAAGCGTGAATGGTGCTAGATTGTTATTGGTCTCTATGAATGACCTTTAATACACTACTCTAAATAACTTTTAATCGACTTACATCGAATGCAGGTACGATATGGACATTGATAAATTATTGCAGTTGATGATTAATAAAAATGGCTCTGACCTTTTTATTACTGCTGATGTAGCGCCTTCCATGAAAGTAAATGGAAAAATTTTACCTGTCGGTAAAACCCCTTTGACCGCTGATCAAACCATGATGTTAGTCAAAGGAGTGATGACCCCTAGCCAGCAAAAAGAATTTAAAGAGACGAACGAGTGTCAATTTGCTATATCTGATGAAGCACAGCAAGCACGTTTTCGGGTCAGTGCATTCATACAGCGCGATATGGCAGGAATGATTTTACGGAAAATTGAGAATAAGATCCCAACTGTTGAGGAACTACGCTTGCCGCCAGCGCTCAAAGAACTGGCCATGAAAAAGCGCGGCATTATCTTGCTGGTCGGCGCGACCGGCACAGGTAAATCCTCTACGCTCGCGGCTATGATTGGACATCGTAACCAAAACTCTCATGGGCATATCATTACCATAGAAGACCCTATCGAGTTTGTCCATAAACATCGTGGTTGTATCATCACTCAGCGTGAAGTCGGTATCGACACTCATTCATTTGAAGCAGGACTAAAAAATACGCTGCGCCAAGCACCAGATGTCATTTTGATTGGTGAGATTCGTAACCGTGAGGTCATGAGCTACGCTATTCAGTACGCTGAGACAGGGCATCTGGTATTTGCAACCTTGCATGCCAATAATGCCAACCAAGCGATTGACCGTATTATTCATTTCTTTGAAACCAGTCGTCATAATCAGCTATTTATGGATTTGTCACTGAACTTGCAGGCCATTATCGCTCAGCAGCTCATTCCAACCCCTGATGGCAAAGGACGCCGTGCTGCTATTGAGATTTTATTAAACTCACAGCTAATTAGCGACTATATCCGTAAAGGTGAGGTGCATGAAATCAAAGACGTCATGACACGCTCTCGAGACAGCGGTATGCAAACCTTTGATCAAGCGCTTTTTGACTTGTATGAACAAGGAGAGATCACTTATAAAGAGGCGATTTTGCATGCCGACTCCCCTAACGACTTACGTCTGAAAATTAAGCTCAGTAGCAAAAACGGTAAGGCTAATTTAGATGAGGGTGCCGATAGTTTATCGTTAGACATCAGTTAAGTTATTGGGAGCGACATCAGTACATACTGAAAAATTAAACTCAAAAAAGCCCTCATTATCAATAATGAGGGCTTTTTAATATAAGAGATCTTAGAGTCATGTATAAAAATAAAGCTTTAATTGATAACCAAGGTCTTTACTTAGCACTGTCTCTGCAAGCTTGGTCAGCACAGATACCATATAAGACTAACGAGTGACCCGATAGTTTAAAGCCGTGCTTTTCTGCGACTTTCAGCTGCTCTTCCTCGATCATCTCATTATGGAATTCAATGATTTTGCCACAAACATCACAGACCAGATGGTCGTGATGCTCTTCTTGGGTAATTTCAAACACTGACAAGTTATTTTCAAAGTTATGACGCTCTACAATGCCCGCCTGCTCAAATTGGGTGAGTACACGATAGACCGTGGCAAGACCAACATCTTCACCTTGTTCGATGAGCGCCTTGTATATTTCTTCTGCACTCATGTGGTGTAACTCGGCGCTTTCTAGCAGCTCTAAAATCTTAATACGAGGCAACGTAACTTTCAATCCTGCTCTACGTAAATCTTGATTGGTAAAAATTGGTAAAAGAAGCCATAATATCCCTTCTGACTGTGACAGTCTTAGCAAATGAAAAACTAAAAAATATGAGATAAATAATCGTTGCTGATTATTCTTTATTAAATATAAGTGGTTTTAACACCCTCAAAACAGTGCTGATGAGGTGACGGACTGCTTTATAATTCCCTGAATAACCGCAGTGCAAGCCTATGAATTTAAAATATAAATAATAAAACCATTCAGGTGGTGTTTGGTAAATAATGTCGTAAGTGGTAGGCAATTGCAAGTAAATGACGTATCATTTGTCCAAGATTGTCGGTCAGACTCGCACCATCTAACTTTGGCCGCGCCTAATTCATTTCTTATGAGTCATCTTACCATGATAAAGACATTAAATTTTCGTCCGTTAAGCCATGCCAGCGTACTACGTAACATTGTTATCACCAGTATGCTGAGCGCTACTGTCGCTATGTCTGGCTGCTCACTATTGAGCGTTTATAAGATTGATTTGCCTCAAGGCACAGCGATTACTCAAACCCAAGCACAAAAACTAAAAGTAGGGATGAATCAGAACCAAGTACTTTATATCCTTGGCAGTCCTGCGATTAGAGATACCCTTGAGCCTAAGCGCTGGGATTACATTTACGATTACCAAGCAGGTACCGAAGGCCGCCGTAAAGGCATTGCTGATGTCAAAAATGCAAGCCAACACTTAGTTGTTTACTTTGATGATAATGGTTTGGTCACTCGCATCGAAGGTATCGAGAGCTTGCCAGCATCGTAATCCGTACGATTTATCAGCTCGAATGACTAACAGTTAAAATTAATAATAACTTAACCGCGAGATTTATTTTTGCGCTGAGACATTGGATCAGCGCTTAAACTGCGATATACCTCGATACGGTCAAAAGGCTGCAATAGATAATTCAGCGGCTGTTTTTGTGCATAGATGCCCACATGCCAACGTTTAGCGGTTGGCGTTGTAACGTTTACTGCTTGCTCACACCATTTTGCCAGCGCTGCAAACCTTTCAAGCCAGCCAGCTTTGCCTAGTGCCTCATACAGACTCGTACCTTGGCTAACCTCTAACACCAGATAATGCTGGCGCTGCTCATCTTCCGCATACGCCAGATAGACTGTCATTAACTCCGATTGCAGCGCATTACTATTACTATGCTTACTGACATCACCTATTAGCTCAACCACTGTATCACCCAACCTATTAACGCCAATAGCAATGCCAGCGGTACGACAAGACGTATCGCGACTCGCCATAAGTTATAGAATGCTTCGCTGCTAAAGTTCAATGATTTGCGTAAATGACTGATCTTCATCTGCCATCCTGCAAATACCGATAATAGTAGTACCGCTATGCTACTCACTATAACTAGAATGCCTACCAGCCAAGTCGTCGGAATCGCAACCACCAGTAGCAATGCTAAAACAAAAGTTATTATCAAGCTGACTAACAGCCCAAACTTATGCGCTAACTGCTGAGTACTGTAATGCAGCAAATAGCTAACGACGAATAGTACGCCAGCCCAATAGAGTAGTTGTCCAATCGGTGGTAACGACATACCACTAATAAATAACGCGACAACCCCTACCAATACCTGCAAAATCCAAATTGGTAATACCAATTTAGTGGCACGATAATCACGAGCAGCCCTACTTTGTGCTTGTTGGCTGCTTGCTTCCACGGCAGTGACCGTCTGCCTACTGACCAAGTTTTGCCCGAACCAGTACAACCCTGTACCCGCACCAACACTGACCAATGCTAGCGCCACTGCCCGCGCCCATTCAACCAAGCTGATATCGGTCATAGCAAAACTAATATTAGGCACACCATTTGCGATGCCCAATATTAATCCAACGACCATCAATCCGAGGCCAATAGGCAAAGGCGCAACGCCAAGCAGACTTAATAGCACAGTAATAACCATCAACCCTGCGGCAACCGCAAAACTTGGTACATCAGGGGTACTATTAAGCTCAGTCAAAGCGGTTAATATCCCTGTACTGGCACCTGATATGATCAATGCTGCAATCACAATAGAAACCAATGCAGCCAGCCAACCAAAGCTTCGCCATATTGGGCTTGCATCTGATTCGCGAGTGAGCTTTTGCATACCGGCCAAAGGTCCCTCGACACTACGATAAGCCAAAGCTATCTCAGCATAAACAACTGGCAACGCGACCAACACCATTGCTAGCAGCCATAATAACCAAAAATCGATCTCACCGATTGAAGCAGGGGCAAACCAGCGAAATAATAACAACGGTAACAATACCGCGATAAAATAAGAAGCATAACGGATCATCATAATCTCAATCCAAACGATCTAATACCATTCACAAAAACGACAGTAGCAAGCAAAACGAGTTCGATACAGCTAATCGCATTTTTGAGTATGGTATAAAGTGAATAACGGTAATTTATAATTATACAGAGCAATGAGTTACCTCTGTAAAGCAATTCAGCTGTACACTGTCTTTTCAATATAAGGGACAAACAGTTATAAAAAAACCCCGAAATCGGGGTTTAGTAGTTCAGACATGATCAATATGTGCAAGGTGCTCAATAATTCTATCTACAACGTGCGTATCAGATAGTGATCATCAGTGCCGTTTAATTAGTGAATAGCACTCACATAGTCTGACAAGATACGAATGTCACGATCTGATAATTTCGATGCAACGGTTTGCATCATACCCATCTCACCTTCTTTCGCAGCATCATTGACACGTTTTTGATCATCGCTATCGATATCATCAGCACGTCCAGCGGCACGGAATAGTTTTAGCTGAGTGGCAATGTATTGGGCATGCTGTCCGCCTAATTTTGGAAACGCTGCCCAAGGGTTACCTGCAGCATCCGGACCATGACAACCAGCACAACCAATCACACCGCGTGACTTATCGCCACCCAAGAATAATTTGGTGGCTTCTTGGTTCGTTGCAGGGTTGCCGTATCCAACACCCCAAGGCGCTTGGCTAGAGTAGTAACCTGCCACGTTGGCTAGATCTTGCTGAGACAAGTTAGCAACCTGTGACTGCATGACACCGTTTTTGCGATAGCCTGCTTTAAAGTTAACTAACTGTTTATAAAGATATTTTACATTTTGGCCGCCAAGGTTTGGCTGCGCAGGAACAATACTGACCCCATTAAGACCATGACAAGCAGCACAAACGGTTTCTGCAATTTTCTGACCTGCATCGACGTCATACTCAGGAACAATAATAGCAGCTTGTACGCTGAAACTTGCAACGCATAAGCTGGCAGCAGCGATTAACTTTTTCATTGATACAAATCCTACTAGCTCGGCGTAAGCATTATTTAGAGTGATTGCACGGATAAGATACCTAATATAGTCGCCTCTTTAATCATAGGCGTGGCATATATTTTGAGGTCTTGGACACAAGCAGTCTGAAAGTACTTACTAACATCAGGGTTTATTTTCGATTATTATAGCAAGACTTTGTATCATTTGCCTACTTAATCGTAGTATTCATCAGTTTTCTGATGAGCATAGCCTAAAGTATAGGGCAAAAATAAAAAGCGCATTCAGGTTGTAAACCCAGCGCTCTATCTTACTTATCGCTTCAAGCTTCATGTCTAAATGGACTACTTGCTCATATACTCAATAAGCTTGCGGTAGTCATCATCGCTACAGGTATTACAAAGACCGCCTGCAGGCATTTGAATCATGCCACTTTTGACAGATTTAATGAGTGCCGGCATGCCCTTTTGCTCAATAAGTTTCTGCCATTTGGCACTATCGCCTTTTTTGATAGCATTTAGTGCGCCACTATCATGACAGGCTGCACATGAGTTATCATAAGTAGTAGAAATATCAGCCGCACCTGCGCTACTGATCATGATGCCACTTAGCAATAAGGCAGCACTGCCAACTGTTAGAGCATGATAGCCCTTACTAAGAAGTCTATTGATTGAAAACATAGAGCACCTCCTCGTGAGATTTCACGTGTCACATCAATCGTTCTGTTAAATGTCTTTTATTAAACATTGTAACAATATATGTCATGCGAACATAGATAAATTATATTCAGCTTTGTTAACACTAAAAACTTATTCTAATCAACAATTAACTTTAATGTTATCCTACTATTTATATGATGCTAATCGCAGTTATTTCAATAAGTAAGACAGGCAATAGTATAAAATAGCGGATAATATCAAATCGCTAACTTTACAAGGTGTAAGCGCTGATGAAGCAGAGCCTCTTACCACTTTTTGCATATTTGCTAAATTGAAGTCATGGCTTAAGCCAACCCACCAGCTAACCAGAATTTTATACCCGTATCTAATTTTTTAAGATTAATGAGCCATTTATGAATACCCCGTTTACCGATGTTGCTGCCGAACATGCGCTGTTCAACACCAAATCCCGTCAGAAAATTCAGCAGACTGAATTTATGACCTCAGCGCCCACCTTTAAGCTTTGCCCACCTGATATGGGATTAGAAGTTGCCTTTGCAGGACGCTCGAACGCTGGTAAATCCTCAGCCATCAACGCTTTGACCAATCAGCGCCAGCTTGCACGCTCGTCCAAAACGCCTGGACGCACGCAAATGATTAACTTTTTTAGTATCGGTAACCCTGATAGACGATTGGTTGATTTGCCAGGTTACGGCTATGCCGCTGTACCACTTGAGATGAAAAAAGAATGGCAGGTCGAGCTAGAAGAGTATCTAGTATCGCGCTCAAGCCTTGCTGGCCTAGTGCTGATGACGGACATTCGTCACCCACTCAAGTTTTTTGACGAGCAGATGCTGCATTGGGCAAAAGATGGTGACCTACCCGTACACATCTTGCTGACTAAAGCGGATAAGCTTAAGTATGGTGCCTCTAAAAACGCCCTACTCAATACCCGCAAAAGACTCAAAAAACTCGGCTTAAACTGTACTATCCAGTTATTTTCAGCCTTGAGAAAAGAAGGTCTGGATGAGCTGGCTGGTGTCATGGGTAGATGGTACGATTATCAACTGGATAATGACAAAATCATTGAATCGTCTTTTGCGTTATTAGAAGGCGATGAGTTAGAAGACGCCATTGAAAAAGAAAGCAGTCAAGAAGAAAGTAAATAGAAATTATAGTCTCAAATAAAAAAAGGGGTTTATCGTTAATATCGATGAACCCTTTTTTATATAGGCTAAAAAGGCTTTTATTTAAGCACACAATAGCTTAGCCAATGCTTGCGGCGTGTCAACCTGGTATGTCGGATTTTGCTCTGCAAGCTCTGCACTTGTTGCCGTGCCATAGTTGACCGCGATACTGGTCATGCCAAGCTTGGTTGCCATTTGAATATCATAGATACTGTCACCGATGAACACGGCATCAGATATTTGCTGCTGCGTGTAATCCAAGATATCAGTCAACATCTGCGGATCAGGCTTTGAGCCTGACTCATCAGCACAGCGTGTCATGACAAAATAATCGTGACTGTCAGAGGCATCCAATACACGATCTAGCCCTTTTCTTTTTTTACCAGTTGCAACAGCAAGCTTTTTGCCCTGCTCCTGCAGAGTCTGCAACATATCCTCTATCGGCTCAAAGAGTGGCGTGCAGTGGCTATTAGCAATATAGTACTCTGCATAAGTCTGCTGAATGGCGAGCGTCTGCGACTCATCTGCATAAGGATATAAAATCTCGATACCATTCATTAAACTCAGACCAATGATGTCTTTCACCGCTTTATCAGTCGTCTTAAATCCATGTGCCTCTCCAGCCACATGCATAGAATCCACAATTAAGCCGATAGAATCCATCAGCGTGCCGTCCCAGTCAAAAATAATTAGTGTCTTATCAGATAGACGATGCTCATCTGCTGGCTGAGAGTGTTGAGTAAGTTTTGGCGTATCAGTGGTAAACAATGCAGTCATGGATTCACCTTAACGAATAATAATAGTAAGTAGCAGATACGAAAACGTCACGGCGGCTTATTGATTAAATAAGGTATCGTGACGTTTTCATGTTTCTATAAAGGTCTACATTTTTAGACCAAAATGATCATATTTAGACTTATTCAGGCAACTTGGCTGTCTCTGGTAGCCAATCCGCCATGTCGTCTGGCAATGGTGCAGTAATAGCGTCATAACCCGGAATATCTAAGCGCCACGCGTGGAGACACAGACGATGAACGCCTGATTTATCATGCACGTTATACTTATCATCACCCAAGATAGCATGACCAATATGAGCCAAATGCACACGGATTTGATGCGTGCGTCCGGTTAATGGCTTGGCTTCGATGAGGCTTACTGGCTGACCATTAATCATAAAACGCTCATGAACGATGATGTCTGTTTGGCTTTCTTTCGCTTGTAGGTCTTGTGCGTCTACTTTGACACGGCGTTCGCCGCTAGCAAGTGTATAACGCAATAATGGTGCATTGATACGTTGCTCATTCAGTGCAGGCTGTCCTTTGGCAAGGCATAGATAGTGCTTTTGAATGGTTTTATCTACTAAGTGCTGCTGCAATACTTTGAGTGTTGAGCGTTTTTTGGAAATCATCAACAGCCCTGAGGTATCTTTGTCGATGCGGTGAATCAGCTCTAGATACTTTTTACCCGTCACTTCACGCATGGCTTCGATGACCCCAAAGTCCAAACCACTACCGCCATGCACTGCAATACCAAAAGGCTTGTTTAGTACGATCAAGCCTTCATCTTCATAGACCACGCGGGCGAGCAAGCTTTTAGCAAACTCAGCACTGATGATGGGTTTTTCGCGCGTTGCTAGCTCCACAGGTGCGATACGCACGACGTCTTCACGCTGCAATCTATCATGTGCCTTACAGCGTTTATTGTTGACGCGCACTTCATCTGAGCGAATCATTTTATAGATGTGCGATTTTGGCAAACCCTTCAAACGATTGAGCAAAAAGTTATCCAAACGCTGGTCATGTTGATGTCGCGTCACTTCAAGGTAGTTTACCTTGCCGAAGTTGCTAATCTCATCGTCAGCGCTTTGTGGGCGGGTTTTACTATTGAAAATAGCAGGGGCTTCATGGGTAGGAGCGTCGTCAGTCATTTTTGAGTTTGTCATTTTTAGTTAGGTATTTACACAAAGATTTGTTATAGTTTAGCATGTTGAGCGACAATTAAGCAGAGGCGACAGCAATAATCATTGTTGTTTCAGATAGCTGGTCACCGTTTTATTACTTTCCAGTATTTACTGATTGCTAGTAAAGAGGTCAATGCTATTTACCCTGCTGCTATGAAACGTTTCATCTAATTGTAGGGCCAGTCGTTTAGAGGCATTAGCATTTAAAGGTATTCGTTACCAAACACAGCCCTATAAATTAAAACACTGTATCGAATTTTACTCGGTACCATAAAACAAATAGTGACACTAAATACCATCGCGTTAATAACTTTGACGATCAGTCTATTTATTAACGGATGACAACACCACATTGACTCACTAACTGCATGACAACGACTTTTTTTGATAACTATTTATTATTTAATGATTACTTATCTGATGGTCCTTTATGACAGCATAGTTGAGCAAGTATGGGTCGGTTAGCGTTAGGATCGAAAAATAGTTCGATAGCTGCCTGAGTATTGGTGGTCAAACAGATGACGATAAAGAGGTAAATACGATACCATGCTGACAAGCTGGTCCATTACTCTGTTTGCCAAGTACGCCCCGCTGATAACCAAAGCTGTGATACCTAACCTTGAGACACCCAAGATATTATTGACGATATATAAAGAACGATAAATAAAGAGTAACCAATCGCTTTGCCTGAATAGATAACCGCTGACTGATGACGCTACGATATATAGTAGCAATCACGACCGCGATATTATTGTTAGACTTTGAAGGATGAATGGCTACCGCAATATGCCTTTTTAATATCAGTATTTTTTAGACCCGTAACTGACCGTCGCCCACGCTTACAACGTGCGCCAACATCACTACCAATAGAACGTACTGACATTAAGAGAGTTTTTATTCGCTGACATATTCATATATGTACCAAGTTTATTGATAATAGAATATAAGTATCATAGCCTTACGCCCTATTTTATTTATATTAATGTGAGCACCGCTCATAAGTTCAGGTAAAAGAGCCATTGAAAAAGCCCACGTGCTTTACGAAACCCACGATTTACGTTCGACCGTTCACTGATATCTACAAATGCTAATGTCATATTAGCCACACTTGCCACTATCTTTTAAAGACTGTCTCATCGTTGTTATGCGTACTCATAGGATATAAATATGAAACGCATTTTGATCAACGCAACTCAAAACGAAGAGATTCGTGTCGCCTTATGTACAGGCAATCATCTATACGATTTCGACCTAGAAAATCGTACCCGCGAGCAAAAAAAATCTAACATTTATAAAGGCCATGTAACCCGTGTTGAGCCATCGCTCGAAGCGGTATTTGTCGAATACGGCTCTCAGCGCCAAGGTTTTTTGCCGATTCGTGAAATCTCTGCCGAATACCTAAGCGGTAACCCACGTGATGAAAACATCAAAAAACTGATTAAAGAAGGCGATGAGCTCATCGTCCAAGTCGAAAAAGAAGAGCGCGGTAACAAAGGCGCTGCCCTATCGACTTATGTCTCTTTGGCTGGTCGCTATCTGGTACTTATGCCAAACAACCCTCGTGGCGGCGGTATCTCACGTCAAATCTCAGGCAAGCTGCGCGAAGACATGAAACGTATGCTGAGCAATCTTGATTTGCCAAAAGGCATGAGCGTTATCATTCGTACCGCGGGTATCGGCAAGACGCAAGAAGACTTGCAACATGACCTTAACCATTTGCTTAATATCTGGCAGGCCATCCAAGAACAAAACCAAAAGTACCCTTCACCACGCCTCGTCCATCAAGAAGCAGGTGTCGTTACCCGTGCTGTCCGCGACTATTTGCGTGATGATATCGCTGAGATTTGGATTGATAACGAAAACGCTTATATTGAAGCAGCAGGCTTTATTGATGCAGTGATGCCAAAACAAGCCGAAAAGCTACGCAAATATACCGATTATGAACCAATGTTTTCGCGCTTTAATATCGAAAAACAAATCGAAACGGCCTATCAGCGTGAGGTGCGTCTACCATCAGGTGGCTCAATCGTCATCGACCAAACAGAAGCATTGGTCTCTATCGACATCAACTCAGCTAAGTCGACTAAAGGTTCAGACGTTGCTGAGACTGCTTATCATACCAACCTAGAAGCGGCCGACGAGATTGCCCGTCAGCTGCGTTTGCGTGATATGGGTGGTTTGATCGTTATTGACTTTATTGACATGAATGACAATAAGCATCAAAAGGAAGTAGAAAAGCGTCTAATTGATGCGACCAAATACGATCGTGCTCGCGTCCAGTTTGGTGATATCTCTAAATTTGGTCTGATGGAAATGAGCCGTCAGCGTCTACGTCCATCATTAGAAGAATCAACTGGTTATATCTGCCCACGTTGCCATGGTAACGGTATGATTCGTGACCTGCGTTCATTGTCGCTCTCTATTATGCGTCAAATTGAACAAATTGCGCTCAAAGAACGCCAAGGTGAAGTACAGGCGGAAGTTCCAACCGACATCGCAGCATTTTTGCTAAATGAAAAGCGTGACAGCTTGGTTTATCTTGAGCAAGACAGTGGCACGCGTATCACGATTTTGCCGCACGCCCATTTAGAGTCACCAAACTTTAAGCTGCACTTTAACCGCGACGGCTTTGCCCCATCGAGCTACGAGCGTATCACTGATACTCAGCAACAAGAGCACAGTGACCTTGGCTACAATGTCGACTGGCAAACGGCTGAAAAAGAGCGCCCTGAGCAGCAGCCTACTCGCCAGCCTCGTAAACCATCAAATGATAACAACAAGCAGAGCACAGCTACGCAGAACGATACCGTCAATCATAGCAATGATCGCCGTAATCATAAAAATGCTAATGACGCTGCGCCAGCGCGCGCACCACAAGCCAGTCAACCTAAAAACGTTGCAGCGCCAGTCGCAGCGCAGACTCAAAATGTGGAAGCCACTGCTCAACCAAAAGCAGTCGCTTGGTTATCAAATCTGTTTGCGCAAGCACCGCAAGCCACCACCACGCCTAGTGTCAGTAGTCGCGATGCCGCTGAAGCGATCGAGGCCTTGGTAAATACTGGCGCACAAAGCTTAGGCTCATTTGGCCAAGTTGATAGCAATGCATTGAATAGTGCCGCTTCAAATAGTGAGCAGCCAACTCAACAAAACAATCATCAGAAAAACGACAACCAACCATCAGATAGCAACGCTAATCGTCAACAAACACGCCGTACTAACGACAGCGATACTGATGACAGCAATAACGAAGACAGAAGAAGACGTAAGCCGCGTAAGTCAAGAAACTCAAAGCCGCGTCAAAGAAAAGAAGCGACTGACGAGACGACTAACCATACCAATAGCGGCGCTGATGAGAAATCGTCTGACACGCAAGGCCAACAACAGCAAGACAAGCGTCAACAGGAAAACAGACGTACGAACGATCGCAATCGTAATAACCGTCAAGACAACAGCAATCGTCAAGACAATAACCAAAAAGCAAACGATCGTCATGACGCAGACAACGTAACTGGCCAAAAAGCCGATGAACAAGTTCGTGCTAAGCGTAAATCGCATAGCCAACGTGGCTCACGCGGAAAGCTAGAGCGCGGTGAGACGCTAACGGCTGACGATGTTAAGCAAAACAAGCAGCAAAATGATAAAAATAGCGACGATGCCAATGGTAAAAACCAATCTGGCACACGTCGTAGTCAGGACCCTAATGAAGTCGTGCTACAAGTCAATGAAGCACCGACCAAGCTAAAGGCGTCAGAAGTTGTGCACTTATCTTTAGATGATAGCAAGTCCACGCCTGCTAAGCCTCAATCTAGCGATAAACAACGCTCAACAAACGGCACGGCAAAGAACGAGAGCACAAAAGATTACGCTACTCAGCAAGCTGCCAAAAAGCCTAGTAACAGTGAGAAAAATACTGACCAAAAAGGTGACAATAAAAAGGGTACGGTAGAGACGTCTGAGAATCAGACTCAAAACAACCAAGAGGCGACTACTAACGCTAAGGTGCAAAACAATGCACCTGATCGTAAGCAGAGCACTGATAATAAAAATCAGTCAGAACAAGCGCAACCAACCTCTTCTAGCGACCAACCAGCCTCTGCTGGCGACGTAGACAGTCAGTCAGTTAGTACAAAAACGGCTGATTCAGATCAGGCCAAAGCCAAACCCGAGCATCAGAAAGCTGAGACCACTGATAATGTCAGCGAAGCTGAAGAAGCTAAAAAAGTTCCAGCTAATGACAGTGGTGCCAATGATAAAGGCATGAGTAACTCAGCACTTGAGTTAACACACGAATCACTGTTTGGTGAACGTTACGTGACTGCTGAGAAGTTTGGTCAAGCTAGCAACGACCCACGTGTGGTACGTGCTCAGCAAGCAAAAGCAACACCTCAGGTCGAAGCTACTACTGTAAGTGCAGCAGCGATACGTGGCACCGTTGGTGAGTTTATTCGTGCGACGCTGCCAGACGCGCAAACTCGCTTAACAGAAAACGGTGTTATCAGCTGCTTTATCGAGACAATTGCCTTGTATAACGAGCAAGCGCAATCTGCAGATAATAGCACCAACGTTGAGAATGCTGTCGATGACAACCATAGCAACAATGTGGCCAGTCAGCGCTTTGACTTTAGCAACTATGGCTACCAGCCATTAGCAGCCGATTACTTGGCACGCTTCGCAGCGATGACTCAAGCAGTCAGTCAATTTGCAGTAGCTCAAGGCAAAACCGCCGTTGAACCACGTGCCATTGGCAAGCGTGCCAGCAATGATCCACGCGGTCAGCATCCTGACTACCAAGAGCCAGCTGTGTTGAGTGTTCCTACAAAGCAGACTTCGAGCAATGAAGCATCGCTAGTAAATACTAAGCAAAACAATAGCGAAGTGGATGCACATAACGTTGAAGCGACAGCACTGGCGAATCAAGCACAGGCAGATAATGTCAGCGCTGATAGTGAGAAATTGCTAGAAGTCGAGCAAGCGCAATCAGCTGCTAACCGTGTAGAAAATCAAGCCGTTGAAGGACAAGAAACCAATATGACGGAAGCTGATGCAACACAGGCAGATGTAGAAAAGTCTGATGCAGAAGAGGCTGAGCAAACAACCGAATCTAAAGTAGAAGAATCTGCTAAAGAAACGGGCAAAGATGACAGTCAGGCAGCTAAATCTAAGACCACCATCGCCAGCTATAAAAACATGATCGAAAATGTGGCTGAGCAATTGCTGCCACAGACCGGCATGTTTAACCTGACGACGCCGAAGGTGCCAAAGGCACGCAGTCGCAAGCCCAAAACGGATCATAAAAAACCGACCCAAGCTGAGAAGCTTGCGTCTGATGATACCGATAGCGAAAGCTAATATATAGAAGCAGAAATATAAAAGCCCCAAAGCTACTAATAGCTTTGGGGCTTTTGTTTTAATAGGTTTTTGTTTAATTATCTATTTAGAATAAAATTGGACATAAGATAAAACCACAAACCAGCTTAATGAGTAGAAGAAGCCTTATCATCTTTGCCGCGAATTTTATCAATCACAGTAAGCAATGCCACAACTGCCGCACCAATAATAAAACCAATAACACCATTTAATACGGTGGTTGTTACTCCTTCAAAAATACCCGTGAGATGTGCGATATCCTCTACACCATGATGCAAAAAGCCAATACCATGTACTAAGATACCACCACCCACTAAGAACATAGCCAACGTCCCTGCAATGGATAAAAACTTCATGAGCTTTGGCGCGGCGGCAAACATCACCTTACCTACTTTTTGCTTAAACGTGCTTTCTTGCTCCATCAGATGTAGGCCTGCATCATCTATTTTGACGATACCAGCAACCAAACCATAAATACCAATCGTAATACCAATTGCTAAAATAGATAGTACTAAACTGCGTTCTAGCAAAGTAACACTTGCCGTTGCGCCTAATGCAATCACGATAATCTCAGCGGATAAGATAAAATCTGTACGTATGGCCCCTTTGATTTTTTCTTTTTCAAATGCCACTAAATCGACTGTTTCATCGGCATTGGCTTTTCGGCGAGCATTTTGTTCTTCATCATGTGGCAATGCATGTGGCCAAAACCGATGTATAACTTTTTCAGCCCCCTCATAAACTAGAAATAGACCACCACACATCAATAAAAACGTGACAAGCGGTGGATAAATCGCACTAATCAATAACGCTGCTGGTACCAAAATGAGCTTATTGATGAACGAGCCCTTAGCGACTGCCCAGACAACGGGAAGCTCGCGGTTGGCTTTGACACCAGTAACTTGCTCAGCATTCAAGGCCAAATCATCGCCCAATACCCCAGCGGTTTTTTTGGCAGCGACTTTGGTCATGACGGAGACGTCATCCAATATCACACTGATATCATCAAGTAAGGTTAATAAACTGGCACCTGCCATGTGTGCTCCTTAAAGCAAATTTGTTGAAGTAAGTACTACTGAAATCATTAAAACAAAGTTTTTTATTAGAGTTCTTATAAAAACAATTCTTATAATAACAATGCTGTTAGCAGTAGACTACAAGGGCACGGCCATATATTACATAGTACAAATGTATCTTATTTTTTGAATTTGTGTTGTCAGCTATTCTTAAAAGTTGGGATTATTTGCATTTATTAGACGATGCATTTGAGCTGTCATTATCCATAAATATGCTAATATAGCGATTTTACCGCTTATCTTCACTATCAATCATTTATAAAAACTTCTGTAAAATTAAATCTTTAAAACACTATACAGACACCTTACTATATATTGTAATCCACAACGCTTTGTATATAACGAACTCATGTCTAGGCGCGATGCCTATAGGAAATCCATATGCCGTCATCCATTAGCAAAAATACCACGACGAATAATTTTTTCTCTCGTACTACCCTATCTCGTTTTGTGATGAGTGCCTTGCTAGTAGGTATTGCTGCTGGCTGCTCAAACAATGCAGCGGATGCAACCGGTAATACCAGTGTTGTCAACGCGGCGCAGACCAAGGATGCACCAGCCAAAGCGTCAGCTGATAATGATTCTGCAGTAGTTAGTGCATTACAAGCAAACCTAAAGGCCTCTGGTATCGAAGAAACGATCGTCTCAGCGGTACCAACAGATATGGATGGTATTTATTGGGTGACTGCTGAAGGGCTACCCTCTTTCTTTACCGATAAGTCGGGTAAGCATATTATCCAAGGACAGATCGTCGCCGTTGGTGGTGATACGCCAGTGGATATCAGTGCAGCGTTAGCAGCTAATACTGCACAAGAAGCGTTACAAGCCGTGGATAAAAAAGAGATGATCATTTATCCAGCCAAAGGTGAGACCAAAGCGGTCGTCTATGCCTTTACCGATGCCGACTGTGGCTACTGCCGTAAACTACATTCAGAAATGGATGATATCAATGCGCGCGGTATCGAAGTGCGATATCTCGCATGGCCACGCAGTCAAGAGTCTGTGCCAAAGATGGAAGCTATCTGGTGTAGTCAGGATCGTAACGCAGCGATGAATCAAGCAAAAATGGGTGCCAATGTTCAAGCGCCTAGCTGTGCTACCCCTGTGCAAGCGCATATGGCTCTAGGGTCCAGACTGGGTGTGCGCGGTACTCCTGCTATCTTTACTGAAGCAGGCGAGCAAGTAGGTGGCTATTTACCTGCAGCACAACTGGCGCAAGCTGTCGGTGCAAACTAATACTTAATCCTAACATGTGATATTTTTAATATATTCTAATATCTACCGTTTATATGAATGGATTTAAATATAAGACAGCACCGCTTGAGCAATACCTGAGTATGCCAAGTACAGATGAGCACAATAGTTATTCTATAATCT
Source organism: Psychrobacter pacificensis (assembly GCF_900101915.1). Taxonomy (GTDB): domain Bacteria; phylum Pseudomonadota; class Gammaproteobacteria; order Pseudomonadales; family Moraxellaceae; genus Psychrobacter; species Psychrobacter pacificensis. The sequence goes on along the minus strand of NZ_FNAL01000001.1, from coordinate 140,948 downwards.
ATACCCTATATAACCTTATCGACATTGTGTAGACGTCACAACTGCTTGTCGGTATGATACGATAAAGCGCGATGCAAAATTAGCAATACCCTTTTATCTGAGCATTTTTTATTCAACTATAATGAAGTATGTATGCAAAGTAGCACTAGAAAATGCCTATAGACTGCCGGTGTCATGCCGTAGACTCATTTGCTATTGCCCCAGCGTTATGCCCGCTTCATTATATTTAACCTCTTGAGGATACTGTGAGCAATTCCATCAAACTAGCGATACTTGGTTTAGGCACCGTCGGAACAGGTGTGATCAACCTAATCAATGACAATTTAGATGAGCTAAAACGCCGTAGTGGACGCGATATTATTGTTACCGAAGTGGGTACGCGCCGTCAGCGTGATGATATTGATACCAGCATCATGCAAAACAGTGACTTGATGGCAATTGCGGCAAGCGACAATGTCGATATCGTTATCGAAGTGATTGGTGGTACGACCTTGGCTAAAGACGTCATCATGCAAGCTATTAAAAACGGTAAGCATGTCGTAACTGCAAATAAAGCGCTATTGGCTGAACACGGTAATGAGATTTTTGCCTTTGCTGAAGAGAATAATGTCCATGTTGCTTATGAAGCAGCGGTGGCAGGCGGCATTCCAATTATCAAAGTGATGCGCGAAGCGCTTGCTGCCAATAAAATTGATTGGCTCGCAGGTATCATTAACGGTACTGGCAACTTTATCATGACCGAAATGCGTGACAAAGGTCGCCCATTTGCCGACGTACTAGAGGAGGCGCAAGAGCTGGGTTATGCAGAAGCAGATCCAACTTTTGATGTGGAAGGCATCGATGCGGCGCACAAACTAGCCTTGCTTGCCTCGATTGCCTTTGGTATCCCGCTACAGTTTGACAAAGTCTACTGTGAAGGCATCACTGGTATCACACTACAAGATGTCAACTACGCCGAAGAGCTTGGCTATCGTATCAAACATTTAGGATTTGCAGTACGCCGTGATGGTCAAGGCAACAGTGATGATGCTGGCGTTGAGTTGCGTGTCCATCCAACGCTTATTCCACAAGATGCACTGCTTGCCAATGTCAACGGCGTAAAAAACGCGGTATTGGTCAACTCACATCCACTTGGCCAAACACTCTACTGCGGTGATGGCGCTGGTGCTGGTGCTACTGCTTCGGCAGTGATGGCCGACGTCATGGATCTCGTCCGTGTATTAGGTAGCAAAAGTGGCGACGAGCAAAACAGCAGCGAGCAAAACAATCGTGGACACCATGTACCGCACTTAGCATTTATCCCTGAGCAACTCTCAGACACACCAATATTACGTGCTGAGCAGATGATTACTGGTTACTACTTACGTGTACATGCTTATGATAGCCCAGGTGTTTTAGCGGACATCACTCGCATCCTAAGCGATGCAGGTATCAATATCGATGCCATTCTACAGAAACCTGCGCATAAAGTGGGTCAAGTACCTGTCATTATCTTAACCCTACCTGTGGTCGAGAGTCAGATGAATCTCGCTATCGAAAAAATTGAAAAATTAGAGACCATTACTGATAAAGTAGTACGCATTCGCTTAGATGAGCTGGCTTAAAACATAATTTTAGCAAGCCACGCTTATCACCCCCTTTATCAGTGAACCAGGCAAGTGCTAACTGATAAAGAGTAACAGCGAACCAGCCCTTACCTCTCTATGAGGCACTTTCATTTAAAATACTTAAATAAGGAATAATAACGATGTCAAATGATGCAATTGTAATCTTAAACGGCGCACGTACACCAATGGGCGGCTTCCAAGGTGTACTAAAAGACATGAGTGCTAGCGATTTGGGCGCTGCTGCAATCAAAGCCGCTGTCGAACGCTCAGGCGTTAGTGTCGATGATATTGATGAAGTAATCATGGGTTGTATCTTGACTGCAGGTTTGGGTCAAGGCCCTGCCCGTCAAGCCATGCGCAAAGCTGGATTGTCTGACGCGACTGGCGCGGTCACCATCAACAAGCTATGCGGCTCAGGTCTAAAAGCCGTCATGCAAGCACATGATGGCATCAAAGCTGGTAGCTTCAATGTTGCTGTAGCTGGTGGTATGGAGTCAATGACCAATGCACCGTATCTGATGCCAGGGTCGCGTGGTGGCTACCGCATGGGTCACAAAGAAGTCAAAGATCATATGTTCTTAGACGGCCTAGAAGATGCTGAGACTGGTAAGCTCATGGGTATGTTCGCTCAAGAAATGGCGGATAAAAAAGGCTATACACGTGAAAAGATGGATGAGTTTGCCATCGAATCACTCAGTCGCGCGCTAACCGCTATCAAAGACAATCACTTCAAAGATGAAATTGAGCCTGTGACGTTTGAAACTCGTAAAGGCGAGCAAACAGTCGATACTGATGAGCAACCAGGCCTAGCGAATGCTGATCGTATCCCAAGCTTACGCCCAGCATTTGCAAAAGACGGTACGATCACTGCAGCCAATGCCAGCTCAATCTCAGACGGTGCTGCTGCTGTCGTCGTAATGAAAGAGTCACAAGCAAAGGCTGAAGGTCTGGATTATCAAGCTCGCATCGTTGCCACTGCTTCAAACTCTCGTCACCCAAGCGAATTCACCATCGCTCCGATCGGTGCCATCGAAAAAGTACTCGCAAACGCTGGCTGGTCAGTCGCTGATGTGGATCTATGGGAAATTAACGAAGCTTTTGCGATGGTCACTATGGCGGCTATGGACGAGCTAAACATCGACCACGCCAAAGTTAACGTTGAAGGCGGCGCTTGTGCGCTTGGTCATCCAGTAGGCTGTTCAGGTGCACGAATCCTAGTGACGCTCATCAATTCTCTCAAGCGTACCGGCGGCAAAAAAGGCGTTGCGACACTTTGTATTGGTGGCGGCGAAGCAGTTGCCGTTGCTATTGAGCTTCCTTAAGTAAAAATAATACTAGCGTGTCGTTGCTCAGATAATACGTAACATTTAACTTCACGCATTTATTGGTATTTATCTTTTGTTCAAGAACCGCATTGCTCATTGCTTTGCGGTTTTTTTGTGTCTATTAATTCAACGTTAACTTCAAACATTTCTTTGTGTTAAGACTCGTTAAGTTGTACCCCACCTATGTTATACCACTTACAGCCTATTACATGTAATTACCCCAAGCGCACATTTTGCTACCTTGCTCATGTATTTCATCCAAAATCATAGTGTTAGGATGGCTACAAGTTGATGCAGAGATGTTGTGACCTATCTCTTAACTTACTTATTGAAGTTCGATTATTGAAGTAATTTTTGCCTAGAATTTAAAATAAGTATTCATCAGCAATTTTAAGAATATCCATTTATAAAATAATTTTTACAAATACTAACTCATAAAAAAGGAAGACAATAATGAGCCAACTAATCCGTTTAAAAGATATTCAAGCCACTCATCGTGACCTAATCGGTGATGACTATTATGATCCAACAGACAAAACTGCTTACGGCGTTAATGAAGAAAAAATCGGTAAAATTGAAGGTGCGTTAGTAGAAGACACTACTGGCCGTATTCGTTACCTAATCGTTGATGCAGGTGGCTGGTTTAGCTCAAAAGAGGTATTAGTACCAGCGGGTCTTGCTCGTATTGTTGGTGATGATGTTTTCTTCGATAGCTTGACCAAGTCACAGGTAGAAGCCATGGAAGTATATGACCACGACTATCAGTACAGCTATAAAGAGCAATATGAAAAAGATCGTCAAGCGTTTACTGCTGATACCGTTCCAGCTGAAGAGCGCGTAGACATCGCAGACCATTCTTATGATGCACCAAACACACTAGAGCTTTTAGAAGAGCGTTTAACTGTCAATAAAGACCGTATCGTTGCAGGTCTTGTAAAAGTTGGCAAACATGTTGTGACTGAAGAGCGTAATGTCGAGGTTGAGCTAGAAGAAGAACATGCTGATATTCAGCGCACTAGTGTTGATCGCCCAACAGACCGCCGCATCGGTGATATGGACGTTAATGATACCGTTGAAGTTGAGCTAGAAGCAGAACGTGCTCGTGTCGGTAAAGATACTTATGTGTCTGAAGAAGTTAATGTTGGTAAAACAACAGAGCGTCATACTGAAACTATCGTTGAGACTATCCAGCGCGAAGAGCTAGACGTTAATAATGACGGTAATGTGGTCGACCGTGAAGGCAACTTAGTTGACCGTGATGACATCACAGCAGATGATGTACGCCGCGCTCGTGGTATGTAATACCCTGATACTTTGCGTCTTTTAATGACATTGTGATTTCATTATGAGATGTGATAATAATAGGTAGCTAAGCATTTTGACTTAGCAGATTAAGGCCAGAGCATGTCTCTGGTCTTTTTTGTATCGATAATATGGGGACGTGAGTTATTATAGTAATGATTAATGATAGTAATAAATTCAATATCATTCGTTAACATTGCATTTTGCCCGATTCATCATTTTATAATTATAAGGAAATAAAAATGACTACTGACCATACAAAAAACTTATACCAAGACGATTTGGAAAGCCAAAAAAGCACACTAGCTGATGAAACCTCCAATGTTGGGCATTTGGAGCTATTAGAAGAGCGTCCTGTCATCAATAAAGAGCGCCTAGACGTTGGTAAAGTGACTGTCACCAAGCATGCCCGCACCAAGACCATTGAAGTGCCTATTGAGCTTATAGAAGAATACATTACCATTCGCACTGAGTATCATGATGCAGAGAGTCAAGAATTACTGTCAGGTAACTATGATGACAGAGATATATTGCGTCATGTTGAACCCTCACTAGATAGTAAAGCCGTGGTGACCGTCAATGGTAAACAAATAGAGGTTGGCGATGATCCGATTGAAATCGTTTTATCACGCCAAGTAGCAACTATTACTAAAGATACCTACGCCATTCAAGAAATTGAAGTCAATAAGAGCACCCATATTCATACCGATAGTATTCAAGTAGAGTTGAAACATGAAGAGCTCGATGTGACTGAAGAAGGGTTTTTGGCACATGAAGCCAATGCTACTCGACCAAAATAAATGAGATACTGGTGATTTAATCATCAGCATAGATAAATCACTGACAAAAAAAAGCAACGCTAATCTTGCGTTGCTTTTTTTGTGTGGTACGTAGTAATCAAAATTTTATACTTTATTACATTCAAACGTATTTACGGTTGACTCATCTTCTCCAGCTGTACGCATGACACCAGTTTCGCGTTCTTCATGCGCCACACGCCACTGAGTAAACCCTTGACCGCCATCTAACCCTGTGGCAACTTCAAACACTTCTGGATTACTGCCTTCATTGGTCTGATTCAGTGTTACTGTTCCCATATCAGTGGCAACGACCACTTGATTGGCATCTTCTTTATAAGTCGCTTCAACTTTTAGCTCAGGTGAGCACAGATACGATACCTGCGTCACACTGCTGTTTACCGATGCGACCGTATCACCTTCTACTTCATTAAGTGAGGCATCTTCAGTATTTACAACGACATCACTTGGCTCAGCAGGCTCAGCTGACATTGGTACAGATTCTTCAGCATTGACACCATCTTCCATACTTGACTCTGGCTCTGATTGCTGCTGACAGGCACTGATCGTCAATGCACCAGCGAGCAACCCCGTCAATGCGACTGAGGTACGCAATTTTTTTAATAATTCTAAACTCATAACGCTCTCCCAAATAAATATGCTAAACACTATAGCGTGTCCATAAATTCACGCCTATGCTGAATTTGTAAGCAATCAATACAAAGTGTTCATCTGCTATAGAACGGTAAATTATAGAACAAGCAGCCTTTATAAGATATAAAAAAGCCCCTATCTGGTTGAGATAAAGGCTTACTATTTAGCAGTCTACAGACTTTAATCATAATTACTAATGATTAAAAGACCATAGTGATTAGATTTTGCCGTGGCACTGTTTGTACTTGAGCCCTGAACCACAAGGACAAGGGGCATTACGACTAATATTCATACCAGCATACGGGTTTGGCTCATTGGCGTTGCTACCACTGGCTGCCATAGCAGCGCCAGCTGCTGCCGTACCACTAAGGCTGCGGTTTTGTGGTTGCGGCTGAGCGGCTGCACTGTTTACGTTGCTATCTAAATTATCTACGTCATCATGTTCAAACTGCATTTGCATATGCGCAGCATTCTCACGTTGCTGAGCTTCCAACGCCTCTAGCTCTTCTTTGGTTGGGATATGAACACGTGATAAATCTTGTACCGTTTCAGACTTAATCGCCCCAAGCATCATTTGGAACAATTCAAATGATTCACGCTTGTATTCCTGCTCAGGGTTTTTCTGCGCATAACCGCGTAGATGGATACCTTTACGCAGCTGATCCATCTGTGTCAAATGCTCTTTCCAGTGCTTGTCTAGACTCTGTAGCATAAAATGACGCTCAAGCTGGGCGGCGTCTTGCTCACCCATTTGCTCACGGCGGCTGTGATAACGGTCTATGGCTGTTTGGATAATCTTGGCACGCAGTCCTTCTTCATCTAGACGGCGGTCTTCATCTAGCCAATCATTGATCGGCATCGTGACTTTAAACTCGTCCTCAAGCTCATCTTCTAATCCGTCAATGTTCCACTGATCGTCGATAGAGCCAGGCGGGATGAATTGGTTGATCATGGCGTTATAGACTTCATGATGCATCACTTCAATGGCTTCTAATAAGTCCATTTCGGCGAGCAAATCATCACGCTGACCATAGATAACTTTACGCTGCTCGTTGGCAACATCATCATATTTCAACAGATTCTTACGTGCATCAAAATCGCGGCTCTCAACTTTACCTTGCGCGTTTTCGATCGATTTTGACACCATCTTGTGCTCGATGGCTTCATCTTCTTTTAGACCCATGGCACGCATCATATTGACCACGCGATCGCCTGCGAAGATACGCATCAAATCATCTTCAAGCGATAAGAAAAAGCGCGACATCCCAGGATCCCCCTGACGACCAGCACGACCACGTAACTGGTTATCGATACGGCGTGATTCATGACGCTCAGAGCCAATGATATGTAGACCGCCCGCCGCTACCACTTGGTCATGCTTCACTTGCCACTGAGACTTTAGGCGCTGCATCTCCTCTGGACTGACCGAATCGACATCTTCGATAAACGACTGCCAATTACCACCAAGGATAATATCCGTACCACGACCTGCCATGTTGGTGGCGATCGTCACTGATTTTGGGCTACCAGCCTGTGCGATAATCTCAGCTTCACGCTCATGCTGCTTGGCGTTTAAGACGTTATGCTTCACGCCTTCTTGATCGAGCAAATAAGACAGTTCTTCACTGGCTTCAATGGTCGCTGTACCGACCAGCACAGGTGCACCTTTGGCTTGAATGTCTTTAATCTCGCGGATAATGCCCTTGTATTTGCCTAACTTGGTTAAGAAAATCTGATCATCCATATCGATACGAGCAATCGGCTCATGCGTTGGAATGACGATGACATCGAGATCGTAAGTAGATTTAAATTCTGCCGCTTCAGTATCAGCGGTACCCGTCATACCAGACAGCTTGTCATATAGACGGAAGTAATTCTGGAATGTCGTGGTCGCAAGCGTTTGGTTTTCTGCTTGGATTTCAACATTTTCTTTGGCTTCTACTGCTTGATGCAGACCTTCTGACCAGCGGCGACCAGGCATAGTACGGCCTGTGTTTTCATCAACGATGACCACCTCGCCTTCATCGACGATATAGTGGACGTTTTTGACAAATACATGATGCGCACGGATGGCAGCTTGAACGTGAGCCAACAACGGCAAGCGGCTTGGGCTATATAAGCTCTCGTTTTCACCCAGCTCGCCCACTTCAACTAAGAAGCGCTCAATTTTTTCATAGCCTTTTTCGCTAATCTCAATCTGACGGTTTTTTTCATCAATCCAAAAATCTTCATCTTCGTTGTTTTTATTGGCTTCTTCGTCTTTTGAACGCTTAAGCCGTGGAATGATGGTGTTAATCAGCGCATACATGCGTGAAGAGTCTTCGGCTTGCCCTGAGATAATCAACGGCGTACGTGCCTCATCGATTAAGATTGAGTCAATCTCATCGATAATACAAAAGTTTAGCGGACGCTGTTTTTTCTCTTTTAGACTAAAGACCATGTTGTCACGCAGATAATCAAAACCGTACTCATTGTTGGTACCGTATGTGATATCGGCTTGATAGGCGTCGATTTTTTCTTGTGGCGGCTGCTGTGAGTAAATCACGCCAACCGTCATGCCCAAAAAGTTAAAGAGCGGACGGTTGAGCTCCGCATCACGCGCCGCAAGATAGTCGTTGACCGTGACCAAATGAACGCCTTTACCACTGATGGCATTGAGATACATCGCCAAGGTGCCCATTAGGGTTTTACCTTCGCCCGTTTTCATTTCAGCAATTTTGCCTTCGTGCAAAGTGATACCGCCGATCAGCTGTACGTCATAGTGGCGCATACCATTGACACGCAATGAGGCTTCGCGGCAGACGGCAAACGCCTCTGGCAATAGTGCATCTAAGCTTTCGCCTTTTTGATGACGTGCTTTGAACTCTTCGGTTTTTTGTTGTAGTTGCTCATCAGACAGGGCTTGTATCTCAGCCTCTTGTGCGTTGATCTTGCTGACCACTTTACGCATGCGTTTTAGTTCGCGGTCGTTTTTGGTGCCAACCACACTGCCTACAATCTTTGATAACATAATTTTTTGACCTATGGAATATTCGATAATTAGTGCGCATTAGCCAAAGCTTAGCTCGTGGCCTTGTCATTACCCGACTAAGTACTACCTAATTTAGTATCGCCCAATTAAGTGTGCCGTCATTATATATGGTTATGGCGCTGATGGATACAAGGGCGGTGAGTAGATATTTGCCAAGGCAAAAACCGAGCAGGACGTGTTAAAATAGCGCTTACTTTATTAAATTTCTTAGGTTTTTTAGCGATTGTAAGTGACGGCGACCACTTGGCTTCCGTGTAGCATCGTCAATACTACCTAGCCTAAAACGGACATTTGAATTATCCATTCATGGTCATTCTATAGATTAATTACATCACTTCTGTCGTATCAAAAAGCTTATAACTTTGTCAATTTATAATACTGTCACTAACCTGACGCTCATATCGCCAATATTATTTAATAACACCTATCGAAACACAATAAGAGACTCTGCATGACCGTAAAGCCGTCCGTCCAAAATCATTCATCTATTTCTACTCAATCAGGTAATGCCTTATCAAAACCAAATACATCTGACTGTTTAAGCATCGGCGATACCGTCTATAACTTAGCAGATCATACGCCAATGATGGTGCAATATCTAACCATGAAAGCCAACTATCCACAAGCATTGCTGCTATACCGGATGGGGGATTTTTATGAGCTGTTCTTTGATGATGCTAAGCGGGCGGCGCAAATATTAGACATCACTCTAACGCGTCGTGGTACGGATAAAGCGGGCAACCCGATAGCGATGGCGGGCGTTCCTTTTCATGCAGCCGATAGCTATATGGCACGCCTCATCGCGGCTGGGCAAACGGTCGTCGTGTGTGAACAAATTGACGAGTCGACAACGACCAATGCTGGCAGTGGTAACAATAAAGCCAATGTCCCTGCGATGGGCGACAAGCAAAAAAAAGACAAAAGTAAATCGGCGGCTGGTAGCATCATGCGCCGTGAAGTAGTCAAAACGCTGACAGCAGGTACTATTACTGATGATGCACTCATTGCACCAAACCATACACCGACTGTCGTCGCCATCGATATTGCTCATTTAAAAACGCAAGATAATAGCCAGACGTTACAAGCAGCTGTCAGCCAAATGGATCTAGCTGCAGGTACATTGACTACCCAGACGCTAATAGCAGATAAAAACGATATAGATGGATTGCAAACTCAAATGCTGACGGTACTTGCTCGTTTTGCGCCTAGTGAATGTATCATTAGTGAAGCACTCAGCGATAGCATTGGGGGCACTGATGGCACTGATGCAGAGTGGATGCTGTGGTTACGGCAACATCTGGACTGCCCTATTATAGAAGTCGCGGCCAATGACTTTCACCGTACGCACGCGAGCGACACGCTTTGTCAGCAGTTTGAAGTACAGCGTCTCGATGGTTTGGGTATCGCAGATAACGTACTGGCGCAAACTAGCTGTGCTGCGCTTATTCATTATGCGCGGCAAACTCAGCAGCGCCATGTGCCACAAGTCAATCAGCTGATCGTTGAATACAGTGACGATTATTTGATTATTGATGCCAACAGTCAGCAAAACCTTGAGTTATTTAGTCCTGTCAGTAGTAGCGGTACTTCCCTAATATCCGTCCTTAACCATTGTCAAACGCCAATGGGCAAGCGACTGCTCGTACAGCAAATGAAGCGTCCACTGCGTCAGCATGCGCGTATCAATATGCGTCTAGACGCGATAACGTCTCTATTGAATGTAGACGGTCATTCACATCAGCATTCAGACAATAGCTCACTGGTGACACGTTTACGAGAAACACTGAATACCATTGGCGATATAGAGCGAATCAGCAGTCGCATCGGGCTGATGAGTGCCAAACCTCGTGATTTACGCAAGCTTGCCGATGGTATCGCTAGCAGCGCCCAGATTACCACTCTACTGACAGCGTCAGGTATCAACCATGAAGACGCTGGTCTATTGCCGATGTTGATGCAGCAATTGCCTGCCAGGCTGCCAGCCGTTCAAGCGGTGGCTGAGTTAATCGAGCGCGCTATTGTCATTGAACCACCTGCACATATCCGTGATGGTGGTATGTTGGCAGCCGGTTATGATGAAGAGTTTGATCGTTTGACCCATTTGCATGACAATATTCAAGTGACATTGGATGAGATGGTAGAGCGAGCGCGTCAGGAAAATCAACTGCCCAGTCTAAAAGTTGGCTTTAATAAAGTCAGTGGCTTTTACTTTGAATTGCCCAAGATGCAAGCGAAAAATGCCCCTGCCCACTTTATTCGTCGGCAAACGCTCAAAAGCAGTGAGCGTTTTATTACTGATGAATTAAAAGAGGTTGAGACGGAGTATTTAAGCGCCCAGTCTCTGGCATTGGCTCGTGAGAAAACGCTGTACCAAGCGCTGCTAAACCAACTAAACGAGAACTTGGCTGAGTTACAACAGCTGAGTGCAGCTATTGCCCAAATAGATGTCCTGAGCAATTGGGCGCAGCTTGCGACGACTTACCATTGGCAACGCCCAGTTATGGGAGGAGTTTCAGAAAATCAAAATAAATCTATAGCCAAAAATCAGACCCATATTGATATCCGCCAAGGTCGTCATGTCGTGGTCGAAGCGGCGTTAAATCAAGCGAACGCGAACAATCGGAACGGTGCTGCATCAAGTACAAATTATTTTGTCGCGAACGACTGCGTGCTGGGTAGCGCCAATGCTGGTGAAGGACATCCTGAAAGATTACTTCTCATCACTGGCCCTAACATGGGTGGTAAGTCTACCTATATGCGTCAAACGGCGCTGATTGTTTTGCTTGCTCATTGCGGCAGCTTTGTGCCCGCCGAGCATGCACATATTGGTGATATTGACCGAATATTTACCCGTATCGGCTCAGCGGACGATCTGGCTGGTGGTAAATCTACCTTTATGGTGGAGATGATAGAGACGGCCAATATATTAAATCAAGCGACCCATAAATCACTGGTATTGATGGATGAAGTTGGACGCGGTACCGCCACTACTGATGGTCTAGCCATCGCACATGCCTGTGTCAACCGTCTAGTCGATATTGGCTGCCTGACGTTATTTGCCACTCATTATTTTGAGCTGACGCAATTGGGACAGACAAGTGACGATATTCGTAACGTCCACGTCGCCGCCAGTGAAGTCGATGGTCAGTTACTTCTCCTTCATCAGATCTGTGAAGGCGCTGCAAGCTCTAGCTTTGGATTGCATGTTGCCAAAATGGCGGGTATCCCCACTCAAGTATTAAATGATGCCAAACGTTACTTGATAGATAATCTAAAAGCAGAAAATGAAAAAACTATTGATGATAAAAATGACTTAGCTAATTCAGTAACGGATAAACAGCCGGAATCTGACAATAACGCTGTTCTAGAACCACAAAGTAGTTACACGGTAAAATCACCAAATATAGAGGATAATCTAAAGCAAAATCAGTTATTTAGCATAGAAGACGAACTAAGCGCCATTGATCCTGATAGTCTGACACCCAAACAAGCGCACGATTTGATCTATCATTTGAAAAAAATCATTGGTCACTAAAGGGAATTGTCAAATCGTAGTAAAGGCGCTAAAATACGCTTTATTTTCGACTATTCTATTTAGCCAAAAGCCAAATCAATAACAGGTAGACATTACTATGACCTTTGTCGTTACAGATAACTGCATTCTTTGCAAATACACCGACTGTGTAGAAGTCTGTCCTGTGGACTGCTTTTATGAAGGACCAAACTTTTTGGTCATCGACCCTGATGAGTGCATCGACTGCGCGCTATGTGAGCCTGAATGCCCTGCCAATGCGATCTTCTCAGAAGATGAAGTGCCAAAGGGGCAAGAGATGTTCACTCAGCTCAATGAGGAGCTGGCACAAAAATGGCCAAACATCACAGAGATGAAAGAGCAGATGCCAGAAGCCACCAAATGGGACGGCGTTGAGGGTAAGATTCAGTATTTAGAGAAGTAAGTTTTTCGCTAGCTGAATAAAAAAGATACTGATTGAAATAACTTTTATAAGTAAAAAATGAATTATGGAAATTAGTTCAATTGGATGGGCTTGTTATATTTATAACTATAATATTCGATATTTTAACCTATAGTTAGTATTAAAAAAGCCAAACAAAGTGTTTGGCTTTTTTAATATATGTATTATTTCAATTACATCTTAACTTACTGCAACAACTCCTGCAGTTAGAGTTGAATCATAGTTACCACCAGCACTAGTTGCTGCCTCATCTAACTTAGCACCTTTAGCACATTGACTCTTTGTAGCAGCCGTATTCTCTTTAAAGCTCCACGACAAAGCACCATTGTTTGTCACAGTTCCGGCTATAATACAACCTTTATTAGATGCTTTAATTGTGAATGCAGTTTGTTCTGCCAAACTAGCACCAGTGGCTGCAGCACCAACTTTTGTATCACCAGCAGTATTCGCAGCATTTAGCTCTGTTTTTAGTGTGTCACATCCAATACCTGTTTGTATACATGCTTGTAGTTTTGGCATAAAATTATTGACGCCAGTTTGAGCAGCTGCGCCATAAGTAGTTGAAACATATTCACGATATTGAGGAACAGCGATCGCTGCTAGGATACCAATGATCGCAACAACGATCATTAGTTCGATTAGGGTAAAACCTTTTTGAGCGTTCATAGACTTGTCCTTTTTGGATAATATGGCAATAGAATTATTATCTAACTGCCAGCTATAAATATAATGTTTCTCTTGTTATAGTTGTTGCAGATACTGTGCCAACAATAAAATCAGCATTGTTTTATTTGAAAAATACCCTACAAACGCTGTAATTCGTTTTTGAAACCATTTAATGTCTTTTTTTCATCGTTGATAACAGTCAATGTTACCTCTAGTCTACTGAAAATTGTCAATCATGTTTGTCTTTAACAACAAAAAGTAACTGACTATGACAATTTTTGTCAGCGATATGCATGAGTTTTTTATCAATCACTCCACTCATCGCTACTGCCGCAAACGCTGTCACGACATTTGACACCTTGATAATTTAGTGTGAGGTTGCCGTCTCCTGCCATCTGTGTGCCTATTTTTGGGCTAGCAGTGATTTTCCATTTAGCAGTCAATGTATTATCAGGCGGTGTTAAAGGTTCTGGGTTAATAGTTACATCATATAGCTGAGTGCCCTGCCTTGGATAAGCGATAGCAAAATCTGTTTTTACTTTTGCACTGATATTGCTATAACTACCTTGTGCTAACTTTCGACTCTCAATCTCTGACGCAATATTGTGCATCTCACTCATCATATCAGTACGCTTGGTTTTGATGACATATTGTTGGTAGCTCGGGTAGGCAATCGCAGCGAGTACGCCAATAATGGCGACGACGATCATCATTTCAATTAGAGTGAAACCGTGTTGCTGTTTAAACGCTTTATTAATTGTAGACATTACCAACTCTCCTTTCCCGCACCGCAGTCAGTAGAAGCTATTTGCACCGTTCTATCTTTGCTCTGGCACCGTAACCCCTTACTACTTAGCATAAAGAGGTGCGCGTCAAAGCTTGTGAGGCTAGGACTAGGCTCAGCAAGCATACGCCATGAGTTTCCCGCGGTAGAAAAGCTAGTAGTGGCAGGCGCTAGAGTACCGTTCGTACTAGCATCAACTAGACTAATCCTATAACTGTAATTACCATTATTGCTACCCGCTGGCACATATATAGTTTGATTAGTAGGTGCGTCATCATAACCGTTACTGACTGTACCATCACTGGCTGTCTTTCTAGGCTGAAATCCTTTGTAAGTAAGAGCAGTGGCACGCCAACGATTAAGTTCTATCTCAAGCTGCTGCAGACGTGCTTGTGCTTGGTGCTCTGAATTGCGAACAACATACTGTCTGTACGACGGAATAGCTATCGCAGCCAGAATAGCGATGATAAAGACCACAACCATTAGCTCAATGAGCGTAAAGCCTGTCTGTTGCCTAAACACTTCTTTCTTCATATTGCTGTCTCATCAGTCTACTTCATACCATGTTTTTGGCTGAAGAGTAAATCGATCATTGAATATCAAGTCAGGAGCAGTACCACTTCCTGCAACAAGATCAGTAGCTGACAGGTTTTGATTTAAACCATACGGCTTTGATATTACGTCAAAAATACCCTTACCTGTATCAGAGCCGAAATTTACTCGATCATTTGCACGTTCTGCCAGAGTTCTGGTTCCGATAAGCAAGCGTTGGTTAGAAAGCGTCGAGCTTCGCGGCCCTAAAGTAAGCTCTTGAATACCCTTACCTGCTCTGACAAATCCGCCTAAGCCATTTTTGGAGGCATCATCAGTGCAAATACCATAAGGCAAACAATATAGTTGTCTCTCTGAACCACCAGTAATCTTAGCAGAACAAGAATCTACCGTTCCATAATTCATATCTGGATTATAGGCAGTCGTATATAAGAAGCTATCGATCACTTCAGACTTACCGACACCTTTGGTATATCTAACATTGCCATAACCGTCAAAGTTCGTTAACGGAATATACCAGCCATTCTTTGTTGTACCTTGTAACACTGAGATAGCAGTATTTTTTTGCGCTACTGTATAGCCCGTAGCGCTCAAAGTGCCGATAGCACTAGGCAACTCGACTAAATTACTACTTGCTGAATTATTGGCTGTCAAATCAGCTATTTTTTGACCGTTAGCATTGCTTGCTGTCGTAAAGTTGCTCGCATAAAAAATATTGTCCGCCTTTGTGACATCGGTATCCATTATGCCATAGAGTCTATCAGACTTACTAAGATCACGTATCTTAGATAAAGGTGAGCTACGATCACCCGATATGACATTTACGAGTGCAAATAAACTGCTGCTAACGGGGTTTCGGTAAAAACTGACGACTGGGCGCTCATAGAAACGATGATTGTACTTGGTATCAGAGCCAGTATAAGCACTTTGAAGAACTCGAGTAACTCGAGTGTTAGTAAAAGAGGTCTCAGGCGATGATGCTGTGGCTGTCGTAGAAGGCTTTACAAATCCTGCATTGGTAAAGTCAGCACGGAAGACTTGACCACCTAAATCTGCAAAATAGATATGATCCATAAAGCCATCATTGTCACGATCTAGCGTGGTCACGCCAGCAACGATACTATTTTTCATAGTAGGTACTGACGTTGTTGCCCCTGAGTCACTAGAAGCTGACCAGATGAGTGCGCCTGTTTTGGCATTAATGATATATACTGCGTTACCTTTGACAGAAGTTTTACCTGAGCATTCTTTTAGTTCTGAGTTAGTCACTCCTAGCTGAAAGCCTTCATATTCATAACACATATCATAACCACCACCGAATACCAGAACATCTGTTCCTTTATCACTAGCAGCTGTGCTCATTTTTATCTTAGCTTTAGTAGGCTTTTCCCAAATTTGGCCCATACGACTAAAACCTGAAGTCGCTGGCGTAATCGCAAACATCATACTTGGACTTTCGTTATTAATAAGGTTCAGGCCATATAAGGCCTCACCACCCATACGTAGGCCACCATAAGCATAGATGCCTTTATTATCTGTCGTGTCAATGTTGACGCGGCGAGCTTCAAAATCATACTTATAGTCCGCACTGACCAGCCAAGGTGCATCAATACCAAAATTAGGTGAACCCGTACTAGTCTTAGTAGCATCTTTCACTAATGCTGCTGATTTTTCGGGATCTATCAGCATCTCTCTTGGAATAATGACAAATTTTTCTTTACCACCATTCCCACTCGTACTGGCATTGTCAGCATTAACCAAATGCAGACCACCTTCCGATGAACCAAATAGTACATAATCATCACGAGTAGTGTTAACTCTACCATCTTCATCTAAGTTTGCTGAGTATGATACTGAAGCAGGAGTCGAGTGTATCGTCGCTCCTAGTACCTTGATAGGCTGAGTTGCATTGGCGCTCGTCAACGTCATATCCTTCACATTGACTGTTGTCGCTGGAAGATTGGCAAAACCTAAAAAATTTAGTAATTTTCTCAACGTCGCTTCATTATAGGTTGCTGTATCCACAAAAGATGTATTTGTTAAAGCAGCATTATTTACCAACACTTTACCTGCAGCATTGACACTCACTTTTTTTAATACTGGCTTTTTACTAGAATTGTTTTCCCAATCTTCTACATATAAAGTTCTAACAGAGGCAATACCCGTCGCTGGTGTGCTCAGTTGTGAGTAAAATCCACCAGACTCTACTTTATCATTGGCGCCAGCATAGTTTTGATCTGACCATAAATCCTGTGCTGCTGGGTTCAACTCCCCTGCTATATTTTTGAAGAGCTTAGTATTACTCTTACCATATAGCGTGCCTTCGTTTAAACTATATTTCTTTAGGTTACCTTCCCAAATCACTGAGTTTTCAGCAACTTTGGGTTGTATAGTGGGATAGTAGGCGACAGCGAGCTGACTATCGGCACGATACGGATCGTCTGGGATAATAATAGTCCCTGATGGCGTAGAAGGTAGAGTTTGATTCAAATCACTGACGAAGGTTATGATGCTATTGACAATATCCTCGGTAGACTGTGCTGAGTAGAAGCCGCCCTCACCGAAGCCGCCAACGCCTGGCAATGCAGCAGTTGACTTCTCTCCCCAGTTACAGGCGTTTTTTGCATCGGTATTGGCAATCTTTTCACAATTATAGAAATCTCGACTGCCAGTTTTACCTGTTTTTGGATTGGTATAAGGGAGTTTACGAATAATGCGATCTTCTGGATCTTTTTTCTTATCCGCCTCTCTATCAACATCGAATACTGAACCAAACCCAACCACTGCTGTAAATATTTCTCTATCTGTACCTAACGGATTAATCGTAGGGTCGCGCAACGCTTTGGCAAATGCGCCAACTTCAGCCATACCATTTCCATTCTGACTCCCATTCGGCAGCGTGACTGAGGATAGGTTAAATGATGAGGATCCCAAAGCCGATCTCATGAGAGGCAGAGGATTAGGGGAGCTGTTTGGTTCACCATCAGTTAAGAAGTAGATACCGCGTCCATCACAGCTAGAAGGTGAAGAAAGTGGACTGATATAGTTAGATCCAGATTTCGATGCTGTAACAGATTTAGCAAAACCACTGTATCCTAGCTCTGCTGCAGTTTTTACAGTCGTTTTTAATAGACAAGTTAACGAGCTAGCATTTTGGCACTGCGCAGTCGTAAAGCCAGCAGTACTAGTAATAAATGAATTAGTGAAATATTGTGTACAGTCTAAACCACTACTGCCCCATCTTGAGCATTCATAGTATCTATTATTATTGTCTATTCTAATGTATTCTTCCCTAGCGGAAGAATATGAAGCGGAAGTATTTTTGCCCAGCATATAAGCACCTGCTTCTGCATAAGCATTAGCTGTTGGTGTTCCGTTACCCCCTCCAGCAGCGGCAACAGCAACTTTAATCTTTAAACGTTGAACATCATTTAGTAATTCTGCGGGTACCAGTATCTTGCCACTACTACCATCAGCATTCTTAGCTGTACCATTAGTATTAAACTCCACCACATTATCACTATTACTTTGGGAAGAAAACTGACCAATGCCAATAGCGACTTTATTGGGGTCTAGCTGGGTATTATCCATTAATGTAAAAATTGCGTCTTTTAAACGAGTAAGTCGATCATAAATGCGTACATTATTTTTATAGTAATAGGTGTTACCATTAGCAGTTCCAGAAATAAAACCATTGGTTGTTGGATTAACTATTTCAGTATCACATTCCGCAACGCCATAAGTAAAACTACCTGAGCCATCGCTTGCACCGCAGCTATACCATGTATTACCTCTTTTACGATAATAAAACTTCGTAGTCTCACAATAGTCTTTTCTGTATATAGGTACTGTATTCGAATTCTCAAAACCTTTGGTATAGTTTGTACCCACAGGAATATCACACGTAACAGCACTATTTACCTGATTTAGAGTCATACTACCGGATGTATCTAACATCATTGTGATGGTCGTCTTGCCACCTTCGGCTGCCTTATATATCTCTAAATCACCTATTTTTTTACCAGCTACATCAGCTTGTGCAACTGGCAAAGCAACCATAGCAGCCATGGCAACAACAAGATACTTCAAAGGTAACGCAACTTTGCCACTCATTGGCGATACAGTATTTAGTCGTTTCATGGCTTATATCCTTTATATAATGAGTAAACTGGTTACGGCGTAGTTTTGAGAACGCACTCTGCATTCAATGTACCTCTACCGAAAGGAATACATTTCGTAGAAGAAGAGATGTTTTCGACATCCGCTTGCTCATATAGCATTTTACTTGGAGTGTTGGCGGCGAGCATACAGTCGCTTAACGATTTCTTGCTACCAATCACATTGGCTTTAATACTGGTCTGTGCAAAACAATTGTCACCATTAGCTTTAGGTTCGCTGTAGGACGGTAACGCTGAAGCAGATCTGATATCGAACGTAAATTTTTTACTGGTCCTATCCTCAATCTCTTTACCGATGACCATATGTCCAAATCTTTCCGCATTTGGGTCGACAGGTGCAACAGTCACGCTCATTTGAGTAACCACCGTTTGTCTAGCACTGGTATAGCCATCAGCGCTATTGTAATCACATATACCATTATTCAAACCACTCCAATAAGCTGTTGGATTGGCGGTCGTGCCCTTCACCATGATGGTAGCATTAGATGCCAAATACTTTTTGGTGCGCGGATTAAAGCAGTAAATAAATTCATTAGTCGAATTTTCAGGATTTAGTAAGAAATGACCAAACACGCCTGCCGCACTCGTTACATCAAGGTATTCAGTGGATGTTGAGCTACCATTCAGCATCATTTCGAGCTTTTGATTGGCGCTATCTGAAGACTGCAATAATACTGTGTTGATCTGATCGCTCGTAGCAATCTTAAGATCAGTATTACTCTGTCTCACCGCTATAGCACCAGCTAGCATAATCAACACTAAGAATAGTAGCACTACTATCAACGTTGCGCCTCGCTCAGCACTCCGATATCCAATAGTCATTTTGACGTCTTTTATGGTTGAATTTGGTGAATAGCGATGGATCGTCATTCTTACTCTCCTTACCAGAGTTTAAAGGCTGGTTTTTACGTTGACTACACGAGCATTGCGTAAGAAGGTTGTTGTCTCATAAGTCGTACGTACTTGCTTCTGGCGCGCAGTGTCTGTCTTCAGTACATTATTTTGACCTAACAGCATGAAAGATGTTTGATCATCACTACCTAATATAGGAGTACTACCATGAACGATTAAACCTATTTTTACTGCTGTTATTGCTGGTTTATTAGCATCTATCAAATAGGCACTACTTGGTAAATACATGATTTGACCTGCATTACTACCCGAATCATACTGGGCACCTAACAAGATCTTGAACTGATCCACATTAGTAATAAATTCTTGACCAGCTTGACCAAAATTACGCGGATCTGTACCACTTATCGTTCTAATCTTGCCTGCTGCAAAATCTACCCTTCCAGCATCGCACGCTAGTACTAGGTTTTTAATAGCGCCACTACTGCTATCATTCGTAGCAGGTCGCAAAAAGTAACGCTCGATAGCGATATCATTTACCTCAACTGCCGAGCCCTCACAATCACTGAACGGGCTACCTGTTATGTTAGTATATTGGATTGTCAGTTGATCACTAGGAACAGTAGTATTTGAGATGCCTGTCCATCCATTTGTACCGCTAGTAGGATCACCTGCGCGCCTTGTCAAATAACCAGTATCGGTATAAGGTGTGGTAGCAACCCCAAGGTTGGCACCTGTTAAGACGATACCACCTTTTGCAGTCGTTCCATCTATTCTATTAATAGGGTTTCCTAAATTAGCCAAGCGAACTTTTTTTTCTAATTGCTGTAGCCCAAACACACTAGCGTCTTGCAACTCGCTACCACTAGATTGCACGCTACTCGTCTTAACACTAATTACGTATATCTGTATAACAGCGGCTGAGACAATCAAACCTATGACTAATGAAATCATCAACTCTATTAAGGTAAAACCAGACTGATCGCAATTACTACGCTCATAACTGTTAAGGTTTGGCATCAGTAGGCCTCCATAATAAAGCACTCTGCACCATTTTTATAAGTGCCATTTGCATTGGCACAGGCATTCGCATCACTATCGCTTAGAGTTACAGTAGTATCACCCCAGCTAGCTACAAAGCATTGGCGCTCTTGATTACCTGATGTACCAGGACAGCCGTTAGGTACTAAGCCCAACTTAATATCATTTTGCACCGCATATGATTTCATCAACAAGCCATCACGTGCCCCTAGCTGCTCAATAGTACAGCTATCTGTGGCAGCAGGTGCTCCAGCTGTATTTTTTACACAACTATCTTTTGTGATTGTGACACCATCTATCGTTATAGAATCAGTACTGCCATTTACAGCAGTTTTGAAAGCGCTTATTCCACCTGAGTTCGCACGTATTGTTTCCGCGCCTCCTCTCATAATAGTTAATGCTCGCGTACGCATGAGGCTTTCATCAGTAGCTTTTACAGCAGTCATTTGCATAGCTGAAAACCCAAGCACTGCAACTGCTAATAGTAACAGTGCCACTAGCACCTCTACTAAGCCCACTCCATACTGGTTATTGATGTTTTTCATTAGCAAGTACCTCCTAACTTCTTGTTACTAATGCTTGCTACTGTGTTAACTTCAATTTGTCGTGGTGTTACTACTGCACTGCTATCACAAATAGTATAAGTAACTTTGCCAACGTTAGATGTCACTTTATTTGGTTGAAAAGTCACCGCAGTTACTGTATTAGGATTGATAGATACTGTGCTTGTAGAATTAACATTATAAGTCGCCAACACAGTGCCACTAGTGTTCTGCAAGACAATGGTTTTGGCACTATTATTATATACGACTCGAATATCTTGACGGCGAATAACACTTTCGACTTTTGCCTCTTTTAACGCATTCTCAAGCGTCGCAGCCGTCGACTTAACACGCTGATTAGCAAGCTGTGTGCTGATACTGGGTGCAGCAATACTCACAATAATAGCTAGCACAGCAATCGTTACCATGAGCTCAATCAAGGTAAACCCTAAACTGGCTGTTCTTAGCGAGGTCGGTAGACTATTCATAGATGCGTTCACATCAAATCCCTATTTAGCACTGCTAATGTCTGTCTCTGATCAGTTTTTGTTTTAAAATAACTAAAATCTGGTGTCAGTTTTGCTAATAGTTTTATAGTTAGCTTAACTAATAATATGCAATTTTTGTTCCACAACATTCTGTTCATGTTATATACGGATGAACAATAATACATACTTGATAGACCAGTAAATATATATGTATTTAATAATATAGCGTTACGATGATATATTAGCAATATATTAACAATTTCAATTAGATAGATGATTTTTAGGACTGACTGCCATGAGCTAACGCATAGGCAGAAATATGATAATTGTTATGGCTTTGAGCATTTATGGTCACTGTTTGCTCAGATGAGATGAATGCACGTGCCAATGCTTGCAAGCTTGCGCCTGTCGTAGAGACATCATCGAACAATAGTAAGCGTTTTACCGGAGGCTTTTCGGTCAGTGCAAAAGCGTTATCTAGGTTGCTTAGACGTTCAGCGCGTGTGAGCCCTTGCTGACTGACCGTATCATCAATGCGCTCCACACCGTGCCATAGAGGAATTTGCCAATGCTTTGACAGTTGTGCTGATAAAATACTGACAGGATCAAACCCTCGTTTTACTAGCCGCTGATTGGTCGTTGGCATGGCAACAATCACGCTATTATTACGATGACAGCCATGTGGCCGTGGTAGCTGGCGTAATGCATGTAACAACAATGGCAATTTTGTCATGTCTTCATGATGCTTAAACGCCCGAATCGCTTGACGGATTGGATATTCATAATAGGTAGATACTTGGATAGATAAGGACCTGCCAGCAGCAATGTCAACATCAAAAGGCTGTGGCAGCCATGCGATACTATTGTGACAATAAGTGCAGAGTAGACCTCTATTTAAGCGGTGATTGATTTGATGATAAATATGAGCGAACGAGGATCGATTGCTTGAAAGGGAAAATTCAGAATGTTCGCTCGATGCGTCATTACTATTAGCCTGTGAATGCTGCATCAATAGCTGAGATTGTGATGTACTTCTATACATACGACACAGCTGGCAGCGTACATTTAAATACTCTGCCAGCCACAGTCCGGTTTGATAAGGCACTAAGCGGTGCATAGACTATTGATTATCATAAATATGGTAAGACTCGCTTATATTAGAGGCCTTTCCAGTCATTCAGCACGATACCGAAACCAATAGAGGTATTCTCATGATTATAATCAACAATGGACTCGCCATAACCTTGGAATAGCTGCACCATACCATTGACGTTTTCTGACAATGGATAGATATAGTCGATTTGGGCAGCGCCTTTATTGGTGCTTGGATTGTAGCGCAAGGTACCGCTAATGCTCTGCTCAGCAGGCAAATCATATAAGAACTTGATATCGCCATAACCCATGTAATCTTCGATATCTGGGTTGTCATCGTCGCTACTGCTATTACCATTTACTCGAGCCCATAGACGCGGTATGACTGACAGCTTACCCCACTCGGCCCCTGCCATTAAATAAGCACGGTTCCACGAACGTGATAATGGATCATCCTGTCCATTAGAATGGTGCACAGCGCCCGCACCTAACATGCGTAAACGTCCACCGAAAGGTAGATCTGCCGTCACAGGCTGAGTCAAAAATATTTCAGGTTGATAGTCGGTAGCACGAAATGGTCGTGAATTGTCTTCGTTATACACCTGCCAATGTGACTCTTGGGTATAACCAAACCACAGATCAGCGCTGGTATCGAATAAATCCTCTGCGACTTTACTCTTTAGAGACAACTGAAATTTTAGCTCCGTCTCACGTATGTCATTAGAGTCAAAAGGTTCAATTTCTTGAGAAGGGGTGCTTGGGCTTAAATTAGGATCAAAAGTGTAAAACAATGGCAGCAGATAAGTCGGACGGTATGGTCTTACCGTCCAAGTACCGCGCTCACTGTTTTGATCGAGATCATATGCCAAACTGAGTGGTGTGTATTTTTCAATATCTGCTTGAGTGACACCCACACTTTCTAGAACTTGAGCCTCTTGCTGATTGTCTGTGACCGTATCCAAACTATTAGTAGCAGACTGTTGATTAGCAGTCGCGCTCTCATCACTGAAAGTATTGGTCGAGTTCTCTTCCACAAAAACAACTTGTGGATTACCCGAAATAGTCGTCTTGAATGTTTTTGCCAAATCAACTGGTTGTTTGGACGTGGTGTAGCTTGGTGTTTTACCTTGTTCAGCTACCTTATCAAAACAAGCCAAACGAGCGGCACTGCTCTGCACTTGCGTACATTCAGAAAACAGCTTCGCTTGTTGCGCAATAAATTCTTTGCTGATTACTTTACCGCTCTGTGTGGTTACGCTCTGCGGCATCTCAACGGTTTCATATTCAAGCGCCGCTTCTGGTACTGGCAGTTCGTTATAAGTTTGACTATTGTCAGCTGCTTGTACTTGTACCGCCGTACAACTCAACGCGATAGCAACCGCAATACTCAAATGAGTATGTATCGTGCGACTACTGGCGTTACGACTGATTACATGAGTACGTTGTAATTGACGCTGAGTGGTGATGTGGGCAAACATAAATGTCCTTTATCTAACCAGCATTATCGCCAGCAGAGTATGTGAGTTAATTAATATAACTGTTAGCGTCGCCGCTAAAAAACTAGAAAAAATGAGAACATCAGAAGCAGTTATGACAAACTGATATACCCCTTCAGTATTGTTACTTTATTGTAATGAAAATATAATCACTATACTAGCGTTATCGATATATTAAATCTGCTTAAAAAGACATATTGTGTGTAAAACCAAACGTTTAGAAGATATTATTAAAATAATTTTATGGGATGAAAAAAGTCAGCGTACCATTATTGGCGTACGCTGGCTTTTTTTCATTATTAAGCTTTAGCAAAAGAATTACTCAGGTTATTAAGTACGGGTTGTGAGCCATCAGTTATTTAGCGTCGTTAAGGTTTGTTCGAACTCCACGCGACCGATTTCGCCCACTTGCTGATTAACCAATTGACCATCTTGATAATAGAGTAATGCTGGCGGGCCAAACAGCTTGTAGCGTGACAAAACGGCTTTGGAGTCTTCTGTAGTATCCGTGATATCAAGTCTCACCAGCTGCCAGTCTTGCATCTGTGCTGGGCGATTATAAAATAAATTTTTATCCATGATACGGCACTCAACACACCAATCTGCTGTCAAATCGACAAGGACATTAGGATTTGCCGCAACAATCGTATCTAGCTCTGCAAGTGTGGTAATAGTCTCATCTGTCGCCGTACTATCGTTGCCCATCGGCTGACCAGCCGCGAATGGTATCATCGTCGGCGCAGCGCTTAGCGAGGCTAATGGATGCAGGCTATCATCATTCCCTAATGCCGCACCCACGATCAGACAAGCGGCCCAGATACCAGCAATCAGACTCATGGCTTGGGTCAACATGCGTCTCCTGCCAATCCAGCTCCACGCCCACATCGCTACAACCATAAACCATAATGCCCATACCATTAGCATCACGGGTGAGATAAAGACACGCTCAATTAATAATAAAGCAACGGCAAAGAGCAATAAGGCAAAACCTTGCTTGACCCAGTTCATCCACTCTCCTGCCTTCGGCATGATTTTGCCCTGAGTAGCACCAATTAAAATAAGCGGTGCTGACAAACCAAAACCCAGCATAAATAAGGCGGCGAAACCCAAGAGCGGACTACCAATGGTAGAGACTGCCAGTAGCGCACCGAATAATGGCGCAGAGACGCAAGGAGATACGACTAATGCAGATAAAAATCCAGCAATCAAACTACCGCCTGTGCTACCAAGCTTGCTGTCGCCTGCTTGGCTAAGCCCTTGCATTTTTCGGCTGAGTGCTTGCGGTAAACGTACAGTAAAAGCATCCAGCATGTATAGCGCTAACAAGACAAAAACAATCGCAAAGCCAATCAAAATAATAGGATTTTGCAACCAGCCAATAATACCTAATGACTCACCAAATACCGCAATTACAGCGCCCAAAATACCATAGGCAGTCGCCACACCAATCGCGTAACTGGTGGTTAGGATGACGCCGCGTTTGACCGTTGGGTTTTGCTCGCGGGCGACAATATTGGCAACGATGGGCAGCATCGGTAGGACACACGGCGTCAAGGCCAAACCTAGACCTGCTAAAAATAGCAATACCAATGCGAGCCAAGGATGAGACGCCAAACCAAAGGGATCACCATCAACAAGGTTGCTAGCATTTACATTCTCGCTATTGGTCGCGTCACTTGATACATTGGCGTTTGCTCCAGAAATCGTGGTCGTTGCAGTGCTACCATCTAAAGAGTCGTACTCCAAAGTACTGTCATCGATTAGATCATAATCAATAACATCCTCATCCATCAGCGCTTGTTCTGCTTGCGCCGTGGTGCTACTAGTACCAGTCGTTGCAAATGTCGTTTCAGCATTCCCAGCAGATATCGTCGCATCAGTCAGATTGTCGCTCGCGGCCGTCTCGCCAACAGACGCACGTTCTGCTTCAGTGTTGGCATTACTTGTCGCGCTCTGTGACGATGCTGCTGCGATATTGACAGTGGTTTTGATTTTTTCAGGGGGATAGCACAATCCCGCTTTGGCGCAACCTTGCCAACCAATGACAACTGCTGCTTCATCGATGTTTTTGCCATTGTTACTGGTCAATGTGGTAGTTGCGACCATATTGGCTTGATCAAACACCAATACTTTACCAAATGTCGGATCGTCGATTGAATATGGCTTTTGGTTAAAGGTAAAAGGTGCCGCCGTCACGCCCGCAGGTAGCGTCAGTTTGATTTGATTTTTATAGACATAATGCTCAGGCGTGATATCAAAATTAATAGATAGACGCGTACCTGATTTGGTAGAGGCACTACTGCTACTGACCTGAAAGGCTTCATCTACTGGCAAAAATTTCGATTGCGCTGTATTTTGACTGCTGCCGAATAGATCACCCAATCCTGCCGCTTGCGCTGTCGTTGACGTCGCTAACAACCCTGTCAATAGCGAGCCGCTAGCAATCACACATGCTAAGATATACGCTTTTTTTGCATGTGTATTTGCAGTCAATGATGCCGATTGTTGTGATATCTTCATGAGCATGAATAGCTACCTGTTATTACCAATATTTGAATCAAACTTCTCAATACTTATCTACGTGTCGCAGCAATATTTACCTTAGTTTTGATCTTTTCGGGTGGGTAGCATAGCCCAGCTTTTGCACAGCCTTGCCAACCAATGATAATCGGGGCATTTTTTGCACCTTTACCATTATTGGTCGTCAGCATCGTGGTGGCAACAACACTCCTTTGCGTAAATACAGGAACTTTACCAAAGGTTGGATCATCAATGGACACTGGTGCCTGATTAAAGGTAAATGGTGTCGCATTTATTCCTTTGGGAAAGCTTAACGCGAGCTGCTCTTTATAGACATAATGTCCTGGCGTGATATCAAACGTGATGGATAAACGCGTGCCCTTAGAGGTCGCTTTGGTGCTGCTAGTCACTTGGAAAGCTTTATCCACTGGTAAAAATTTTGATTGGGATGCGCTACTACTATTAAATAAGTCGTTCAAGCCTGCCGCCTGTGCGCTGATTGATGTCATTGATAAAGCTGTCATCAACGAGGTGGTTGCAACAGTAAACGCAAGCACATGGAGCTTAGTAGCGCGTTTATTGATAGCGACTGATTGTAGTGTTGGTATTTTTATTGACATAAGTTATTACCTTTGATGTTAGCTTCCAGTGACTGGCAGTACGGACATACACCTACTGATAAAACTACTGACCCTCAATACAAGGGTCATATCAGATGGTATTTATTTTACGTATCGATAAAAAATATCAACCAATAAAAAGATATTGGTTGATATTGATAGGTCGTTAATTACACGATAGCAAGTGCGTTTAACGATATTTTATTGGTATAGATTTTTTAGATGCAGACAAAGCTAAATTCTATAGCTGAGCATAAAGATCCGCATCCTGACCTTCACCACCTTGCTGTCCATCTGCACCTAAAGAAAACAAGTCATAAGCTCGCCCTTCACTACCTGGCGACACATATTGCAATTCATTCTCCCAACCATCTGTTGGATAGCCACCTTTTATATAGCCGCCTTCAGGATAGTTTTTGGCGTCACTTGGCGGTGTGGTAAGCGCCTCTAACCCTTGCGCTGTCGTTGGATAGCGTGAATTGTCGACTTTATACATATCTAACGCGTTGGAGACGGTAGCGAGCGCGGTTTCAGTGGTTTTGACACGCGCTTTGTCACTTTGCCCGACTACTTTTGGGACGACCAAGCCTGCAAGAATAGCCAAGATAACGATAACCACCATAATCTCAATAAGCGTAAATCCCGATTGTCTAGACTTACCTATCAAGCTGCGATGTGTCATTGAATGGACTCTCTGATGGTCATTTACAATGCCACCATGGGCTTGAGTATTATTATTGTCATCTTTGGTATTGGCACTTTTTGGGCTAATATTTACTTGAAGGGTGTCAGTCATAGTCATTGCTTTGGTCATCACAGTTATGTAAATAGTAAAAGTGGCGTTCTAGTAGCACTCATGCGTCTATGGGCTTATCAATAAAACCCTAAATCATTGTCACTATAAACCATGGTTTTATTTTTATCCAGCGCTGTGCTCAGATTGTCATTACAGTCAATACCAAGTAACCATCAGCAACAAGTAATCAGCAGCAAGTAGCCGTCACCAAATAATCATCGACATTTATCACTATCGTTTTGACCCGCTTTCACTATAACGTGGTGCTTAGGTTTACCATAGCAAAAATCTTGCTTGGTCAACAATATACAACAGTAAGCAAATCTTAAGAAAGCTAACGTAGGGTTTAGTAAGATAGGTAATTAATAGAGGATAAAAATGCAGATAGTTGATAATTTGAGAAGAGCATATCGGCTGTTTTTCAGCTAGTCAGTTAACTATTGACTAGCCTGCCAAGTCATTCATATTAACGATTGGTAGCATCACTGCCATCACGATAATCATCACCACCACACCCATCAAGACCAGCATCAAAGGCTCAAGTAATGATAGCAAGGTACTGATAAAATTGGTGGCCTCCGCCTCCTGCATTGTGGCGGCACGACTGAGCATACTTTCAAGCTCGCCTGAGTTCTCCCCACTTTTGATCATTTGTACCATCATGGGCGGAAAGTAAGTGGATTTTTCGAGTTGGCTGGATAAACTTGAGCCTTCTGTGACCCTATCAGCAGCGCTCATGATCGTTTGCTTGATGTGCAGATTGGTCGTCACTGCCGCACCAATATGTAGCGCCTCAATCAACGGCACCCCTGAACGCACCAAAATCGCAAGCGTACTAGCAAAACGTGCCGCATTCAATCCCTTAGACAATCTGGCTAATATCGGTAGCCTGAGTACCATACTATCTATTGCCAATTTCCCAGCCTGCGTTTGGGCAAAACGATAAAACAAAAACGCAGTACCTGCCAATACCAGCAGCATTAACCACCACCACTGCGTAATGATATTTGATAACGTCAGAACGACTTGAGTAATCAATGGCAAGGCCTGTTCGGACTGCTCAAAGACTTTGACAATTTTGGGCACCACAAAACTCATCAGCCCCATGATCACGCCAATTGCCATAACCATCAGTACAATCGGATAGACCATCGCCCCTTGGATTTTCTTTTGAAGGGCAAAGCGGTTTTCGGTGTAGTCGGCTAGCTGATTAAGGATTAAATCCAAGTGACCAGATTTTTCGCCTGCGGCAATCGTGGCAATGTATAGAGGCGGGAAACTTGCGGCTTGTTGTAATGCTCGTGCTAAGCTTAAGCCTTCGAGGACATGTGAGCGTACCGCCAGCATCAGAGATTTGATATGCGTCTTTGGCGATTGTTTAGCGACAGCAGCCAAAGTTTCTTCAAGTGGAATACCGGCCGCTAGTAACACAGCTAACTGGCGTGTGAGTAATGCAAGCTCATAAGCAGATGGTTTTTTATAGCGGCTTTTGTTTTGGCTTTGTCTGTCATTGACCGCACTGACTTCGACTGGTGTCCACTGCTTATCACGCAGCTGCTGCCGAACTTGCCGAGCAGAATCCCCTTCTAGTAAGCCTTTTTGGACACTACCTTGGTCGTCAAGCGCTTTAAAATGATAAGCGGGCATAGCGGCAGATATCCTAAAAAAGTCACAGGTAGGGGTTTGGATGTATGGCTTAACAAAAAGGGTAATGTCTATAAAAACTATCTATAGTGAATTCAGTATAAAAACGATACAGTGGGACTGGGATAAATTTTTCGCAGCCTCTGTATGCATAGGCAAAGCGCGCAAGGAAAATTTAGACCAGTTCCACCTTGATATATAATGTATCTGTTTTATTTAGGATTGACTATATCAAAGCGGCGTTGAGTCATTACTGTCAGGCATCAAGCCTTGTAATAATAAAACATCCAAATGCTGCTGCTGTAACTTTTTATCAAAGTCATTGACCTCAGCGATCAGCATTCTCTCAATGCGTTTATCACTTGCAAACACACTCAAGCGTGCACAAATCACTGCCAATTGATAGACACGTTTTTTACAATACCCATCCAGACCTTGTAACAGCCTGACCATGTGCGGCGTCTCAAGACTAGCATAGTCATAATCAGCAACGACTTGCTGACCGAGCGCTGCCACACCATAACTGATAGATAAGTGCGCGCAGAAATAACAGCTGAATAAATACCCAACCACGTGACCGATATAATACCCCCGATCATAGGTAAAGCTGCTCACGCCAAAGTGACCAAGCACGTAGCTATTGAGACTGCCTTGATCGCGGATTGGCTTGCCATGTTTTAGCTTACCGACAGTGGCAAAACACAGCGGGTTGCGCCCATCCTGCGTGGTAAGCTGCCAACCTGCTGGCTGCTGAGCGGGCATATGATGCACGATATCTGCAATAATATCATCGACCACGTGCAGCTGCTGCCAAAGTCGTTCAAGCATTTCTGTATCCATCAAACCACGCTTATCAAGCTGCTGAGCAAGCAAATACTGCTGATATTCTGCAAATTGTGATTTGAGGGTTTGTACTAAATACGTGGGGCGCGTATTGGCGGATGCCATATATAGCAGTCGAGTGCGCTCGTGCTGGGTATGATAAAGAGCCACACGCTGCGCAGCCACGTTTGACTCATTGGCAGTAGGCTGTATGGTTGATGTATCGGTGTCAGGCTGTTCGCTAGCGCCTACTTCATCAATGCTCTCCTGGGTATCTGACAAAGTAAATAGCGTTAATAATGCCGCTTTATCAGGCATCTCAGCCGTATTAGCTAACATCGTTTTGCTAGCATGCACGTTATCTTGCGCATTAGCTTTATCAGATTTCTGTTCTTTTTTAGCAGTTGCAGTAGTACCTTGGTGGCTATTGGCTTCTGTACTTGGCTTTGCGGTCGGTTCAGTCATAACATACCATCAGCAGCAAAAATAAACATCGTCTCGATCCTTTTATGCAACGGATATACAGTCACATATTATGCGTCAAATATGAACGCTCACACCTCGACGACTCATTATTCCATAGTACCTGAACACAAGCGTATTGTCAGCCTTGCCTAGCCAAAATAGCGCCAGTTGACTGCCAAGTATTTTACCTAGGCAAATGCTAGATATATATCAATCAAAAAAAGCGTTAAGGATACCTTGGTCGCCTTAACGCTTTTAATAAATGAACACTGAGGACGTTAAAATAATAACTTATGCAATCTTTTGTTGTTGATACTGTTTACGGTACGCTTTTGGTGAGACACCATAAACGCGTTTGAACGCCTGACTAAAAGTTGAATCTGACGCATAGCCCACCATATCGCTGATACGGCTGATACTATTTTGCTGTAAGCGCAAATAGCGTGCTGCCAAACGCAAGCGGTAATCAATCAAATAAGTGAGCGGCGGCATCCCTACCGTGTCTTTGAAGCGCTGAGCAAAGCTCGAGCGCGACATACCTGCCACCTCTGCAAGCTTATGAATGGTCCAGCTTTGACTTGGCGCCTCATGCATCGCTGCAAGCGCCTTGGTCAAAAACGGATCTTTCATGGCCTTTAGCCAATTCTCAGTCGCCTCAGGTAAGCTTTCAATATAAACGCGCAAACATTCAATCATCATGATGCTTGCCCAATGATTGATCACAGCTGTTTTGCCCATGCGTTCGCGCTCAGACTCCAAGGTCAAAAGCTTGATCTCCACATCAATTACCTCAAACCGACCATCAGCCGCATCATTGAGCTCAGGCAATATCGGTGGTAACACAGATAGTAGAGGGCTAATCATCTCTTTATCGTATTTACATTCAATCAAAATCAATGAGGAATTAGGATCGCCATTGCCATCAATCTCAAGCGTGCGATCTTGACAATTGGTCAGTAATTCATCGAGGGGTTCAGCCACGTCACCATGATGATTGAGTGCATAGCTTACGTGCTTATGCGCGTTCGGGATCATAATCATATCACCAGCACGAGCTTCGCGTAAGACATTGCCAACGTCTATACAAAAACCACCAGACATCACCAAGTAAAATAAAATGGTGTCTTTTCTACTCATAGAATAAGACCAATTGCCAGCACCATTCAAACGATAATACTTGGTCTCAAATAGGTGCACATTCTGTAGCAATACGCTCAATGCGTCCATCAATCAGTTCCTCAATAATACAGGGTCAATAACAACAAATCTTAAAAAGGCGGGTGTGTATCCAAAATGCTTTAAATTTTTTCGATCTAGCCAATACGATGTCTCAATCAGCAGGATGCATCAAGACCTAAGCATAATGCCCGATTTAAAACATGATGTCTATTTACTCATAAGCAGTACTAATAAATTGTAGAGTAGACACAGTCGGTTTAGGTTTTTGAAGAAAAACCTATCGCAAAATTGATATGAATAAGAAGTCAGTGAATTGTTAAACAATCAAAAGTTCAGAAAGCTTTAACCGTTTAATATTATAGGATAATACAGAGAAATAGAAATCAAGCAGGCACAAAAAAACGCCAACAGTGGCGAGTGCTATTTATTCGATAAGGTTTAGTATAAAGATAGGATTTATATGCAGACAATGCAAAATAAAATGGGGCGACTGATGGGACTCGAACCCACGACAACCGAGATCACAACCCGGGGCTCTACCAACTGAGCTACAACCGCCATAACTATTGCCAAAAGAATAGGCAAGATTTGCAGGCTAAATGGCGCGCCTGGCAGGATTCGAACCTGCGACCACCTCCTTAGAAGGGAGATGCTCTATCCAGCTGAGCTACAGGCGCTCTTAGAGGACTTTTATATATATCATTCAGTCTATAATATAACTTTTACTATATCAGAAACTAAATCATTATACATAAAAAAAAAGCCTGTAAGGCTCTTAAAATAGATGGTCGGAGTGATAGGATTCGAACCTACGACCCTCTGGTCCCAAACCAGATGCGCTACCAAACTGCGCCACACTCCGAAATTCTCTATTATCACGATAGTTTGTTAATTAACTCGTTGTTGGCAATGCCGCTAACTTGTTAATGTTCCTCGCTATCGAGGTGCACATATTAAGGGGTAAAGGCGATTGTGTCAACACCTATTTTCGATTAATTTTAAATAATCTCTAAATTCTTTCAAAAAAGGCATTCTTATAAAAATAGTCTCTTTAAAAACCTTCGTTAATTATGATTCTTATGATTGATGGAATCATTATTTTTCATTCAAATTCGCAGGTAAATCACCGTTGACCATACCTGTCAGCACATCAAACGGTATTAGCCATAAATCCGCATGGTTTGAGTGGTTACTGTTAGTACCATCGCTAATGTCACTGCTAATGTTACTTTTATTATCGCCATTGTCACGATAAATCTGCTGCTTAAGCGCCACTGGTCGTCTCTTGTCTCCTAATACAGGATATACCATCCAACCTTGCCCTGCTTGATAGGCCTGTGCATAACTGGTCAACTGATAGGCATCACTGGCAGTAATAGCACCAGCATGAGGCAGATATTTCCATTTGATATCGATGACGTGGCTATAGCAATCGTTTACTGTCTCTTTACTAACCGCGGTGTCACTCTGATTTTGGTTATTATCATTATCAGCCGTTTTATATATCAGCAAATCTGGTCGTATCGATACGCATGCTTGACCCTCGCTATCATTGAGCCAGACACTTTGGGTTTGATAAAAAGCACGATAATGGCTACTCACTTGCTGAAACATCGACGCGATACGCTGACTCGCCCACTGTTCAAACGCCTGATTCATATCGATCAATAGACACAATCTTGGCTGAGGTAGGTTTGGTCGAGTGGGGTCAATACCATAACCTGTCGATGCATTTGACTGCTGTAACAGCCAATAAGCTAGGTCTACCAACTGCTGTGCGGCTTGCAACTGCTGTTTTTGTAATGGCAGGACGCTTAACTGCTGTTTTGCTTGAGTATATATTGACGCTAGCCGC
Source organism: Psychrobacter pacificensis (assembly GCF_900101915.1). Classification (GTDB taxonomy): domain Bacteria; phylum Pseudomonadota; class Gammaproteobacteria; order Pseudomonadales; family Moraxellaceae; genus Psychrobacter; species Psychrobacter pacificensis. The sequence goes on along the minus strand of NZ_FNAL01000001.1, from coordinate 106,666 downwards.
TGTCGTTCACGCTGGTTTAGCCCAAATAACGGCTGCCATGGCCGTAAGAGCGGTGTACATATAGATCTAGGCAGTAACGGCATCAGCAATATCAATGCGCTCTTAATCAAGCGATTGGCCAACATGTCTTGACTGAGCACACTACGCTCACAGACAAACTTATGCGGCTGCATACTATTGTAGCGAAGCTGCTCTTTGATGAGCAGGCGCCCTTGTAGCGATGATTGGTTATTGATCTGCGCCTGATAGTGCTGGGTTGGCTGATAGTGAGCCAAGCGCTGCAAAAACTGCTCTAATAACCAGTCTGACAATGGCTGAGCCTCTACAGATAATGGCATTGACTGATCACTAAATTGACCTAGGTTTTTCATGCTAGGCAGCTTACGACTTTGACGCGCATCAAGACGAGTTAAGTCAGATAACATGCCTTGTACCCAGTGACGAGTCTGAGCAATATTATTATATCCAGTGGATTGATTCAGTTTTGGCAATAGCTCAAGTGTCATACCACTAGGCAAAAGGATAATTCCTATATGATGCCCAACCTTGAGTTGCCACTGTCCTTGTTTACGCTTGATGGTAAACACGGCAAATTCTTGCGCCATTAGCCAATGAAAGTCAGAGACATGCGCGAAATCGTGGGCTGTGAGGCGTTGATGTTCAAATACCGTGATAACATTTGCTACGAGAGCCTGACTGTTAGGTATACGAGCATAAAAACTGTCTGCATTAATATAGTTTCTTTGCGCATAGTATTGATTATGAGTTCTCACTAAACAGCCACCTTACTCGTACAAACGCTGATAGATAGCGGGCTTGCCAAACTCACCAGTCTTAGCAATAAGGTCAGGATTCATCATATAACCACCTACGTTCATCGATTGACCAAGAAAGGCGCCTTGTTCTGCAAACATTTGATGTTGCGTCGTTGCATGGTTCTTACTCATCGGATCATGCAAATCATTATTTATCATTGTTTGGCTATCGTGGATAAACTGGGTGCTTAACGGCTGCTGCTCATCTCTAAAAATATACTGCAATATAGCCACTTGACCGCCCGCAGCTTGCGCCAACTGCGGAATGATCTGTTCGACCAACACCATTTGTAATTGAGCTAAATCATCGACTGAAAATAAAAAAGCATGGCCCAACTGCGCCTCGGCTCCTAGCGTCTGTGTGATACGCATGTTTAAGCCTGTTAGCAATTTGCTTAAATCTACCGTGTCTGCTTGTGCACGATCAGTCGCGCTAGCGATATCACCAATTATCGGTAATAATTCAGGCTGCGGTGGACAATCAATGAAGCGGAAACGTCGACGCAGTGCCATATCAAGGGGCGCAAGGGAGTGATCTTGTGTGTTCATGGTGGCGTAGATATCAATATTGGCAGGCACACTAAACGCACGCCCAGAATACGCCAAATGAATCGTCATCGCATTTGGTTTGCCAGCGCGCTTGTCTGGCTCAATCAAACTGAGCAGCTCGCCAAAGACTCGTGACACATTGGCGCGATTGATCTCATCAATCAACATCGCGTAACGATGCTGAGGGTCACGCGCGGCACGCTGGCATAGCTTTAAAAACGCTCCATCTTGAACGGCGTAGCTCATCTGGGTATTACTCGAGTGACTGTCATTTGCCTGAGAAGAGTTACTTACAATAGGACGAATACCTTCGACAAACTCTTCATAACCGTAAGCCTGATGAAAGCTCACCATACTAAAACGCTGCTGACCAGAGTTTTGGTTTTGATTGGACTGGTTATCATGCTGTGCCTGCTGAAACTCCGCCAATTGCTGTGACAACTCTGTTAGCAACACCATACTCTCAGGCAGTAAATACCATGCGCCGCTGTTATCTTTATCAAAATATGCTTGGCTGGCACGGTTTTTATAACTCACTGTGTCTGACGTCGTAGGACTGTGCATTTGCAATACAGACCAAGCGGTATTGCTTAGGTTTTTCTCTCGATCGTTTTGCAGTGCTTTTGTAGCAAAGAAAATATGATTAACCAATTCAGGTACTTTTACCAAATCTTGCTTTTTTGACTGAAGATCTAAGAATATCAAGCATACAACATCACGCCAGCTTAGGCTTTGCAACAGCTGCCCAAGTAGCGCTTCATTATTTGTCTCAGGCAGGTAATCGGTATATTGCTTCGCGATTTGGAGCAATCGATAGGTTTTGCCAGTACCCGCGACGCCAGTATAAATAATATTGGTCGGCTCGTGAGTAGACATATCAGACATAGCATCATCCAGTATTGAAAATTTATGAAATAAGACGTACCAACATCACGCTATTATAGCGCGGTGGTCTCGTAAGAGATTGTCTACTAAGCAGATCCGTGCATCACCATTGAGCCATTTTAATTATTTAAAACTATATCCTAGCAACACAATATAGATGACTGCTGTTTTATAAGCGCAGCAGTTCATGCTAATAATAGTAGGAAAGCAGCGGTTAATGTACCATAGTGTTTGTAATGGCTTTGCTAACAGTGACTGTTTGCCACTATCAAAAACAACATTCGATTTATCTACGTTAAGGAAATTTGTATGTCAGGATTATTAAAAAAACTGCCCGTCAAGCTGACCAATAAAAAACCAGCCAAAGTCTCTGATAGCACAAGATCATCCATCGAAAAACCTAGCAGCACGCTAAAACCAATTAGTAATCAATTTACCAAACTGTTGTCTGTGACCAAATATCTACCTGCCAGTGCACGCTCAAGTATTCTCTCAAAAGCCTTTGGCAAAGTTGTACCCTACGTAGGGACAACAGGCGTGTACTATGAAATGGTTGAGCCCAATCAAGTCATCGTCAGTCTAAACAATGTCAAAGCAGTACAGAACCACATTGGCTCAATCCATGCAGTAGCCATCACGTTACTGGCTGAAACGGCAACGGGATTTATCTTGGGGTTAAACTTACCCTCTGATCGCGTACTACTGATTAAATCTTATTCCGTTAATTTTTATCGCCCGATCAAAAAAGGTCAAATTGCAGCCGTAGCCAGCCTATCTGATGAGCAGCGCTTGCAGATTTTAAATACGCCAAAAGGTGAAATGGTTATCCCTTGCGTCATTGATGACCGTGAATCTGATAGTGACCGCGACCCGATTGTAGTGGAGATGACTTGGGCTTGGATTCCAAAATCTGAACTAGAGGCACGCCGCCAAGGCAAAGCACATGAAAATGCCTCAGAAAATAATACGGATACTACAGTAGATAACGAGCAAGACGACACACTCTCTGCAGATGACGAGACTATTAATAACAAATAATCGATTAAACCGACATAACATTTGCTATCTGCATTTTGTGGCGCATCTAGCATGTTTATGATCAATCAACTTAATAAGGAGACAAGGATGTCCAAACTTAGCACCTATTTACCTATCGTACCCCTGGTTGCTATGTGCTCATTAGGCTTGGCTGTTGGTGCTAACGCCAATCCAGCGACAGCTCCTGCCGCTAATATTAAATCTAGCCCAACTTTTTTGGGTGATGGCGGTCCCTACCCTTTCTCAGAAGCCGTACGTGTTGGCAATACATTATATATGTCGGGACAAATTGGTATTAAAGACGGCAAGTTGGTCAAAGGCGGTATCGACGCTGAAACCAAACAAACACTAGATAATATCCAGAACACGCTATCCAAATACGGTTATCAAAAATCCGACCTGATCAAATGCACAGCCATGCTGGCAGATATGGATGACTTCGATGACTTTAATAAAGCCTACAAGATGGAACTGTCCAAACCTTATCCTGCACGCTCAGCGTTCGGCGTATCGGAGTTGGCCGCAGGAGCGAGCGTTGAGATTGAGTGCATCGCTGCCAAGTAATAGCAGTTGAAAACGTTACCCTGTTAATTTCGAAAAAAAAGATCAGATAACTGGCTATTTCGCTCAGTTATCTTTTTCTGCTTTTCAGACATTACTCTCTAGACACTGTTCTCCAAATACTGTTTCTCATTATTTATAGCTAAGCATTTATACCAGTATCGTGTCATCCGTTAGGGCGCTTTCTTTCGTCACTCTCAGCACCTCTTCTAATGTCGTGCGCCCTTCTATCACTTTACGTAGACCATCCGCGCGAATCGATGGTGTCTGCTGGCGAGCATACGCTTCTAACTCATACTCAGCGGTATTACTATGAATCATACGGCGCAGCGTATCATCAACTGGTACGACTTCATATATCGCCGTACGTCCTTTAAACCCTGACTGATTGCATTTATCGCAGCCTACTGGCTTGGGTAGACGAATCGCCTTACTTGTTGCATTTTCAATATCGCTGTCCAATACTTTCTCAATACCAATTTCGGTAAAAAGTTTGGCTTGTTCGGTGTCCGCTGCCTGCCAGCCATGACAATGTGAGCATAAAGTACGCACCAAGCGCTGTGCCACCACGCCGATCAGTGACGACGATAATAAAAATGGCTCAACACCCATATCTTGCAAGCGAGTGACCGCGCCAATCGCGGTATTGGTATGCAGCGTTGATAAAACCAAATGCCCTGTCAAAGACGCCTGTACAGCGATCTCTGCCGTCTCTAAATCGCGAATCTCACCCACCATCACCACATCTGGATCTTGACGCAACATCGCACGCAGACTTTTGGCAAAGGTCATATCCACCTTATTATTAACCTGTGTCTGTCCGATACCGTCGAGCTGGAACTCAATGGGATCTTCGGCGGTCAAGATATTGCGCGTTTGGTCATTCAAATCAGTCAATGCCGAATATAGCGTGGTGGTCTTACCTGACCCCGTCGGCCCTGTGACCAAAATAATGCCATGCGGACGATGAATCAAGCGCTTCAGCTCGGTATAGTCATTATCAGATAGTCCCAAATACGTCATGTTAAGACGTCCCGCTTGCTTGTCTAGTAGACGCATCACCACGCGCTCGCCAAAGCTCGACGGCAGTGTCGATACACGCACATCAACTTCTCGCCCTGCCAGTCGTAAGCTAATACGCCCATCTTGCGGTACACGCTTTTCAGCGATATCCAGCTTGGCCATGACTTTGATACGCGAGACTAATAACGGAGCCAGTTGGCGTTTTGGCGTGATAATTTCTTTAAGCTCGCCATCGACTCGAAAGCGAACCACCAAGCGTTTTTCAAAAGTTTCGATATGAATGTCCGAGGCATTTAGGCGAATGGCTTCTGACAACAGCGCATTAATCAGACGAATAATCGGCGCATCATCTTGCTGATCCATCAAGTCTTCAGTCTCAGGGACGCTATCTGCTAAACTATCAAGATCCGGATGATCCTCAAGCCCAGCAGCGATATGCTGCGACTCTCCGGTATTCCCAGCGTAAGCCGCGTTCATACGTTTTTCAAAATCATCCGAGCTGACACTTTCGTAAGTTGGTACGCCGCGACTGCCTTGCTGCTGCAAAAACCGCACCGCTTCATTGATTGCGGATAATGGGGTGGCTTTCGTCAATACCAAAGTTGGTGGCAACTCAGGGTCAATGGCGAGTATGGCCAAAATCTGATGGCGTTTCGCAAAGCTGTACGGCAACTGCATCATAAAGACAACCTAATAAATAGAGATAGTGTCAAATAGACAATCACACCAAAGCACTGTAAATACACTGAGCTTGACTGACCAAGCCCAAAAAGATTGCAAGTAAGATTGCATGAGTTTGTTATAATAACATTTTGTTTTAGACGCGTATTATTTTATGTGGTCGGCGTTTTTTATGTATCGCCACTCGCCTATTTTTACGGTATATATAGCCAACTTATCATGCGATTTTTTATTTTGCTAACAGTGCGCTATTATTGTCTACTGCACTTTTTTAATATTACTTAGAAATCTCGTTATATTTTTTCTGTCCACCTTGCCCGCTCGCCATTAGGATTTTTAGTTATGTCAGAGACCGTTAGCACTGCTACTCACCCGACACCACTTTTGCAAGATACCTTTACTGTTGGTAGTCGTACCTTTTCCTCTCGCCTGCTGGTCGGTACAGGCAAATATAAAGACCTGAGCGAGACTGGAGAAGCCATTGCCGCTTCGGCAGCAGAAATCGTGACCGTCGCTATTCGCCGTACCAATATCGGACAAAACAGCGACGAGCCAAACTTGCTCGATGTCATCTCCCCTGACAAATACACGATTTTGCCGAACACGGCTGGCTGCTTCGATGCCGAAACTGCCATTCGTACGTGCAAACTTGCGCGCGAGTTATTGGACGGGCACAATCTGGTCAAGCTTGAGGTATTGGGCGATGAAAAAACCCTTTATCCTAATATCACTGAGACCTTAAAAGCGGCGCAAGTACTGGTCGATGATGGCTTTGAAGTCATGGTCTATAGCTCAGATGATCCTATCGTCGCCCAAGAGTTAGAGAGCATGGGCTGCGTCGCTATTATGCCACTTGGTAGCTTGATTGGCTCGGGGCTTGGTTTGCTTAATCGCCATACCCTCAGCCTCATCATCGAAAACGCCAAAGTACCTGTGTTGGTCGATGCAGGTGTCGGTACTGCCTCTGATGCTGCAATTGCCATGGAGCTTGGCTGTGATGGCGTTCTGATGAATTCAGCAATTGCCCATGCACAAAACCCTGTGATGATGGCACATGCCATGAAACATGCCGTATGGGCAGGCCGCGCCGCATTTTTGGCAGGTCGTATGCCAATGCGTAAGATGGCAACTGCCAGCTCACCGCAGACGGGCTATTTTTTCCAGTAAGCGCTTGCTCGGGTCACCCCTAACAAAAAACCGATTATAAAATAATAAGACGGAAATCTGATTGGGTCAGCACGCCGTCAGTTATCATTTTTATTCATTATCGTCATAAAAGGATTTATTATGCGACTTCTCACAGCAGTCGACCAGTTGTTCTTACTTCTTGAGTCGCGTAAACAACCAATGCACGTTGGCGGATTGTTTTTATTTGAATTACCCGAGGGCGCTGATAGCGACTTTGTTTATCAGCTGGTAAAACAAATGCAAGAATCTGATGTACCGCCGAGCTTTCCGTTCAATCAGGTGCTAGAGCATTTGGTGTTTTGGAAAAAAGACAAAGATTTTGATGTAGAGCATCATTTACATCATGTGGCGCTACCGAGTCCTGGGCGTATTCGTGAGCTGTTGATGTATGTCTCAAGAGAGCATGGGCGACTGCTGGATCGTGCGATGCCTCTCTGGGAATGCCATGTCATAGAAGGAATTGAGCCAGAAGTAGAAGGTGGGCCTGAACGTTTTGCTTGGTATTTTAAGATTCATCACTCGCTCGTTGATGGTATCGCTGCCATGCGTTTGGTAAAAAAATCCTTATCACAATCCCCTACCGAACCCGTCTCGCTACCAGTATGGTCACTGATGGCGCGTCACCGTAATCAAATGAATGCTATTTTGCCTGCCGAAAGATCTATCAGGCGCATCATGAAAGAGCAGATATCTACCATCAAACCGGTATTTACAGAACTGATAGACAATCTGAAAAACTATGGTGATGAAGGCTATGTCGGTACGTTTGACGCGCCGATGAGCATTTTGAACAGGCGCATTTCCGCATCACGTCGTATCTCGGCGCAGTCTTATGACATACAGCGCTTTAATAAAATTGCCGAAAGATTAAAAATCAGTAGAAACGATGTGGTATTAGCCGTCTGTGCTGGCGCTATTCGTCGTTATTTGATCTCAATGGATGCTCTACCCAGCAAGCCGCTGATTGCGTTTGTACCGATGTCACTGCGTACTGATGATAGTATATCGGGCAATCAGCTGTCATTTGTACTAGCGAATTTGGGCACACATTTGGACAACCCATTACGCAGATTGGAGCTGATCCATCGTAGTATGAATAATGGCAAACGTCGCTTTCGCCGTATGAATCAAGCGCAAGTCATTAATTACAGCGTCATCGCCTATGCATGGCAAGGTATCAACTTGGCGACTGGTATCTTTCCCAAAAAACAAGCCTTCAACCTTATCATCTCTCACGTTCCTGGTTCTGAGAAGCCGCTATATTGGAATGGCGCGCGCTTACAATCACTGTATCCCGCTTCTATCGTATTCAACGGTCAAGCCATGAATATTACTTTGACCAGTTATTTAGATAGAATTGAGTTTGGCATCACTGCTTGCAGTAAAGCATTACCGCGTGTCCAAGACATGCTCATGCTGATAGAAGAAGAGCTACAGTTGTTAGAAACTGTCAGTCAAGAGTTGGCGTTTCAAGGTATTACGGTCGAAGACAAACGCGCTAAAAAAGCAAAAAAGCTGGCTTCTTAACGGAACCAGCTTTTTTATGTTTGACTCGCTCAGCGTTTAAGCCTGCTTATTTTATAATTAGAGCACATCGCCCCAAATTGGCACGACGGTTTGCATCAATGGCTTGAGCAGTTTGACGTTACAAGCAAAGATAGAGCCTGAGGTCATAGAGTTGTGCGCGCCAGTATGATCGACCACCACGCCGCGTGCTTCAGTGACGATAAGCTCACCTGCTGCAATATCCCAAGGCTTAATCGACATTTCAAAATAGCCATCAAAGCGTCCAGCAGCAACATAACACAAATCAAGCGCCGCTGATCCTAGACGGCGTACTTGACCACCGGCTTCCGATATCTTTTGCAAGCTCTCAAAGTGCTGCTTGGCATAAGAGATCACTTCGCCATTACGCTTACGCTCAAGCGGATGACCTGTGGTAAAAAACCCACCATCGATGGTTTTGCGTTCGCTGACGTTAATGCGGCGTTGGTTCAAACGTGCGCCTTTACCACGGCTAGCAGAGAACATCTCATCACGGACTGGGTCATAAATGACACCGTGCTGCGTCACGCCTTTGTGCTGTACAGCGATAGATACGCAGAACTGCGGTACACCATGAACGAAGTTCTTAGTACCGTCTAGCGGATCGATAATCCAGCACCAGTCGGCGTCTTCGCCGCGACCTTCTTGCATACCAAACTCTTCACCCAAAAATGAATGATTCGGATAGCTGGCTTTTAGCGTTTCAATCGTGAGCTCTTCGCTAAAGCGATCGATGCGCGTCACCAGACCATCAAGTCCTTTAGACTCGATATCTAACTCGATTTTGTGACGGTTTTGATGCGCATATAAAATCTCTTTACCAACTTTTTCAGCAGTACGCGCTGCGATGACGACCATGGGTTCCATAAATAACCTATTTGCTTGATGAATGAATATAAAAAATAAAACCAACTCTGTGCCCACAACATGCCAAACAGCCGCCGCATCACACCACATCTATGCGATTAAAAACGTATCTTTTATAAATAAAAACTTATAAACGACACCCGCATTATACTAAAATTGTTCGATAAAAACGAAAAAACCGTCACGCTGACCAAGCCAATATTTTGGTGGTCATACAAACTGCGCAAGTTGTAAAAAAGTTGGCACCTACGGCTAGCAGGCGTTTGCTCTGTTTAAAGAGCGAGTATCTGTTTACAGTAATAGCTTTTAAAACAATAATTTGTAAATAATACTGCAAATCTAAAAAGTAAAATTTACGACAACAGTTGCTTAAGCTGCTTAATAACACCTATCACATCTAAACCACAATCAGCCCACTGCTCTGCCTGTGAGCCATGCGCGATAAAGCGATCAGGAATACCGATGTTGTTAACAGCTGGACGCTGACGTTTAAAAGCAGCCGATTCATTGAGCAAGTATTCATTCACTGCACTACCAGCGCCACCCATAATCATATGCTCTTCTATGGTTGCGATATGCGTCACCCCTTGCGCCAGTAAACTCTCAAGCATAGCTGTATCTAACGGTTTTACCCAGCGCATATTGACCACATGTACCTGACACTCTAACGCTGTATCATCACTGGTTAAGCTCTCGGCCGCTTGCTGAGCAGTCGCAACCATCGTACCAAAAGCCAATAGTGCTAGCTTATAAGGCGCATCATTGCTGCCCAATACTGACTCAATAACGGCTTCACCGATTTTATAAGTCTGTGCTGGCTGCTCGATAACGGCGCCTGTACCGGTACCACGTGGATAACGCACCGCCGTACAACCTTGATACTCATAGCAAGTATTGAGCAGATGATAGCATTCGTTTTCATCTTTTGGCGCAGCAATCACTATATTCGGGATACAACGTAAAAAGCTAAAATCAAACACGCCTGCATGCGTGGCACCATCTTCACCAACGAGGCCTGCACGGTCAATTGCAAACATGACATCGAGATTCTGTAGCGCCACGTCATGAATCAGCTGATCGTATCCGCGCTGTAAGAACGTCGAGTAAATCGCCACAATAGGTTTGACACCTTGCGTTGCCATACCGGCCGCTAGCGTAACCGCATGTTGTTCGGCAATAGCCACATCAAAAAAGCGTGTTGGAAAATGACGAGCAAAGTCAATCATGCCCGAGCCTTCTTCCATAGCAGGGGTAATCGCGAGCAACTTATCGTCTTCAGCCGCTTTATCGCATAAAAAATTACCAAATACTTGCGAGTATTTTAGCGCAGGTTTTGTGTTTTGCTTTAATGCTTCTGCAGATATGCTCTGAGACTCATTATGAATCTCTGCTGGTAGCTTACTAATCGCGTGATAGCCGACCGGATCTAGTTCTGCTGGTGCAAAGCCTTTGCCTTTGGTGGTATAGATATGTACCAAAACAGGCCCTTTGACTTGCTTGGCAATTGACAACACACGTAGTAGCTCAGGGATATTGTGTCCATCAAACGGACCAAAATAGGTAAAGCCAATCGCTTTAAATAAGTTATCTTCTAATTGCGGTACATCACGCATCTCTTTGTGACGTTTGCGGCGATCAAATGCTTGCATATCAGGACGCTGGCAAAGCACAGGCTCACCTGACTCAGAGATATCGACTTGGTAGCCCGACTCCCAAAGCATCGCTAAATGCCGCGAAAAACCACCGATAGAACAAGAAATCGACATATCGTTGTCGTTCAAAATGACTAGTAGATCGGCATCTTGTTGGACTGCATCGTTCATGGCCTCAAAAGCCATACCACCAGTCATCGCACCATCACCAATGATACAAGCAACCGTTTGCGCGAGGCCTTGATAGCGCAGCGCCAAGCTCATGCCCAAACCGGCTGAGATAGAGGTTGATGAATGCCCAACGCCAAATGTATCGTAGATAGACTCTGCACGCTCTGGGAATGCAGTCAGACCATCTTTTGATCTGATCGTTGCCAGCTGCTCACGGCGACCGGTCAGGACTTTGTGTGCATAGGCCTGATGACCCACATCCCACACTATCTGATCCTGCGGAGCATCAAGTAGATAATGCAATACAATCGTCAGCTCAATCACACCCAAATTGGCGCCAAAATGCCCACCGCTTTGTCCTGCTGAATACAACAAAAAAAGACGCAGTTCATCAGCCAGCGTAATCAGCTGAGTGGTTGAAAGCGTATTCATATCAGAAGGTGTGTTAATGGCATCAAGCAATGGCGTATGCGGACGCACGCGAGGAATCACAGTATAAGTCTGCTGTAAGCTCGATAGCTGGGCGGCAGAATCAGATACTGATGCAGATGAGGACTGAGACTTTGGGGAATGAAGTGACTGCTGCATAAACCGTACGATACCTACCAATCTGCTGACAAGACGTGTCTCCAATATAGCAATAGCTACAATTGAGAGACGTCAATAATATCTACATCATTATTGATGTAATCGACCATATAATTATTCATGCAACTTTACGTGTATATAGCTGCGCTACGTATCATATGAACACGCTACCACAGTAGATCGTGCCTCAAAACTACGTGCTTTAATACCAAGGACTATTATTATGCCCTATTATTTTGCATCAATATCGGATGTTAGTGACGACATAGTAATGTAAGGATAAAGACTTGTCACTGTATCCACCAAAATAGTATGGCATAATAGCATTTTTTTTTAATTGTCGCTTTAATCATCGTGCGTCGTCTGTGAACTTTGTGTGTTTTTATAATAAATACAATAAGCACGCGTTCTTTATGAAAGGGTTATACTGCTATCATCTTGGCCTTATCGTTCAGGCTAGAATGTTATCGCGGGTTTAATAGCATTATCACAAACCCTTTACCGCCACGATTATAGGCTTATGCAGGACAGTAATGTCATATCAATTTATCACTAGTGCCAAACTACCCACTCGTCATGGCGAGTTTGATATTCATATCTTTGAAAACGACGAAGGCCAAGAGCATGTCATGCTGACCGTCGGTCTGTCTGTGGTCGATCAAACGACAGGCACAATGACAGCACCTAGCTCAGATGACACGTCGTCGCAAAGACCAATTCCGCTGGTTCGGATTCATTCTGAGTGCCTAACAGGCGATGCGTTTAGCTCATTAAAGTGTGACTGCGGACCACAGCTCAATACTGCCATGCAAGCCATCCAAGAGTCAGGTTGCGGTGCGATTTTGTATTTGCGTCAAGAAGGTCGCGGTATCGGTCTGACTAACAAGATTCGCGCTTATGCCCTCCAAGATCAGGGACACGACACGCTGGATGCCAATCTCATGTTAGGCTTGCCTGCTGATGCGCGTATCTATGATATGTGTGGTCCGATGCTTGCCCATATCGGTGTCAACGCTGTCAGACTCATCACCAACAATCCAAACAAAGTTGCTTATTTGACGGAGCACGGTATTGACGTTGTCGAACGGGTGCCATTGTTGGTCGGTGTCAACGATATGAACGCTGAATATCTAGCAACCAAACGCGATCGTATGGGGCACATGCTCGATAAAGATTTTAATACAGCCATACACCTAAATAAATAGATGTCTTATGAGTATTTCAAATATAGATAACCAAGCAGACCTCTCAACCGTAGCGTCAGAGACCACGCCAACCAATCAAGACATCCTGCGCGTACGGGCGTTTTTGGTGGACCTGCAGGCTCGTATCTGCGACGCCTTAGAGGCACAAGAACGCGATGGCGGCGGCAATGCAACTTTCGTCCCTGACGATTGGGAGCGCAAAGAGGGTGGCGGCGGTCGTTCGTGCGTATTGACAGATGGCACGGTCATCGAAAAAGCAGGCGTGATGTTCAGTCATATCCATGTCCACAATTTGCCTGCTTCTGCCACTGCACGCCACCCTAATATCGCTGGTCGCAAAGCGCAAGCCATGGGCGTGTCCTTAGTGGTACATCCCAAAAACCCAAATGTCCCAACCAGCCACGCTAACGTACGTTTGTTCGTGGCAGAAGCAGAAGGCGAAGCGCCGATTTGGTGGTTTGGCGGCGGCTTTGATTTGACGCCTTTCTACCCCGTACTCGCCGATTGTGTACACTGGCATCAGGTCTGTCATGATCTATGCGCGCCTTTCGGTGACCATATTTATGCTGATTTCAAACAGTGGTGCGATGAGTATTTTCATCTGCGTCACCGCGATGAGCAGCGTGGTATCGGTGGTTTGTTTTATGACGACGTCAGTACAGAGAGTCGCGGCTGGGATTTTGAGACTTGCTTTAACTTTATGAAGGCCGTTGGCAATGGTTACCTTGACGGTATCATGCCGATTTTTGAGCAGCGTAAAGATATGCCTTATACCGAAGCACAGCGTGAGTTTCAGCTCTATCGCCGTGGCCGTTATGTAGAGTACAATCTGGTCTACGATCGTGGCACTTTATTTGGCTTACAAAGTAACGGCCGTATTGAGTCGATCTTAGTCAGTATGCCACCTCTTGCCAGCTGGCATTATCGGTTTGAGCCGGCTGAGGGCACACCTGAGTTTGAGTTGACTGATTATTATCTCAAGCCGCGTGATTGGTTGGCTCTCTAAGCTTTTTTAAAGCTCAAGAATGTTAGGTTTGAGAGTGTAGGTCAGCGATTATCGTTGGCCTTTTTTATATCTAACAAACGTTTTGCTAAAGGGGTCTTATATCATCCGATGATTACGAGGATATAACATTATATTGCTCCCATTCTGCCGACAAACGCTACAATAGTAGAGACTCTTTCGCAGCCACTGTGCGCAAAAGAATCTTAAGAAATATTTTTATAATAATATTTGAGGTAAGGCAAGCGTGATAGCGATGCCTACTATTAGCCACGTTTAAAGGAGTAAGTCATATGGCACAGGTTTATACCAAAAAATCTTTGAAATCTTTTTTTAGCATCACCTTAATGGCAGCGGCGCTGGGTTTGACAGCGTGTAGCGGTGCAGGCGACGATCCTGATATCAAAGCGCGCCAAGACAGCATGAAAAGCTGGGGCGATGCGATGGGGGTCATGGGTGATATGGTCAAAGCCCCTGATACCTTTGATGCGGCGGTTTTCAAAGAGCAGGCATCATTCTTGGCAGAAGATGCGGCAAACCCTTGGAGTCACTTTGAAAACCAAGAAGCCATGGGCAACGCGACTGAAGCCGTATGGTCAAATGCTGATGGTTTCGGTGCTGAAGCGGACAACTTTCAAAAAGTGACGGCTGAGCTAAATGCTGCTGCACAGTCGGCTACTAGTGTCGAAGACGTCCAGGCTGCCTTTGGTGAAGTGGGTGCAAGTTGTAAATCGTGCCATACCGAATTTAGAGCAAAGAATGACTAACTTTTTGTACTGGCCTAGTATAATCAATCCTAAATAAAACAGATACATTATATATCAAGGTGGAACTGGTCTAAATTTTCCTTACGTGCTGTGCCTACGCTGCTCGATGCTGCGAAAAATTTATCCCAGTCCCACTGTATCGTTTTTATACTGAATTCACTATAGTTTGTAGAAAGACAAAAAAACCGCCATATCATTGAATATGACGGTTTTTTATTGCTCAAAAAACATCACGTGAAGACAGCTCTTTGAAATAACGCTCTAAGCAAATTACTCTGTCTCTGCTTTTTTGGCATTATCATCATCATTAACATTAACATTAACATTGTCATCTTGCTGCTTATTTATCTGCTTAACAATAGATTTCACTGAAGGATCGCTCAAATCTATTGTACGTATAGGGAAAGGAATATTGATACCGGCTGCATCCAGCGCTTTTTTGACTTCTACAATGACTTGATGAATAGAAGCGACTTTATTAGCCTGAGTGCCGTTATCAATAAACCAACGTACTGTCAAATCCATAGAAGAGCCGCCAAACCCTGTCGCAATTACGCTTGGCGTCGCTTTTCTCGATACGCTATCAACTTTATCCAAAGCTTGTAGAATCTCAGCTTTTGCTGTTTCGATATCATCCTCATAACCAATACCGACCGCCACTTGCAAGCGGCGCTGTTTGTAGGCGGTATTGACGGTTAATGCCGAGGTATACAGCTCCGAGTTTGGAATCACTACTTGCCGGCCATCATAAGTCTTGATGGTCGTTGCACGGATTTTGATATCTTCTACCGTTCCTTCGTAGTCCCCTGAGACGATTTGATCGCCGATACGAAACGGTTCTGAAATCAGCAACAAAATACCAGAGAGCAAGTTTTGAAAAATATCTTTAAAAGCAAAACCAATCGCAACCGAACCAATACCCAGCGCGCCGATTAATTTGGCTGGTGTAAATCCTGGAATAGCGACAACCATGGCGATCATAAAGCCAATAAACAGAATAAGCGCCCCGCCTATGCGCTGAAACACCTTCACCAAGTTTTGATGACGCACGCGCGCGCCTAAGGTTTTATGCACGACTTTTTTGAAAATAATCGACAACAGCCAAAAAATCCCCAACACAATGAGCGCCGCTATAAAATATGGAATGCGCTCGATAAAGCCACTTGCCAAGTCTTGCGTGGTATAGACCACTTGTTGATAGACGGTCACACCATCGGTTAGCGTGTTCGATAGGCGACTCACGTCGGGGGTGGGCATAAAGGGTTGCTCCTATTGCTGTTTTAGCGCGCGTTTAAGGGGATAAATAAATGAACATCTCACTGCTGTTTTGCCAGTTATGACATCAAATCAGCTTGTACGATTTCAATCCAGTAGCCATCAACATCCTTGATAAAGGCAATGTTTTTCATGCTGCCGTCTTCTGGACGTTTTTTGAACTCAACATCGTTCTTATCAAACCAAGCGATGGCTTCATCTAGGTTCGGTACGCTAAAACAAATGTGTCCAAAGCCTTGAGGGTCTTGGTTGCCATCATGATAGCTAAAGTCAGCTTTTGTCTCAGTGCCATAATTATGGGTCAGCTCTAAGATACCGCGCTGACGGAACGCAAAAATTTCTAAATCATCACCAGTAGGCAGGTTCTCACGCTCGCTCTCAGTTAGCTTTGCCAAGAAATACAGATCAAATTCCATATCAGGGAATTTTTTGACCGCCAGCAACGTCATTCCCAACACGCCAGTATAAAACGCCAATGACTTGGCAGGATCTTTGACGCGTAGCATAGTGTGATTGAAAGTAAATCCTGTCGTTTGCGTAGAGATTGACTGAACACCATCTGCACTGATACTGCTTGCAGGCTGTGCGATGGTCGCATTATTATTATTGTTAGTAGACATAGTTATCCTAAGGTTATTCAAAAAAGAGTGTTATAAATAAGCGAATCACGACTGTCATGATTCACTGCTGTCTCTCATCATAATAAAAATTGGCAAAATAATTGATAGGGTTTTGTAAGAATATGAACAAAGTATGTTCATGTTTAGATATATTAGCTGTCTAAGAACCTCACCTTACCTGTCTCTAGGTCATACTCAGCACCGACAACAAGTAGCTGACCACTATTGGTCAAGTCCTCTAGTGCCCGCGAACCATGTCTGAGCTGACTCACTGACATACGCACATTGGCACGGATAGAACGATCAACCAACTCATCGGCATCGACGTCTTGACCATTGGCGGTCGCCAGCTCATGCAAGTTATAGACACTTGGGCGAATGCGATCAACGATCGATTGCAAATTAGGAGAATAGTTCTGATCAGGATTGATCAAGGTCTCAACGCAGGCCGTGACCGCGCCGCATTTTGAATGTCCAAGGACTACCACCAACTTTGTGCCAAAGGCTTCGGCGGCAAATTCGATTGAGCCAATCTGTGATGGCGCCACCACATTGCCGGCCACACGTATGACAAACAAATCCCCCAAGCCTTGATCAAAAACAATCTCAACAGGTACTCGTGCATCCGAGCAGCCCAAAATAATCGCCAATGGATTTTGATCCTTGACCAATTCTGGGCGACGCTGCATATATTCATCGGTACTGGTGAGACTATCCACGTAACGGGCATTACCTTCTTTTAAAAGCTCAAGGGCTTCTTGACCTGTTGTTGGACGTATATCAGTAGGCATGAGAGATCCTTTATTATCAATAATATGAGAGTTATAAACGGCTTTATATACTTGTATGCAAACATAAATGGGCAGATGACTATTCACACTCACCCATCAGATGCCTTACGTTTGTCAGCCATACCGTGATTGTATAGGAATAGAGGCCAAAAAACGGTAAAAAATTTTGTTTAAATGTCGTTATACGCCAACTTATAACTGTAAAAATATAGCCGTAACCATCGCTGCTATGACGGTACGACTCGCGTAACTTATAACGAACTTGCACTGATTTATATCACGGGTTTGTTATAATACGCAGCAATCAGACAGCTATCAGGCAGCAATCAAATCGTGCTTACGCTCTTGCCAGTTTTTTGATGACATCGAGATACCTTGATGGCTGCATTGATTTACTGCTCTGATCTATTTGACGCTTAGGAACAGATATTATGACCGACCCATCGCCAAGCACGCACAAAACCTCTGCGTCACCTCAAAATGACAAGACGTTGCTGCAATTAAATGGTATCAAAAAAACCTACGATCAAACTGAAGTGTTAAAAGACATCAACCTTGATATCAAGCACGGCGAGTTTTTGACACTGCTTGGGCCCTCAGGCTGTGGTAAGACAACCTTGCTGCGCTTGATTGCAGGTTTTGAGCAGCCCAATGCGGGGACAATCTATCTAGATGGCGTACAGATGGCAGGCTTATCCGCTGATAAACGTCCGGTCAATACGGTATTTCAGCAGTACGCATTGTTTCCACATATGAGCGTCGCCCAAAATGTCGCGTATGGATTAAAGCTAAAAAAAGTGCCAAAAGCTGAGATTCAAGCTCGCGTCAGCGAGATGCTGGCTATGGTGCAGTTGGAGCATTTGGCCAATCGCAAACCGCAGGATTTATCTGGTGGGCAGCAGCAGCGCGTGGCGATCGCCCGTGCGGTGATCAATCGCCCCAAGCTATTACTACTCGATGAGCCACTATCCGCGCTTGATCACAAACTACGTTTGCAAATGCAATCAGAGCTCAAGCGTCTACAACGTGAGCTGGGCATTACCTTTGTATTTGTCACGCATGATCAAGAAGAAGCGCTGTCGATGTCAGACCGCATTGCCGTGATGAAAGACGGCATGTTCCAGCAAATTGGCACGCCTATTGAGATTTATGAGACTCCTGCCAACTTGTTTACTGCCAAGTTTATCGGCGAGACCAATCTGTTTAGAGCTGAGGTCAAGGGTGTCTATCCAGACCTTCCAGATCGTGATGGCAACGTGACCAATGGACGCATCGAAGTTGAAGTCTGTGAGGCTCAAGCGCAAGAAGGGCCAACAACGCTACGTAACTTGCGTCGACCCAATTTTGCCAATGATGTACAAGTGGGCGATATCGTCAATTTACTACTTCGTCCCGAAGACTTACGCATATATGATCCAAAAGATAATGAGCATAGCGGACTACTGGGGCGCGTCATCGAAAGTAATTATAAAGGCAGTACGTTAGACTCGATTATTGAATTGGCAAATGGCCATATCATTAAGGCCTCTGAGTTTTTTGATGAAGATGACCCAAGCTTTGATTACAAACTCAACGAAGGCGTCAAGGTCTCATGGGTTGATGGCTGGGAGTGGGTATTGCCAGAAGACGCTGACCATACAAACAAGGCGACTGTACAAAAGGATGGTAGCTGATGGCCCGCAACCACTTAGGCAGCAAAAGTCCGTTTCGTACGGCAACGCTCTGGCTGATCTGGGGTTGGCTACTGATATTTGCGCTATTACCAAATATATTGGTCATCGCGGTCAGTTTTTTAACCCGAGATAGCAGCGCCTTTATTAGCTTACCTATCAATATTGACAGCTATGTGCGCATGGTTGATCCGTTATATTTTGAGGTGTTCGTTCATTCATTGTGGATGGCAGGTATCACAACGGTTATCTGTCTACTGCTGGGCTATCCTTTTGCATGGCTCGTGTCCAAGGTAAAAGTGCGATGGCAGCCGTTACTCATGCTGCTGTTGATCCTGCCCTTTTGGACCAACTCTCTGGTACGCACCTATGCGTTAAAGCTGCTCTTCGCGAATAATGGCTTGATTAATAAGTCACTGCTGGCAATCGGTACCATTGATGCTCCTATCGATATTTTATATACGCAAGGCGCGGTCATTGCTGGTCTAACTTACTTATTATTCCCATTTATGGTATTACCGCTATATGCCGTGTTTACCGATTTACGCAATGACATGCTATTGGCTTCTCAGGATTTGGGTGCATCAAAAACACAGACCTTTTGGCATGTGGTACTACCACTGACGACGCCAGGGATTATCTCTGGCGTACTGCTCGTGCTGTTGCCTGCGATGGGTATGTTTTATGTGGCGGATATTTTGGGCGGCTCTCGCAACCTACTCGTCGGTAATATCATCAAAAACCAATTCTTAGACGCCCGTGACTGGCCGTTTGGTGCTGCTGCTAGCGTGTTATTGACAGTGGCAATGGCGGTATTATTACTGGCTTATCGCGCCAGTAGTCGCCGCATTGGCAAGACTGACTTTAACGAGGTGGCCTAATGTCTTATTCACGTAAGCTCAAGATTGGCAGTATCGCTGCCAAAGGCTATCTCGGTCTTATTTATACTTTGTTATATCTACCCATCATTGTTTTGGTGGTGATGTCATTTAACAAATCAAAAATTGGCTATAACTGGGGCGGCTTTAGCCTAAAGTGGTACGAGTCATTATTTAATAACCAAGCGATGCTCGATGCATTTTGGCACTCTATTGTCTTGGGTTTGGTCGCCGCTACGGTTTCGACTTTGATTGGTACGCTCACTGCGCTCGCACTACATCGTTATAACTTTCGTGGTAAAGGCTTGCTAAACGGGCTGCTATTTGTGCTGATGATGTCGCCTGAGATTGTACTGGCTATCTCACTACTGGCACTGTTTTTATTGATAGGTTTACAGCTAGGCTTTGTGTCTTTACTGATAGCGCATATCACTTTTTGCCTACCGTTCGTGGTCATTACTGTTTTTGCGCGTCTGAGCAGCTTAGATGAGCGGCTAATGGAGGCAGCGCGCGATTTGGGCGCATCTGAGTCGACGATGGTACGCACGGTGCTGATTCCTGTTATTTTGCCTGCGGTCATGGCAGGTTGGTTACTCGCCTTTACCTTGTCGCTTGATGACGTGGTGGTATCGACCTTTGTCACAGGGCCTAGTTATGAGATTTTACCGCTGCGTATTTATTCGATGGTGCGGGTAGGCCTCAAACCAGAAGTCAATGCGATAGGTACGTTATTGCTGGTCGCCTCGCTAGTATTGGTGGTCATCTCACAGTTGTTGTTACGCAAGCGCTAGCAGCAATCACTCATTGACAACATCTATGAGTGAAAATCAACACAGTATCCACTATAATGAGTTTTTCTCACTTTAGCGGTTAGGTCTTATCATGCTTGAGCTTCGTCATCTTAATACCTTAACTGCGCTACGGGCGCATGGTTCACTTGCGGCAGCGGCCGATGAGCTACATGTCACGGCGTCTGCAGTCTCGCATCAGCTCAAAGAGCTAGAAAACTACTACGACGTCAGCCTCGTCAATCGCCGCACGCGCCCGCTTAGCTTTACACCAGCGGGCAAGGCCGTGCTAGCCTTAGCGGATAATATCATGCCGCAAGTCACGCGTACCAAAAACGATCTAAAGCGCTTGGCACATGGTCAAGCGGGCAGGTTACGACTGGCATCAGAGTGTCACAGCTGCTTTGATTGGCTCATGCCGATACTCAATCACTATCGCCGTGAATGGTCAGATGTCGAGCTTGATTTTGCCACGGGCTTTGAGCCTGAGCCGCATCATCTCTTGATGGAAGGTGATATCGATTTGCTTATCACCACCAGTGATTTACCGCTCGACGGTATTAGCTATCAACCATTGTTTGAATATGAGAGTCGCTTGGTGCTGTCACCAACGCATGATTTAGCGACGCAAGAATTTATTGAACCAGATGATTTGACCAACGAGACATTGATTGCCTATCCGGTAGAAGCCAAACGCCTCGATATCATTGCCAATTTTATGACGCCAAGCGATGTAAGCTTTGCCGATATTCGCACCACGGAGCTGACCGCAATGCTGATTCAGTTGGTCGCCAGTGAACGTGGCGTAGCGGCATTGCCTGATTGGGTGGTGGCGGAGTATGAGAAAAAAGGCTGGGTAGTCTCGCGACCATTAGGTGATGGCGTGTATTGTCAGCTTTATGCCGCAACGCGCACGTCGAGTCAAGATACGGCGTATATGCAGGGTTTTGCGAGTTTACTTGATGGAATTGTGAAGCCATTGTAGTTTCATTACTAATTACTTTTTTATAGTGATGAAATATTATTCACCTTTTCATATCGTAATGAATGTTATGGTAAATAATGGTTCCCTAGTGAGGACTTGAACACTAGGCTGTAGGCTACTGGTATCAATGTTTTATCTCGCTGAAACAGTCACAATGTACTTCATGGTGTACATGAACTGAGCTTTTCGAATATAAAATCAACTAAGGGCTTTCTGCTAATAAATTATGATAAATACTGTATTTGCATCAAAGATCGATCTCTGGTTAGCTTTTTTAATATTAGGTTTTAGCTTATTACTCATTTTGGTGCCTGTAGGAGAATGGATATACAACAATAGTTCAATTAAAAGAACAATATTTATTAGTCTTTTTACCATGCCAGGTGCAATATTACTCTTATTAATATTTTTCAGCGTAAAGTACAGTTTGTCAGATGACGAACTGTTAGTGAATTATGGTTTTTCTACTCGAAGCATTTCATTGAAAGATATTACCCAAATCACTCCTACCAACAGTACGTTATCTGCTCCAGCACTGTCCTTAGATAGGATTGAGATAATATATAAAGGGGGTAGCATAGTGATATCACCAAAAGACAAAGATGGGTTTTATCATGCAATACAAGAACGTGTTCCTGCATTAAAGAATGATGGTAATGATGGATTAATAAAGAATTAATAAAGAATTAGCCTATAGTTCGGTGCGCTATACAGGCATCGCACTGGCAGCCGTAACCAGTATCATTCAAGATATAGAGAAACTAAACGTGAAAAATATTAGTATTCCATTTTCTTTTTTAAAAGAAAACGATATTGTCTTATCTGAGAAGGAAGTCGATTTTGCTATCAGTCGCAAGATAATAGATTTACAAGACTTAGGAAAGATAGTTGACGTTTCCCTAATTAACTACCCTGACAGTAAATACTTACTTGAAATTGCTCTTGATATTTTATTGAACGGCAGCTATCTGAACCCTCATGTTCAATATTTAGAGATAGATGACAGTGGTGTAAGTAGAGAGAATAGCACCATAACTATAGATGATGAACGTGTAAATGATAGATTGCGATATATTATCTTACTTTGGTTATTTAAGAACAGACTTAACAGTGATGCTGACTTTAATAAGGTAAACAGCGTTTATGATGATTTTGGCTATCCTTCTGATATGGTAGGGTTTATCAGTTATATGCCTACTAAAGAAAGTGGCGATAAAGGAAGGAGCAACCTAATATATAATCACTGGCAGAGCTATCTAGAGACGTATAGCTATCTGTTAAAAACCTGACACTGTCATATTGACACAAACTATGCCGTCAAAACTAGAGATATAACCTAGTTACCTAGTCATCTTGTAATGTTGCGGTATACCCCAGCGGAACCAGTCATTATGCCCTCTAGACTCATTAACAGACCATTTAAAACAGACTGTATTTCGATAACCACTTAAATCAGACCACTCATTAAGCAGGTGATATCGATACAAGCTCAAAGCACGACCTTAAAGAAATAAAAGCCAAGCGCGGTTGCTAATAATGTCAGTCCAACATGCAAGCCTATAAGTGCTAAGCCTGCTAGCAGCCGCCCATCATGAATAAAACCAAATACTTCTGCACTAAACGTACTAAAGGTAGTTAACCCGCCCAAAAATCCGGTAATCACAAAGACACGCACATGATCAGATAGATTACTTCCCATACGCTCGAACCATACTAGCGCGAGTCCTATCAGAAGTCCTCCTAGTATATTGGCGCTCAGAGTCCCAAGTGGTACCCAACCGTGCAAGGCATTGAAACGCGATAGCCACGCGCGCAGGCAAGCACCGAATGCTGCTCCCAGACCAATAGCAAGCCACTGCATAGACTGTCCTTAGTTCAAATAGGTTTGGTGGACAAAAGGCTCAATTATACGGCTGGCAACTCTGTCATTGGCCAGCGCGGAATACAGCTAACCGCCAGATCATCAGATTGCCCAGCTTGCAGGCGCTCAAATCCGGCATAAGCAATCATCGCACCATTGTCCGTACACAGCGCGGGCGGTGCATAGTGGACCGTTGCATTGATCTTAGCCAGCTCTGCCTCTAGCATCTCGCGCAGATGTATGTTGGCACTGACGCCGCCTGCAATGACCAGACGGCTCATACCTGCTTGCTTGAGTGCTTTGACGCATTTTTTTACTAGCGTATCGACCACTGCATATTGGAAGCTCGCGGCGATATCCGCGCGAATGTGCGGATCACTATCAGAGCCAGCAGTGTCTTTAATCAGGTTATGTACCGCTGTTTTCATACCACTAAACGAAAAGTCCAAACCTCGATGTAGCATCGGTCTTGGCAGTGCGTAAGCATCAGGGTTGCCAGCTTCTGCCAGTTTGGCAACATTAGGCCCACCGGGATAAGGTAAGCCTAGCATCTTAGCCACTTTATCAAAGCACTCACCCGCCGCGTCATCGATCGACTCACCCAAGATTTCATACTGTCCCACACCATGAGCGGCTATAAGTAAAGTGTGACCACCAGAGACCAACAGCGAAACAAAAGGAAAAGCGGGCGGATTGGCACCCATAAGCGGCGCGAGCAAATGCCCTTCCATATGATGAATACCAATGGCAGGAATATCCAAACCATACGCCAGACTGCGGCCAAATAATGCGCCGGTCATCAACGCACCGATCAGCCCTGGCCCTTTAGTATAGGCAATCGCATCGATGTCGTTTTTACTAATGTCACACTGCTCAAGCAGCTCGTTGAGTAAGGGCACGAGCTTACGAATATGATCACGACTGGCAAGCTCAGGTACAACGCCGCCATAGAGCGCATGTAGCTCAATCTGTGAGTACAGTACTTGCCCGACCAACCCTTGATTGTCATTATTGATCTGCTCGCTATCAAAGATCGCCAGCCCAGTTTCATCACAAGACGTCTCTAAACCCAATACCTTCATACTTTTGCCTTTATGCTTTTGTTTTCGGACTATTTTTTGCCGCGTTTTTATTGTATATCGCTTTAAAATTTTGAATAGCGAATCAAATCCGCTTCGCACAGCCAGTCATATTTTTAAAATCGATAGTAATAGAAAACGCGCATAAAAAAACCGCCATTGTCGGTCACAATGACGGTCAGTTTAACAAATTTCAATGACTGGTATACTCTATATATATACTACATCAGCTTACTGACGCGAGCATATAATCAACAGCGGCTTTGACTTGTGCCTCACTGACACCATTTACCGCTTGTGCTGGCATTTTATTAAAGCCCTTAGCGGAGTGCATGTATAGTGTCTCTTTATCTTTGGTCAGACGAGTCGCCCAAGCGGCTGTGTCACCATATTTCGGTGCATTCAATAAACCCGCTGTATGGCAGACTTTACAGTTTGACTCGTAAAGTTTAGCACCAGCATTTGCAGCGAGCACTTCAGGCTCAGCGACAACAGCAGTCTTTTCTTCAACCACCATGTCGGTAGTCTCAGATTCAGCCATAGGCTCAGGCACCGTAGTTTCAGATTCTGTTACAACTGTTTCTTCAACACTCGTAGCAGCAGGTTCGTTGGCTGCGCTAGACGCTTCCGTAGTCGCGTTATCACCACTACAAGCGCTCAATACTAATAACACACTCAGACTGATAACAGATAAGCTCAGTCTTTTTATATGCTGCTGTATATCGATCATGACCTTACCTTTATTTGATGCGTCTGTGGCCAAATTTTTTGTAGCAGTTCATAGACTCACAATATTATATTACGAGTCTAATTAAAAGCTTATTCAGCAGGTGTTGCCATATCGGCGCTGTCAGTGGCAGCAGGCGCAGCCGCGGTATCAGCACTCTCTGTGGCTGGGGTTGTCGCGTCTGCCATGCTTGTATCCGCTGTACCTGCTTCAACAGTGGCATCAGCTTCTGTCCCATCTGCAGCTGTTGCATCCTCCGCTGGCATCGGTGCCGTCTCTGGAAACTCCATGTCTTCTGCTTCAGGGGCGTTTGCGCGTGCTAGCTCAGCCGCTTCATCTACCATATCGATCGCCAATACTTCTTCGTGCTCTTCGCCGCCGCTACAAGCACTCACGCCCGCACCCAAAGCTACGATAAAAGCTGTGCTTAACACCGTGTTCAATACTGTTTTTTTCATTCCAACATCCTCAATAAAATACGCACAAAACGGTTGATAGACCCTACAATATGGGAAATATCATAGCATAAACTCCCACTAAACCGTTATAGACCGTAGGGATTTTTTATTGACACTAAACTTTGTGCTCTAACTCACCTAAAACCTGACAGCTCAGCCTCGATACATTTTAAACAAAGTATAAATAGACAATAAACCGTTAAAATCATTGACTTTGTTGATATTTTTTATTAAAATACCTGCCCTTGCGCTAATGCGTGAGAATTGTCCTAGTTTGAGCTGATGCCTGTAATCTTGAGATATTACGGCTAAATACTACTATACAGCCAAACTAATGCCCTTATATCTCATCCTAATCGAGGAGTCTTCATGCCTGCAGTTAAGGTTAAAGAAAACGAACCAGTTGACATCGCTATCCGTCGTTTCAAGCGCGCTTGTGAAAAAGCTGGTGTATTATCAGACGTACGTAAGCGTGAGTTTTATGAAAAACCAACGCAAGTACGTAAGCGCAAAAAAGCTGCTGCCGTAAAGCGTTATAAGAAGAAGTTACAACGCGAAACTATTCGTACTACTCGTATGTACTAATCAATAATCTGATTAGTTAAGTACAAGTGCTACACTAACGCCACTGTTATCCATCGATATCAGTGGCGTTTTTTATGCTACAATTTTCGTTGTTACTGCTGACGCAATTTTTTATCAAAGCCCGCTCTCAGCAGGTTTTACCATAAAGATCTCACGATCTAATGAATAATATCTAACAAGCAGCCTTTAACAAATACATAAGGATAATAGCAGTGAGCCAACTTAAACAGACGTTATCAGACAACATCAAAACTTCTATGAAAGCTCGTGAGCTTGAGCGTGTCAAAATACTGCGCAACGTACAATCAGTGGTCAAACAAATTGAGATCGATCGTCAGACAGAGCTTGATGACGCGCAAGTATTAGAAGTGCTACAAAAGCAGCTCAAACAACGTCAAGAGTCGCTCTCTATTTTTACTGAAAATGGTCGTGATGATTTGGCGGCCAAAGAGCAGTTTGAGATTGATATTATCAATGAGTTTATGCCGCAGCAAATGAATCAAGATGAAATCATGGCATTGGTCAACGCGGAAATCGCAGAGCAAGGTGCCACTTCTATGCGTGATATGGGCAGCGTGATGGGTGTATTGAAAAACAAGACCGCTGGTCGTGCTGATCCTGCGTTGATCTCTAAAATGGTTAAAGATGCGCTACAAGGCTAATTTCTCATTTTGGGTAGCAAGCCGGCATATGAGATGCTACTACTGAAAATGATGTTGTCAAGCGCACCTGTTGTTGTACGAAAAACTGACTATTTACAAACCGCCTAAGGCTCAAAGTCTTTGGCGGTTTTTATTGCTTTGATTTCTGCATTGATATTGGCTAGCAATGGGCGCGCACTATTGCTTTGTGCTGTGGCTTGCAGGTTTTCAGTCAATTGCTTGGCCTGCGTCAGTGATGTCAACGCACTCTCATAGCGCCCATTCCAAAGTTGATCATAACTGCGATAACGCAATGCGTTGATCGTTGCAATATTAGCCAGTTGTGGTGACGTTGCGGTTTTAGCGAGCTTTTCATTAGCAAGCTGCAAACTTTGCCATGCATAGCGATCGCTTGGTTGTTGCTCTGTGAGTGGTTTTAGCAGTACTTGTGCCCTTAATGGCTGATTGCTATTGGTCAGTGCTTCCGCCAAATACAGACGCAAGTCACGGCGCTCAGGATAAAGACGCTGCTGACGCTCTAAAATATCTGCAGCTTGTTGCCATTTGCCTTGTTCGCTTAAAAGCTGGCTATGAGTAATCGATAGTAAAGGTTCTAGGCTTTGACGCTGCGTATTTGGGAGTTTATTAATCTGTGCCAATACCTCATTAGCCTCTTCGATGCGCTGCTGTTCTCCGTACCAGCTCACTAAGGCAAGTTTGGCACCCAGACTATTTTTAGCAGCGGTTGTGAGCGTCACTTCAGAAGCATGTTTGCCAGTAACTTGTACACGCCAATAGAGCAAATCAAACAAGGCTTGATGACGCTGCTGCTGGCTCAATGACAGTGTGGGATACTGCCCAGCACGGCTCTGCGACTCACTCAGTCGCTCATCACTGAGCGGGTGCGAGCGCACAAAGCTTGGTAAAAAGCGATTTTCAACCTGATTGAGCTGGCTTTGTTGATTCATCGTGGCAAAAAACCGTGGCATTGCCCGAGGGTCATAGCTTGCCTGAGTCATGATTTGCATCCCTACTCGGTCGGCCTCGCGCTCGTTGTTACGGCTAAAAGCCATGCTGCTATTCATAGAGGCTGTCTGGCTACCCGCCATTACAGCCGCCGCCGCATCACCATCGACTGCTGATGCGGCAATCGCAGCCAACATACCGCCTACTTGCATCAGTAAGGCTTTTTTGCGCTCGTCTGCGCTGTGCTCATAGTGACGTTGACTGATGTGCGCGACTTCATGGGCGATGACACTTGCCAGCTCATCCATACTTTTGGCGGCCAATATCGTCCCTGTATTGATCCCGATGACTCCACCAGGTGCCGCAAAAGCATTGATGCTGGGATTATCAAGAATAACTAAGCCAAGTGGTGCTTGCTGACGGGCTTGGGCGTTCAATCGCCACGTCATGTCTTTTACCGTTTCTTGCACCCAAGGGTCGTGCTCCATTTTGACCCGACCATTGATGTTCTGTAATGACCACTCACCCAGCATTTTGTTTTGATACTGCTCAGCAAAGCTCAGTCCTTGCCCGCGCAAATTGGGTAGCTCTAACGATTGTGACTCTACTGTTTGCCATGAATGATTGGCAAATGCCATAGCTTGGCTATCATCACCATCCTTGCTATGAGCACTTGTAGCAATTACCAGCAGTGTCACTGACAGTCCGATTTTGATATTATTTGAAAAAGATAAAACCACAGAGTTGCGGCTATCTGTTTGCCCAAATAGTTTAGATAGCGAGCTTCCCGACAGCTTATTTAACGAATGGCTGGCGGCTTTAATAAGTCGTGGCGGTCTATTAGCGTGGTACAAATTCGTATCCTATCAGATTGTTGACGACGTCTTTTCGACTATACGAGCTTGTTTGTATAAGGTCAATTCTACTATGTGCTTAGCTACCAATCACACAGCCACCCGTCACGATTGTGCAACATGACTGTGTGATTCTAATGAACCGAACATGGCGTTGATTATATTCAAATGCAATTATACATCGGCTATTTGGTATAATGGTTAAACACAATAATAGTAAGCTCATGGTTGCCGTAAATAGATTGACGATAATCAAAAGAATTGTTTGAGCCTTTTTTGATAAAGAAACCGAAATACTGATACTTGTAAGGTTTGTATTATGTCCGCTGATAGCCAATTACCCATCAAACGTGCATCACACTCTATTTACTTATCAGCGAGCTTATCCGATCCAGAACAGCAAGAGATCAATCATCTGTTAGACTTGTTGCCAGTAGAGAATGATGGCCTAGATGTTGGCACTGAGACGAAAATAGATGAAGAGCAACCTTTACTAAATGTCAAGCGTTTCGTCGACGGTCGCGGGCTTGCATGCCCAATGCCACTGCTGAAAACCAAGGTTGCGTTACGCGATGTAGCCTCTGGTGACTCATTATATGTGGTCGCGACGGATCCCAACTCACAAGCTGATATCACAGCGTTTTGTCGTCAGAGTCAGCAAACACAAACGAGCGACTACTTAGCGTTAATCGTCAACGAAGTTACTGATTTGTCAGGCAATAGCACATCATTGCAGCGTTTCGCTACAATATATCACTTCATCATTACCAAAACTGATAGCAACTAAACGCTGCTGTCCTTTACAATTACAACTATAGAGATTTTTATCTGACTGTTTGCTTAACTATTTAACCAAGGTCAAGAATATGGCTACTACTACTTCTGATGCTGCGAATGCGAATAAAAAAGACAGCACAGCTCCTATAAAAAACGATGCGCGCGATGCGGCACTAAAGGCAGCTGCACAGCGCCCACCTTATGATGCCAGTACATTAGGCAATACCAGTACGCGCGATTTGGTGCCAGCAATGCCAACCCATTTGGCAGCGCCGGGGGTTAATCTGGGCGCCTACATCAATACTGTGCATCAAATTCCGATCTTAACGCCTGTACAAGAGCAAGAACTTGCCCATCGCTATTATGATGAAGGTGATGTCGAAGCAGCACGTCTGCTGGTGATGTCGCATCTGCGTTTTGTCATTCATATTGCACGTAGCTACTCAGGTTATGGACTGCCACAAGCTGATTTAATCCAAGAAGGTAATCTTGGATTGATGAAGGCGGTCAAACGGTTTGATCCGAATAAAGGCGTGCGCTTGGTGTCTTTTGCCGTACATTGGATCAAAGCTGAAATTCACGAATTTGTCATCCGTAACTGGCGTATCGTAAAAGTCGCGACCACCAAAGCACATCGCAAGTTATTCTTTAATTTACGTAGTTTAAAGAAAACCAATAATCAGCTCACGCTAGAAGAAGCAGACGCGATTGCCAAAGATTTGAATGTCACGCGCAAGCAAGTGCTCGAGATGGAGTCGCGTCTGACCTCTTATGACGCCTCATTTGAAGCGCAATCCAGCGACGATGATGACGGTCGCTATGCACCGCAGCTGTTTTTGGAAGATGGCATTGACCCAGCTGAACAGCTAGAAGAAGAAGACTGGGAAGAAAATAACTCGTCTGCCCTCATCGCGGCTATGGGGACATTAGACGATCGCTCACGTGATATCGTCGAGCAGCGCTGGCTCTCTGAGCAAAAATCCACTTTGCACGAGCTGGCCGCGGTTTACTCTATATCCGCTGAACGTGTCCGTCAGATCGAAAAAAACGCGATGGACAAAATCCGCGATGCCATGACCATTGATAGCGTGATTTTACCTGATGATATTCAATAGCATCAAAAAAAGACGAGTGTTGTCATGTTAAATTGGATCGGTATTGCCGCGATTAATATGGCCATCGCTGTCGCTTTGGGTGCATTTGGTGCGCATGGTTTGAAGGGCGTCGTAAATGTGCAACAACTTGAATGGTGGCATACTGCGACGCTGTATTTGTTCATACATGCGCTGGGTCTATTAGTTGTGGGCTTACTGATACGCTTAAAATATACCACTCAAGCTACGGCTTG
This sequence comes from Psychrobacter pacificensis, assembly GCF_900101915.1. Classification (GTDB taxonomy): domain Bacteria; phylum Pseudomonadota; class Gammaproteobacteria; order Pseudomonadales; family Moraxellaceae; genus Psychrobacter; species Psychrobacter pacificensis. The sequence goes on along the minus strand of NZ_FNAL01000001.1, from coordinate 75,825 downwards.
GTTATTGCAAACCGGTATTATTATATTTGCCGGTAGTCTATATGCCATGACGCTTGGAGCACCGCGCTGGTTTGGCGCGATTACGCCCATTGGCGGGGTTCTTATGATTGCAGGTTGGTTATGGCTTGCTATCTCTGCATTTCGACTTGAGAACTCAATGGATTAATCCATTCTACTCATACCTGCCGAAGATTGATTGATATTATGAGTATAGATACAAATAGTCGCCTATAAGATTCAAAGCACCTATATTGCGACTAATACTTATAGGACCGTTACTACAAGGAATCTCAAATTATTAAGGAGGATTTTATATGAGCACCATTAGTGTTAATGGTAAAAACTTACAAACCACTCATCAGACAGTGCAATTAGTCATCAATGAACTTGGACTCAGTCAAGGACGCTATGCCGTTGAAGTAGATGGTGAGCTAACACCAAAGAGTGAGCTGGCTCAATTGCGTATTGTAGAAGGTATGAATATAGAAGTCGTACAGGCTGTGGGCGGAGGCTAATTTTTATATTTCAGTCTGTCATTAGTTTTTATTAATTATGAACTCTTAACCGCATCATTAGAGACGTACTAAAAAAGACCTCAACGTGTCAAACGTTCGAGGTCTTTTTTCTTTTATAGATCACCAATGAATGAAATAGCTGTTTGTCAAATTTCTTATTTTTTAGCTCGTTCAGACGCTCTTGATGATCTGATTGCCCACTTAATCAACGTTATTCAAACCTATGATTAAGCTGCTGGCACTGCTTCAGCAGGCGTGGTGTCTTGATAGCGCTCATCACGCCCAGCACCCTGAGTCTTTTTGCGCTCTTGACGGGTCTTGTACTTACGTACTTGTCTATCAAGTTTGTCTGCCATCTCATTAATGGCTTTATACATATCATCTTCTAAGGCTTGGACAAACATTTCTTGACCTGAGACGCGCATAATTGCTTCAGCTTTATGACTTTTTTTACCGCCATCACTTGCGCCACTATTGTCTAACGATAATATCACTTTAATACTCTGTATCTGATCAAAGTGTCGCTCTACTTTTTCAAGCTTTTCACGAACTGCTGTGTCCATAGCTTCGGTAACACTGATATGGTGACCACTGATAGAAACATTCATATTATTGTCCTTGTATTTGTAACTTACATTCAACAGATGAAGTCGCATTCCTGCTCTTATCATCCTGCCTTACCAATAATCTATCTAATGCCTCTAGTAAGATTTCGACGTATCCTTTTATCGTCTCCTTTATTAGACTTCTTGCATAAGTCATCGTCAGCCCTTGTAACTCCGTCAGTTGAAGTCAATGAACTGGTACTTTTGCAAGAGATCTATTCATTACAAGTAAATACTATAGATTGGCACTTAGATTTCGTTGTTGGTATGACTCTAATTTGTCATGAAAGAGGGATAGTAGCAAGACGTTAAATTGTAATTAAGTGTAACAATAGCTGTTGTTTCCATCATGTTTCTATATAATCAAAAAATTTTATTTTTTATATCTTGCCACAGAAATATCAATGATTACTCAAAATTGTTGCAGATGGCTGTATTTAAACGATTAATACTTCTGTTTGCGCTGAGTAGATGAGCCAATATTCATGGCTTCACGATATTTGGCAACAGTTCTTCTGGCAATATCGATACCGTCTGCCAATAATTCTTTTTGAATACGGCTATCCGATAGCGGTTTTTTGGGATCTTCATCAGCGATGAGCTTTTTAATCATGGCACTGATGGCCGTTGATGAGATATCGCCATCCGAACTGCTGACGTGAGAAGAAAAAAAGTGCTTTAGTGAAAATAGTCCTTGCGGTGTCAAAATCGTCTTACTGGTCGTGAGACGTGAAACGGTGGACTCGTGTAGATTTACTTCTTCTGCGATTGCCTTTAGAATAAGTGGTTGCATGGCCGTTGCACCGTGCTGCAAAAACTCCTGCTGATAACGCACAATACTGGTTGCTACTTTTAATAGGTTTTGATTGCGCTCCTCAATACTGCGGATAAAGAGGCGCGCATCGGTGAGGTTTTCACGCAGATATTGGTTGTCCGGACTGTCATCACCGCGTTTGACTAAATTGGCATATTCTTGGTTTACTCGCAGCTTCGGCAAGGTGTCAGGATTGAGGCGTACATGCCAACCGTCTTCTAATGCCTCAGCATTGGCAGTGGCTTTACGACTCCTAATGGGTGTGACTAATACATCTGGAATGTCGTAACTGTCGGGCTGCTGGGTATAATCAGGCTGGTTGATCTGAAAGAGTAATCCGGGTGAAGGGTTTAAGGTGCGCAGTAAGTTAAGCGCAGGGGTGATGTTCTCAGGGGCAAGGCCTGTCCGTTCAGTAAGCGCTTTGATATTGTTACTCACCAAAAGCTCGCCGGCTGTTAGCAACGCTTTTGCTTCTTTGAGATATGCAGTATTGGCGTCTAGCTTGGATAACTGAATCGCTAGGCACTCACTCAAATGACGTGCGCCAACGCCAATCGGATCGCAAGATTGGATCATACGCAATACGGCCATGACCTCGTCGTACTCAACGCGTTCATCCCACTGATAAAAGTTGGCCATGGTATCAAAGCTCTGTAGCAGCTCATCGATATCAATTCGTATGAATCCCATGTCATCCATAGAGTCCATCAAATACTCTGCAATCAGGGTGTCCGCTTCTGATAGGCGCTTAAAGTTGAGCTGCCAACGTACGTGATCTTGGATAGTCGACGAAGTACCGCCCTGATAACTATCAAAATCCTCATCCGCTCTACTGCTACCAGAACCTGTGGAGGCAGAAGCATAGTTACCTGTATCAAAGCTGCTGGCATCGAAGCTATCCGTCTCAAAACTGCTATCACTATCCATCGCTCCATCATCAATACGAGATTGCTGCAGTTTCTCCCAGCTGTCAGTGCTATCGTCACCATAGTCTGTATGGTTATCAGATCCTGCGCTAGATGCGTCACTGCTGCTTTGGTTCCAGCTATCAAGTGTTAATGACTCGCTTAGCTCATCTGCTCTATCGTCACGGTTATTCTCGTACTCGTCATCATCCTCTTCGATACGTTCAAGCAGCGGATTACTATCCAGTTTGGCTTGAACCTCTTGTGCGAGCTCAAGACTAGAGAGCTGCAGCAATTTAATGGCTTGCTGCATTTGCGGTGTCAGTTTTTGTGAGGTGCTTAGCGTGCTCGCCAATCCGAATGACATACTCATGGGCGGCTTATTACACTCCAGTCTTGGTCATATTGTATTTATTTTGCCAATTAAGGCGATGATGTCACCTTAACAGGACATGACGATAGCATTTTTTATCACAATTTTGCTACGTTAATTTATATCCTATCCAGATACGATTGGTATGTTTGTGATACAAATTTAGCATGTTTGCCTTAATAACCAACCGATAACTATGAATGGTTTGTTCAGCGTCATCAACATTTTATAATAAAAAACGTCATAAAAAATTGTCATGAGCAGCCATCAAGACTTACCCGTCACGGAGAATATTGTCATGACTGACACAACAATGCCCTCTCAATTTAGCACAGCTGCCATTCAAATGAACAGCCAGCAAGACATCGATAGCAATTTAGCGAATATAAAAGCGGCGATCATTGATGCCAAATCGCAAGGTGCTGAACTCGTTGTCGTACCTGAAAACTGCTGTAGCATGGGTCAGCAGTTTGCGACTGCAGAGCGTTTTGACGCGCTATCAGCGACGATGGCAGAGTATGCCCGCACTCATAATATATATCTACTGGCAGGCTCACTGCCTTGCCCTTATCGGCCTGATGGCATGGTCGTTCCTGATGGTCGGCTGCGCCAAGTCAGTCAATTGTTTGCACCTGATGGTACGCGAGTGGCGCGCTACGATAAGATTCATCTGTTTACCGCGACCGTGGCCGACAAGCAAGGCAGCTACAATGAAGCGGCGACATTTGAGCCGGGCACGCAGACCGTGGTTGCGCCTCTTGAGTCAGAAGGCGCTGTCTATCAGTTGGGTATGATGGTCTGTTTTGATTTGCGCTTTCCTGCTCTAGCGCAGCGCTTACGTCAATCAGGTGCTGATATATTAAGTGCACCGTCTGCTTTTACTTATCTAACGGGACAGGCGCATTGGTCGCTATTGTTACAGGCACGTGCTTTGGACAGTCAGTGCATGGTGATCGGTGCAGCACAGGGCGGCGATCATGCATATAAAGATGGCAATACTCGCCAGACGTGGGGACATACTACCATTACTGCTTTTGATGGCAGCGTTATTGCGAGCCATGATAGCAGTGAGCTAAATCTGTCTACGACATCTGACATAGATAAAGGATACGCCATCGTCATGGCATCATTAGACAAGCAAGCTCAAGTGCAAGGTCGACAGAAATTACCTATCTTTGATTGTCATCGTTTGGCATAACTTAAGAAGTCCCGTAGATTGCTTAAACCGTAGATTACTCAATTAGGTAGGATTTTCATCATTTTGAGTGTGGGTGGCTCGTGGATGGGCGCGATCATAGACTTGTGTTAATTTGGCAAAATCAACGTGGGTGTAAATTTGCGTGGTACTGATATCGCTATGTCCTAACATCTCCTGCACGGCACGCAAGTCACCACTACCTGACAACATGTGTGAGGCAAAGCAATGACGCAGTAGATGTGGATACATGTTTTGCGCAATACCTGCGCGAGTCGCCGCAACTTTTAGACGCTGCTGTACTGCTCGCGTCGATAGTCTGGTGCCGAGTTTTTCGCTAATGAACAAGGCGCTGTCCATCTGTTCGACCCATAGATTGCGATGCGGTAGATAGCGTGTTATCGCCTCTGCTGCCTTTGCACCTAATGGTACTAAGCGGGTTTTATTACCCTTACCAGTGACTCGCACTCGTAAATCAGACAAGTCCACATCAGCCATATCGAGTGCGACCAACTCGCCAACACGTAGACCACTACTATAGAGCAGCTCAAACATGGCTTTATCACGCAACCACAAGCGCGCCTGCTCTGGCGTATCAGGGATTTGTTGATCGAGTAACTGCGTCAATAAATCCACATCAGCGATAGAGGGTAATGGTCTAGGGCTACGCTTGAGCTGATAGCCGGTCGTTGGATTGATACGCGCCAAATCCTCCTCTATGAGCCAACCATAAAAATGCCGAATCGCTGACAGCTCTTGCTGAACGCTAGCAAGCGCAAGCTTGTCTTCATCGAGACGCTGACTAATATGCTGAGCCAGTTGGCGCTTATCACAACGCGTCCACGTCAGACGCTTACCGCGTAAGAACAGTGCCAGTTGGTTTAAGCCAGCAAAATAAGCGGTCAGCGTATGCGGCGAGTGATTACGCACAGACAGCGTATTGAGCCAACGATGGACAGGTGCTAATAACGCTCGTAGCGCGGCATCTGACTCTATATTCGCCGCCAGCTCAGCTGATAGCCAAGGTGCCGTTTGCGTTGTCTGACCGTCTTGATGAGTGGACATAACCATATCAGAAGCACCCATGTTATTGATATCATTTTTCTAACGACAGATATCAGCCTTCAGAACTTGGCTTAATACCTGCTTGCGCCATCAAACCATCTGGACTAAAGACTCCTTCATAAACAAAAGCAGTCGGACCTGTCATCATAACTGAATAGCCAGGCTGCCACTTGATGATCAAGCTGCCACCATAGAGCTGCGCGCGCACTTCTTCGCCTTCATCGAGCCAGCCCTCTCTTATACCGACTGCAACTGCTGCACAGGCGCCCGTGCCGCAAGCTTGCGTCTCGCCCACGCCGCGCTCATACACACGCAGACGAATATGACGCTGGTTCATCACTTGCATAAAGCCCACGTTGACGCGATCTGGGAACGCTGGATGGGACTCAATGGCCTTGCCTAACGTCTCAACCTCAGCGTCAAGCACGTCATCAACTTTGATAACGGCATGTGGGTTGCCCATATTGGCGACATATAGCTGTACAGGTGTGCCATTGACATCGAGGTGATAAGTGTTTTGGATTTTGGTCGTGGCTCTTGGGCTAAAGGGAATCTCATTTGGCTCAAACTTGGGCTTACCCATATCAACCTCTACCCAACCAAACCGATCAGTGGTCAAAGAGATAATGCCGCTCGCCGTCTCAACCCGTAGCCGCTGCTTAAATGACAGTTTACGTGCTTGGACAAAACGGGCGAAACAGCGCGCACCATTGCCGCATTGCTCCACCTCGGTGCCATCGGTGTTAAAAATACGGTAACTAAAATCAACATCGGGGCGCATCGGTGGCTCGACCACAAGCAGTTGATCAAAGCCAATACCTAGGTGACGATCTCCCAATAACGCTACCAACTCCTTGCTCAAATCTAAGCGCTGGGTCACCAAATCGATAACCATAAAATCATTGCCCAGCCCATGCATTTTAGTAAATTCTATTAGCATATCTTTGATGTCCTATCCTATTTTTATGTATGGCTTATATTAGCACGCTGTCAGATACAATCATAATTATCACCGCTATCAAATACTAACTTATCGTTATACCTCAAACTCGATATACCCCATTCGAGTTTGCCATAAAAAACCCACCGTTATTATCACAGTGGGTTTTATTTATGATGCAAAAACAGTGTCAGTGTTGGCGGGTTGGCGGCTTTATTTATCCTGCCACAGTATTTCGTCAGCATACAATGCTTCAACCGTTTCACGTTTGCGGATGAGCTGATGGTTATTGCCTGATACCATCACTTCGCTGGCTCGCGGACGCGAGTTGTAATTACTACTCATAGTAAAGCCATAAGCCCCTGCGCCCGTCACTGCCAGGACAGCTCCTGCCTCTAATGACAGTAAGCGATCTTTTGCTAAAAAATCCCCTGTCTCACAAATCGCGCCAACGATGTCCCACGGCTTTGTACCATTTGTATCAATACCATCGCTCGGCAAGGTACTTGGAATCACGGCCATTTCAGCTTGATATAAAGCAGGACGAATCAAGTCATTCATCGCAGCATCGACAATCGCAAAGTTCTTATGCTCAGTCGGCTTAAGTACATCGACTTGCGTCAATAGCACACCAGCATTGGCAACAATACTACGACCCGGCTCAAAGAATACGGTCAAACCAAGCTCGCTCAGCTTTGGTAATAAAGCCTCGGCAAACTCATCGATAGACACGGGCGTCTCATCAATATAACGCACGCCTAGACCGCCACCCAAATCAATATGACGCAGCTCAATACCATGATCGCGCAGGCTATGTATCAGCTCAATGACTTTATCTAGTGCGGCGACAAACGGCGCGACTTCCGTCAACTGCGAGCCAATGTGACAATCAATACCAACGATATCAATATGCGATAAATCCGCCGCTTGCTGATAGACCGCTAAGGCGTCTTCGTGGGTAATACCAAACTTGTTGTCTTTAAGACCTGTTGAGATATACGGATGCGTCTTGGCATCGACATTTGGATTGACGCGTAATGAGATTGGCGCACGTTTATTCAGTGCTGCCGCTACCTCGTTGATCAAGGTCAGCTCACTGATCGACTCGACGTTAAAGCAGCCAATACCTTGGGTCAGTGCGTATTCGATATCGCCGTAAGTTTTGCCAACACCTGAGAAGACAACGCGCGACGCTGCGCCACCTGCAGCCAGTACGCGCACCAGCTCACCACGAGAGACGATGTCAAACCCCGCACCTGCCTGCGCAAGCATTCCAAGCACCGCAAGATTCGAGTTTGCTTTTACCGCGTAGCATACCTGATGATCGAGACTGGTAAAGCTATCGGTATAGGCTTGATAAACATCCAGTATCGCCTGCTTTGAGTAGACATAGCATGGCGTACCATATTGTTTTGCCAACTCATCAACACTAACCTGCTCCATATGTAGCGCGTCGTCGCGATAGCTTAGCGCGGGCAGATGAGCGCTCAACGCTTTAGGATCAACATATAGACCGTGCTCAGTTTGAATAGTGACAGATTCGCCAGTAGCAACATCGGTTACGTCAGCAGGTAGTTCAGAATGACTCATATAAACATCTCTAATATAATCAGGGTATCAAGGGTAAGAATAAACATTAATAATCGTTAGGATCTGTACTCGGCTCGGGCAGTATTTGCTGTTCATCTAGATAGTCATTTTTTTGATAGGTATCATCATTAATACCAGCAAAAGCGGCATCTTGTGGATGGCTCGTACTATTTAGTACAGATGGGCTACCCTCTACCGTTTGGCTAGTAGACTCTGGCAAGTACAAAGCGCCTTTTTGCCCGCAGCCTGACAACCCTACCATCATCGCATTGCCAATAACTAAAGTAATAATGGCGCGGCGACTGGCAAGTCTCCATAAGGCGATATGCCCAGTTTCTGATGAGCGAAGTATAGTAGACATAGAGTGGATCACCTGTGAGCGTGTAGCGGTGTAAGTGCGATTAAAAATCGTAATAAATAAAGAGCGAAAAAGGCAGCCCAAAAATGGCCAATATCAAAGTTTTAATCATAGCATTATGACACAAAGCTATACGCATACTGAACAGCATTGGCCAATAAATTTGGCTCATAGTGGGGATTGGTTTGATGCTTTCATCATAATTTACTGACGGTATCGCTTGATAATTTGCGCATAGAAACATGTCTGATAGGAATTTGGACAATATTTCTTACAATTTTTGATATTCATAAGGCAGCTCTACAACAGCCAATAATCAATGGCTAAAGTACCTAGGAGCCACTGGCTATAACAGATGTACCAATATTTTAAACGCTTGATAGACACCAATTTTAAACCTTACCGTTATCGCTACGAAAATATGTTACATTATACCGCGGCCTTACGGCTATGCTGAGGCTCAGGCCTACGATTCAGCGGTACTGCTATATAGTAATAAGATACAACCATCAGCCTCAGTATGACTAAGATCGATCATATACTTGTTTGATAGATCAGCATGGATATGGCTAATTTTGTGTTAAATACGATCAATCTATCATCACCTTAATATGAGAACGATGCGATGTCAGTGTCGTTTTTATCATAGTAATCTGACGATATGATGATTTTCGACCTACAAAAACCCACCTATAAAAACCAATCTAAGGATAGAGTATGAGCGCCAGCCTAACCACCACTTTTGATGATAAGAACTCTGAAACATCAACCCTGACCAGCCCAACCTTGGTTTTAAACTGCGGCTCGTCTTCCATCAAATACGCGTTGATTAGTGATGACAACTCTACTCGTATCACCGGTCTTGCCGAAAACCTAGGTCTCGATACCGCCCGTATTAAGCACACGACCTTAAACGGTGAAAAACTTGAAATCTCTATTCCTGGTGGTCGCCATAAGCTGGCGCTACAAAAAATCCTTGAGCTACTAGAGCAGTACCACTTCATCGCCGTTGGACACCGCGTGGTACATGGTGGCCGCGAATACTCCAAAGCCGTTCGCGTTGATGAGCATGCGTTAGAAGAAGTGAAGCGTCTCAAAATATTAGCTCCGCTACACAACCCTGCAAATGCACTGGGTATCGAAGCGGTTCAGGCGATCTATCCTGATATGCCGCAAGTGGTGGTGTTTGACACCGCTTTTCACCAAACCATGCCGCCCGTTGCTTTTCGCTATGCGCTACCAAAATATCTATACGAAGAACATAAAATCCGTCGCTATGGCTTCCATGGCACATCACATGCTTACGTCTCAGAACGCACCAGCCAAATCACTGAGATAAAAGGGCCACATGGCTGGCTAACAGCACATCTAGGCAATGGTTGCTCAGCCGCCGCAGTATACGATGGCAAAAGTCTCGATACCAGCATGGGTCTGACCCCACTTGAGGGCCTTATGATGGGTACGCGTAGTGGCGATGTGGATCCTAGCTTGCACATGCACCTGAAGCGTCAGCTCGGTATGAGCTTAGAAGAGACCGACAAAATGCTTAATAATGACAGCGGTCTACTTGGTATCTCAGGACTTTCTAACGACTTGCGTACCATCGAGCAAGCAGCCAGTGAAGGTCACGAAGATGCCAAGCTCGCTATCGAGATGTTTTGCTATCGTGCTGGTAAATATCTGGCCAGCCTTAGCTGTGCGCTACCAGAGTTTACCGGTATTGTCTTTACTGGCGGTATCGGTGAGAACTCCGACATTACACGTACCAAAATCCTGGCAGTGATGCGTCATTTCGGTATCAAAATAGATGCTGACAAAAATGCCAGTTTGGTTCGTGGTAAAGAAGGCAGCTTCCACGCAGATGACAGCAGTATCGAGTTATGGGTCGTCCCAACTGATGAAGAGTGCCGTATTGCTCAAGAGACTCGTCAGGCATTGAATTTAATATAAGCGTGAGCGTGTTTGATACGCCATATCTATATAATTAACATTTGCTATAAGGCTATGGCGTACATACTCAGCACATTGCTCATTCTGGCAAGGATGAATTGAACTTAATAATAAAATAAACCGTAGGATACACTATGCAGACCATTTTACTTGTTCCCATTAGCCGCGGTATCGGTGTGACATCAGCCGCGCTTGGACTGATTCGCGCCTTTGATTATAACGGTATCAAAGCGGGCTTTATGAAGCCGTTTTTGCAAGACGATACCCTAGATAAGCAGCACAGCTTAGACAGCTCAAGCGCATTGACCATGCATGCCTTTGGTCTAAAGCCGCCCAAATCGATCAGTCGTCAGCACGTCGAGCGGATGTTGGGCGATGGCAACCTTGATGATTTGATGGAAGAAGTGATTGCCAATTATCACACAATAGATGATGGCCCTGACGTCATCATCTGTGAAGGTCTGGTGCCGACCACTGAGACCTCTTACGCTTCACAAATCAACCGCGCCCTCGCCCATGCTTTAGATGCCAAGATCATATTTGTTGGTGCCGCTGATATCAGTCAACCAGCGGCGTTGGCGGACAAGCTTGATGTGCATGCGCGCGAGTTCGGCGGTGTCATGGATGCGCGTACGCTTGGCGTGATATTGATGCGGGTACAAGACGTGCCTAATACCTTTGAAAATCAACCAGTCGCTCCGGGTGAGGCGGTCGTCAGCTTAGATCCAACCTTTTTGCAAGAAGTGCAGCGTCTATCGCCTTCGTTCAATACCGACGCGTTTCGCCTCATCGGTGTCGTTCCCTTTAGCGATTCGTTGTCTGTACCGCGCACTTGGGACATTGCCACCGAGCTTGATGCCACTTGGCTTAACGTTGGTGAAGCAAAAACACGTCGTATCAATCGCATCAGTCTAACGGCGCGCTCAGTCGCTCGTGTCAATCAAGTGTTCAAACGTGGTACGTTGATGGTGGTCCCTGGTGACCGCGATGACTTGCTACTGGCCGCAGGATTGGCCTGTATCAATGGCATTCCGCTGGCAGGATTGGTCTTGACAGGTGGTATCCTACCAAGCGAGACCGTAACGGAGCTGTGGCAGTCGGCGCTCAAAACGGGCATCCCTATCATGAGCGTCGAGAGTGACAGCTATCAAACGGTACAGAGCCTTGTCCATATGAGCTCAGAGATTCCAAGTGATGACACCGATCGCGCTGAAGAAGTGGCGCGTTACGTAGCAGCGCATTTGGATTTGAGCTGGATTAAAGAATACTTTAGCCGTAATCATGAACCGCGCTTGTCCCCATCGGCGTTTCGCCATCAGTTGGTCAAAAAATCACAGCACGCTAAAAAACGTATCGTATTGCCAGAAGGTTCTGAACCACGTACCGTCGAAGCGGCCTGTATCTGTCAGAGCCGCGGTATCGCTGATTGCGTACTGCTCGCAAAACGCAGCGATGTCGAACAAGTCGCCAAAAATCGCGATTTGACGTTGCCAGAAGGTCTAGAAATCATCGACCCTGATACCCTTGATATGAGCAAATATATCGCTGCTGTCGTTGAGCGCCGTAAAGGCAAGACTGGCGCAGACGTCGCCGCTGAATATCTAAAAGATACGGTGTATCTTGGCACCATCATGCTACAGCTAGATGAGGTCGACGGTCTGGTTTCAGGTGCGATTCATACCACTGCCAATACCGTACGCCCAGCATTTCAATTAATCAAAACCGCGCCGCAGTACTCGCTCGTATCGTCCGTGTTCTTTATGCTGTTGCCTGAGCAAGTGGTTGTCTATGGTGACTGTGCGATCAATCCTGATCCGAATGCTGAAGAGTTGGCAGAAATTGCCATTCAATCGGCACAGTCTGCTGCTGCCTTTGGTATCGATCCAAAAGTCGCGATGATCAGCTATTCTACGGGCTCATCAGGCGCAGGCGCGGATGTCGAAAAAGTCGCTCGTGCCACCCAAATCGTCCGTGAGCGTGCGCCGAACCTCAAAGTCGACGGCCCACTACAATATGATGCCGCCTCGGTCATGAGTGTGGGCAAACAAAAAGCGCCTGACTCTCCTGTCGCAGGTCAAGCCAACGTCTTTATTTTCCCTGATCTCAATACTGGTAACACCACGTATAAAGCGGTGCAGCGTAGCGCCAATGTCATCAGCGTTGGACCGATGCTGCAAGGTTTGAATAAGCCAGTCAATGACTTATCGCGTGGCGCACTCGTTGATGATATCGTCTATACCATCGCGCTAACTGCTATCCAAGCGTATAGCGATTTGATTTAATCGCTATACGATTTGCCAATCAAAGTCCGTTATACCACCGACTATCATCATGATGGTCGGTTTTTTATTGGTGCTGTGGTGGTATAGTCAAAGTATCTCAAAAACGATACGGTACTGCCAATATCAATTTTTGCAGCCTCTGTCTGCGCAAGCACAGTAAGCAAAAAAATTGATTTAACAGTGCATAATGTAGCGGTATTAATTTTCACTGACTATAGGTGGTGATAGATAGTGATGACAGATACTCGCCCGCCCTCTACAATAGCGCTATGATTCAGTTAATATAAAAAGGTTAGCTAATAAAAGAATGAGAGGTACCAAAAACAGCGTGCACCTCATTCTTTTATTTGCATTTATTTATGCCAAATACGAGCAATAACTCTCACGAAAAGATCTCTGCCCCTGCCATCCGTGCCTATCTTGGCGGCTCGTTTGATCCGGTACATAATGGTCACCTAGAAGTGGCTCTACACGCCTATCAGGACTTGTTGCCAATCGCAAAGCAGCAAAACCGCCCCTTGCACGTTTCATTATTACCCAATGCGCGCTCGCCATTTAAAACGCAGAGCACTGACCCTAAACACCGCTTAGCCATGCTAAAGCTGGCAGTACAAGACACACCGATACAAGTCAATGAGCTTGAGCTATGGCAAGCGCCGCCTGTCTATACAATCGACACTGTACGCGCACTCAGACAACAGTACCCTTATGACTGTTTAATATTTATCATGGGTATGGACAGCGCGCGCAGTTTGGATAAATGGAAAGACGGGTTAGGACTCACTGATTATGTCAATCTGTGGATCTTTAATCGTGAGGATAGCGATCATATTAATGGTAGAGTTTCTGACAGGGCGACATCATTTGAAAACCCTATATCGACCTCGCAATATCTAGCAACCTTGCAATCGCAACTGCCGCTACCTTTACAATCACATGTAACCGACTCACCGATTGAGCTATTCACTCCAATTGCTCGATGCTTGGTAGATAGCTTAGAAACAGATAGCACTGACTTGAAAAGCGCTATGAAAGGACACATTTATATAGATACGCGACCGATCACTGCCGTATCAAGCACGCAAATACGCGAACAACTACACATATTGGCGACTAAAACAAATAAAATGCCCGTCACTGACAGGCAAATCGCATCTATCGCACCAATAAATGATATTATGAGCAATACTCACCCCAATTCATTAGCTAAATGGCTCAATCCTGCCGTTTATCACTATATTATCGCCCATCAGCTATATTCTGCTGCTCAATTCCGTTAAAATCGCCTTATCTATGTCATTTTGCCTATCCTGTCTCTATACGTGACTGACGACATATGATCAGTCGAATCAGACAAATTGACGTTTTACCCCTTTATTTTTAATAGTTACGATTGAAGAGATTAAAATTTATGATCAACACCATGACCGAAGAACGCTTAACCGTGTGCTTGAACCTTATACAAAGCGCGCTAGATGATATGAAAGCAAAGAACATCACTGTAATGAATGTAGAAGACTTAACTGACGTCACCGAGCGTATCGTCATCGCTGATGGTACCTCAAAACGTCATGTACGCGCTATGGCGGATAGCGTCGGCGCTGAAGCCAAACAAGCGGGCTTTATGCCGCTTGGCCGCGAAGGCGGTATCGACTCTGACTGGACACTGATTGACTTGGGCGCGGTTGTCGTTCATATCATGACCCCGCAAGCGCGTGAGTTCTATGACTTAGAAGGCCTATGGTCATCACCGGATCAGTTGGCTGAGCTGGTCGCCACACCGCGTGAAAAGAAAACCGCTGGTCGTCGCAACAAGAACAAATAAGATTATTGGGTACAATAATCGCGTCATACTAAAAGCATAAGACCAAAAGACCAGAATCGTTATTCTGGTCTTTTTTTGTGCCGATATTTAGACATATCTGTCATGATAAACAGCCATTAGAATGGATAATTGTCGGATAGATTGCTATCATCCTTACCACTATTGCTGCGCAAATTTTGTCCTGCGCTCGCCTACTATTAAGGATTGCCCATGTCTGCTACTCACCGCTCAAACCCTGAGATTAACCTACCCTTGCATGTGGCAAACTTAGTATGTGTCCGCGCGGGCAAAGCCATGCCGTTCACTCGTGAAGAAATGAGCGCCATTGATAAAGCGCCCATTACAGCACCCGTCGCCGTCAATTTTATGGGATTGACCACTGACGAGCAAGCCGACCGCAAACATCATGGCGGCCCACTCAAAGCGGTGCATCAACTGCCAACGGCCACTTATGAAAAAATCAATACTGAGTTTGATCTAAAAGTACGTGTCGGTACGCTCGGAGAAAACCTCACCACTGAAGCCGTTGATGGCTTGCCTGAGATGGATGAGTCTAACGTCTGTATTGGCGACGTTTATCAGTATGGTGGGCAGTATGGCGACGACAAAATAAACGGTGAAGATAGCGTACAACTGTGCATCGTGCAGCCGCGCCGCCCGTGCTACAAAATCAACGACCAAATCGGCCAATTTACCAAAGTGCCCAATATTGCAGCATGGGTCAGCAAGCAAGGTATCTCAGGCTGGTATTTTCAAGTGGTGCGTGATGGCACAATTGACGCGGACTTACCTGTCTATTTGGTAGAGCGTCCCTATCCGTTTGCTACGTTAGAGGCGCTATGGCAACTGGCTAATTCAAAAGAAAAGTTTGACGCTGAGGTGATTGAGCCGTGGCTCGCGATTGAGTGTTTGGAGGCGAGTTGGAAAAAGGTGTTGGCAAAAAAAATTAAAAGAGGCTGAATACAATCAGCAAAATCTCTAGACATCATCTGATAATAATAGGTGCTTAAAATATAAGTGGACAGCGACATATACCCTTTATCTACACAGAGCATTTCATGGTAAAAAACATCTTCTTAGCACTTGGCTTAACTCTGCCTTTAATTGGCTGCGTGACCACAGCGCCGCAAGTAGCAACGACCAAAAATTATAGCGTCGACAGCGATACCTATCAATCGACTGGCAAAAGCCAGCGTATCAAAACCATTGTCCTACACTACACAGTCTCAGATAATGAGCGCTCAATCAAAACATTGACCACGGGTAATGTGAGCGCGCATTACTTAATCTTGGACAAGAACGATGATAAAATCTATAACCTCGTGCCAGAGTCTGAGCGCGCGTGGCATGCAGGCGAAGGTGGCTTTACAGGTCGAACCATCCTCAATGATACGTCTATTGGCATCGAAATCGTCAATGCAGGAATCAAGCCTGAATATCGAGACGCGCTAAAGAATGGCGATATGGATTATCATCCTTATGAGCATTATGTGGCGTTTGATGAATTGCAGATTAAAAAGGTCGCACAACTGGTGCAAGATATCGCTAGACGTTATGACATCTCACCCAAAAACATCATCGGTCATGCAGATATGGCACCCTCGCGCAAGATCGACCCCGGTGCAAAATTCCCGTGGGAGCGACTGTACAGCGAGTACGGTATTGGCGCTTGGTATGATGAAGTCGATAAGCAATATTTTATGCAGCAAGTTCAGCTAGCTACCCCAACGATACGGGAGGTCAAGCAGGCCTTTCGTGATTATGGCTATCAGATGAATACTACAGATGTGTGGGATAAAGAGAGCCGCGATGTCATCTATGCCTTTCAGTTGCATTTCCGGCCGCTAAAGCCAACAGGCATTATGGATATCGAGACCTATGCTATCCTAAAAGCACTCAATAAAAAGTATGCGGGACGTGACGATTTTTACTAGCCTGAGTGATCAACTATTAATCACGGACACTCAAACCATAACAATAACGAAAAAGGACATCTTATGAGCACCCTATTTAGCGTCAATTTAAACAAACTCGCCTTAATCCGCAACTCGCGTGGCACCGACTACCCTAATCTATTGTACTTTGTAAAAAAGCTGATTGATCTAGGAGTTAAAGGCTTTACCGTGCACCCACGGCCCGATGAGCGTCATATCCGCTATCAAGATGTTTATGATATCAGTGAGTATCTCAAAGATTATCAAGATATCGAATTTAATATCGAAGGCAATCCGAATGAACAATTTTTAAAACTCATTCGCGAGGTCAAACCGCATCAATGTACCCTCGTGCCCGACAGCGAAGACCAACTGACCTCCGATCATGGCTTTGATATTATCAAATATAGCGACATGCTGTCCAAACTCAGCCATGAGCTTGAAGGCTTTGGCACACGCTGCGCCGTATTTATCGACCCTGATATCGAGCAAATAAAAGCCGTCATCGACAGCGATGTGCAAACGATAGAGATGTATACCGAAGAATGGGCGCGCGCCTACAATAATGGTAAGAACGATGACAATATTGATTTCGATGAGGTCAAGCAACGCTTTAGCGATTGTATTACCCTCGCCAGTGATAACGGCATTCGCGTCAATGCTGGTCATGATTTGAATTTAGACAATTTAGCCGATTTGCTAAGCCTTGGTGATATCGCGGAGGTGTCGATTGGTCATGCCTTTACTATTGAATCGCTAGAGCAAGGCATGGATAACGTCGTGCGTCAGTATTTGCAGATTTGTAGATAGAACGTTTTGATAAAAGAGGTACGTTATGAGCTTACGTATTCACGCGCTGTTTCATACCGATTATGCGGATCTAAGCTTTATCAAACAGTGGGCGCGCGCGCATAACCATCCGATCACCGTTAGTCGCTCCTACGATAACGACAACCTGCCAACGCTGGATAGCTTTGATTGGCTCATCGTGATGGGTGGGCCAATGAGCGTTCATGATGAGGATAAATATTCTTGGCTTATTAAAGAAAAGCGGCTGATAAAACAAGCTGTTGATGCCGGTAAAACAGTCATTGGCATTTGCTTAGGCGCGCAAATCATCGCGCATTGTTTGGGCGCTGAGGTGAAACCGTCTGCAGTCAAAGAGATTGGCTGGTTACCGATGCAATTGACCGAAGCAGGTCAAGCGCATCCATTATTACAAGATCTACCCAAAGACTTTACGGTGTTTCACTGGCACGGCGAAGGTTTTGACTGTCCCAAAGGCGCAAGCATTATTGCTGAGACACAGGCTTGGGCAAATCAAGGCTTTATCTATCAAACGCCAGAACATAAAGCGCGTGGCACTTGGGTACTCGCTTGGCAATGTCACTTTGAAGTCACCAAAGAGAGCTTACCGAAGATGGTATCCAATGGTAATGCGGCTATTCAAAGTGGACTGAAAGACTATCCCGAAACGGTACAAGCACCGGATGAGATATTAGCGCTAGGCGATAAATATATCGAAGAAAATAACGCCAGACTTGCCACTATGTTTAATCAAATAGCATCGTCAGCAAATAAATAGTATAAGGAGTCAGTCATGAGTCATTCACAGCAAGATGAACAACAAAAACTTGAAGCGTATCTAGAAGCCAAGGCTAAAGAAGAGCAGGAAAATCAGCAACAACAAGAAAGTGAATCGCTGTCTGAATATGAGGCTTGTGTGCTTAGGGAGAGTGCTCGGGTAAAGGAGTTGATTGCTGAGGCTCAGAGAAAGGGTAGAGAGCTGTCAGAAGATAGATAATCATATAACATAATGCTTTGAATCAAAACTCTGATTGAAGCATATTTATTCAACATAAATCAACTTTTCTTCATACCCATAATAACCCATTGTAGTTAATAAATTATACGACTAACTATCTGTTCGAGCTACTTTAGTATCACTTATTTCTCAAAAATCTTCATGTAATCTATAATAGCTCTGGTCAAACTCTTCTATAGATTAGCCTAATCCTGCTGATGTATCAAAAGAATAAGGTGTTATTTCGTCTTTTATAATGATTGCTGGTTTGTCGAAAGCTAGACGTAATCCTAGCTCAAACATGACATTTGGATTTCTACCGCTTATATCGCAAACTATCATCGGATTATCATATAAGTTCTGAACAATACGTTTGTGAATAACGCCTATATCATCCGCATCACTCACCAATCTAGCTTCAAAATTAGCTTCTTTAATAGCAGATTCTATTATCCTTTTGACATCTTTCCAATGAGATTCAGGATAGCCTTCCATACTTGCAATAGGCATTACAATGCCACATTTTTTCGGTAAATTATCATCTGATTTTTCGTGTGGCTTGTTTTCGACTTTATTCGGTTCAGATTGGTTGTCCATTCTAATCTCCAAAGAAAACAATGAGTTCGTGGGGTGCGTCCAGCGCACCAATAATACTAAAATTAAAGTTTAGACTAATTTATCATAAAACGGTCATTCAGGAGCGCGTTTTAGCCCCGACTGTAGCGGTAACCTGCTGGTTTGGGCGAGTTGTGATGGCTAGGTTTTGGGGTGTCGACGCGAAGCAAGCGACGACCCAAACCGTAGCCAACGCCACGCCCAGACTGGCAGATACAAGCGGAAGGCGGGAAATAGCTCCCAATAGAACCAAAACCCAAACACAAAAAAGGTGAGCATTACGCCCACCTTTTCATTCTAAAAAACAGTTATCTACAATAATATTCTAAACCAACTTAGCCTATCTAAACCAAGCACAAGCGTTACGGAACATACGCATCCATGCGTCATCGCTTTCACACACATCCATAATCCCACCGAGTGCGTGACCAAGATAAGATTGACTGTTTTTGATCAATTAAGCTTCGGTAATTAACTCAGGCTTTTTATTCAATAAGCGCATTAATGTGACGGCAGCCCCTGTTGGGTTTCTAGTACCTTGCTCCCAATTTTGTAAGGTACGCGAACTGATATTAAGTTTATCGGCAAACTGCTGTTGCGATAGCCCTGTCTTAGTTCTTATTTCCTTAATACTAGGCACGTCATGGGTAAACTGGCGGCTAGGCTGAGCCTGTCCTTTAGCAATCGCCAATGCTTGATTTAGTGATGTAGATAAATCATCGTAAAATTCATTGCTCATGGCTATACACCTCTTTAATTTGTTGAGTCAGTTTGTATAAACCAGACTTCTCTTCGCTTGATAGAGAGGCTTGTTTATTCTTAGGATAAGCGAGCAGCATAAAAAATATGCCTTGACTATTCACAAAATAATAGATAATCCGAATACCGCCACTCTTACCTTGGTTAAGTGCCCATCTGGTTTTTCGAACGCCCCCTGTACCTTGAATCAAATCACCTTGTTCTGGATTATTGATTAGATTTTCCTGTAGCTCTTTATAAGCTTCATCATCTAATAGTTTCAGTACTTGCTTAGTAAATATTGGCGTTTCGATGAAATGTAACATTCAATATCCTTTATCTTTATCTCTTATTATATACGTCATTGAAGTACTTATCTATATGTTTTTTTCTGGATCTAATTAAGCTAAATATCATAAACACAAAAAAGGTGAGCTTTACGCCCACCTTTTTTTATTACCTCAAACAATATTCTAAACTAACTCAAACTATCCTAACGCAACCAAGCCCGTGCATTACGGAACATCCGCATCCATGCACCATCTTCATCCCACTGCTCAGGTTTCCAGCTATGATTGTAGGCTTTTAGGTTACGCTCAGGATGCGGCATCATGATAGTGACGCGGCCGTCAGTGCTACACAGACCCGTGACGCCGCCGACTGAGCCATTAGGATTTAATGGATAAGTCTCGGTCGGATGACCTTGACTATCGACATAACGCATGGCGAGCTGACCATGTTTCGCCATACCATCGATCTCAGTAGCGTTTAGGGTGGCAAGACCCTCACCATGCGCCACAGCGATTGGCAAGATGCTGTCTTGCATGCCTTTGAATAAGATGGACTTGGTGCGCTCAACTTTGACGTTGACCGTACGCGCTTCGAATCGTGCCGACTCATTTGCGATAAAGCGTGGAAAGTTTTCTGCACCTGGAATGAGGTCTTTAAGCTGCGCCATCATCTGACAGCCATTACAGACGCCAAGTGAGAACGTATTCGGACGGGCGAAGAAGCGGACGAACTGCATGCGTAGCTCATCATGGAACAAGATAGAGTTTGCCCAGCCAGAGCCAGCGCCCAGTACGTCACCATAACTAAAGCCACCACAAGCGACCAGACCGTCGAAATCACGTAGATTGATGCGACCACTCAGTAGATCGCTCATATGTACATCGACCGCTTCAAAGCCAGCTTGGGTAAAGCCAGCTGCCATCTCCGTCTGACCGTTGACACCTTGCTCGCGGAGGATTGCGACTCTTGGTTGGCTGTTATTAGCATCAGCACGGCTGTTTACATAAGGCGCTTCCACTTTTTGATTCAGATCAAAGTTTGGCGCCGCGATCAGGCCTTTATGGCTCGCGTCGCTAATCAAGTCATACTCTTGCTGTACGCATGCTGGATTATCACGGCGGCGGGCGATTTGATAGCTGACTTGACTCCACTGCTGTTGCAGCTCGCTGCGGCTAAATCTAAGCGTTTTATCGCCTTGATGTAACGGCGTTTGGATAATGAGGCTATCTTCCTCAGTGCTTTGTCCGACGAGACTAAGCATATCGCTGACGTTAAATTCTTCTGCCAACTGCATGAGCGCTGCGACGTTTTCTGGCAATACTTGGATGACTGCGCCCAGCTCCTCACTGAACAGTTGACCGAGTAAGTTGTCATCATCTAATGACAGCTTGATACCTTGACGGCTGGTGAACTGCATCTCTGCGATGGTCGCAAGCAGACCGCCATCACCGATATCGTGATAAGCGCTGATGACGCCTTGCGCGTTGCCCGCTTGCACAAAGTTAAAGAAGTCGATCAAATCACTTGGCTGCGCTAGATCTGGGCAGTCGTTACCGAGTTGGCTAAGCGTTTGCGCAAGGATCGAACCGCCTAGACGCAATTTACCTTTAGATAGGTCAATACGGTAGAACGCGCTGTCACCATTGATTAGCTCAGGGGTTAGCGTTTTTGCGACGTCAACGACAGGGGCAAACGCAGTCACAACCAAACTCATTGGCGAGACGACTGATTTGTCAGCGCCCTCTTCATCAGTCCAGTTAGCACGCATAGATAGCGAGTCTTTACCAACAGGGATGGCGATACCGAGTGCTGGGCACAGCTCTTCGCCGATTGCATGTACTGCATCGAATAGTGCCGCATCTTCTGCATCATCACCGCATGCTGCCATCCAGTTCGCTGACATGGTGATATCAGACAACTGAGCGATACGCGCGCCCGCGATGTTAGTAATCGCTTCGCCGACCGCTAGACGCGCAGAGGCTTTTGGATTGATAAGGGCAACAGGCGTACGCTCGCCGACACTCATGGCTTCACCAGTCATCGGCTGACCATCTAGCGCCACTAAGCCTGACGCCGTCACCGCACAATCTGATACAGGCACTTGATAGCGACCCACATACTGATCACGCACGACCATACCGGTGATAGAGCGGTCACCAATGCTAATCAAGAATGATTTGCTCGCCACGGTTGGGTGACGCAATACATAGGTAATTGACTCGGCTAGATTAACTTCACCAAGCTCTAATGCTGGTAACGTGCTATCAGTACGCTCAAAGCTGCGCTGCATTTTTGGTGTACCGCCGAGCAGTACTTGCATCGGCATATCGACTGGTTGCTCGTCCAATAGCTCATCATCAACGATTAGCTGACGGATATCCGTCGCCTCGCCCAAGATGGCATATGGACAGCGCTCACGAGCACAGATCGCATCGAACTGATCTTTGCTCTCTGGGCGAATCGCCAGCACATAACGCTCTTGCGCCTCATTAGACCAGATGGCCATTGGCGACATGCCCGCTTCTAACGATGGGATCTTACGCAAGTTCAGATGCGCGCCCATTTCATGGTCATTGACCAGCTCCGGCATGGCGTTAGACAGACCGCCTGCGCCGACATCATGAATAGAGACGATGGGGTTGCCGTCTTGACTGGCAATACTAACATCAGCATCGTTACCGGCAAGCGCCCAGCAGCGATCGATGACTTCCTGACAGCGACGCTCCATCTCAGCGTTATCGCGCTGGACTGAAGCAAAGTCCAAGCCTTCATCAAGCTCGCCACTATCGACTGACGATGCTGCCCCGCCGCCAAGACCGATTTGCATCGCAGGGCCACCCAAGACGATAAGCAAATCACCTTTTTTAATCGCATTTTTTTCAATCAGATTGCGTTTGATATTGCCGTAACCACCTGCCAGCATGATGGGCTTATGATAGCCGCGCATCTCGCTACCGTCTTTTGCCGCAGAGGTATCTAACTGAAAGCTGCGGAAGTAACCGCATAGGTTTGGACGACCAAACTCGTTTGAGAAGTTGGCGCTACCTAATGGGGCATCAAGCATAATCTCAAGGCTGGTTGCCATACGATCTGGCGTACCATAGGCTTGCGTGCTCAGTTGGCCTGACTGCTCCCATTTCTCGGACAGCTCTGGGATATGTAGATGCGACACGTGGAAACCGGCTAGACCCGCTTTTGGCTTACCGCCACGACCTGTCGCACCTTCGTCACGAATCTCACCGCCAGAACCCGTTGCTGCACCTGAATACGGAGCAATTGCCGTTGGGTGATTGTGCGTCTCAACTTTCATCAAGATATCGATGTCTTCTTGATGAAATCCATAAGGATGGATTGAATTGGCATCCATCGCGTCCGTTGGGATAGGATAAAAACGCATGCCATCAGACCCAGCCATCACAGCGGCGTTATCTTTATAGGCTGATAAGATGCCTTGTGGGTTCGACTGATAGGTGTTTTTGATCATTTGGAATAGTGATTTTGGCTGCACCTCACCATCAACGGTCCACTGGGCATTAAATATCTTATGACGGCAATGCTCTGAGTTCGCCTGTGCAAACATCATCAGCTCAACGTCGGTTGGATTGCGACCTAATTCATTGACATACGCATTCATCAGATAGTCGATATCTTCACTGGATAACGCAAAGCCGAACTCGGTATTGGCCGACTCTAGTGCTGACTGACCTTGTCCGATGACATCGATATGATTCAGTGATGCTGGTGCTTGATCATCAAACAACTTGCTGACATCGCTCAAGTCATAGACCAAGCTCTGGGTCATACGGTCAAACAATAACTGCTCAGCGTCTGCTGGTAGTTTTTCGCCTGCGTCACCGTCTGTTTTTTCATCGAGGGTTAACGTATAAACCACGACACGCTCAACACGGTTGATTTTGATTTCACAGTTATTGAATATATCGGTGGCTTTACTCGCCCATGGTGAGATGGTGCCAAAGCGCGGCGCAACGATCACTTGCAGTTGGTTGTCTTGTGGCGTGGTAAGCGCGATCGCTTCTTTGATCCCAAACAAGTCTAAGGATTTTTTGTGCTCCTCACCGCTCAATTCGCGTGAGAGTACATACACTTGCTGAGTACTTATTTGACTAACATTTAGCTTGGTTTTTTGCTGGAACTGACTGATGAGTTGCTGCGTCTGAAAATCGGTAAGAAACGGTTGTCCGGCGATGGTCATCATAAAGGCATAATCCGTAAGATCAAGGCATCTCTGCCATGCTAAGTAAATGGTCTGGGTATTATAACAAGAAGACCTATAATAAGCAGGTTTAAACCAAGATAAATTGCTGATAACTGATACGGTGTCGCTGCTAACTACATGCTCAATAACACAATCAATCAATTCAATAATCCGATCATGAGTGTTTAGCCCATGAATGTTTAGCCCATGAATGTTTAGATAGCATTCAAATACAGTGACGACACTCGGCGTCGCAATTTTTACCTAACCCTCATACTCCTTACAAACACTCACATCGCATTACTGGGCACCTATATAAATGCAAAGGCATAACTCGGTATTCTAGTTCCAGTTGTTAAGGCGATGTTTTTAAAAGATGAATTACATCTACCTTGAATAAAAATGATTACTACAAACAATTAACTTTCTAATCACTATAAAAAAAAGGAAATTCCTATGAATAAGCAAGAACAAATCGACAAAATTCAAGACGTTATTAAAGATGTAAAATTTGCGATGTTAAGCACCGTCAACAGTAAAGGTGATGTACATGCTTGGCCAATGACGACCAGCGAAGCGAGTATCGGTGGTAAAGAGATTTGGTTCATCGGTGATAAAACCTCAGATGTGGTCAAAGACATTCAGAACAATCAAAAAATTGGTTTGTCTTATGCTTCTAAAGATGAAAAAGACTATGTCTCTGTCAGCGCCAATGCTGAGTTACCAACGGACAAAAACAAATTAGAAGAACTGTGGTCACCAGTCTACAATGCGTTTTTTGAACATGGTAAAGAAGATCCAAACGTACAGTTAATCAAGGTCGTTCCACATGGCGTTGAGTGCTGGTTAGGTGGCAGCTCTACTATCAATATGTTCAAAATGGCAGCAGCAGCCCTACAAGATGGCAAAACGGCAGAAGATATCGGCGAGCAATTTGAAGTATCGCTATAGTTTAGAAGCCATATATAACTTCATTTGGCTCAGATAAGCCTACGGTTACTGAGTCGCCCAAAACGTCAATATACCTCGGTTTATTGGCGTTTTTTATTGCCTTATTTTTGGTAAGGTTATTTTTAGACAGTATTTTTTGATTGATAAATAGACTTCTTGCATAAGTCATCGCCAGCCCTTGTAACTCCGTCAGTGGAAGTCAATGAACTGGTACTTTTGCAAGAGATCTAATCATCTGCTGAATAAAATCACGCAGATAATTACAAACTTTCACAGGGTATTACAGACCAGCTGTATCGTTCTATTAGGTGATATCGCTATATTGATAACTGTTAATAGGCGTCATTGACCACCTTATCAGTACTCTAGATCACTCTTACCGAATAATAATTTTTACTCCAAATTTTAAATAGTAAAGGATAACTACGATGAGCAAGCAACAACAAATGGACACCATCCAAGAAATGGTAAAAGATATCAAATATACGATGATGACCACGCGCACCAGTGAGAACCATCTTCACTCATGCCCCATGAATACCACCGAGACCAGTATTGGTGCCAAAGAAATTTGGTTTATCGGTCACAGCCCTTGTGAGACCATCGATAACATCAAAAACGATCCACAAGTCAATTTGGCCTATGTCAGCCAAGACAACAAACAATATCTGTCTATCACTGGTAAAGCGGAGCTGGTAGATGATAAAGACAAGTTAGATGAGCTGTGGTCGCCTATGTACAATGCGTATTTTGAAAAAGGCAAAGAGGACCCACGCGTTCAGCTAATCAAAGTCACCCCACATGGCGCTGAGTACTGGGCAAATGGTAATGCCATCACTAGTGCTGTCAAAATGGCGGCGGCGGCAGTCACTGACACTGCCATTGAAAAAAGCTTGGGTGAGAATTTTTCGATAGAGCTGTAATGTTTCAATCTTTAAAACAGTAAGAATAGACTTCTTGCATAAGTCATCGCCAGCCCTTGTAACTCCGTCAGTGGAAGTCAATGAACTGGTACTTTTGCAAGAGATCTAATAGACAAATAAAAAACGCCAGTCGCATGAGCCACTGGCGTTTTTTATGCAGGTTACGATTGTTTGTCTTACTATTAGCCGCTTTGCCTCAAATAAGGCCACGCAGCTTTGAGATAAATCATCATTGACCAAAGCGTCAATATAACAGCGGCGACCATCAGCGCATAACCGACCGTCTCAAGCGACTCCCAGTTTAATAACAGTACTGTAATCGCTATCATCTGAAAGGTCGTTTTTAATTTGCCCACATAGGACACAGCGACACTGGTTCGGTTGCCAAGCTCTGCCATCCACTCGCGCAATGCGGATACAGCGATCTCACGTGAGATGATGACGATCGCAGCGATTGCCATAATAATATTGGGATGCCATTGCACCAAAACGATCAAGGCCGCCGCCACCATCAGCTTGTCAGCAACTGGGTCCAAAAAGCGCCCAAACGCTGACATGACATTCAGCTTACGAGCAAAGTAACCATCTAGCCAATCGGTAATTGCTGCAATAATAAAGACGCTGGTTAATAATAAATGGCGCAATAGGCTATCGCTAAACTCACTCATCCCCACTCGCGCAATGACGTTGTCTGAGATTGCAGGCATACCGATGCCCATAGCAGGTGGCCAGTACGCAATCGCAACAAATAACGGAATCATCAAGATACGAGCAATCGTAAGATTGTTGGGCAAGTTAAAAATACTTTTAGTATTTTGCGAACTTGACGGCTCCTGCGTATGCAAATGCGTGCTCTCAGTCATGGCAAACCCAGTGTAATATCGACATAATAATGGCAGATAGCTTAGCATTTTTCCGTCATGCCGTCATGCCATCTCTTTAATGATTGAATGATTCAAACCATCAACATCGAGTCATTCGTTTCATAACGATATAACCCATTGAAATCATTTGTATCTTTTATTAAAAGCATCATAAAATTCTTAAAAACAATCTGCTAACTAATGTAACGTCCTATTATGTACAGGGCTCGATAGTTGGTCACAGGCTATCTACTTATCTGCGTCTTTCTTCTTACTTCCCAATGACAGAGTCTATGCTGTGATCGTGCAGCCGAGCATTTTTACAAAGTAATATACTGTAACCAAAATAACCAAATAGCAAGCAACTGAGTTATGATATCAACTGTCACAAAACACTTGTACACTTAAATATGTAAGCAAATATATGTACCCATTGTATTGAGCATTATTGCCCTAATAAATAACGGTATAGAAAGATAATAATGACAACAAATCATGACCACGGAGTCTGTCGTCAATCTCCACAGCCCGTTTTCCTCAGCCCACAGCACCTCCTCTGTGGGCTTTTTTTTGCCTCGCTATTTATAACAGGCTCAAATCTCGATGCATATTGCTATAAACACGTAAAAACCTCTCTAGGGACTGGCAGCCGATAGATTCAGCCAGCCAGCAATCAACTCATATAGATCGTGCCCTACAGACTGCCTCTACTGTCTGCCGAGCTACCTGATAGCAGCTTTCGATATTGCCGCGTGCGCACCAGTCACCACTGACAATCCACTGTCTGGTTTCATCGACTAAGATACCTAGCTCTTTAGTATCTATATCTATTATAGTAGCCGCATAGCGCCAGCGATGACAATCTGTTTGGCTTGGAGCACTATCTTTGCCCCAGTTTAAGGCTTGCTGCGCTGCCATTAATAACGTGGCTTTGACTGTCTCCAAATCATCATCGACGTGGACTTGTGACCAGTCATTACGCGCATGAATGGTGATGCTTGGTAATAGCTCATCACGAGCGGGTTTATGATGTTCAATAAATATTCTATCGAGTACCTCACTATTTGAATAAGCAACATCCCACTGCGGTGCTGTTTGAGAGTTCAATGTTTCAGGTAATTCTTGGGCATTGTCCCAACCGAGCATCAACGTATAGCAGGCCTGCATCTGCGGCTGGGTGATGTTAACTTGCTGACTAAACCCACTGTCTGCCATCAGCTCTACTGCCTGACCGTTTGGTGCAGTACAAATGACCCAGTCAAACCAACCGAGGCTCTCCCCTGTCTCATCAAATAGCTCAGTTTTTTTATCATCTGAGTGAGTGGTATGCCCACCAAGCGGAGCCACACGCGTCTTAAACAGGATGTTTGTGTGCTTGAGCCCAGCGGCCAATTCACGTCCCCAACTGGTCATTTTTGGCGTGCTGATATAGCGCGCGTGCACGGTATCCCACTGCTCTTTACTTTGGATATCGGGCGATTGGCCATTATCATCGGCGGGTGTCAGCTCGACCACGTTGGCACACCATGGCTGTAGCAGCCCTGTCTCTAGCCAAGGGGCGATAAACTGCTGAAAACTATCAGTCTTTGCCGTAAAGAACTGTGCCCCAAACGCCCATTGCCAGTTGCGGCCCGTCTCACTGTCGGTACGATAGCGCGTCGCTAACCGGCCAACACTACGCGACTTTTCAAATATCGTGATTTTCGGTGTATTGGATAGATCGTGTGTCTGATTTGAGGCGCGTTCTAGTAGTGTCGCGGTTAGCAGTCCTGTCAGACCACCACCAATGATCGCGATTTTTGGTGAAGATTTATCCGTTGAGAGCAAAGTATGATCAGTCATAATGACAGGAAACCTTATCGAGTATTTATGAGTCGCTACCATCTATAAATGGCAAAACGATCTCTTATATGGCGGGCAACTAGTGGGTAGCAATGTTCATTGACCATTGATATTGAATCGTCAAAACGCCGCAATATCAATATCGTCTGCGTAAAAAAGCCATGCTATTCACAATAACATGGCTTTTATTTGACGTTGCTGAACGGATATCAAAGTTGAAATAGCACCGTTCGCGTGCCCGATAGACGGGCTAACGCAACTACTCTCCGCGGCTCGCTTTGACTTCTTCTACCAAATCATTGATCACTGAGCTGTCCGCCAGCGTAGATAAGTCGCCCAATCCGACATACTGACCTTCTGCCAGCTTACGCAAGATACGACGCATAATCTTTCCTGAGCGAGTCTTTGGTAGCGCATCCACCATATAAATAGCATCTAAGGTCGCAATCGGCCCAATCTCGGCACGCACATGACGTTTTAGCTCCGCTTTTAGATCGTCTGTTTTTTCTTCGCCAGACTTTAGAATGATAAAGGCACAGATACCTGTCCCGCGAATCTCATGCGGCATACCAACAATCGCGGCCTCGGCAGTAGCCGGATGAGCAACCAATGCACTCTCAATCTCTGCCGTACCCAAGCGATGCCCTGAGACGTTTAGCACGTCATCCACGCGGCCTGTGATCCAATAATGTCCGTCTTCATCACGCTGCGCACCATCACCTGTGAAGTAATAGCCGGGATAATCGCTAAAATAGGTTTTCAAAAAGCGCGGATGGTCATTGTAGATCGTACGCATTTGCCCAGGCCAACCAGTACTGATGACCAAATTACCTTCAGCAGCGCCTTCCATGATTGCGCCTTCAGCATTGACGACTTCAGGTTTAATACCATATAGTGGCGTCATCGCGGCACCCGGCTTAAGATCGACCGCTCCCGGAATCGGTGCCATCAAAATACCGCCTGTCTCCGTTTGCCACCACGTATCGACAATGGGACACTTGCTGTCACCAACGACATGATAGTACCAATCCCACGCTTCTGGGTTGATTGGCTCACCGACTGAACCTAGCAAACGCAGGCTTGAGCGATCTGACTCACGTACAAAGGCATCACCCTCTTTCATCATTGCTCGAATCGCCGTTGGGGCGGTGTATAAAATGGTCACGTCGTGCTTGTCGATGATGTGTCCGATACGTGCCCATGTTGGATACTCTGGCACCCCTTCAAAAATGACTGTCGTGGTGCCATTGGCGAGCGGTGCATATGTTGAGTAGGTATGACCTGTGATCCAGCCCACATCTGCGGTACACCAATAAACGTCATCTTCTTTGACATCAAAGACATCACGGAAGGTAGACAAGGCATAAGTGATATAACCCCCTGTGGTATGCACAACGCCTTTGGGTTTACCCGTTGAGCCAGAGGTATACAATAGGAATAATGGATCTTCGGCATTCATCACTTCAGGCTCACAGATTTCTGATTGCCCATCAACGAGATTGTGATACCAGACATCGCGGCGACCGCTCATCGGTATAGAGTTGCCTGTGCGGTGGACGACGATGACTTTTTCGACACTGTCTGTGCCATCCATCTCAAGAGCATGATCGACATTGGCTTTGAGCGGTGTATGTTTGCCGCCACGTAAACCTTCATCAGCCGTAATAACGACTTTTGAGCGACTGTCTATCAAACGATTGCCCAGACTCTCAGCAGAAAACCCACCAAATACCACTGAATGCACCGCACCAATACGCGCACATGCCAGCATCGAGACCATGGCTTCTGGTATCATTGGCATATACAACGTGACCCGATCGCCTTTGCCAACGCCAAGCTTGCGTAGCGAGTTGCCCAGACGACAGACTGCTTCATGTAATTCTTTAAAAGAAATAATCTTGTGTAGTGAAGGGTGATCCCCTTCCCAAATAATAGCTGGCTTGTATGGATCTTTTTCGAGGTGACGATCAAGACAGTTGACGGAGATATTCAGCTCACCATCTTCAAACCATTTAATACTGAAATCGTCTAAGTCATAATTGACATTGCTGACTTTGGTCGGTTTTTTTATCCAGTCGATCAGCTCAGCACGCTTCGCCCAAAACGCATCATTTGCTTCGGTTGATTCGATAGATTGATTGTAGTCTTCGAGATACTTTTCAGGGGTGGTATTGGCAGCAGCCATAAACTCGGCTGAGATTGGAAATGATTTCTGGGTCATAGTATGGTTCCTTTTTAATTATCATGACTTACACAGAAAATCGTATATAACGACTAACCATGCAGGCAATAAGAGTCATCTTCCATAATGCGTGACACTCAGCGATAGTTTGACAAATAAGCGTGTCGGTTGCAAGACATCATCAGCCAATCATAACAATTTCGCTGTACATCTGTATACTTGGTGATTGATAGCAGCGGTTATTGAAGAGTTATTAGTAAGGATTATTGCAACATCGCAATCAAGAGTGCGCTTGATATGCAGATGCCATGTCACAGCTCATCGGATATCACATTTAATCCTTGTAACCTCAAATGAAATATGGACAATAGCTACCCTACCGATACTGCTTTAGACAACACCGCCGATCTGTATTATTAACACATACAATTGGTTTTGTTATCACCTTTTTTTAAATGATTGTTTTACGAGACCACAATGACTAATCACCGCAATGCACAACCCTCTACTCACTATGACGTCATCATCGTCGGCGCTGGCGCTTCAGGATTGTATTGTGCGCTCACCGCCGGTCGCCGTGGTCGTCGCGTTTTGGTCATAGATCACGCCAATAAAGCAGGCAAAAAGATTTTGATGTCAGGTGGTGGCCGCTGCAACTTTACCAATTACTTCGTCGAACCTGAGCATTTTATCGGTGCCAATCCTCACTTTTGTAAGTCGGCACTGAGTCGCTATCCAAGCTGGGAGTTTATCGGCATGGTAGAGGCGCATCAGATTCCCTACCATGAGCGTGAACACGGGCAGCTATTTTGTGATGATTCTGCCCAAGATATCCTCACTATGCTCCTTGATGAATGTACGGCTGTCGGTGTGCAAATCAAGCTCAATACCCAAATCAATCATGTACAGACGACTGACCATGATAAAGCAAAACGGTTTGAGCTAATAACCAGCAAAAAGCTTGGCAAAAAAGACGTCGCAAGCGAGAGTCAATCGTCACAGACGCGCTATCGTTGTGAGTCGTTAGTGGTAGCCACTGGTGGTTTGTCTATTCCAACGATGGGCGCAAGCGGCATTGGCTACGAGCTAGCGCAGCAGTTTGGGCATACCTTGATAGCAACCGATGCCAGTCTCGTACCATTTACCTTCACGGACAAAACAGGCGAGCTGATTCGTAGCTTAGCAGGCATCAGCCTACCAGTCATTGCCAGTAACGAGCGTATCTCTTTTAAACTGCCTGTACTGTTTACCCATCGCGGGCTCTCTGGCCCTGCCATGCTCCAGCTATCGAACTATTGGCACAGTGGTGAGACGATCAGCATTAACCTACTGCCCGATGTAGATGTCACCGATATTTTACTCACCCGCAAAAAGTCACACCCACGCCAACTGATCCGTACTGTATTGGCAGAAAACACAGACAACGCACTACCCAAAAAACTATTGGCAGCACTACAGACCCAGCTTTGGGACGATATCAAAGATACTGAGCTTGCCAATATCAAAGATGAGCGACTGAGTGAGCTTGGCGCTACCCTCAACGGCTGGCAGCTCAAGCCGTCTGGTACTGAAGGCTATCGCACGGCCGAGGTCACCCGCGGCGGCGTAAAAACCGATGAGGTATCCTCAAAGACCATGCAAAGCAATCTACAAGAGGGCTTGTATTTCATCGGCGAAGTGCTCGATGTAACAGGCTGGCTTGGTGGTTATAACTTCCAATGGGCTTGGGCCAGTGGCTTTGTGAGTGGCGAGGTCGTTTAAGAAGCAGTCGCATTTGATAGCTTAAAATAAACACGACATAAGTTCATTTTATTATGAAATTGCGGTATAATATTAACTAATATGACTTATGCTAGATAAAATCATGAGGTAATCCATGCGTCCAATCAAACAGATTCATGGTGATAAAGCACCACATTGGGTCGGTGACGGATTCTTTGTGAAAACATTGATCAATTATGTCGATGACCAACCAGACTTCAATTACAGTCATACCGATCCATTTTTACTATTTGATTATGGCGAGCCGACGACATTTGCACCAAATCCTGATTATCAGACGCAGCCACATGGCATTGGCAAACACCCTCATAAAGGTTTTGAGACCGTCACCCTCGCGTACTCAGGTGAAATCAGTCATGCTGACTCTATCGGTGGACGCGGGGATATTTTGGAAGGCGATGTGCAATGGATGACCGCTGGTCGCGGCATTCTACACGAAGAGTTCCATTCTGAGGCGTTTGGGCAGCGCGGTGGTGTGTTTAGTATGGTGCAAATGTGGGTCAATCTGCCAAGCGCGCACAAGCTGACTGATCCTAAATATCAATTTATCAAACGTGCTGAGATGCCTATCATAGAATTGGTGGACAGTCGCGATGCCGACTCTCAAGATAATCTTACTAAAGATGCTGTTGCTCAAAGCGCTGACAAACAAACGGTCATCGGTCAAGTTGCCATCATTGCAGGTGACTGGCATGGCGTCACAGGTAATGCGGTAACCTTTACGCCCATTAACCTATGGGATATCGCGCTGCATACCGCAGGCACAACGATACTCGAAGTACCTAGCACGCACAATACCCTGCTTCTCGTACAAGAAGGCCGAGTACTGGTCAATGGCACATCTATCAGTGCAGGCAATCTGATTCAGTTTGCAGCGCCGATTGAACCATCTGTAGATTCTCAACCTGTACCTTTATCTGATGCTGCTACCGATACTATTGAGCTCACCTATTCTACCGATAACGATGAACACACTCCTGCCAAACTACTGTTGTTAAGTGGTGAACCTATCGGTGAGCCTATCGCAGGTCACGGCCCCTTTGTAATGAATACCCAAGATGAGCTACGACAAACGTTCCGTGATTATCAAACAGGCAATTTTGGTACATAATGAAAATAGAAGCACAAAAAAGCCCTCTGACTACCGATAGTCAGAGGGCTTTTATGAAGCATAATTTAGCTATTTAGTCAGCAGAACCGACAAATAAACTATTGCGCCTGATCCATAAACGGATAATCAGTGTAGCCAACCGTGCTGCCACCATAGAAGCTCTCTGGATGCTGCTCGTTGAGCGGTGCACCCTCTTGAATACGTTCAGCGAGATCAGGATTGGCAAGATAATCACGACCGAATGCTACTGCGTCGATATAACCTGCCTTGATATTTTTTTCTGCTTTGTCCGCATCATAGCCTCCCGCCGCGATGATGGTCTGATCGAACGCATCACGGACACGCTGACGGAACTCATCGCTATACGGCGTACCCCCTGCCCAGTCTGGCTCTGACAGATGCAAATACATTAGACCACGCTTGTTGATTTGCTCAATCAGCCAAATGTTATCGTCTTCTTCGTAGCCTCCCTCAACATTGTTGAACGTGCCAAGTGGTGAAATACGAATACCCACGTGATCAGCATCCCATGCCTCTGCGCAAGCATCAATCACGTCCAAGGTCAGACGCGCGCGGTTTTCGCGGCTGCCACCGTACTCATCGTCACGCTGATTGGTATGCTTGGCCCAAAACTGATGCAGCAAATAACCATGCGCGCCATGAATCTCAATACCATCAAACCCCGCTTCCTGCGCGCACTTGGTTGCATGTGCAAAGTCAGTAACCACTTGCTGAATCTCATCAAGACTGGCTGGGCGCGGCGGCGTGGCATCCGCGCGAATGGCTTGGTTGTCACTATCACGCAATGAGGTACGGATACCTACATCGACATCTGAGGCTGAAATTGGCGCACGGCGCTCAGGTTGTACGCTTTCATGTGAGACAAGTCCTGTGTGCCATAGCTGGACGACAATCTTGCCACCTTTGGCATGGACATTGTCAACGATGGCTTTCCATGCAGTGACTTGATCTTGAGTATGTAGCCCTGGTGCGCCTGCATAGCCTTTTGCTTGAAACGATACTTGCGTCGCTTCAGTGATGACAAGGCCCGCCCCTGCACGCTGCGAGTAGTACTCTGCTGCCCATGTGATAGGGACATCGCCTGGCTCAACGGCACGCAGACGTGTCAGTGGAGCCATCATAATGCGGTTTTTTAGCGTTTGTGTGCCCATTTTTACAGGCTCAAATAAAATATCGTGTGCCATAATCTGTCCTATTGGTTATTGTCGCTATTTATGATCTTTAGTTATAGCAACCATCATTCATACTGATTATTATCGAATGCTGTTTAGAAAAACTTATAATATCATTAGTAAATCTACGTTTAGCGCCTACATTTATAGGGGATAGATTTCATTATTCCAAGCAATATTTACAAACAGATACAACAATATTCACCTATACAAATCTTCGTATTTGTTTACTACGAAGACTGTTTACTAAGCCTTAAATACTGTTCATCTGGGCCTTGTCTTTTGGCTTTAGCATTTTCTTAATTGATAGCTCTAATGACAGATATGTGCCGATTAATATCACAATCGAACCAATGATGGCTTGTATATTTAGCGCCTCGCCAAGCAATAGATAGCCCAAAATAATCGCAAAAATTGGAATGACTAACGTGATACTCGTGGCACGCGTTGGCCCAATATTTTTGATCAACTGATTCATAAAAATAAGGGCAATGGCGGTTGAAAACACACCGATACATATTACAGATACCCATGCCTTTATGCTGATCGCTTTGCCATAAGGGAACTCTGTAAAAGTCACCGGCAGCATGATAAGGCTACCGATGATGAGTGAACCTGCCGTGATCGCAACTGGCGAGACATCGTATAAGTAGTTTTTGGTGATGTTTGCGCCAAGCGCATAACCCACACAAGCGAATAGCGCGTAGCCCATCGGTAATAATCCCTCGACCAAGCCTTTACCCTGATCGCCACCACCAAATAAGCTTTCGCTCATCAATATAATCACCCCAACTACCCCAATCACCAATCCAAGCGCTTGTTTTTTGGACAGTCTGTCTTTAAAGAAGACGCGAGCGATAAAGCCGCTCATCATCGGTACGGAAGCGTTTAGTACGGCGAGTACGCCTGCATTCACTGACTGCGCAGAAAAAGAAAACAACACAAATGGCAATGCGGCAGAGAATAAGCCAACCAGCGACAGCATTTTCCAGTGCTGTTTGATACCAACTCTGTTTTTCTTTTTTAGCAGTACAAATACGAGCATGACCAATCCTGCAAAAATCACCCGCAAACTGGCAAATGCCAACGAACCAAATTCAGGCACGCCAACCCGATAAAACACAAAAGAGAGTGACCACATAAAAGAGAGGGTCACAAAGATGATGAGATCACGGTTGGTCATCGGATAATCCTATTAAGCACGTAGACTGCATTTGCCAACTCGTGTCGGTCATAACCGTCTGATATGTGGTGGAGGTTAATGTGCTAATAAGGCACTATGATGGTAAATCTATAACCACCTTGTATATTGCTTTTTATAGGTGTCATCGCACATTCTTATGGATTAACCTGTCTTATTTAAAGCCATTTCACGATGTCTAGCTTTTCTATATCTTAGATAACTGGGTAAAATACTTTATCGAGCGAAAAGCCAGTAGACGCTGCTACCCTACAATTTTTCTACTTTAGCCTATTTCAGCGCTTTATTATTTATATACTGGCAAACTCCAAAGTCACTCTTGAGTCATTACCCTCATCAGTATGTATAAGAATAGAACCTATCTTGATATCGAAGCTTTCTAACAATAAGACTCATCGATAGACAATCTTAATAATATCAAAGTATAAGCAATGCCATCTAATCAGTAGGAGGTTTCCTTAAAAATATAATAATTGATATTTGTTTGCTAATTTTTTACTATCTATTTACTATCTAAGAGGTATTGGCTCGTATCTGGCGATACAAAAATAGATGACAAATTACACAAAAAGCTAAACTGTCAGTATGAGGGCGCTGAAGGTGCAGCGATGAGTTATAGCTTTAGGCAGGTCTCTTATAACCTGCCAGGACTTGGCAAAATGGCCACATCTAATCAAGCAAACTACAATGACCGTAATGAGATCACTGGATGGACGACCACCGTCAATGATGAGCCAGCCATTATCAGATATCGTTTGCCAAGCAATCAGCGTATCGTCAGTGATGCCTATGCGCAGTCTGGCAAAGCGGTGATGCAGTGTTATCTTAGTACCAAGTCGCAGTGGGAGATTTGTGCTGAATAGAGTGAGATATTATTGAGATTTAATACATCATAAAGCTGAGCTTATTGCTCAGCTTTTCCACTACTAGCAGCAAGACTTAATACTTTTTACGTTATAGTATTGCTTACATATTCCATCGAATTACTCTCCCTACCACTCTATCATTGAACCCCAATCTTTTATCAGTAAGAATATCAGTATCTATTTGTAGCACTTCCCTATAAAAACGATTAAAAAAGGATCCATCATGAAACTGCGCATCTTAAAGTCTGCGGTGACCAATCCTTGGTTCAATCTTGCCACCGAGGATTGGATATTTAATACGCTCAATCCCGACTCGCACACGCTTTTCTTATGGCGCAACTCTGAGACCGTGGTCATTGGTCGCTCACAAAACCCATGGGTAGAATGCAAGACGGATAAGATGGCAGCAGACGATGTCTTTTTGGCGCGGCGTCAAAGTGGCGGCGGTGCGGTATTTCATGACTTGGGCAATACCAATTTTACTTTTTTATCCCCAAAACACGCGTACGACCAAACGGCCAACTTTACCATTATCATCAATGCGCTAAAAAAGCTGGGTATCGATGCTGAGCAGTCTGGTCGTAATGATATGCAAGTGGGCGATCGAAAAATATCAGGCAGCGCCTTCAAACACGCCGCCGATCGCAGTTTTCATCACGGGACACTGCTAGTCAATGCCAATATGCAAAAGCTTGGCGATTATCTCAATCCGCATCCCTTAAAGCTCAAAGCAAAAGGCATCAAATCGGTACGTGCGCGCGTGGCAAACTTGGTAGCGTTCAATGATGCCATCAATCATGAGACCTTGTCTGAGGCGATTATCGAGGCGTTTTGTGAGTATTATGGAGAAACTGCGCCAGTTGAGCAGTTGGATGAAGCCAGCCTTGCCAAGCAGCCGGCGCTAAACGCTTACTATCAGCAGATGGCGGACTGGGATTGGCGCTTTGGCAAGACGCCTGAGTTTAGCCATCATATCGAGACGCGCTTTGATTGGGGCATGATGGATGTGCATTTGGATATCAAGCAAGCTGTGATTACGGAGGTTGTTATCTTCTCTGATGCGTTAAATATTGAGCTGATTGATTTGCTCAAAGAGACATTGACTGGTGTGAAATATAATAAGCATGAGATTAATGCCAAGCTTGCTGAGCTGGGCAAAGCACATCCTGAATTGGCAGCACAGATAGACGATGTATCTGAGTGGCTGACTAGTGAGATGGAAGGTTACTAATTTATGATTAAAAGTGTATAGTTTAATTTTTTATCACATAGAAGTCAGAAATGTTAGGTTTAAATCTTGAATCTTTAGACAGTTTATGGCCAATCGCAATTATCATGGCAACATTGAAAATACTTTTTGAGATAGGAAAGGTATGTAAATCTTACCAAGAGAATAGATACTATAGCTTGGATAAGCTCAAAGAAGCTTTTGAAACAGAAAAAGTTGATAACAAACTCAGAGAACAGTTAGTTACTACCTATGAAAGAGAGGTGTTCCACAAGATTTATAAATTAAATATAAGTAAATATTATCGTAGAAAAATTATTGATATCTCCAACAATTCTTGCGATATTGAGTTATCGACTTTTAGAAAAGCAAATAACTATATTACTTACGAAAATGAAAATATCTGCTTAATTTATAGATATTCATACCCTATATTAAAAACACTAAATAAAATATATTCTTATTTTTACTATATGCTCTCGGTTTTTTTCATTGTAGGTTTTCTATCTTATTTCTTAGAATATGAGTACTTATCAAAAATCTATGTCTCTGTAGACAATCAGTATGTATTACTGTTTTTAGGGCTTTATTTTCTTTTGGGATCGTTTTTCAGTATAAAAAAGGAAGTCTCTCTGGAAGCAGTAATAGTATTGAAAAAACATGCTGACATACTTCGAAGTGATATCAATATCATACATAAAGAATTAATATATGACAAAATAGTAAAAAAAATACTTAATATCCCTTAATCAAGCTAGATAAAGAATCATTAATAATTTCAAGAATTAGTTTCTTTAGCAAATTAATGTACTTAAGCAAAGGCTGTTCTCAAGAAAAACAGCCTTTGTCAAAACATTCATTTTTTCAAATATAGATTATTTGAAAAGTCTAAATAATCCTTAAATCCCTGCCGCAACCTCAGCGCCATCACGAATGGCGCGTTTGGCGTCCAGCTCAGCTGCCAGTTTGGCACCGCCAATAAGATGGTATTGCGCGTCTGGCGCATCGCCGACATTTGGCATCAGACTGGCGACTGACTCTTGACCAGCACAGACGACGACGCTATCGACACGGAGTAGCTGGCTTTGACCTTGGGCGTTGGTGACCCAAATGCCCTCGTTAGTGATTTTGTCGTACTGCACGCCAGCGACTTGGATGACGCCATGCGATTTGATATGCGCA
The DNA here is from genome assembly GCF_900101915.1 of Psychrobacter pacificensis. Taxonomy (GTDB): domain Bacteria; phylum Pseudomonadota; class Gammaproteobacteria; order Pseudomonadales; family Moraxellaceae; genus Psychrobacter; species Psychrobacter pacificensis. Next base: position 36,486 of record NZ_FNAL01000001.1, on the reverse strand, counting down.
CGATGCACCCAGCCAGAGGTTTTGTTGAGGCCTTTACCCAGACGGCCTTTGCTACGCTGCATCAGATAGACCTGACGAATGGGCTTAATCGCTTTGGGTCTGACCAGTCCGCCATCACTTTGATAATCGGTATCGTTGGTCACGCCCCATTCCTCGCGCCACTCGCTGATGGACTGAGGTTCAGGGCGATAATCTGGATCTTTTAGACCTTCAGGGCCGATCTCATCCAGCGATTGTCCGTGATTGGCAGTCAGATATTCACTAACATCAAAGCCAATACCGCCAGCACCGATGACCGCCACGGTGTTGCCCACGGCTTTTTCACCAGAGAGCAATTCAGCGTAGCTGATGACTTGTGGCAGATCAGCCCCTTCAAGCTTACCTGCGAGACTTCTAGGTACAACGCCAGTGGCGACGATAACATGATGGAACTTGGCTTTTTCCAGCATGTCTTTATCTACAAAAGTATTGAGTTTAATCTCGACGCCTAAGTGCTCAAGCTCGTTGATATAGTAGCGAACAGTCTCAAAGAACTCTTCTTTACCCGGGATGACTTTGGCGTAGTTGAACTGTCCACCCAACACATCTTTGGCTTCAAACAAGGTCACTTCATGACCACGTAAGGCGGCGACATGAGCGGCTGACATACCAGCGACCCCGCCACCGATAACGGCGACTTTTTTCGGTTTCTTGGTTTTTTTGTAGACCAGCTCAGTCTCATAGCACGCTTGCGGATTGACGAGACAGGTCGAGCGTTTGTTTTCAAAGGTATGGTCGAGACACGCTTGGTTACAGGCGATACAGGTATTGATGCGGTCTGTCTGACCGTTTTTGGCTTTGTTGACCCAGTTTGCATCCGCCAAGAATGGACGCGCCATTTGAATCACATCTGCCTGACCATCAGCGATGATTTTTTCTGCGGTATCTGGCATGTTGATGCGGTTGGCCGCCATCATTGGGATATTGATGTGTTTTTTGATCTCAGCAGTGAAATCAACGAAAGCGGCGCGTGGTACGCTGGTGACGATCGTTGGGACACGCGCTTCATGCCAGCCGATGCCCGTATTCATGATCGTCACGCCCGCTTCTTCTAGCGCTTTGGCGACAGTGATGACTTCATCCATAACGTTACCATCTTTGACCAAATCAATCACTGACAAGCGGAATAGGATAATAAAATCTTCACCCACGGCTTCGCGAACAGCTTTGACCACATCGACGGCAAACTTCATCCGGCCATTGATATCGCCGCCGTATTGATCGCTACGCTGATTGACGTGGCGCGATAAAAACTGATTGAGTAAGTAGCCCTCAGAGCCCATGATTTCGACACCATCATAGCCCGCTTGCTTGGCAAGACGCGCTGAGCGGGCATAGTCTTTGACTGTCTGCTCGATATTTTTTATGCTCATCTTGCGCGGTTTAAACGGCGAGATTGGGGATTTGATTGGGCTGGAGGATACCGCAAAAGGATGATAGCCATAGCGACCACTGTGCAATATCTGCATGATGATTTTGCTGTCATGCTTATGCACAGCACGAGTGAGGCGTTGGTGATTGATGACGTCAGCTTTGGTATTCATCGTGCCGCCAGCAGGCAACAACCAACCTTCGCGATTGGGTGAGATGCCGCCAGTGATCATCATTGCCACGCCGCCTTTGGCACGTTCTGCAAAATACGCCGCCAGCTTACCGTAGTTATAAAAACGGTCTTCAAGCCCCGTATGCATAGAGCCCATGACCATGCGGTTTTTTAGCGTGGTAAAACCCAAATCTAATGGCTCAAATAAATGGGGATAGTATTCATTGGTGCTGGCGGTATCGATCGTATTAGCAGAACGGCTGGCGGTCATATCATTTTCCTTATGAATGTTTTTTGAGACGGCTTCTTAAAAATGGCTTTGTAGAAATCGTGGTGCTACGGGATTTAGCGTTATCAGTATCGTAACACACCGCTATTATCACTAGCTATGCAGACAAACGACTGATGAGTGAGCACTATTTGGTGACGATCAGAATACGATCGTGAAGTGTGCCAATTATCACACGGGCTGGTGGCGTATCGTTAGGTTGTTACGATAAAACCCGCTCCAGTGTTGACAATGTTTTTTTATAATCAGAGAACTATTTTATCACTTCCTCCTCACCGCCCATTAGACTAATCGATAAACATCGACTATTCTAACCTCTTTCTGTGTTAAATTAAGGTGCTGCGTTACCCTATTGACGCGTTATAAAAATACGATAAAGGATTATCATCATGACAGATTTTCATACCGGCCTCGGCAAAAACGCTGCCAATTATCAACCGCTCACCCCTATTGATTTTATTATCCGTAGCGCTCAGGTTTATCCCGATAAGACTGCGATCATTTATGATGACCTTGCACACAATCACCTCACTCAGACATGGCAACAGACTTATACGCGCTGCCGCCAACTGGCAGATGGCTTACGCAAATTGGGTATCGATAAAAACGATACGGTCGCCGTCATGCTGCCAAACACGCCAGCGATGGTCGAATGCGCCTTTGGCGTACCCATGTCAGGCGGCGTACTCTGTACATTGAACACGCGCCTTGATATCAACGCCCTGACTTTTTGTTTGCAGCATTCAGAGGCCAAGGTTCTTATCTTGGATAGCGAGTTTGCGGAGCACGCCGAGATCATCGATGAGACCTTCCCAAACCTCATTGTCATTCACGCGACCGATCATGCTATCGATGTCGAGCCGTTTGGACAGATGAACTATGAAGCATTGATTGCCAGTTCAGACAGCTTGGATAATTGGGAGATGCCAGCGGATGAATGGGATGCCATTGCCCTGAACTACACCTCTGGCACAACAGGCAAACCAAAAGGCGTCGTTTATCATCATCGCGGTGCTACGCTCAATGCGGTGTCGAATATTTTGGATTGGGATATGCCAAAGCATCCGACCTACTTGTGGACGTTGCCGCTGTTCCATTGTAACGGTTGGTGCTTCCCGTGGAGCATCGCTGAGCGCGCTGGGGTCAATGTCTGCTTGCGTAAGATTGATGCGGATTTGATATTGCAGCTGATTGCCAAGCATCAAGTGACCCATTACTGCTCTGCGCCCGTCGTCCATAACATGATTGCTGGCGGCAAACCTGAGTATAAGGAAGCCATTACGCATACCGTCAAAGGCTGGGTCGCTGGGGCACCGCCATCTGAAACCATGCTGGCAGCAATGGAAGAGATGGGCTTTGATATCTCTCACGTCTACGGTCTCACTGAGGTCTATGGGCCAGTGACCGTTTGCGCTGAGCAAGAAGAATGGAGTGATCTTGATGTCGCCACCCGCGCCCAAAAAAAATCACGTCAAGGCGTGACCTCACACTTAATGACAGGGTTTGAGGTATTTAAACAAGGCACGACTGAGCCAGTCGCCGCCGATGGCGAAGAGATGGGTGAGCTGGCACTACGTGGCAATATGGTGATGAAAGGCTATCTAAAAAGCCGCAAAGCCACTGAAGAAGCATTCACTGATGGTTGGTTCCGCACGGGGGATTTGGGTGTCAAATACCCTGATGGCTATATCAAAATCATGGACAGACTCAAGGATATTATCATCTCAGGCGGTGAGAACATCTCTAGTATCGAGGTCGAAAACGTCCTATACAAGCTCCCTGCGATTGAGAGCTGTGCGGTCGTCGCCGCGCCACATGATAAATGGGGCGAAGTGCCCGTCGCCTTTATCGAGATTCATGAGGGCAGCACCTTGCAACGCGATGCGGTAATAGCGCATTGTAGTCAGCACTTAGCAGGTTTTAAAGTACCAAAATATATCGTCTTTGCTGAAATTCCAAAGACCAGTACGGGTAAAGTACAAAAGTTTGAGCTACGCCAAGCAGCCAAATCGTTGGCGCATGAAACGTCAAAAGTCACTGCGAGTGCTAAGTGATCTGACAATACATTAAATCCTGTCATCAACTAACATTCATAAAAAAGGTCAATCACATATACGTGGCTGACCTTTTTTCGAGTGCTAGCCTATTTATACTATAGTTGGTTCAATATAATTTGGAGACAAGGAAGCCAAGTAAAGGTACTACAAATAGTAGACTAAGCGAGGCTGACACCGTATCCAATTTATAGAGAACTAACTATATCAGCCAATTTTTGGCTCAAACCACTGATAGACCAGCATCCCTATGATCATCGCAGGGATAAACACATACGCTTGCCACTGACCCGTCCCGAGCAAGACGATGCCTGGCCCCGGACAAATACCGACCAGCCCCCAGCCGATACCAAACAACATGGCTCCGATAATCAATTGTTTGGTGATGACGGTTTTGCTTGGCATATCAATGGGCGTGCCAATCCAGCTACTCTCTTGACGCTTGGCCAACAGCACACCAAAAAATGCAACGAACAAACCACCACCCATCACCAGTACAAGGGAGATATCCCATGCGCCAAACACATCTAAGAACCCTTGTACTTTTACAGGATCCGTCATACCTGACACCAGCAGCCCAAACCCAAACAATAACCCTGCCAGCAATCCGATTATATTTTTTAGCATCGTCGTATCTCGCTATTATTATCTTCTATTAACTATCATATGTCGTGCGTGCTTTAGTCCTACTAGCAATCTCATGGCAATCTGCCATTGAGCATTTATAGTAGCCCTAGGACATGACGACCGATATACACGGTCACAATACCCAACAGCATAAAGGTGACGGTCGCGGCCAGTGAGCGTGGAGATAGACGTGCATTACCACAAATACCATGCCCACTGGTACAGCCTGAGCCAAGACGCGTGCCAAAGCCCACCAATAGCCCTGCGGCAATTAACAGTGGCAAAGAAGTGCTAATCTCTACGTTAGGTAGCGGTCTTGCCAGCCTGTACAGCACGGGCGATATGACCAAACCCAGTATAAACAGTATCTGCCACATCTCTACACGCTTGGGTTTTAGCAAGCTTGAAAAAATGCCACTGATACCCGCTATACGGCCGATACCGAGCAGCAAAATAACTGTCGCTACCCCTAGCATCAGACCACCTACTAGAGATATCGGTGTAAATGCTTGCCAGTCTATTTGTATACTCATAACGGACTACCCATTTAGGTTTATTAAGTATTTGCTTAACGTTCGATTTATATAAATACATTATATTATAAAATATAATAAAAGGGTAAAAAAATACTGAGCACGTATGATGATAATAACGGCTCAGTATTTTATGATGATAAAAGCGTCTTCAGAAGTACTTATAAAGTTAGCGGTATCATTTTAAAAGGTTTCTCAATCATAACTACTGGCTTAGTACTTCATCCAGTGCGGACTCAAAACGCGTGACCGTACCATCGATATCGGTTAATTTATCCAAGCCAAACAGACCCAAACGGAACGTCTTGAAGCTGTCAGGCTCACCTACTTTTAAGGGTACGCCAGCGGCGATTTGCACACCCGCTGCCGCAAAAGCGCTGCCTTTATGCATATCATCACGATCGGTATAAGATACGACAACGCCAGGCGCTTGAAAGCCTTCAGCCGCAACGCTCTCGATGCCTTTGGCTTCTAGTACTTCACGAATACGTTTGCCAAGCGACCACTGCGCCTCACATAGCTTATCAAAACCAACCGCTTTGGCTTCATTCACCGCATCACGGAACTGGCGTAAGCTGTCTGTCGGCATCGTCGCGTGGTAGGCATGACCGCCGTTTTCGTAAGCGCGCATGATATTTAGCCATTGCTTTAGATCAATACTAAAGCTATCAGACTCTGTGCTGTCTACTTTTTTGACCGCCGCCTCGCTTAGCATGACAAGACCAGCGCCTGGTGTACTGCTCCAACCTTTTTGCGGCGCGCTAATCAGCACATCGATACCCAAGTTTTTCATGTCTAACCAGACACAGCCTGACGCGATACAGTCGATAACCAACAATCCACCGACACTATGCACAGCCGCGCTCAACGCTTTGATATAATCATCTGACAAAATCATGCCAGACGAAGTCTCGACGTGCGGCGCAAATACCACTGCTGGCTGCTCTTCTTTGATTTTAGCTACCGCCGTGTCGATATCGACTGGTGCAAACGGCTTTGGTAACTCGCTATCATCTGCACGATTGGCTGTGAGCACGGTAGAGGATTTGGCAATTTTGCCTTTTTCTAAAATCTGCGTCCAACGATAGCTAAACCAACCATTACGAATGATGAGGCAATCTTCGTCATTTGCCAGTTGACGCGCGACCGCTTCCATACCATAAGTACCAGAACCCGGTACGATCACCACGGCATCCGCGTTGTAGACAGATTTTAGATCACTAGATAAGTCATTCATCACTTGCTGAAAGGCTTTTGACATATGGTTTAGCGCACGATCAGTGTAGACCACCGAATACTCTAATAAGCCGTTTGGATCGATATCTTGACGTAATGCAGGCATGGAACACTCCTAGTATATGATTAGATGATGACTGTTTCTTAATTTTTTGGACCTTATTTTTATACCATAATATGGGGATAGGAAATAATATAGATACTAATATCGTTAAGTACCATAGATGATTGGTATCAACCGAATACTCATATCGAACAAAAATGAAGAAGATATAGGATAGACAAGATAACCCTTTAACCCAGCGCTACTGTCTTTGATGATGAGGTCATGTGTTGTTTTGATATCAATGCTTCAGATTCATGATATGCAAACGCACTGATTCTAATACACATTAATGAGGGCTATAAACATGGGGCGAAACTATTTCTAGTCACGTTATAGTCACAACATGAGCGAGTCTCATCACCCTATGTCAAGCCAAACTGTCTTGACCCAAATCATCCATAAGATTTGATAGTAGCACTGATACTAGAGGTTGACAACGATACGCTCAGGCACTGATATGGCTTGCGTGATTAGAGTTTTATTGGTAAGTGTTCGTTGATCGACGCTGTGAGAACATTAGCGCCCGCGATGGGCATCCTGTAGCCCAGACACCACAAAATCTAGCAAATCGCTATCACCTTCGCGGGCCGCTTTACGCATGAGCTTGGATGGTGCGTGCGTCAGTGTTTGAGTCAGGCGCCGTGACAGCTCAATGAGAATGTCTTCTGGACTGTTATCTTCTTGTTGCAGCTTAGCAATGGACTCATGCAGTAGCTTATCTACTTGATTTTGAGTACAGGTACGATACTGCTGGATGTCTTTACCCACTTGACGAACTTGGAAGCGACGATCTATTTCAACGACCAATTGACTGACTAAAAGTTCCGCATCGACCGCCGCTTGCCGACGCTGCTCAATATTGCCAGCAATCACATGCTGCAAATCATCGACAGAATACAGATAGACATCATCCATGCGACTGATGGTTGAGTCAATATCACGTGGTACGGCCAAATCTATCATCAACATTGGCTGATAACGGCGACGCTTAAGCGCTTGCATGGTCATGGTTTTATCAATCAATAAATCCATACTACCACTACAGCTGCTGACAATATCGGCGTCTGCCAGCACTTGCGGCAAATCTTGCAAGGGTCTGACGTCTATGCGGCGATTGGGACTACGCAGTTCAGCCGCCAATGCCTCAGCACGCTCAGGATTACGATTACAAATAATCACTCGCCCAACGCCAAGTCCTGCGATATGGGTGGCAACCAAGCGATTCATCTCACCTGCCGCGACGACCAATAGCGTACGACTCGGCAAGTCATCAAATATCTGCGTGACCAATTTGGCCGCCGCAAAACTCAGCGATACCGCTTGTGCACCCACTTGCGTCTCATTACGTACTCGTTTGGCAGCGGCAAATACTTGATCAACGATCCAACCGAGCTGATTGCTCAATACTTTTTGCTCTTGTGCCAAATGCACAGAGCGCTTGATTTGACCAAGTATTTGCGGCTCACCCAGTATCATAGAATCCAGCCCCGCTGCGACTCTTAGCCAGTGGGTCAATGCGTGCGTGTCGCGGTGCACATAGAGATAAGGATCGATATCTACGAGTGGCAGCTGTTTGAATTCAGCAAGCCACGTCTTAATCTTGAGGATATGAGCGCTGATCATGCTTGATGTGACATGAGCACTGCTACTAAAATCATTGTGGGAGATGGCGTGATCTGTCTGCTCATTGACTGCCGAGCTTGATGAATGTGAGTGGTGCGGGGTCAACGTATGGGGCACAAGCGCATAAATCTCAGTACGGTTGCAAGTAGAGACAATCACACTGCCATCCGTGAAGGATTCTATTTGCTCAAGCGCGACATTCACATCGTCACCCACCAGCGCCAAGCGCTCTCGCAGAGCGACTGGTGCAGTTTTGTGATTGACCCCAATGACCACTAATCTCATTATCGATAGACCATAAACATGACGCCTAGCTGCCCACTCACGCTATCTTATTATTTTTAAAAGACAGTTTTTGACGACAGCGCTGAAAGGAAGACCCTAAAAACCGCTTATTATATCATTATTGCTGGCGTTAATTAACACTCACCCATCTATGATAGCGATATCTCTGTATCTGGTCGCAAATGTAACAAATCAACTACCGATATGATTGATAAAATCAATGGATGTATTTTGGCAAATAGTCGCTAAGATCATCATAAATCATTCGCTTAGTGTCGCCTAACTTGTTATATTTCCACAGTATTCTGATCAATATACCTATTTGTATAAAAGTCTTAGCAAGATAACTCATGCTTAAAACAAGTATCAGTCATAGCCTATCAATAGAATGATGATTGCTCAGATATGAGTAACACGGATGCTATTGTTTATACTGTTCATCCGCTCTTATAATATTTGTCATGGGTACTCATTACCACTATTTGATTTGAAATGATTAAAATAAAATTGCCTCAGCTATGTAGGTAAACCATGGGCGAACACGACTATCTATGATGTTTTTTGGATCATTATCTAGATCACAACCTCTTTATAACGAGCAATCTAGCCTCCGCGCTTTATTGCAAGTCGTTATTGATCGTTTGTGCCAGCGTTATAAGCTAGCGTTGTCATTGGCCGTCTGTTTATGCCTTGCCGTACCTGCACATGCCAGCCATGCTGATACAGAATTGGCCGCAAAAACGCCACCAGTAGCAGTCATTACTAGCGATAACAGGGCAAATAATAATGCTACTTCTAGCACCTCTATCAGCACGACTGTTCATAAAAACAGCCAAATGACAGATAGCGTAACCAACATTGATGGTCTAGCGCCAGCCAGCCTATGGCAGCCTGAACTCAACGAACCCAGTTTATATGCTCTATTAGATGCAGAGTTTGCTGCGGATCGTGATGACAAACAACGTGCGATGACGATCTATAAGCAACAATCTTTTAAAGAAGATGCCACAGCGGTATTTGAGAGGGCGCTAACTCTATCATTGCGTAATGAAAGGGTTGAGGATTCATTAGCCTTTGCGAAATCATGGCAAGACCAGAATCCTGATCATGTACCTGCTTGGTTTTATGTGGCGCATTTGGCACTACGGGCACACGACTATATCTTAGCTGGCGAGACCTTAAACCGCATCTTGCGTTACGATCCGCGTGCAGATTTGAGCGAAATCCTTATCGGTATTTATCCCAATAATGACGATGACAAACGCGAGCTGCTTGCCGCTTTGCAGCCACTAGATAGTGAGCAAAATGCTTCACTGTCCGTATTAAAAGCTGGTTTACTTTACCAATTTAATGAGCCCGAAATCGCTATCGTGCATATCAACCGTGCGCTAGAGCGCCAGCCTGATTATGTGCCTTTTATCACCCTAAAGGCTGACATCTTGCGCAAAATCGTCACCTCTGAAACTGTGGTCAACTATATAAGCCAAGCACGCTTGCGCAATCCTGATAGCAAAAGTTTGTACCTGTACGAGATTCGCTACTTATTAGACTTAAAACAAAGCGAGCAAGCTTGGAAACTATTGCTCGAAGCCCACAGCCGCTTTAACGACGATGCTGAGATTACCTTGTTAGCAGCACTAGTGAGCTTGGATATCGAAGAATATGCGAGTGCGGATGATCTACTCAATATGCTTGCCAAAAACCCCGCTTACCTTGACCAAGCTTATTACTATCTCGGTATCAGTGCTGAGCGCCAGCAGCAGTTTGATAAAGCCAAATACTATCTCAATGCCGTGATGCAAGAAGACTTAGTATTAGAAGCACGTCGAAAAGTGGTCGCATATGAATTGCTCAATGACGACGTCGACGCCGCCATTGCTACTTTAGAAAAGCTACGCAAAGACTTTACGGTGTTCGCCCCTGACACCTTTGTGATGCAAGCCGATATTTTGTGGCAGCAAAATGAATCAGAAGAAGCCTTACGTCTATTGACGCGGGCCGCTCGTAAATATCCTGATAATGAGATGTTACTCTTTGCCCGTGTCCAACTGTTAGATGACAAAAGCGACTATGTCGTCAAACGTACACTCCTTAATCATTTGCAGGCGCTCGATCCTACCAATTTATCCTATCAGCTCAGTTATGCACAGTTGCTATTGGCCAACGAGCGTAGCTCTGAGCAAGGTCTGGCACTCGCCACAGCAATTATCCAGATTCGCTATGATGATCCGCGCTACGATAATGACCTTCATCTACAGGCCCTAAACGTACTGGCGGGTAATGCACTGGCCAAAGAAAACTATAAGCAAGTCATCGATTATCTGCAAACGCCTTACGATGTGCTCCCAACCCTGCGCTCAGGCACTCTATTACTGCGTGCTTATCAAGGTCTTGGCAATAACGAAAAAGTCGAAGCACTACTCGCAGATTTGCAACAGCGCTTCTCCTTTGGACAACACAATATCAATGACAGCATACAGCTATATTGATAGTGGTTTTTCAAAATAACTGTTGCGGCATGATGCCATTAGGCTTGACACGTCACAAAGCACTTATCAATTACAAGGGACGTATAAGAAGCTAACAGCCGTGCATAACTGAGCAACAAATAGCCCTTAAGCTAATATCTTTGTTAACCTGTCCATTTTCCCATTTTGAGAGCACATTATGTCAGCATCAACGATGTCTTATAAACCAAATAAACTGGCTTTGCTTACTGCGATAGCGACTACAATGGTTATTACCTCTGGCTGTCAGTCACTAAAAACAGCCAACGCGACCAATCAACCAACCACGATGCAAGCTCAAAACGCAGATCAGCCCAAAAAGCTAGAGAGCTTTAATATCACGGGTAAAATTGGGGTGACCATACCTGCTAATGACACCTCAGGTACCCAAGGTGGTAGTGCGTTTTATGCATGGGGACAAGAAAACGATCGTTTTGCTATTGAACTCATCGGCGCGCTTGGTATTGGTAAAACCAACATCGAGTACAATGGTCAAACCGCGACGCTAGTCAGTGAAAAGACAGGTACATTGACCGCTGATGACCCTGAGGAACTATTACAAAAAGCCACTGGCTGGCAAGCGCCTATCTCGCAAATGCCTTACTGGATTTTTGGTCGCCCCGCGCCCTCAGATAGCGCTCCGCAGCTAGATGCTCAAAACCGATTGATCAGCTCAGTCAATGGCGACTGGAGTGCCAGCTTTACTTATAAAGGGAATGACAAGCTCCCTAGTAAAATCAGCGCTGTACAACCACAGGGCAATAAAGTGGTGATGACGATTAATCACTAGTCCGTCATTACTAGTGTATCACCACTGAAAAATCAGCCCCTATTGCTCATTACCATAGTCGTTTATGTCCGTACTTTATGATGAAAAAACATGATTGAAAACATAGCCGAAGCATCTGACTCTACTGTTACGCGTTTATCCCCTGCAAAAATCAATCTATTTTTGCATATTACAGGCAAGCGTGCTGATGGTTATCATAATTTGCAAACGGTGTTTCGCCTGCTCGATTGGGGCGATTATTTGCATTTTTCACTCATGGATGATGTTGTGATACAAACGGCTGATAATAAAGCAGATGCCAACACGCTCTGTCATCAGCTATTAGTATTAGCTGGTGCAGAGGCGATAACTGCCAATATAGAAGACAACTTAATCTTCAAAGCGGCGCGCGCATTGCTCGCGTTTGCCATACAGTCAAACACGCTGCCCGAGCAGTTAGCACCAATTACTATCAGGTTAGACAAGCATTTGCCTATGGGCGCAGGATTGGGTGGTGGCTCATCCAATGCCGCAACGACTATGCTGGCACTTAATGAGCTTTGGCAGCTTAACGTTACTTGTGATGCGCTGATAAAAATCGGTGCAAAGGTAGGTGCAGACGTGCCAATCTTTATCTTTGGTCAAGATGCCATTGCCATGGGTATTGGCGAGCAATTAACTGCCATCAATTTACCTGACCAGCAGTATTTAGTCTTAACGCCTGAGGCGCATATCAATACCGCTACCCTATTTGCTCATCCTAAGCTACATCGAGATATCACCCCTCTATCGATTAAAACCATCAAAAACCAGTCCAATGATTATGTTCAAAATTTGAATACGCCCTATCATAATGTCTTTACACCAGTAGTGACAAGCTTCGCTCCTGCTGTTGCAGAGGCTTTAGATTACTTAAAAGGGTTAGAATCGCAAGCACTGGGTACAGCACGCATGACTGGCTCTGGTAGCGCGGTATTCTTGCCGTTAGATGCGAGTATTGCCTCTGATAAAGCGCTGTTGGTAACATGGATTGAAAGTGCGCCTTGTTCGGGGTATGTGGTGGGGAGTTTGTAACGTGAATGCTTTATATCTAAAAAAATGCTCAATAACAAGTATGGTTTTTGTTTGCTTATCATTAAGTCTAACTGGGTGTACATCGCTACCTAAGTCTTATGATGAACCTAATTCCAAGCGTTTGTCTGATAATGTAATTTTACCACCGCAGCTAGGAATTGAATTACAAGCTAACTCTCAGAATATATCTACTTCTGAGCAGCACCGTAAAACCAGTTCACCTGCTGAACTATTTACTTACGCACCGGCTCTTTCAATGCGCGAAATCAATTTTGTTTTGAAAGGCAAATACGTTATAAAAGATAACTGCTTATACTTTGTTCAGAACGATGATAAGTATCTTAGTCCTATTTTTTATCCCGATAGAGCCATTCTTTTTGAGAATGAACAAGCCATTTCTGTAAATGGAACCAAAGTTAAGCTCGGTGAGGAGGTTGTCACTAGCGGTATAATTAAAGAGCGTATAGGTAGTTACTATTTACGAAAAGGTGATATTGTCATTGAAGACCCAGAGAATACAGCTTGTTTGACGGAACCTGCAATATTTATGAGTGGTAGAGTGGTCAATCCTCTCGTACAAAAGTAACTCGCACAGCATTAGCTTACGATTGACAGGCTTAATAAAAAGACCCCTATTCACTACAATAGTAGCGATGCAACTCAGGCTAATTCACTTAGTTTCGAATAAATCCCAGAAAAAGGCGCAAATGACTTGCAAAATCTGAAAATTTACTTATAATAGGTCGCCACAATAGGGGTATAGCCAAGTTGGTAAGGCATCAGGTTTTGATCCTGACATCCGTTGGTTCGAGTCCAGCTACCCCTGCCATTTTTTAGTACGAAGCGTTAGACATACATTGAGTATAAGCGGTTTATACATAACCTCTTATGCTATTGTCATTGACAACGTTATCCCAGTTTCGGTATAGTTCGCAATGAACACCGCTAGGGAAAGGTTATGTTTTAGGCGGCTCAATCGTTTATAACATAACTGACAGGTCATGACACCATTCTAAGAATGACGAATTAGTCGCTATTAGCTTTCGGTTGTTCGTAGCCTAGACATTACAGGGGTATAGCCAAGTTGGTAAGGCATCAGGTTTTGATCCTGACATCCGTTGGTTCGAGTCCAGCTACCCCTGCCATTTTTTACTGTAATAGTAGTCTTCAATCTTTTTCACCACTCTTTTCTTAATTTGAGCAGTTTGTCACTGCTTAGCGGTCGCTGCTTGAGTCAATCAATAGGACTTCTGTCATGCCTTATTTGGCGATTTTTACGGGCAATGCCCACCCAGAATTAGCAAAAACCGTAGCCGATCATCTTCACATACCTCTTGGTAAAGCTGACATCACGCGTTTTTCTGATGGCGAAATTGCCGTGGAAATCAAAGAACACGTACGCGGTAAAGATGTGTTTATCATGCAGCCGACTTGTGCACCGACCAACGACAACTTGATGGAAATCATGATGATGGCTGACGCTTTGCGTCGCTCTAGTGCTGGTCGTATCACAGCTGTCATGCCATATTTTGGTTATGCGCGTCAGGATCGTCGCCCGCGCTCAGCGCGTGTACCTATCTCAGCAAAAGTCGTCGCTGACATGCTGAACATCGTTAGTATCGATCGCGTGATGACAGTTGATTTGCACTCAGATCAGATTCAGGGTTTCTTTGACATTCCTGTAGACAATATCTATGGTACGCCAGTACTCCTAAACGACCTACAAAAACAAGATTATGACAACATCATGGTGGTTTCACCTGATGTTGGCGGTGTGGTTCGTGCCCGTGCAATGGCCAAGCAGTTAGGCGATACCGACATGGCGATTATCGACAAGCGCCGTGCTCGTGCCAATGAGTCACAAGTGATGCACATCATCGGTGATGTTCGTGACCGTGATTGCGTCATCGTTGATGATATGGTCGATACGGCTGGTACATTATGTAAAGCCGCTGAAGCACTAAAAGAGAATGGTGCACGCCGCGTCTTAGCTTATATCACTCACCCTGTCCTATCAGGTAATGCACTCAAAAACATCAGCGAATCTGCGCTAGACGAAGTCGTCGTGACTGATACGATTCCATTATCTGCCGAAGCAAAAGCCTGTAGCAAAATCCGTCAGGTCAGTATCGCGCCAATGCTTGCTGAGAGCTTACGCCGCATTAATAATGAAGAATCTATTAGTGCGATGTTTGATGCTTAATATGAGACAGTCATTGCTATAAATTTTAATAACATTGTAGTGACAATAAAAATTTAGTCATAAAAATAATAGCGTCAAGTATCAGTACTTGACGCTATTTTTATGTACGTACTTTGCGTAGGTCTTTATTATTACTACAAAATCCCGTATAATGCGCGCCTGTGCTGACCGTTTGTTTTATTCAATCAGGCCAGCATTATCAAAAGTGCTGATCATGCTGAATAATAATGGCTATTTTGGTAATTTTTACTATAAAAATCATTGTTATAAGCAAATGGCTAACATCGATAGTTGTGTCATTTATACGCAACGATAGATATTAGCTCTCATCACGTATTAGTGGATTGGTCGCAAATCCACTTTTTTATGACCAGACACTTCATCATTCTTTTTATAGGATTATATCCATGAGCAATAATCATTTTGAACTAAACGCTACTGATCGTTCTGCTGACCTACAAGGTAAAGGTGCGAGCCGCCGCCTACGTAAGCAGAACCTAGTTCCTGCTATCATCTATGGTGGTGGTGAGCAGCCAACAGCGATCTCTATCAAAATCAACGAGCTAGTAAAAGCACTTGAGTTTGAAGCATTCTTTTCACACATCTTGACCATCAATGTTGACGGTACCGAGCATCAAGCTGTTATCAAAGACTTGCAGCGTCATCCTGCTAAAGGCTTCCCAATGCATGCTGACTTCCAGCGCGTTGTAAAAGGTCAAAAAATCCACATGAACGTTCCTGTGCATTTTGTTGGTCGTGAAGAAGCGCCAGGTACTGCTGCTGGTGGCGTATTGTCTACTTTAGTATCTGATATCGAAGTGATCTGCCTACCATCACAACTTCCTGAATATCTAGAAGTAGATGTATCTGGTATGGAAATCGGTGATTTGTTCCGTCTATCAGACATCAAACTTCCTGAAGGCGTTGTGATTCATGAGCTTGAGCTAGAAGACGGCCATGACCGTACTATCGTTAACATGCAGCCACCAACGGTTGAAGAAGTTGACGAAGATGCTGACGACGTTGATGCTGATGAAGTACCAGCAACTGAGCAAAACGACGGCGCTGATGCTGAAGAAAGCAACGACGACGAGTAATATACTATGTCTAGGTAGCATTTTATTTTGTGCTACTTAGTAACAGATTCGTTTAGTTAAGAAGACAGCAGGCGATTTGAAATCTCCTGCTGTTTTTGTAAGTAGGGCGTGTTGAACATTCGACCATGGCACTGACAGCGACTATTTTTTAGGCGATTCGATGTTAAAAATAATAAGCTTAGTCACTCTAAGCGCTTATTTTTAACGATGAAGCGGCAAAAAAGAGTCCTGTCCCCTGCTTTTATCGTTGGGGCTGATGCTAAAATTGCCCCATACTGCGTTACAAATCTCGCTAAGGCATCTGCATTATCGTCGCTTTGTGCCTTGTCTGGAACAATTTTAGCGATCAGCAGTGCCTATTTGCGAATGTTCAACACGCCCTAAGGTTTGAGAATATATTGTCTATCAATATTTCAAACCTTATCCTTATTTATCAAATTTAAGCAGGGTGTTTTTATGGCCATAAAGCTTATTGTCGGTCTTGGTAATCCTGGTCAGCAGTATATGTTTACGCGTCATAATGCCGGATTTTGGTTTGTCCATCACTTGGCGCAACAATTCAACATCACGCTCTCCCCTGACAAAAAATTCCACGGGGTGACAGGACGTGGGCACATTCATGGATCTGATGTGCGCTTACTTATGCCTCTGACGTTTATGAATAAATCTGGTCAGTCAGTCGTGCCTATGGTAAATTTTTATGGCATCAAAAACGACGAGTTATTGATTGCTCATGATGAGCTCGATATTCCAGCTGGCAGCATCAAACTCAAAACCGACGGTGGTCACGGTGGTCACAATGGCCTGCGTGATATTACGCCGCATATCGGTAATGACTTTCATCGTCTGCGTGTGGGTATCGGTCATCCTGGTCACAAATCTAAAGTCAGTGGACATGTGCTCTCAAAAGCGTCTCCCGATGAGCAAATCGCCATTGACAGCGCATTGACGGCGGCTTTTGACGCGCTACCACTATTGCTAGATGGTGATATCGAAAAAGCACGTTCACAAATTAATGGCTTTAAATTGCCTGAATAAAATATTATTTCTATAGTAATAGCCTTTTATTTTGGTACGTTTGTCCCCATTAACCTTTTGATTTAGTTATTTAATATCAGTTACGCTAAGGAAGCAACCTATGCTACTTAATATGCTTAAATGCAAATTACACCGTGCTCGCGTTACCCATGCTGAGCTTCACTATGAAGGCTCATGCGGTATCGATGGTGATCTACTAGACCTAGCTGGTCTACGTGAAAACGAATCTATCGATATCTATAATGTGACCAATGGCAAGCGCTTTCGCACCTATGCTATCCGTGCTGAGGCGGGCTCTGGTATTATCTCATTAAATGGTGCTGCGGCTCATATGGCAGACCTAGGCGACATCGTCATTATTTGTGCTTACGCGCATTTCGATGAAGTTGAAGCATCGACGTATCAGCCAAAACTGGTCTATTGCAACGAAGACAACACGGTGAAAGACACAGCAAATATCATTCCTGTACAAGTTGCTTAATATGACAGGATGGTGAGGTTTTGGTAAATTTAAGATAAACACAAAGTTACATCTTTGAGTTAACTGCTATTATTACTAAAAATCTCGATGCTATGAGGAAAGCTGAATCTAAATCAAGATTCGGCTTTTTTTGTGCGATTTTTATTTATTAAACTCATATTTTTCATCATATATAAGGAAACATACCGATGTGGTTGGCGGTGATTGCAATACTGATTGGGTTAGCAATTTTGGTTTGGAGTGCCGATGTCTTTATTGACGGAGCAACAGCGCTGGCAAAAAAGTTTAGTGTACCGAGTTTCCTAATCGGTGTTTTGATATTAGGTATCGGCACATCAGCACCTGAGATGGTCGTGTCAGTACTGGCTGCATTAGAAGGCAGTCCTGAGCTGGCTTTAGGCAATGCTTACGGCTCAAATATTATCAATATTGCCTTAGTACTGGGTGCAACCGTACTGATTAGCCCTATTATCATCCGTAAAGGTATCGTAAAGCGTGACCTGCCGCTGCTACTGCTAATCACCGCCATCGCTGCATGGCAGCTACGTGACGGCATATTGAGCCAAGTGGATGGTCTGATATTGCTTGTATTGTTGATTGCGGTATTGGGGTCACAGATCGTATTGAGCATTCGTGAGGGCTATCATGAGCATGAAGAGGACATTGATAATGCAGATTCAGATGCGACAGAGCCAAGCGTAGCGCGTGGACTTGGTAGCTTACTGCTCGGTATGCTGATGCTGGTACTTAGCTCGCGGGCGATCGTTTGGGGAGCGGTCGAATTGGCAACGCTCTGGGGGCTGAGTGAGCTTATCATTGGCTTGACGATTGTTGCGGTTGGTACATCACTGCCTGAGCTGGTATCAAGCTTGTCAGCAGCGCGTAAAGGCGAGCACGACATGGCACTTGGCAATATCATTGGCTCAAATGTCTTCAATACATTGGCGGTCGTAGGCCTAGCTACGGTGATTGCCCCTATCTCTGCTGATCCAGTGATTTTATCACGTGATGTGATGGCAATGGGGCTACTGACGGTATTACTCGTTGCTCTGTGTGTGTTTGCCTTTACAAAAAAGCGCCAGTTCGGTCGTACGTCGGGCGCTACGTTGGTGCTTTTCTTTGTCGGTTATACTGCATGGCTGATTCAAAGCGTTAATATATAACTTTCACTTTTGTATGTTTTGAGCCTTGCTGGCTATTTTATAATCCTAAGATTTTTTCTTACGATTTTTAAAACCGCGCCATAACCCTTCATGTGCTACTTTTGGCATTTTTAGGGTAATGGTGTTGGATAGCATATCCTGTACTGCGAGACCACGAGGGTTAAACAGACAAAAAACATAGTTGAATACCAGTCCAAGAAACGCGCTGGCCAATAAGGCGGCGCGTGACCCATCAATAAGACTACCGATGATGCCAAAGAGTAACGGCATCAGACAAGCAGCCAAGATACGCTTAAACGACTGCCCCCACGTGAGCCACTGACCCGCGTCATTAATGGTTTTGAGCCGCCATGTCTGCATCCCCAATGTCTGACCACCACGGCGCCAAAATATGCCGTAGAAGGCCACCAATGTCAGTACAAATGATGGCGTCATAATGGCGTTTTGATACCAAAGCGGTAGTGACTGGGCCTGTGAAGACTCGGTACCCGTCTCCATCGTTAGCAGCGTGCCAACTACGGTCAATATCGTACCCACCAAAAATAACAATGCCAGAATCAACATACCATCATACAGAATGGCTACGACACGAACCATGGGTTTGGCAATGGCGGGCGCTTCATTAGGATCTTGCTGCGCAAAAGCGCTCGGTTGCGGCTTTGATTTATTGACAGATTTTGACGGGCGTTTAGAGGAACTTTTTGGCATGGTACGAGCTCATAGCAAGCAGTGAATAATAACGCTATTGTACCGTAAATGACTGGTCTATCGTACATTATCCTAGATGACCGTCTGATCATATTGACTATAGTTGCAAAGCGATTGACAGCAAGTCACCAGTACGAAGCCATCAAGCCCCGTGATAGATTACAAAAATGATAGACATAAAAAAATCGCCAATTGTCATAAGACAGGCGATTGATTTAGTTGATTATGCAAATGGTGCGCTTGGAGAGATTCGAACTCCCGACCCCTTAGTTCGTAGCCAAGTGCTCTATCCAACTGAGCTACAAGCGCGTACTTTGCAAATCATTTACCGAGTTGTTAAAAACAATTTCAGTAAATTAGGTTGGCTATTATATAGATAATATCGCTTGTGTCAACATCTTTTTTAATTAAAAACAAAATATTTTTTGATTTAATTATTAAGAATGTTTAACGCAATATGCTGCGTTACTACTCTAATAATAACTGAATAAATGGCGGTGAAGGAGGGATTCGAACCCTCGATACGCTTACACGTATGGTTCCTTAGCAGGGAACTGGTTTCAGCCACTCACCCACTTCACCTAACGATTTAAGACATTTATAAAAATAAACATAGTATTAATGCTAACAATACGTCTTATGTCGTGGGCGAGTATTATAACAAAGCCAAAACGAATTGCAAGCCTTGTCTACCGATTTAATGAGGCTTTTCTCATAATTATCGATATAAATGCTTTTCTCGCCTTTTAATACTTAAAATTACGCCATATTGCAAAAAAATACCACTGCTAAATTGATGATTCAGAACAGTCTCATTTGTTTTGATACTTTATACTTAATCTATAGGTACTAGACTGAGATAGATTTTTTGGCAGTAGGTGGCTATAGTATTTATCACTGATTATAAAATACCTAAAAGGAGCGGTTATGCGACCTGTCGTACTGTGTTTTTCTGGACTGGATCCCTCAGGCGGTGCTGGATTACAAGCGGACATTGAAGCCATCGGTCAATCTGGTGCGCATGCGGCTATTGCTTGTACGGCAGTCACGATTCAAAGCTCACAGCAGGTATTTGGCTTTGAGGCGTGCGCTGCCTCCTTAGTGCAAGCACAGGCCACTGCGGTGCTTGACGATTTACCTGTCAAAGCCATCAAATCTGGTATGATTGGTACCACTGACAATATCGCCATGCTAACCCAGTTGTTTGCTGAGCAAATAATAAGCCCTGATACCCCGTTTGTATTAGACCCTGTATTAGTCGCCAATAGCGGTGGCAGTTTGGGCGATGAGAAAACGCTGGTGCGCGCGTTTAGGCAGCTGCTACCCTATGCCACCTTGATTACACCCAATACGCATGAACTGCGCGCGCTGAGCGGCGAGCAGGATTTGCACAGTGGTGCGAAAAAACTGTGCGCGCAAGGCGTTCATGCGGTGTTGGTAAAAACCTCTCATGATTTTGATAGCGGTGATATCGAGCAGTATTTATATATAGAGGGCGAGATGGTACATAAGAGCATCTTACCGCGCTTAGAGGGTGAATTTCATGGCTCAGGATGTTCGCTTGCCAGCTTTATTGCTGGGCGTTTGGCCATGGAAGATGATTTGATTGATGCGGTAAAATCCGCAGATAATTGGATTAACCAGACATTGCGCGCGGCTGACGACCCTCACCCTGATGATGCTCAGGCGCAATTAATACCCAATCGCTTTATCCACTCTTAATGTCTTTATAAAGTAACAACATAAAGTAATAACGTTCATCAATAGCAGACATAAAAAAGGCGCTCTATATTTTATAGTGCGCCTTTTGGCATGCGATGCGTTATTTATTCTCTGTGATTTAGAGACACCAATTATCCTAGCATTGGCATAAAGTTTGCCGACAAGCCGCCGATGAAGATCTCAAGCAGATAGAATACAAAAAAAGCAATCATCGGTGATAAATCAAGCATGCCTAAGTTTGGCGTAATACGACGGAACGGTGCCAAAATCGGTTCTGCTAGCTGAATGATGATACCAATAATAGGATGCTGGGATTGGGTAAACACCACGATCCAGCTGACGATAATAGACCCAATCACTAGGTAACGACACATGCGTAAAAAGTCTAATACCAAGCTGATCGTACCCGTGAAGAATAGCGGCACAGGCGCAATCCCTTGATGCGTCAAGGCCGCTTTTCCAGAGATATCAATCAGACGAATCAAAAACATCAGGACAATAGCAGCAATGCTAATACGTCCCTGTCCGACCGTTGGGAAGATACGCCCAAACACATCGACGATATGGGTCGCTTTATAGGCAGGTGCAATCATCGGGTTGCGCGCATCCATCCCTGCAAATTGCAGCATAAAACGAATAAACACCAGCATCATAGCGAATGTGGTGACCAGATCAAAAACTTGAAATAACATGTTGTTCATGAAGGGCTACTCAATGGGACATTGTTGACAGATTTTAGGATGACAACTGTCATTATCAGATGCGAATCATCATACAATGCAGGTCAGCTGTTGAGCCTGACCTACTTTTTGGGTCGTTACTTACTTAATTGCTAATCAATAACTATTTACTCATCTCTTCACTAAGCGCTTGGCTACGATCATAGCACGCTTGCATGGCTTCACCGATTTGGCGGCCAATCTCATTGGCTTGCATGGATTCAACAGCGGCTTGAGTGGTACCGTTTGGAGACGTCACTTTACGGCGCAGCTCAGCAGGCGTATCTTCACTATTCATCGCCATTTTTGCCGCACCAAGCATGGTTTGCAGGGCAAGTACTGAGGCTTGTTCTTTATCAAGCCCTAATGCCACTGCGCCATCGACCATCGATTCGATGAAATAAAACATATACGCTGGCGCTGAGCCTGACACGGCAGTCACAGCATGCATATGTTCTTCATCATCGACCCACATGACCAGTCCTGAGGCTTCCATCACCGCGGTTGCCAGCTCTTTTTGTTCAGCTGAGATATTATCTGTGCCATAGAGACCGGTTGCACCCATCTGAATCATGGAAGGCGTGTTTGGCATGGCGCGCACGATATTACTATAGCCGCCCAGCATGCTAGACAATAGGTCAGTTGACAGACCTGCAGCAACCGAGATGACCAACTGATTGTCCAATGCCTCAGCAAAAGCACCAACCACCACTTTCATCATTTGTGGTTTTACTGCCAGTACCACGATATCAGCACCGACCACAGCTGCTTTGGCATCCGCCATTGGATCGACGGTGTTTAGACCTTTAGCGGCTAGTTGCTCACGGATATCGCTGCTAGGATCGGCGACCGTGATTAGACTTGGTTTGATGCCGCAGCCCACAAGCCCGCTGATAAGCGCTTGTGCCATATTTCCGCCACCAATAAAACTGATTTTCTTATTATCTAATACCGACATACTTGTCTCCTAGTCACAAAATTCAAAAGTATTCAACGTAACATACTGATATATAAAACGACACTCAGTTTAGCATACTGCCACTACAACCGTTTGATAAATTCCTGTCAGCTACAATCGCATTAAACCTAGTTAAAACACGCAACTGACGTCGACTATGACATGGTTTAGCTGTTAGATTGAGAAATAATTTTTATAAAATATTTTGAGGTGTCAAATATGTTTTTTATTCGTAAGGCGGTTCAAAAAGACTTCAAGGTATGGGCAGCACACTTATGAAAGCCTCATTGCAAGATATAATAGCCGCTATAGTTTTGTTTCATCTACTCAACTACGCTTATAACATTCTTAAAAACATCGTCGATATCACTACCTAGACTTTTGGTATTGCTCGAAAAGTCATTTTTCAATATCCACCTATCAAAAGGCGATAATAATAAGATAGGAATCTCATTTTTAGCGTGTTCTTTATCTAAGAGTACGACACTGACCACAACCAAGCTTTCTCGCAGCCATAATGGAATACCAAGCGTTTGATACAGTTTTTTGCCTGATTGTGAACGTGTCGCCAATGCCGTCTGCACACGCTGTTTGCGATCTAATGGCTTTATCTTTAATACTGCATTGAGTGCGCCTATATGACTTTCTATCAATCTTGCCAGCGCATCTGGATACACTTGCAACTGCCAGATATAGTCTTCAGTGCGACGAACAGTCAGTAGTGCAAAATCACTGTCTGCTGAGTCATTTGTTGTCAAATCCAAACGCGATAAAAGCTGCGCTTGCTCTATTAGTGGCACGTTTAACCAAGACAACCATTCACTGCTTTGACGATAGAGCTGCTGACGATAGCGGCGAACAACATAGGAGCGCGTACGAGCTTGCCAAAACAGCTCAGTTTGGTGATCATGGTCGCTGCGCTGAGTCAAATTCCATACGTCATCGACCAGCTGCTTAGCAGGCGGTAATGGCTCATCTTGACCCAGCCAATGATGCAGTAGTTGCCGCTGGCGATAAATGGGCAATACTTGCAATGTATCGATATTGAGCATGCGCTGTGCTGCTGGTAGCTGTAGGCTTTCATCAGCTGTCTGCTGCATATCTTGCTCAGCCTGAACATTGACAGTGGCTTGCGCATCGCCTAATAGCTGCGCACTGCGAGCAATATTATCAATGACATTGGGGTTATAAGTTGCCAGTATAGGCATGATATCGCGGCGCAGTCCGCTACGGACATTATCACCCGTCTCGTTGGTCGGGTCATCGATATAAGGCAACGCTAAGCGCTTGGCATAATTACTAATCGTGGCGCGCCTTACCGTGAGCCAAGGTCGCCACAATGCATGGCGTCGTCCATGCTGCGTTTGTACTCGCCATGGTTGCATACCTGATAGACCATTGACCCCAGCGCCTTGGATCAAGCGCATCAGTACCGTTTCGGCTTGGTCGTCGGCGTGATGTCCTAGTAGCAGTACATCATCTTGGTTGATATGCGCACGCATGGCGTTATAGCGGGCTTGCCGCGCGGCTTGCTCATCATGACCTGTCACTTGTGCTCTTAGGATATGACAAGGTATCTGCTGTGCTTGCGCCCAATCAGCGACGTGCTTAGCCCAGTGCCGACTATGCGCTTGCAAACCATGATCAACATGTAACAGCTGCGGCAAACATGGCAATCTGCCTTGCCGATAGAGCTGCACACATAACGCTGCAAGCGCTAATGAATCACGCCCACCGCTACAAGCCAGCCATAGCCGACGACCATGCAGCTGCTCCCTATAGTCATTTATACTGCCCAATAATGCATCTGCCAATGTCTCATCAATCGGCAAATCACTGATTGGTCTAATAGGATGCGTGAGGATGGCACTGCTGGTCATAATCAGCCTTAGTTTTAGATAGATAAATTCATGAGCAAATTAATAGACATAAAAAAACGCGCCATTGAATGACACGTTTTATTTTAGCATTAAGACTCAGTCTCGAATATGAAAAGCTTAGCACATGCTTTGCATTAAGCAGGCAGCATCACTTCTGAGTTAAACGTCTTTAATTTTTCGTAGCGGAGCTCACAACGCTCTTGAGGATCCAAATCTTTGATTTCATCAAGCTGCTCAGTGATCAGTGATTTTAGAGCTTCCATAACGGGTTGTGGCTGCACATGTGCGCCCTCACCTTCATCGATGACGGCATCAACCAAACCTAGCTGGTAAAGGTTGATGGCATTTAATTTCAGTGCTTCACTAGCGTCTGGTGCTTTTTCAGCGGTTTTCCATAAGATAGATGCACAGCCTTCAGGAGAAATGACCGAATAGATGCTGTTTTGCAGCATGTTGACTTTGTCGCCAACGCCAATTGCCAATGCACCACCTGAACCACCTTCACCGATAATGGTCACGATGATAGGCACTTTTAGGCTAGAGAATACCGCGATACTCTCTGCAATCGCTTGCGCTTGACCGCGCTCTTCTGCGCCAACACCAGGATAGGCACCTTGAGTATCGACAAAGGTCATCACAGGAATATTGAAGCGCTCTGCCATTTTGACCAAGCGAATCACTTTGCGATAGCCTTCAGGGTTGGCCATACCAAAATTATGCTCGATACGCTCACGAGTACTGCGACCACGATGCTGACCGATGACCATTACAGGTTGATCATTGAACCGTGCCAGACCGCCCAAAATGGCTTTGTCATCGGCAAAAGCACGATCGCCGTGCAACTCATCAAATTCAGTAAAAAGCTGATTAACATAGTCCATAAATAATGGACGCTTGGCATGTCGTGCAAGCTGCACACTATCCCAGACAGTGCTCATAGACGCTTCCCTTTAATCATTATACTTAATGTATTTATGTTTAAGAATAATATCGTTATCGGTGTTCAGATAATGAAAGTACAGTTGTAAACTGAGTAGAAGCTATAGTAGCACATCTTATATAGCATGACATTATCGACAGCACTGCTTTTGTTACGTTAGTCTTTAACTCGATACGGACAATGGTAACGGTTCAGTTGCTTGCGCCTCTACCACACTAAGCTGTACGCCCCATTTGGCAAACTGCTCAATCTCTGTGCGCAAATCAGCAACCAAAAACGCATAATGCTCGCTGCTATCAGCCACCGTGATTTGCCAGTCGCTATCACTGATGACCTTTAATTCTAATTCTGGCAGTTTATAATCACTACGGCTATGATGCGCGAGTACCGCAAGACGCAATAGCAAGCACAGATAAACGAGCTGGTTTCCCCCGATCTGACAGGTCTGCTCGAACATATCGGCTTTGAGCTTACGGCGATGGTTGAGCATCAACTGCGCCATACGCTTTTGATCCACTTGTGAGAACCCTGGAATATCAGAATACTCAAGCAAATAGGCGCTGTGCTTATGATAACTGCTATGACTGATTGCAAGGCCAATCTCATGCAAAAACGCGGCACGTCTGAGTAAGTCACAGTCATCGCTTGTTAGGGCAAGCTTATCTTTTACTTGCTCGAACAGGTTACGACTGGTTTTTACCACTTGCTTGGCTTGCTTTTTGTCGCCTGAATAACGCTTGATAAGCGCGAGCACACTGCGGTCACGCACATCTTCGCTCGCAAAACGCCCCAGCATGTCATACATCACGCCTTCACGTAATGCCCCATCTGAGTAGGTAATGGTCTCAACGCCTAGTACCTTCATCACCGCACGCAACACTGCCACACCTGCCGGAAATACCGCTTTACGGTGGTCTTTGACGCCTTCTAGCTCGATATCATCAATATTGCCAATCTTAAGCAGCAATCGCTCTAGTTTTTTAACGCCTTTATAAGTAATGCGTTCTTGCTCATCGGCCCAGCCTTTGGACACAAGGACATTACGCACCGCTTTGATCGTCCCACTTGAGCCGACCACGCTGCTCCAACCAGTCTTTTGGTAACGACCATTGATTGCCAGTACTTCCTTGCGCGCGCCTGAAATCGCATTGTTAAAAGCCTCTTTGGTAATGAGGCCATCAGCAAAGTACTTCTGTGTGAATGCGACGCAGCCCATTTGTAAGCTTTCAGTCAATAAAGGATCAAACTCTTGACCGATAATAAATTCCGTCGAGCCACCACCAATATCAATAACCAAGCGCTTGTCGCTACTCTCATTGGTATGCGAGACGCCCAAATAAATCAAGCGTGCCTCTTCGCGACCAGCGATAATCTCAATGGGCTTGGGCAAAATCTTATTGGCTTTTGCAATAAAATCATTGGCATTTTTGGCTTGGCGCAAGGCGTTGGTCGCAACCACACGAATACGCTCTGGCGGTACAGAATCCAGACGCGCCACAAACCGACTCAAACAATCCAGACCACGCTGTGCAGCTGTCTCGCTCAAGATTTTATGCTCATCCAGTCCAGCAGCGAGCTGTACCTTTTCAGACATAGAGACTACTTTGCGCACTTCCCCATGATCAAGACGGGCAATGGCTAAGTGGAAACTGTTGGAACCAATATCAATGGCTGCCATCATTTCATCATCGCCGAGTGGCGGGTTTGTAAGATAGTCAGTAGGCATAAGGCAAGTTGTCACCGTATTAGAGAGAGTGTGTAGTTTAACAAAATCAGGTACGACATAGATATAAAATCATAGGTATAGAAAAAGCAGCCGCCACACAAATCTGGGCCATTTTGCCATTAAAGCATTTATCCTAAATACGCGCAAGCGCCGCAAAATCATAGCAAAAGTGTAAAACCACTCTATCAAAGGCTAATGACCAAGCCTACATCTAACGCTTGTGTTAGCAATAACGGTTTGCTACATTGAAAGCTCATAATATTGTGATAAAAAACCGTTATTTACTGCTTTTACATCGGTATAAATCACATCGAAATCCATCAATTATTTACCTAAAAACTGCCGACAATGGATAGTCGATAAACCCGCCAGCAAGGACGCTAACCGCATGAATCAAACAACCGAAAAAAATGCGACCGAAACCGCTAATACCCATAACAGTACCAGAACGGATATGATAAAAACTGAAGCGTCACCCAAACAGGCGTTTTATGATTTTTATTTAGACGAGCATCAAAACATGGCTTGTCGCCGTCTCCATTTTGCAGGTAGCAGTTTTGGTTTGTTAGGATTGGCAAAGTCAATCAAAACTGGCTCGGTAAAGCCTCTCGCAAGAGGTGTCGCAGCAGGATATGCCTGCGCTTGGGTCGGGCATTTTTTCTTTGAAAAAAACAAACCCGCCTCGCTTAAATTTCCGCTAAAAAGTTTTGCTAGTGATTTTCGTATGTATGGCGATGTCCTGCGTGGCAATTTAAGCCTAAAAGATCACAAATATGACAAACGTACAAAAAAACCAGCATCATAATTTATTATGAATGCTGGTTTATCTTTCAAATGTCTAAAATTTGAGAGATTTAGAGTGGGTTAACCCTTTGTTATCTCTGCAAATATCTCATCAGCAGCAGTAATCGATGCCTCGATATCTTCATTGCTGTGCTTGATTGACATAAAGCCTGCTTCATACGCAGACGGCGCTAGGTAAATACCGCGATCTAACATACCGTGGAAGAAGGTATTGAACATCTCCATATCGCACTCTGTCACATCATCAAAGTTACTTGGGGTTTTGGTATCAGCGTCTTTGACAAAGAACATACCAAACATACCGCCCAATTTATTGGTGCGCAGATTGATGCCATGCTTATCCGCCGCCGCTTGGAAACCATCGACCAGATGATCGACTTTGGCAGCTAAGTCTTCGTAAAAACCTTCTGCCGTTAGGTCTTCAAACATCGCGATACCGGCACGCATCGCAAGTGGGTTGCCTGATAACGTACCAGCTTGATACACGCCACCAAGCGGTGCGATGCACGACATGATTTCTTCTTTACCGCCAAACGCACCAACTGGCAGGCCTGCACCGATGATTTTACCAAAACAGGTCAAATCAGGCGTGATACCGAAGTGTGCCTGCGCACCGCCCAGACCCACGCGGAATCCTGTCATCACTTCATCAAAAATCAATACTGCGCCATTGTCCGTACACTGGGCACGCAACGTATCATGAAACTCTTGTGTTGGGATTACCATATTCATGTTGCCAGCGATCGGCTCCAAGATCACGCAAGCAATCTCGTCGCCCCATTTTTCAAAGCAGTCTTTGATCGCTTGCGGATCATTATAAGGAATCGTGATCGTGTGCTTCGCAAAATCGGCTGGTACGCCTTTAGACGTTGGTTCACCGATATCAAGCATGCCTGAGCCTGCTTTGACAAGCAGACTGTCTGAATGGCCATGATAGCAGCCTTCGAACTTGACGATTTTGTCACGCTGAGTATAACCGCGTGCCAAACGAATCGCACTCATGGTCGCCTCAGTCCCCGAGCTGGTCATACGAATCATCTCAACGCTCGGCACGAGCTCACAGATTTTATCAGCGACCGTGGTTTCAAACGGCGTTGGTGTCCCAAAGCTCAAACCATCATCGGCGGCTTGTTTGACAGCGTCGATGACTTTTGGATGCGCGTGACCCAAAATCATTGGGCCCCAAGAACCCACATAATCAATATAGGCATTGTCTTCGGTGTCATAAATCTTGCTGCCATCAGCGCGGTGCATAAAAATTGGCGTACCGCCGACCCCTGCAAAGGCACGGACGGGTGAATTAACGCCGCCTGGAATATGTTTGCGGGCTTGCGCAAAAAGCTGTTCGTTTTTAGTACTCATAGCTATTCTCTATTTATAGGTTTTATATTCTGTCAGTTCTGTATTTTCTAAATGTCGTCAGTCTTATATTTGTTTATTATCGAATCTTTCAAGACATTTTTACAATTTACGCTTTTTTGACGACAGAAGATTTGAGCTTCATTGGGCCATAGCCATCGAGTTTACAATCAATATCGTGACCATCGGTTGCGTCTGGTAATAGGCGAATACTTTTCGCTTTAGTTCCAACTTTAATGACAAGTGAAAAGCCTTTAACCTTAAGGTCTTTAATGACGGTCACCGCATCGCCATCCTGTAACTCATTGCCAACCGCATCACGAATGACGGCATCTTGCTCTTCCGCTTGTGCCGCATCCGTCTCAGCCGCCGTCCACTCGTGAGCGCACATCGGACATACCAGTAACGCACCATCTTCATACGTATATTCAGCATCACATTTTGGGCAATTTGGTAAGCTCATCATATCCTCGGCAGTCATCAGACGTTGGGTTTATTGTAGAGCGGACATTGTACCGTAACTCGCCATTTTTAACCAATTTGTACCGTTGAAAATGGCGCACTACACCCAATTTAATGCTTAACCCACACTGAAGCGCCCCACTTAGTAGTGACGTTTTTGTGATACCCTTTTTGTGGTACTCTTCTTAACCTTATTGACATTTATTCTGACAGGTTCTGTCAGTAACAACAGCGTCTATATGAAAGCGCACCTATAACTTTTATCGCTTCGATTTCATCTATATATTTTAATTATTAAGCAGAAGGATAATAACAATGACTCAGTCTCCAAACCCCTCAGCATTGCCGCAGTTTTCGCAGTTGACCATTCAAGGCGAGGATGCCGAAAAATTCTTGCAAGGGCAATTGACTTGTGATGTCACCAAACTTGGGCTTAGCTATCAGGCAGCCGCTATTTGTAATCTAAAAGGCCGTATTGAATTTGGCATTTGGATCAAAAAACAAGCCGAGAAGCACTACGATGTGGTCATCAGCAGCGATTGTGCAGATAGCTTACAAGCTCATTTAAAAAAGTTTGGCGCGTTTTCTAAATTTGATACCAGTGAGTCGATCGCGATTTATCCGTGTGTGTTAGCAGACGAACCAACCTTTAGCCATAAGGACGATCACAATACCGCTAAAGACACGCAGGATTGGATGGCGTGCAGTATCGCCACTGGTAACTATTGGATTGTCGCGGCGACTCAAGGTGAGTTTCAGCCGCAAGAACTGCGCCTGCATCAGCGTGGCGGTATGGACTATGATAAAGGCTGCTACTTGGGCCAAGAAGTCATCGCCCGTATTTATTTTAAATCAGCGCCCAAAGCGTTTTTGCATTATGTCAAAGGCACAGGCGCGCTCCCCGCAGCAGGCGACAAACTCGATAAAATCCAAGTGGTGAATGCGATAGAAAATGACAATGGCTTTATTGCCCTTATCGTTGCTCGTCCTGAACACTTGGCAGAAAGCGATTTGAATATATTGGACTTGCCAGCCGCACTGCAGGTGGATGTTGCGCGCCCAAAGTAAAAGCAAGCTGAAACAAATAGGCGGCGCAGCAACAGTGATGGCAAGCTAATATACGGCTGCCGTCATGATTAACATGAGCATAGAGAATCCCATGACACATATTGCGGTACTCGGAGCAGGCGTGGTGGGCGTGACCACCGCATGGTATCTACGTCAAGCAGGCTATGATGTGACCGTGATCGAGCGCGAATCGGCGGCAGGAATGCAGACGTCTTTTGCCAATGGTGGTCAAATATCGGTCTCTCATGCGACGCCGTGGGCCAATCCTGCCACCCCGATGAAAGCGCTCAAATGGTTGTTTAAAGAGGATGCACCGCTGTTATTCCGTCTGCGTGCGGATAAGGATCAGCTCAAATGGGCGATGCAGTTTTTGCAAGAGTGCCGCGCTGATCGTGCCGATGCCAATCTGGTGCAAATGGTACGCTTAGGGTTATATTCTCGCGACGCCTTACAACAGCTACGCGCCGATATCGGTATCAATTATGAGCAGCAAACACGCGGTATTATGCATTTTTATACCAGCCAAGCTGAGTTTGATGCTGCTATCGAACCCACTGAGCGCATGCAAGCGCTTGGTTGTGAGCGCCATGTGATTGATATCAATAATGCCGTCAACTTGGAACCTGCCCTCTATCCGATTGCGCATAAACTCACTGGTGCAACCTACACCAGCCGTGACGAATCTGGTAATGCGCACCTATTTACGCAAAGACTCGCACAGCGCTGCATTGATGCGGGTGTACAGTTTTTATATGATACTGAGATCTTAGCGCTTAATACTGACGCTCACTCTGCGCGTCCGCATGTGCATAGTATTACCATTCGCCCAAAAGGCGAAAACGTACAGACTTTCACGGCTGATAGTCATGTGATCGCGCTAGGCAGCTATAGCGTTCCTCTGTTAAAACCATTGGATATTCGCGTGCCTATTTTTCCAGCAAAGGGCTATTCAGCCACCTATACGGTCAATCCACGAGCGCCGCATTTAGCGCCCTTTGTCAGCTTGATTGATGATGAGTTTAAGCTGGTGACTTCACGTTTGGGTGATAAGTTGCGAGTGGCAGGCACCGCAGAATTTAATGGTTATAATTTGGACCTAAATGCCACGCGCTGTGAGGCCATTACGCGCCGCGTGCAGCAATTATTTCCAAAAGGTATCATCGCAAATTCGGTTCAATATTGGACAGGACTGCGCCCCATGACCCCGTCAAACGTACCTTTGATTGGGCGCGCGCATTGCGGTCAAGTCAAACATGGTAGCCATAACGCATCAGCCACTTTTGACAATCTATGGCTAAATACAGGGCACGGCACGTTAGGCTGGACGCATGCTTGCGGCTCTGCAAAAGCCATCAGCTTATTGATACAAGGTGAAACGCCCAACGTTGATTTTGATTTTGTGGGTACAAACAGCTGACTTAATCTCTAGACACTATAAAAAAACTATCTCCATAAAAAAGCAGGCACTTACATCGTGTAAGCGCCTGCTTTTTACTTTAAAAAAATTGAACTTATGCGATTGCACTATCTATTGAGTTTTCTAATACCGCATTAGCCACACTGTCTGCGTTAGCACCCAACGCCTCTAATTGCACTGGCACGCCATTGACGGCGGCATTACCACTCAACTGATCAATCAAAGTATCGTCTGTTAAGTCATTGACACTG
Organism: Psychrobacter pacificensis; assembly: GCF_900101915.1. GTDB lineage: Bacteria > Pseudomonadota > Gammaproteobacteria > Pseudomonadales > Moraxellaceae > Psychrobacter > Psychrobacter pacificensis. Next base: position 3,805 of record NZ_FNAL01000001.1, on the reverse strand, counting down.
ACACCGGCATGCGCTTGCGCAATCTTCTGCTTCACCCCTTTACGACCATGACCAAAGCCATGCGGAATACTGACCACGCCTGGCATAAGCTCATCAGTCACCTCTGCTGCGATGACCACACTACCTACGCGAGAGGTCACTCTCACGTCTTGTCCGTCTTCAATACCGTGCTGCTCTGCCGTTTCTGGATGCAGCATTAGTGTACAACGAGATTTACCTTTCACCAATCGATAACTATTGTGCAGCCATGAGTTATTGCTACGTACATGGCGACGTCCGATGAGCAAAATCTCCTGATTATCATACTGCTGCATCATTTCTTTGACCCGTGCCAAATCTGCCTGATAAAAATCAACATTGAGATTGATTTGCTTATCGGCATGCTTGATCGCCTCCGGCAACATACGATGCAATGGTCCTAAATCAATACCGTGTGGGTTGTCTATCAGCGCATCCAATGTGACGTCTTTATAAGGTCCGTACTTGAGAGCTTGCTCAAGCAAGAATTTCGGTCCAAACGCTTTTGTCGCGGCACGCTCTTTTTGTACCGCTTCTGGCGCGTCTTTATCCAAGCGATCGGCAAGCTCTAGATAAATCTCCCAGTCATGCTTCTCATTCTCTGTTTTGCTAAATAAGGCAGGCGAGTATTTGGCAACATTGTGTACAGCAAAACCATTAAACGTAATGTCGTAATGGTCACGCTCGAGTGGCGAGACAGGCGGCAGGATAATGTTGGCATGACGGCTGGTCTCCGTCACAAAGTAATCAAGCGACACCATGAATTCTAGCCCTGACAAGGCCTCATCTAGCTTTTCACCATTTGGCGTGCTAAGGACAGGGTTTCCCGCGACACTCATAAAGCCTTTTAACTGCCCTTCTCCTGCGACCAACATCTCATCCGCCATCGCAACCACTGGATATTCGCCATTAAAATCAGGTAGATTACTCACGCGGCTGTGACGTTTGCCCAAATAGCCAGGACCCGAGCTATTGACCACATCGACCGCAGGGTTCGGGAACATGAGTCCGCCCACTTCATCTAAGCGTCCTGTGACGATATTGATGACCATGGACAGATATTGGCTGAGCAAGCCAAACTCTTGCACCGAGATACCCATACGGCCATAACAGACTGAGCTTTCGGCTTCACAAAACCCTTTGACGATACGTTTGATTTCAGTGGCGGTAATGCCTGTAATATTTGCCACTGACTCAGGGGTGAACCCTTGTGCAAATGATGCAATACGATCAATCTCTGGTGCCAGCGCTGCCACTCGGCTATCTACCTTGGCATAGCCCTGAGCGTAGATCTCATTGAGCATGGCAAGTAGCAACAATACGTCTGTCGCTGGACGAATAAAGTGATGTTCACTGGCGATGTCTGCGGTTTCGGTACGCCTTGGATCGATCACCACCACTTTGCCATCACGTGCTTTGATGTCTTTGAGCTTTTGACGCATGTTGGGCGCAGTCATGATACTGCCATTAGAGGCCAGCGGGTTACCGCCGATGATGAGCATATACTGCGTGCGATTCACATCCGGAACAGGGATGCGGAGCATATGGCCGAACAGATGCATGCTGACGATATGGTGTGGCAGTTGGTCAATTGAGGTCGCAGAAAAGCGACTACGCGTCTTTAGGCTGGTCAATAGCTGCTTAATGGTCAACATCCCGCCCATGTTATGGACATTCGGGTTACCCAAATACACCCCAAATGCATTTTGACCATATTTTTGCTGAACAGACTGAATACCTGCAGCGACTTTATCTAACGCCTCAATCCAGCTGATCGATTTCCAACCGTCCGCCGTTCTTTCAACAGGCCCTCGTAAACGATCAGGATCTTCGTACAAATCCTGCAAAGCAGTGGCTTTTGGGCAAATGTAGCCTTGAGAAAAAGGATCGTTTTTATCCCCTTTGATCGATAAGACTTTTTCGCCATCGTGCTTGATCTCGACGCCGCACATCGCCTCGCATAAAGTACAGGTTCTAAAGTGGATTTGTTCGTTGTCCGCCGCGCTAGCCGCTGTAGTGCCCATAGTCATACTCCCTTTTATGTTTTATAAATCCTAGCTTTCATGAGATATATCATGAGCCGCTATGGTTGCTTCCTTGCAAAAAATTGGCAAATAAGGCGTCAAAGCTGATATTCAATGTCGCAATCGCTTGCTCCATCGAGTAGCGCTGCTGATGACAGCCTAGTATCAGCTCATGTACTTGCGCGGCTGCCATATCCACACAGAGACTCACCGCACTGCGTTCACAAGAACGATTGGATAGCTGCAATCCTTGAATAAATATCTCCGTCCACTCCTCTTGTATGTCTGCGACCAGATTACCCAGTCCATTATTGAGTGAGGATTGGTTCTCTATATCGGCAGTAAATCTCGGACGATCTTCGAGTAAGTGCTGAAATAGCGCAATATTCTGGAAGGCAGAATCAAAAATCATTATCAGACATTGCTGACACTGCTGATTAAACTCATCCTTAGTCAGTACATCATAGTCCTTGAGCATATTAACCCATGCCAGCCGCATTGGCGATAGATAGTGGTCTTTTAACTGAGCGCTGAGCTCGTTCTGTAGCGCATCCAAGCTCTCAAAATGATTATAAAAACTGGGCTGCGCAATGCCAGCGCCTTTGGCAATTTTATTCATACTCATGCCCTGAGCGCCTTCTAGACTATAGAGCCGTAACGCGCTTTTTAATAAGGCACGCCGCGTCTTGGCTTTTGCCAGCTCACGTTTTGACTCTATAGGTGCTGCTTCATTTTGCGCTAATGCATTCAATATAGAGGTATCCCTACTCGATAAATGATTATGTCAACACGCCAGTAATTTACCTGAAGTGCTATTGTGCTAAAAAAGTGTGATGATAGTCACATATTGATTACTATTTTTAGACTCGTCATTTTTAAACCCACAATAACTTTTACTAATTATGTTTCGACTATAAGGTTATAGTTATTTAAACCATAAGTCTATAGCCAAACATATAGTAGGACTCGTGCTTCACAAAACAGATTAATGCTTCATAAGATCAGAATGTTTGTCTACTATAAATACCCCACCCCCTTTCCCAGTTGACATACGCTACGAGATTGCGCAGTTACCTAGCCCGTATATTCATAGTTCCCCATGTGACACTTACCTCTAGATATCGGTCTCAATTCGATGTACATTACGTACAATAGACGCAATTTACGCATCATTAATACAGTCGGTGAGCAGATAACACACGATTCACGCTCACTATAATTAAGTAACACTATAAACATAGCGTATACAGACAGCTGAATTGAAAAGCCCTATATTAATTATCACAAGATATTTGGTAGCAACCAATGATACTTGTGAACTACTAAAATAAGAAAATCAATAAATAGATAGGTTTGTTAATTGGTAAACAGAACTACCATGAAAAGCAATTAAAAATTATATTACACATATTAATTAAAGAAAAAGGAATACAACTATGAACGAGAATACTCTAAAAGGTGAATGGAAGCAGCTAAAAGGCTCAGTAAAACAAAAATGGGGCGAGCTGACTGATGATGATTTAGATCAAGTTGAAGGTAGCCGTGATAAGCTGGTTGGCCGTATACAAGAGCGTTATGGCCATGCTCAAGATCACGCTGAGCGCGAAGTAGATGACTGGCGCCGCGAAAACAATTACTAATAAATTTTTTTTGAGAAATATAAGTAGTGTCGAGACCATCCCGAATTCTGTGTAACTGCCATTTAGATTAAATGCTTACTGATACGGTCATCAAACATAATCATAAAACGATTAAGGGCAGAC